>JBKDSQ010000035.1:0-68643 GCA_046340895.1 Synechococcaceae cyanobacterium | reverse complement strand
ACGCGGCGCTTGGGAGACCTTCCCGGTCTCACCCGTAAGTCCGCCAAGCGGGCTTATCCCCCCGGTCAGCACGGCCAAGCCCGTCGCAAGCGCTCCGAATACGCGATCCGTCTCGAAGAAAAGCAGAAACTGCGTTTCAACTACGGCATTTCCGAACGTCAGCTTGTGCGCTACGTGAAGAAAGCCCGTTCCCAGGAGGGTTCCACCGGAACCAACCTGCTCAAGCTGCTCGAGAACCGTCTCGACAACGTGTGCTTCCGCCTCGGCTTCGGCCCCACCGTGCCTGGCGCCCGCCAGTTGGTGAACCACGGCCACGTCACCGTCAACGGCCGGGTGGTCGACATCCCCAGCTACCAGTGCAAGGCCGGGGATGTGGTGGCGATCCGCGAGCGCAAGGCCTCGAAGAAGCTGGCCGAAACCAACATGGAATTCCCGGGTCTGGCCAACATCCCGCCCCATCTTGAGTTCGACAAGGCCAAGATGAGCGCCAAGGTCACCGGCCGGATCGAGCGCGAATGGGTGGCGCTCGAGATCAACGAACTGCTGGTGGTGGAGTTCTACAGCCGCAAGGTCTGAATCCCGCAGTCAGTCGCTCGGCATCCTTTGCGAACCCCCGCTGCGGCGGGGGTTTTTAATGGGATTCAGGTGGGGCTCAGGGCCGCATCGGGATGGGGTGCCTCGCCCCCCGATCCACGGTTCCAGCCTTCCCCCCCTCCGCGTTCTCACCAGCTGACCTGCAGGCCTTCCGCCATCCAGACGAGGCGCAGCCACTGCACGCTCCAGGGCAGATCGTCGAGCACCCCATCCCCCACTTGCCGCTCCACCTGCAGAAGCCAGCCGCTGGGCTGATGGGTCAACAGGCCGGGCCGCTGCAGGAAGTCGCGGCGCAGCGCTTCGGGATCTTCCCCCAGACGGTCGCCGGCATGGGCGAGGGCGGCGATGAGGAGATCCTGCAGCTCCCGCAACTCCGCCGCCGCCAGCGGTTCTTCGAGGATCCAGGGGTGATCCGGCGGGACCCCGCAGAGCACCTTCGCCAGGGTGAGATGCCATTCGCTCAGCTCCTGCGTCTCGTCCACCAGCAGCGCAAACAGGGCGATGGCGCGTTGGCGTTCGTTCTCGCCGCGGAATTGCCGGTCCTCCCCCAGCAGATGGAGTCGGCGGCAGCAGGTCTCCAGAAACGGCCAGAGCAACACCAGCCCGGCTCCATCGATCAGCCAGGGCTCACCAACGCCACCGTGGTGCTCCGGGGCGAGTGGATGCGGAGCCGCGACGGCAGCCCTGAGCCCAGGGGGATGGGTTGACGGCGCTTCCAGTCGCTGGGCAGAAGGGAGGGCGAGGGCCAGGGGTGGCGGCGGACTGGCCTGCTTGGTTGGTGCATCGGCGGCCAAACCTGCTGGTCCCGGCGATGGCAACCTGTGGACTGCTCCAGGGAGGGAGCCAGGGGAGGGGGATGCACTGGCGGCAGGAGGATCTGCCGCCGGCGTGTCCGTTGGGGAACGCACAAGGTGCGGGTACGCCGAGATCGCTGACTCCAGCAGCTCTCGCTGGTCTGGATGGACAGCGCGGCGCAGGCGATCCAGGGCGTTCGCCTGGCTGGCCAGCGCCGCGAGAATCGGCTCGGCGGAAGAGGGCCAGCAGCGGGCCAGGGCGTCGGCGATCAGGGTGGGTTGGTCGCGCGGGGCCCACCAGGGGAGGTTGCCCGTGGCCGCAAAGGTGATGATCAGTTCCTCATCGCCGCCCGAGGGTGGGGATTCCGCAGGCGTGGCCGCAGTGTCGGCTCGCGCGGGCTGCAGTTGTTTCGCCAAGGCCTCACGAAGGGCCTGCTCCATCCGTTCGGCGAACTGCTCTTCCAACCGTTCCAGCGCTAACGGTCCGAGGTCGATCTCCAGGGTCTGCAAGCGGTGCAGGCGATGATCCGGACTGAGCCCATCACAGATCCGCTCCAACAGGGGAAGAAGGCGATCCTGATGCAGGCGGCTAAGCCGGGGAAGCAACGCCTTGGCCAGGCCCTTCTCGCTGGCGTGGAGCTCCAGTTCCAGGGTGTGAACGCGATGGCGCGGCTGTGTCGCCCGGTCGGCGTCAGTCGAGGCGGGGTCCCTCATTGCTGAAATCTAGAGCGATGATGATTCGGCAGACGAATGCGGGCAGGGAGGGTGTGGAGCCAGAGGCTGAAAAGGGTGCCAGATGCAACATCACATTGGGCTCGGCGCTGATCGGCTCTGTGGCCAGACGCAGCACCCCTTCGGCATCGGCGACCGCGGCGGGCAGGGCTCTGCCCTTCTGCACGAGGTGGCCTCTGCGGCCTGCAGCCAAGCCCCGAACCACCACCTCGGCCGTGCTGCCGATGGGAGCCTGCGCTGGCACCGCCTCCACAAGGATGGGCGGCAGCTGCATGGTGGTCTCCACGCCGGAGAGCAACCGCTTGGCGGTGACGGTGAGGCCGGAACAGGTGGTGGGATCGATCAAGAACGGGGCCGGCGGCGGGCCGCCGATGGTGCCATCCACGACGAGATCGACATCAACGCGCAGGCTTTCGATGCCTCGCGGGCCCCCAGGAGCCTCCTGGCGATGGTGGGTGTGCATCGGCATGGCCAGGGGCCTGGCGGGCTGATTCGCATCGGCTTGCCAGATGGTGTAGGAAACACCAGGCTGGCCACCGATGAGCTTCCAGGCATTGGGATCGGAAGGTCTGCGGCGCAACGCCACCTGTCGAGTTGCCTCGGGCCGCACCAGCACGGCGGCCACCTGCCGCAGGGGCAGTTCACTGGGGTAGGTGGCCTGATCGGGGCTGCCGAGCGGGCTGAGCAGGTGCTGTTTTCGGGCGAGCGCCGTGACATATCCATCGCCGAAATCTGCGACCAGCGCCAGCTCAACCGTGGCGCCGTTGCCAGGGACGCTGGTGGGGGCGGCGCGGAATTCGGACCAGGTCTTGGGGTTGTCGGGTCGCAAGGATTGCAACAGGATCTTCCGATCGCCGTCAGGCACCGTCAGCACAGCCGAGGGGTCGGCGGGTTGGGCGAAGCACCATTCGGAGTTGTCGATCGGGCGGGTGTGCAGCTGATAGCTGACGCTGGCCTGGCTGCCGCCCTCGCCGGAAGCCGTGCCGATGCGGACGCTCGCCGTGGCGCCGACAGCGAGCACCGGGGTTTCGATCCGCAGGGGAACGGCGGGATTGGCGCGCACCCGCAGGGGCAGGATCGTGGTGAGAATCTGCTCCTGCTGATAGCTGGCGCCAGCGCGGGGCTTGCGCTTCAGGCTGGCACGGACGACAAGGTCGCGATCTTCGCTGGCCCCGTCCTTGAGGGGAATCACAATCGGCTCGGAGTTCCCTACCACCTCGATGGTGCTGAGAGTGTGCTGCTCGGCGAAGGGCAGATGGCGCTCGCTGGCGTCGATCACTTCGTACTTCACCCCCTTCTGGCTGTCGAACACCTGGACGGCGAGCGACTGACCATAGTCGGCCAATCGGGCCAGCCTCTCGGGGTTCAAGAGGGGCAGGGCTTGGTGTCGATCGTCGAGCAGCACCAGGCTGAGGCTCGGGTCGATGCCCTCCACCAGCAGAATCTGGCCGCGCAGCAGGGTGGTGCGCTGGCGCCCGTTGGCGGTGGTCGCCACCGTCTGGCTGCCGGATTCTTGAAGCACGCTGGCCTGAACCCGCAGGCTGATGTCCTGGCGGATCTCGGCGGTGGTGAAGACCAGGGCATCGCCAGTCCCCTCCAGCGGATCCCCCACCGGTTTGCCGGTGTCGGCCTGAAGCAACTGGTAGAGCACACCCCGCTGGCTGAAGGGCAGGGTGACCGTGGCGGGCTGGCCGCTGGCCACCATCAGGGAAGCGGGGAGGGGGATGTCACGCAGGGGCCAAGGCAGCCCGAGCTGCAGCAGCGTGATCAGCCGGTCGCGGCTGTCGCGCAGGCGCAGAGCCAGCAGCGGATCGGTGGGTGCGGCACCGACCAGGGTGGCGAGGCGGTACTCGGCGAGGCGCTGGCGAAACTGGCTCCAGGTGGCCAGCAGCTCACTCCAGTCGCCCTGGCCGGCATCGTCGGGGTGATCGGCGAACCAATGCAGGTCGACGGCCAGGTGGGCGGGCATCTCCTCGCGCACGCAGCGCTGCGCGAACCGTTCGTAGGTGGAGGGCCCATCGGCGTCGGGGCCGCTGCCACGGACGGGCAGCAGGGCCTCGTGGATCACCACGCTCACCCGGGCGCTCCAGGGATCGGCCAGGGGCACATCGGCGAGGAAGGGGATGGGATCTTCCCCTTCGGCCACCCGTTGCAGGCCATCTTCCGGCAGGGGGCGCAGCAGCAGGTGCTCGATCACCAGCAGGGGGGGCTGGCCGTGGCGGCTGGCCGGCAGCCCGAGCTTGCGGCGCAGGCGCTCGGCGAACAGACCCTGACCCTCATCGGCGGCGGTGGCGGGGGATGCCTGCAGGAGATCGGGCCCGGAGCCGCGACCGCCGCTGAGCGAGGCGATGCGCTCCAGGAAGGCCGAGCGATCGGCGGCCAGATGCGCCAGGTCAGCGCCGTCGGGGCCACGCATCTGCTGATGGAGGCCGAGTTGCTCGCCGAAGCGACTGAGCAGATGGCCCAGGGCAGCGGTGCGCTCCGGCAGGCCCGCGCTATCGGAACTGCTCTGGAGCGCCTGGCGCAGCGCGTTCTGCTGCTGGTCGGGGGAGCCGCGGCGCAGCACGGCGAGGTTCAGCTCAGGGTCGTCCGCCAGCAGGACGGCGGGGCTGGCGACCGTGGCGGGATCGCCGGGGGGAAGGGGCGAGAGCAGGGTGGTGGCCTGGATCAGGCGGGCCTGGGCGTTGGCCAGGAGCTGATCGAACAAGAGCAGATAGGCCTGCAGCTGGCGGGCCTGGGCGCGACGGGCGGGAGAGGCCGCCGCCGGCAGGCCCGCCGGACCGACGCCGTAGACCGCCGGCAGCTGGCGCGCGAGGGAGCGGCGATGGTGGAGCTGGCGGGGGCGGCCTGGGCTGGCGGAACCGGGATCGAGCGGCGGCGGCGGCGGCGGCGCGGAGGGGAGGGAGAGGGGGGCGCAGGTGAGGGGGAGGCCGCGATGCAACAGGGTGATCGTGGAGCGGGGATCGAGCTCAGCTCCCCCCGGCGGCAGTTCGAGCGACCAGCGATGGAAGGGGCCTTCGGCGCTGGCGGCCAGCTCCAGGCTCAGCACCTGGCGCACGGGGTCCAGGCCGCGCAGGGCGACGATCAGATCGGAACTGCGCAGGCCGTGGCGCTGCTCGGCGGCGGCGCGGATGCAGGCGTCCAGGCAGCGGTGCACGGCGCCCATCAGGGCTTCGGGGGGGCCATCGACCTCCACCTCGAGGCTGGCCCGCACGTGGGCCTGGAAGGGCTTGGCCAGCACCAGCTCCAGGTCGCGGCCGAGCAGGCGGCAGGCCTGCAGCCGCCGGGCCATGGCGCGCAGGCTGGCGGTGGCATCGGCCTGGGAGGCGGAAACCTGGGCGGCGATGCGCAGCACACCCCGGGGGGTGATGCTGCCCTGCTGGATCGCGGCGGGGCTGGGATCGAGATCGAGATCGCCGAGGCCCTGCTGACGAGGGCGGTAGTAGAGGGGCAGCACCGGCGGGCTGTCGGTGTCGACATGGACGCTGAGGGCGCCGAGGCTGTTGAGCAGGCTGATCAGATCCTCCCGGGTGACCGGATCGCCGCCGAGGATCTGGTCGGGGCCGGGCTGCCAGTCGGGACCGGCGCTGGCCAGCAGATCCTCGATCGGGAACTGGGCGCGGTAGGCCAGTTCGGTGAGCGCGAAGCAGAGCTGCTCGAGCAGGGTGATGCCCGGGTCGTGGGTGTTGTAGTCGCTCCACTGGCCGCCGCAGAGGCGACCCAGCAGCGCGATCCCCTCAGCCCGCAAGCCCGCGTAATCCAGGGCCGGATGGGGGAGGGGATCCAGCGTGATCGAGGGGGCGGAAGGGGGCATGGCTGGGCAGAGGATGGGGAACGCGGCAACGAAGCTTCAGCGGATGCCGGCCAGGGCCGCCTGGAGATCAAGGAGCTGGGCCTGCTGCGCATCGATCTGGGCCTGCTGCTCCTTGATCGCCTGGGCCAGAAGGGCGACTAGACAGCCTTCTTGAATCCCCTTCATCCCCTCGGGGCCCAGGCCGACAACCTCGGGGAGCACGGCCTCCATCTCCTGGGCAATGAAGCCCAGCTTCGGCAGTGAATCAACAGACTGGTCCTTGTAACGAAAGTGCACGGGATTCAGCTCCTTCACCCGAAGGAGGGCATCTTTGATCGGACGAATTGACCGTTGATCTTTGAGGCCAATATCCGATCCGGTGAACGATCCAGATCGACACCACATTTGCTCTGCTCCGAACCCCAGGTTGCCGTGGGCATTGCTGTCGCGCACGTAAAGTCGCAGCCAGCTATCGTTATTGTGCACCCCGTCGAGGCGAAATTTATCGTTAATAATGAGCTCCGTGCACTTGATTGTGCCATTCACCTCCAATGGCGCAGTGGCGGCAGTTGTGCCAATGCCAACTCTCCCGTTCGCCTGCAAGCTCAAGCCAGTATCTTGCCACGGCGAGCGGTAAAAGCGCAGATTGCCATCATTGACCTGGATGCACCAATCAGGTTGATTGGGATCGGAGTCGATGAAGTCAAGCTGGGGCGTTGGCCCCTTGATCGCCAGGTAACCCGCGAAGTTGAGCTGGCTGTCTGGATCTGTTTTGGGAATGGCCGACACATTGGCGGCATGGAACACGGTGAGCCGGGCGGCTGGCGTGCTGACACCGATGCCCACATTGCCATTCTCCAGCACCGTGAGCTTGCCCTCAAGCAGAGAGCTCGCTGATAGCTTCTGGCCCGCAATCCACATCTCATCCGCCCGCAGGATCTTGATCGCCGCGGTGCCATTCACCGTCAAGGCCTGGTTCGGCGCGTTGGTACCGATGCCCAGGTTGCCGGTGGCCTTGTCGATGAACAGGCTGGTCTTGCCGTCACCATTGGCGATGGCAAAGCCGGCCCTTCCCTGATCCGTGAGGGTGATCTGCCAGGCGCAGCCGGTGGCGGCGGGGTCTTCGTAGAAGCGCAGCACCGCCTGATCGGCCTGCTGGCGCACCAGGCTGAGCGGTTCGTTCGGCAGTTTGTACACACCATCCTCGGCCTGGTTGAGGCCGGCAGCGATCAGATCACTGAAATCGGTTTCGGTGGGGATGGCGCCGCGCACGAAGCGGGCCTTGAGCGCCTGGCGGCTCTTGGTGGTGGGGCTGGGCATGATGCGAGAGCGAAGGGAAAGAATAGAAAGGCAAAACTCAGGGCTTTAGCTCACCTGCAGGTCGGCTTGAATCGCCATCCTGCCGATGCCCACCTGAGCCAAATCAAGGTTGGCACCGGCGGGCACAATCACGATCTCGTGCTGGCTGTAGGCGATCAGCACCGCATCGGCGCTGGGGGCCGCGAGGCTGGTGAGGCTCTGGCCCACGACCCCCCCGTGGAGCAGCGGTAGGCCGCCGGGATCCACCAGCGCCAGGCCGACCCGGTCCACATAGTCGACAAAGGGCAGCGGATCGATCGCCGCCGCGATTTCGCTGAGCTGGATGCTGCCCCCCAGGTTCACCTCAGCCGCCGCGTCGAAACACCAGGGGGACAGCGCCCGGGTGAGGGCGAGCTGCAGCTGTCCCTGGGCCGCGATCGGATCCGTCCCCTCCCGCAGGCACACCCAGAGGCGCGCCTGAACGTGCACATAGAGCGGGTTGCGCACCTGCACCGTCACCTCCGGGGGGCAGCAGCGGCGCAGATGGTCCGCCATCGCCTCCAGCAGATCGCTGGAGGCGCCCGGCGCCAGCAGATTGCGCGGCACCTGCTCGCGCAGATTCGGGATCACCAGCACCACCACCGTGGAGGGCTCCAACGCCGGCCGGCAGATCACCTTGTGCAGCTGGCTGGCGAACGCCGCCCACAGCAGACGCTCGTAATCCCAGGCCGCCAGGGCCCGGTTCTTGTGGCGCAGCGCCTCGGCCACCCGCAGCCGCAGCGCCGCCGCCGTTTCCGGCGGTTCGCCACCACGGGAGCTGAACGGCTGGTGGATGGCCGTGATCGCCGGCACCATCTCCACCAGCTCCTGGATGCTGCCGGGGGCCAGGGGCGCATGGGCGGGCGCCGCGCCATCCTCTGCCGGCAGGCCCACCGCCTCCACGGCCTGGGTCTGCACCGCCAGGATGGTGGCGTAGCCCTGCACCGCTCCCAGCAGCAGCACCCGTACCCACACCCTCTCGGCCGGCAGGCCTTGGGCGGGCGACAGCTGCGGCAGCACCAGGCGCACGATGCCCGAATGGAGCAGGCCGCTGGTGCCGTCGTGCTCCACCTGCAGGGGCCGCCAACGGTCGCCATCGCGCACCTCCCAGCGCAGGGGAGGCTCCTGGCGGGCGCCGCGTGCGCTGCCCTCCGCCAGCTGGAAGGCCAGGGCGATGGGCTGGGGCGGTTGGCATCCCTCCAGGCCCAGCACCAACACACCGGGATGGGGGAAGGCGGGCAGCAGGGTGGGGGCCTCCGCCGGGATGGTTTCCTCGCCCATCGGGTGGAGATGCAGCAGCTGGTCGCCCTCCCCGTCCGCCCCGGGCCACAGCATCCGGGCGCGGCTGTAGCTGGCCTCCAGCTCCGCCAGCAGCGGCGTGTAGGGCTCAGGCACGCTGTAGTCGTCCGGGTTGATGGCGGCCGTGGCCAGCGATTGCAACGACGCCTGATAGCGCTCGCCGATGCTGCCGCCCGTGCGGCTGATCGCGTCAGCCATCGCCAGCGCCTGGCCCGCCGCCTGGGCGTTGATGGCGAGCGCGAGCTCCTGGGCCTTGCCGGCCGCCAGGGCGGGGTACAGCCCATGGCCGAAATCCGTGGGGGTCAGCCGCAGGCGCCAGACCCGGTCCTGCAGCCGTAGATCGTCGTCATCCCCTGCCCGTGCGGCATCCCGCTGCGGCCGCTCCGCCTTGCCGCTGGGCAGCGCCATCCGCAGGCGGCCAGCATCGCTGCTGTCGAACAGAGGCAACTGCCTGGCAGGCAGCACCGGCCCGCTTTGGCGATCGAGCAAGGTGGCCTCCGCCTGGAAATGGTCTGCGCTCACCCGGCTGCTTTCCGGCAGGCCGGGCCAACCGAGATAGGCGCTGTAATGACGCTCGATCGAGGGGGGGAGCTTGCACCAGCGGGCCTGCAGCTCGAGGCTCTCGTGATCGCCATCCAGCAGCTCCGGATGGCTCAGATAGAAGCTGCTGTCGAGCGCCGGGCTGGCGCCGAAGGGGGTGAACGGTTCGAGCGGATCGAGGCGGCTGCCCTCGTGCTGCAACGTGAGGTTTTTGATCCCCTCCACGCGCACCCGCAGATGGGCCGCCGCCAGGCTCAGCCCCTCGAAAGCGCCGCAACTGCGCCAGCGGCCGCTGCTGCCATCCAGCCACGGCCGCAACCGCAGGCGCAGCTGCGGCTGGTGGCCGGGCTCAAGGGGCGCCAGGGCTGGCGCGACCGCATCGAGCGTCAGCGTCAGCTGCAGCACCCCCCAGTGCGGCCCCTGCTTGGGCGCCTGCTGCTGGCTGAGCGTCCAGAAACCGCGGGGGTGACCCGCTGGCACCGGCGCGCCAAGGCAGGCGGCCGACAGGGGCAGCGCCAGCCAGCCAGCCGCCGTGCTCAGCTCCACCACCAGCGCCTGATTCAGCCCCCAACCATCGCGATCGGGCAGCTTGGGAGCTTCCCCGGCGCACTGCTCAGCCGTCAGCCGCCGCCCACCCGGAGGCAGGGGCAGGGCAGCCAGCAGCGCCTCCACGGAAAAGCCATCCGGCTCCAGCGCCAGGGTGAGGGTGATCGTGCGGCGGCCTTCCGCGAGCGCCAGCAGGGGGCTGGCCACGGCCAAGCCCGGGCCCGCTTCCGGCGGGGCCGCGGGGTCGACCGGCGGGATTGTGAAGCAGGGCTGCAGGGGTGTCGCCGTCGACCCGGCGCCCGGCTCGATGGCCTGGCGTTGGCGATGCAGAAGCCGCCACTCCGAGCGGGCCAGCGGCGCCGGCTGCCAACCCTGCAGCCGCGAGCGCACGCCGGCCAGAAGGGTCTGCACCTCCTGCCAGCTGCTGCTGCGGGGCGCGGAACCGGGCTTAACCAGCAGCGCCTGGAACCGGTCGAGCTGCTCCAGCTGGCCCGTCGCCAACCAGGGGGCGAGGATCTGGCGGCTGTTCCGCCAGGAGAGCGGCGCATCGCCGGTGCTGGTGGCGTCAGCGGAGTCGGCCGGCGCCGCGCGCAAGACCTGTTGCACAACGGCCTCGAAGGCTTCCACCCCATCGGGGCCAGAGGCACAGGCCTGGCGGCAGGTCGTCAGATCGGACTGCTGGCGCTGGCGCTGCAGCTCGCCATGGGCCGCTTGCAGGATGGCGTCGATGGCCGGCCAGATCTCGCGCCCCGGGGAGGGCTGCACAGGGGGGCCATCAGGAGTGACCAGCAGGCGCTGCACCAGACCCGCCAGTTGATGCAGCCGCTCGGCCGGCATCGCAAACCAGGCCTCCAGGGCGGTGAGCAGCTGATCCAGCCGCTGCAGCGCCGCCAGATCGGCTCCAGGGCCAGCCGTGGAGAGACCCTGCCCCCATTCCGGCAGGGCGCCTTTCAGCAGGGTGGCGGCGCTGGCGCCGTTGAGTGCCGCCTTCAGGTTGGTGCTGAAATCCGTGGAAGCGAGCGCCCCGTGGTCGGGTTGCAGAAGCCAGGTGGGTTGGCTGCGCTGGCGCTGGCCGCAGCGCTGCAGCAGCCAGTTGATCTGGCGCCAATCGTTGTCGATGTGGAGCTTGAGAACCATCAGATCGGCGAAGTGGCTCAGCTTCTGCTCAATCCCCTCTCCTTCCATCAAGCAACTCTGGCGACTGAGCAGAGCCTGCAAGTAGGCAGCCACTTCATCCTGCTTTCCTTGCAGATACAGGTCATCGATGCCATTGAGATCACTGATTCCATCTGCCTGCCAATTCAGACTCTGGCCCGTTCGACCCAGGATGCAGGCGCAGAACCAGGTTTCAAAATGGCGTTGGCTCCGCAACGACTCCTGCTCGCGGGCCGGCAGCTTGTGCAGGCCAAGCCGCTGGAAGATCTGCTGCCACTCCGCCTCGGCGCTTGGGTCATGACGGCGAGCATGCAGCCGCATGATCTGCTGAAATTCCTGGATTTCCAGCTTCAGCGATGACCAGAAAAACCGCAGCAGCGGCAGCAGGGTGAGCAGCCACTGGCTCTCCACCAGCTGGGCTGGCAAACCATCCACCTGCAAGGGAGGCACCGAATCGCCCGGATGCGGGCTGCCATACACCAGGCGCAACATGCCATCGAGCCCCACCGCGGCGCTTGGCTCCTGGTCACGCAACGAAGCCAGCGTGGTGATCTGTCGCTCCACATGCAGAGCCCGCAGTTCGCAGAGCCGGGCGTGGTTCAGCCAGAGGTCGTGGTTGGTGCTGTAGTGAAGATCGCGTCCCTCGTTGTCGACGCCGGCACGGAGCAAGGTCCCGGCGGGAAGGAACAGCGGGCTGGCCTCGCTGGCCAGCTCGAAGCAGACCGTCACCTGGTTGGGTTGGGCCGGCTGGGGCTGAAACCCCAAGCGCTGCTGGTAGTAGTGATCAAGGTGGCGCGCGGGAATCGCCTGGAGCAACTGGTTGTAGTGACGCATCAGCTGCAGAAACACCAGCAGCAGGGCGAAGTGGGGCCGGGCGAGCCAGCGCAACTGGGCCGCCGTGAAGCTGCGCTCGGGCTCGCTGTGCTGCCAGTAGTCCGCCATCGCCTCGGGCGTCAGCGCGGCCGCATCCCGGGGATTGAGCAGTCGCTCCCCCACCAGCTGGGCTTGTGGATTGCAGAGCGCCTGCCAGTCGCCCTCGTCGTTGTTGGAGAGCTCGCTGGGATCAAAGTTGTCGGGGTCCATCCAGCGCAGCTGGCAGGTCATCGCCTGGGCGAAGCGCAGCGCCGCGGCGGTCCCGCCGTCGCCCAGGCTGACCCGATCGGGGTCAGGGGCCTGCAGCTGCCGCAGGGCTGCGGTGCTGCCATCGCCAACAACGACGGGGAGTGACTCTGAGCGGGTGAGGCGGCGGACCATGAGATCAGGAAATCAGGGCAGTGGCTTCGCTGAAATAAAAGGGGAAGACCATGTTGAAACGAGAGTTTGTAGACGGTATCCGGTACTCAATCCTCACATCAAGAACGCCATCCTCCTGGTCATTGCGGCTCACATCTACGTCCAGAAGCTGGATGCGTGGCTCGTGCAGAAGCACCGCCTCTTCGATGGCAACGCAGAGATTATTGACCAGGCTATTGTCAATTTCGGCATAAAGCCACTCTTCAAGACAAGCCCCATAGGATTCCTGCATCATCCTCTCGCCTCGGCGCGTGGCAAACAGCAATCCCAGCGATTGCTGAATGTCCTCCTCGTCGCTCACCATGGCCACACCCGCCCCTCCACGGCTGAAGCGTGGTGGGAATGACCAGCCGCTGCCAAGGAAGCCGTCGGGCACGTTGTTCTCGGCTTGAGTGCTCATGGCGTCGGCAAGCTGTTGGAGGCATCTTCAGGCAAAGGATTGGCCTCAATGGCGCTGGCAGGGGCCCCGGCGGCGGTGCCCTCCCCGAGCTGGCTGCGGGCCTGGGACTGGAGCCGGGACACCAGGGCGAACACCGCCTTGAAGGGCTGATCGCCCAGGGCCTCCAGGATGAGGTTGACCTCCTGAATCGACAGTTCGAGTTTGATCGTCTGATCGGACATGGCGGAGCTGATTCAAACAATGGGAACGACTGATAGGCGCCATCGGTACTAGGGCGGCATCGCGTTAGCCTCCGATCAACACCGTGGGCCAGCCCATGGCAATCACGCCGCCATGGGCCGTGCTGTCACCCATGCGAGCGGCTGGTTTGCCACCGATGAACACCGTGGCCGAGCCCTTGACGATGGCATCGGGGGGGCCCACGCACATGCAGGTGTCACCCACACAGGCGGCCGGCAGGTTGCCAATCAGCACCGTGGCTGTTCCTGGACCAGCAATCGGGCCGCCGACATGGGGGACCTGGACAGGACCTACGGGGGTCTGCATCGGACAGGTATGCAGATCGGTGAGGCGGGCAGCAGCGGGCATGGCGGCAGGAGGGGAGGAATAATTAATTAATTTTGACCAGGCCACCTTTGATCACCATCAATGCGTCTCCAGCAAGCTTTGCCTGGGCGCCTTTGGCTTCAAGGGTGGCCGTTGCAGCAACGTCAATCTGTGTTGATTTGAGTTGCAGCTTGCTATCTGCCGAAAGGTCTGCATTGGAGCTCTTCAGCGTTGTCTTGCGTTTGGCATTGAGCTGGAGGTTGCTATCGGCGGCGATTTTGATCGTGCCTTTGGCCGAAAGAGTGATGTCCTTCTCGCTAACCAGGGAAATTCCTTCCTTGGTTAACTCGATTTTGTTGCGATGCTGGTCCTCGATCGTAATGGCCTCTGCTTTTTCGTCGATGGTGATGCGATTTTTATAGGTGCCATTGGCATTGCCTGCTGCTGTGGTCTCGATTCTCAGCGATGGCGCTTCGTCATCGAAGACAATACGGCTGCCCGATCGGCTGACGATCGCTCGCTGCGGATTGGTGCGCTCGGGCTTGGTCACCGGCTTGGGCGGCTTGTTCTTGCTGCCGAACAGAGAACCGAGGATGAGGGGTTGGCGGGGATCGCCATTGAGGAAGCCAATCACCACCTCATCACCCACCTCCGGACGAAACACGATGCCCCGGCCCTCCCCTGCGTCAGGGCTGATTGGCCGTGCCCACAGGACACTTTGGGCCTGGTTCAGGCAGGCGAGCTTCACCTGCACCCGCAGCTCACCTTGAGGATCTTGCGCCAACGAAGACACCGTGGCGATCTGCAGGCCCGTCGCGGGCGGCAGCAGGCCCGCGGCGGGCACATCCGTGAGCTCTGGGGTGCGGGCAAACCAGCTGGGCGATAACCCGAGGGTGAGCCGCGTACGCCAGCCGTCTTGGTTGACGGTATGGGTGACTCCGGAAACCAGCACGCTGCCGTTGAAGCGCTTTCCCACCCCTTTGATCTGAACGGTGTGCAGCGGCAGCAGGCTGGCGTTGCCGTCCACCTCGGCACTGCCGCGCAACAGAGCCAGGCGACTGCTGCGCAGCCTGGCATCAGCCCAGGCCTGAAGCTCGTTCGGGGCCGTCGGTGCCCCGTGCGTCAGCTGGGCGGGTCCGCCACCCATGGCGTGGGCCAGCTCCTGGGCGGTGCTGTTGCCCACGGTGATGACGGGTGGGCGAGCGCGCACCGGGACCGTGGGCGCGACCTTGGCACGGTCCCAGCCACGCACCGTGAGCGATGTCATCTGATGAAGCCCATCCAGCTCAAGATCGAGAGAACGGGTGTCGTCCAGACCATGATCCAGAATGCGCTTGGGCGTGGAGAGGCCAATCCGCATGGCGCTCACCGCACCGCCCAGCACCCGCACCGCAAGGCCAAGCACATCAGCCCGAGACAGAACAAAGTCCCAGTCGCTGACATTGAACTGCACCAATTCAGGATGGGTGATCGATGTCATCTCCACCCGTCCCACCTTCAGACCGGCAGCGCGAATTAATGAACGGATCACATCGGAGTCTTTTTTGTTCTGATACACCTGTGATCGCCGGATGCGCGTCATCGCAATGGCCGCGTCACTAAGCGTGAGTTTGAGGCGCATGCCTCCAAGACTGCTGGTAATCGCATGCCGCATCACGACACCTTCGAAGACTTTCTTGGGCGTAACCGACTGATCAACGTAGCCAAGAGCAATGCTGATGCGGCTGCCTGGCTTGAACAGGTCGCCATTGCTGATTTCGAAACACCGCTGTGCCAGGCTGCCATCCAGCAACACCAGCGTCGCTCGGGGAATGCGATTCAGCTCCGAGCGAACCTGCAGATCCACCACCTCATAGTGGCTGGGCAGCGGCTGGCCATTGCAGCGGATTTTGACGTCTGGCAGTGGCATCAGCTCTCTCCTCCCGGCGCTGCCAGTGGCGGGAAGAGCAACTGGATGCCAGGTTCCAAGGCAACAAAATCATCCAAGCCATTGAACATGGCCACCTGCAGATAGGCCGCTGTGTTGCCGTAGTAGCGCTGGCAAAGCATCGGTAGAGTTTCACCAGCCAGGACAAGATGACGATGACTGAGATCGGGAGAGGAGAGCCGCAAGCGGGCCAGCTCCTTCTTGGGCTCCACCGTCTCAACAAACGTTGCATTCAGCTCAGCCAGCAGGGGCCTACCATCATGGCCAATGAGTGTATAATTGAGATCATAGTCTTTTAATTTGGCCTCAAAGCTTGAGCGCAGGCCACCCTGCAACCAGCTCAATCGCAGATAGGATGGCTCATGCGACTCACCATTGATCTCCTGGCAGAGGCGCTCAAACAGGGCAATCTGGGGACTAATCGTGCCTTCCGTGCTACCCGGCGGCTTTTTCCGGGTCGTGACCAGAGTCTTGGCCGCCTTCGCATACTTGGAAGCCTTGTCACGCAGGTCGGCGAGACCGTAACTACCAAGGTCTATATCATTAAAAATCAGTTTTACCGACAGTAGGGATGACTTGATGGCATAGAACGTTGATGTGGCCGAGTTCGTCGAGATACCTTGGGCTTCTTCGTACTCAATCTCCTCGCTCTTCTTAACGCTCGAAAGATCATAGGAGGCCTCCATGCTCGAAGGCTTTGGTAGCACAGGCCGTTTGCGTTCGCTATCGAGATAAGCCTCGATCGTAAACAGAGCAGGCTTGGAAAGATCGAGAGGTGCCATGGTTCTCTGCTCAGCGCTCCTTCATCTGTTCCAGGGCCTGCAGCACGGAGCGGGTGCAGCGCGCCACAAGGCTGGCTTCGTCAGCCAGGGTGCCAGCGGTTTTCCCTGAGCGGCGATGGCTGTGGCTGGGCGGAGCTTCGACCACAGCCCTGATCACAAGGTGTCGGATTTCAATCGTCATCAGAGTGTAATCCAGCGCAAACGGGAATAGGCAAGCATCAGCGATTCAACCAAAACGCTCTCCTCCATAGCATTCAGATCAGCGAGCTGCCACTCCACCGGGAAAGCCTCATTGAATAACCAGGCTCCAGTCGGCACACCAATTTCGGAAAAGATCGTAACAAGAATATCGGATCGGAAGAACTTGAATGATCGAAACACAGCTTCGACTTGTTTCGCGACAGGAGATCCGATTACCACGCCGCGGCGAAGCGTGAGCTCGCCATATTCGATCCCGGTGGGGACTTTTGACGCCGAAAGTGTAGGGGCGGAGGTGGGGTCATTGATCGTGGTGATCTTCGCGGCAAGTCCTGAGATCTCCGTGAAACGGACGTCGATAGGGTTTGGAATTCTGCCCGCATGAAAAAATGCAACGCCAAACCGATGGGTCATTGGCAGACCCAATGGATAGCTTGTGACTTCGGTGGGGTGGGGAGATACCATGCAGGTTAAAGCGGATGATTCAATGACCAGCCTCTGGCCTGGAGCTCAAGCGTATCGATAGCCACTTCATTGCTGCTGGCATCGAGCGTGGTAGGAGTCAACCTGATGGGGTAGGCACGCTGAGCTTTCCAGGAGAGAATCGCTTCTCCATCAGACTTGCAAAGCAACACCTGCAGCATCCGCGCATCACCCTTCTTGAGCCAATCCAGCAGTTGTGTGTCGCGACTTATCAAGCCCTGTTGTAGCGTGATTGGTGCGTAATGATCAACACGATAGGTGCTGATCATTTCACCATCGAGAAACGACCAGCCGTCTCGATAGGTAATCGCGCTGCGCTCCCACACCAAACCCTCCACCTTGGAGAAGCGCATGGCGATGCTATCCACAATCACGCGATAGTTATAAACGACAAGCGGATGCTCCCGGGCTTGTTGCCCCACCGTCATGGCCATGCTTACACCTCCTCGAGAGAGATAAAGTCGGCGCGCAACTCCATCGTCTCGATAGCAGCATCATTCGATGCGGCATCAAATGTGGGAGCACTGAGACTGATTGGAAAAGCATTGACCACTTTCCAGGAGATAACAGGGTCTCCTTTCTCATCGCAAAGGCGGATGAAGATGTCTTTCTTCTCGACGAGATTGGTTTGGACGGTTTGGATCCAGGCATACAAGACCTTAATGCTAACCGTGCGAACAACCCCTTTTTTCAGTGTAATGGCGACTGGATCCATCTGACCTGGGAAATAGGACCACTTGGATCCAGCCTGCGCTGCCAGTGGACTTTCCGCATAGGTGCAGAATGCATAGGTAATCGACAGGCCAGAGACCTCTGAAAAGGAAGCCGCTTCGCTGCCTATCTCAACCCTGTAATTATAAGAAGGTAATGGATATTCGGTGCGAACGGTTTCGATGGAAGTGGCCATGGCTGGTGATGATCGGAGGTTGGGGAAGGCTGAAGCACTTTGAATGAAGGCATTAAGTGCCTGCAGAATACGTTGTAAATCCTGCTCTTACTGTGCGAGCTTGTGGGAAAAGCGTAGGAGGATGAATTCCGCCGGCCTGACCACAGCCAAGCCCACCTCAACGATAAGGCGACCATTCAGAATGTCATCTGGATTCATGGTTTTGCCAAGCCCGACATTGACAAAGTAGGCATCTTCTGGGTTTGACCCCTGCAGGGCGCCTCGAGACCAAAGATTGTAGAGATAGCTGTCAATCATCCCTTTTACCTTCAGCCAAGTGGAAATATCATTGGCCTCAAAGACAGCAAAAGAGGTGGCCTTCTTGATGGATTCTTCTACTGAGATGAAAAGTCTCCGCACTGGTATATAGCGCCACTCGTTGTGATTCCCGGCCAGGGTGCGCGCCCCCCACACTAAAGTGCCCTTGCCGGTAAAGCTACGGATTGCATTAATTGATTTCCCTGTAGTGGAATCAATGTTGAAATTCCCTTGTTGTTCATCTGTCAGTTGCACTACAGGCGATACCACAGATTGCAAGCTGGTATTGGCAGGGGCTTTCCATACGCCTCGCTCCCGATCCATACTGGTGTAGACGCCAGCAACAGCTGCGCTCGGTGGCAGGATGACGCGCTGGTCGCTAAGAATCTTCTTGATCCGATTAAAGAGACTCGTCTGGGTCTCCTGTAGAGACTTAAGCGGAACTTCAGTGCTTGGGTTTGCTTGCCCGGAAGTCGGACCACCGCTAGGCGGCGGAGCTGCTGTGCCGTCTAGATTCAGAGTCTCAACTGTAATTTCTTCATCTGACGTGATGTGATTCAGAGTTGTTTTGAGATAGGGAAAATAGGCGGCTCCACGATCAAGATCTTGATTGCCAAGCAATCCACGCAACTCCGTGAGCTTTTGGGAATTGGGAGCAGCTGGGGTCGCCGAACCAAGAAGATCAAGAATTACAAAGCGATCTTGTAGGTTGGCCGCATGCCTCAAAGCCGACTGACAGACATCCCCATAATCAGCTGGTGGGAGCTTCGTCACTTCGGGCATGACAACGAGAGTTGGCTCGTCATAGGATGCGAGTATCTCTAGACCTTGAATAAAGTGATCCTTTGAGATTTCGCCTGTTGTTTTACCCACCGAAACAATATAGCAGCGCCCGCCGCCGTTGCGATAATAGTGGTTTATGGCATACCATAGGAGAAATTTGGGTTCGCTAAAGCGCTCTACCGGTTTGGAGTTATTCTTTTTGTTCGTATCTCTTTCAAACAGGGTCAACACTTCTTCGCCGTTGACGCGTTCGTGGTGCACTCTCCATTGCGCCACTGGAGCCCTGCCAAAGCGCTCTTCAAAATCACGGAGTGAGATGATTTCATCGACTTCGACCTCCCCCGCACGCTGATGCTTTTCGCTATACCCAATAAAGGCGGGAATGGCTGTGGCGATGTCGGTAATAGAAGGCGGAAGAGTGTTGATTTCTTCCACGTAGACACCGGGTGTCGCGTAGGTGCTGAACGGCATGATGGGATGGCGGGGTTTGTTGAGGGAAGTAATGCTTTTGCTTGGCCTATTGCTTTAACTCATGAGTCTAGCGAGAAGAAAATGGTAGAGATGGAGAAAGGTGAAGTGCATGTTCTGAATGCGGGGGAAGATGTCGACTACCGTTTGCGTTCAAGTTTGGGTTCAAGGGTGATTTTAATCTTCTCTTCATCAATCCTGCTAATCGGCTGTTCTTCGCTGGGCTCTAGAATCAGTAGTCTGAAGCGGTAAAGAACAGCTGGCTGTAGACATGTCCCGAGGGTTGCCCATAGATCTCTCTGCTCTGTCATTGATTGACTGATCAGATCCGTGGTGATCATTCCCATCTTCTCGGGAAAGTCCTGATTATGGTCAGGTGAAAAAACGGGATGCATCTGAAAGCCCAGCATGACGCTACTCAGCGCATTCCAGGCGGTGGCATAGTCAGCAAAGCAAGCCACGAATAATACATGAACACTCAACTTCAGGGATGGCTTTTTTCTGAACAGCTGATCTCGCCCCTCCGGTAGGGAGCGTTGGCTGTACACATCCTGGGCTCCTTGCACGCGCTCCTGTTCAAGGGCAACCAGCAGCATGTTGATTTTGCCGGGCTCGAACAGGATCGATTTGGCCTGGTTTCCTGCCGGAAAAACTACGGCCGCTGGGTCAGCTCCTGGCTTGATCTCAGTCTTGTACGGGAATGCGAACGAGTTTACTTGACTTTTTAAATAGGTAAGAGACGCGCCGATCATGGCTTTGACCTACGTTGGTAAGCATGGATCGTTTGTCCATTGAGTGCGGATTGATAGGGCTCCACAAATCTTGTGATCTGCTCTTCCTGCGCCATGTCTAAGGGGAGTAATGCGACGGGGGGGTAAGGGCCCTCTTGGCTGACTCATAGTGGTAGTGGTTTGCCTGATGGTTGGGGTGCCAAGTCCTCCGTTTCAACTTACATTTTATGATTATCATCTTCAGCCGTCAAGCCTACTTCGTGAAACTTGATCTCGTTGCCAGCGATGCGTGCTGGCTCGCTCCGCCGATTCGCTGCCTAGGGAAAAGAATGGCATAGATCTGAGAATGAAGCGACGAAAGCCTGGGTTTCCTGCCGCACCAATGTGCCCTCTGACTCCTGGGCTATCCATCTGGATCTGTGGATTGAAGAAGTGTCTTGGGCGGCATCTTATAGCGTGACAGGCTGAATGCTTCTACTGCCAATCACCGCCCCTGCTCTGGTACGCAACTGCCACTGGATGGGGACTTTCGGCTCCGTGTCTTCCGTCCCTGCAGTTTCTTGCGCTCGGCCAGGGATAGCCCACTCTGGCCCTTAATGGCACTCTTTTCCAAAGCCCGAGAAGTATATGATTGCCATATTGGGCTCGCGGTTCTTTGGCGAAAAGCCTGATGGTCATTGCGTGACCCTTCTCGACTTGTTTGATGAAACCTGGAGAGCCTCAGGGCCGAACCACAGTGGCCTCGATGAAGCTGTAGGGCCGATCGGCGCTGGCGAGGTAATAGATCACCACCAGCTCGCCCCGCTCATTGACGCTCATCTGCGGGTAGCCCATGTCGTGGTCGAAGGGGTTGGCCCGCAGGCCCAGCGCAGGGCCCCAGGAACGGCCGCCGTCTTCGCTGAGGCGCAGCACCATCATCCGCTGGCTGCGGTTGGCGTAGGCGACCGCCAGCCGGCCATCGGGGAGGCGGGCCAGGGCGGCGGGGTTGCCGTTGTGGGAGCCGCTCTGCCCCACCCGGCTGAGAAAGCGCCAGCGGAGGCCGCCGTCGTCGGACGCATAGGCGTCAATCCAGTTGGGGGTGTTCTCGGGCGCGCGCGGGTCGCGGCGGCGCAGCACGGCCACCAGCCGCCCGTTACCGAGATCCACCAGCGACGGCATCACGGCCCGGAAAGGGTCGCTCCACGGCACCACCCAGCTGACGAAGCGGAAGCTCCGGCCGCCGTCTTCGGTTTGTGCCACGAAGGTCTTGTCCAGGCGTTTGCTGAAGCGCCCCAGCCGCGGATTCTGCGCCGAGAGCAGGAACTGGGCCGAGCGGGGGCCCGTGATCCGCACGGCGGTGCGGGAGGTGAGGATCAGGTGGCGCAGGGCAGGGGCGCCCTCCAGCCCCTCGAACCGGAACGGCCCTCGCCAGCTGTGGCCGCGGTCGCGGGACACGAAGAAGCGGCCCAAACGCTCCTGCTCGCCTTTGCGGCCATCGGCCACCACCCGGATCGCCAGGTCGGGGTCGTCGAAGCGCAGGGGCTCCGTCAGGGCTTGGGGAGGCCCCTCGCGCCCCACGTAGGGACTGGGGGTTTCCTGCCGCCATGAACGGCCGCCGTCGCGGGAGCGGGCCAGCCGCTGGACCTGGGGATCGCCCACCTTGTGCCCCGGGCGCTCCTGCCAGGGGCCGTCGTGGTAGCCCACCAGCAGCTCCCGGCCCCCATCCCAGCGCCACAGGCCGTTGTTGGCCGGCCAGGCGAGGAAGCGGCCGGGCTCTGCGGCCACCGTGACCCGGGCCACCACGCTGGGGGTGGATCGCGTTGGGGTGTCGGCGGGCAGGGAGCGCGCCGCGGGCCCGATCAGCAGCAGCGCCAACACGGCGGCAGCCCGGCGCGGCGGAACCCTTGGGCGCGTGAGGTGGCGAGGGCGCAAGGTGGCTGGTGGGGACCGTGGCCCAGCATGGCGCGCCTTGTTGTGACCCCGCTCGGGTCTGCCCCTAACCCCCGATCAGTGTTTCCAGCGCGGCGGCCACATCGCTCTGGCGCATCAGTGCCTCCCCCACCAGCACCGCATCGGCCCCGGCGCTCTGCACCCGATCCAGGTCGTCGCGGCTGAACAGGCCCGATTCGCTCACCACCAGCGCCTCCCGGGCCCTCAGATCGGCTCCGAACCGCTCCAGCAGCGCCTCGGTGGTGGCCAGATCCACCGTGAACGTGGCCAGATCGCGGTTGTTGATGCCGATCAGCGGCCGATCGCCGGCCGCGGTGAGAGTTTGCAGCGCCAGCACCCTCTCCAGCTCTGCCCCGTCGTGCACCTCGATCAGCGCCGCCAGGCCGAGGCTGCGGGCCACCTTGAGCAGGTAGGCCAGGTCGACGTCCGAGAGGATGGCAGCGATCAGCAGGGCGGCGTCGGCCCCGGCCGCCCGTGCCTGATACAGCTGGTAAGGGCTGAGGATGAAGTCCTTGCAGAGCAGCGGCAGGTCAACGGCCTCCCGCACCGCCAGCAGCACGTCGAAGCCGCCCTGGAAGAAACGGCGGTCGGTGAGCACCGACAGGCAGCTGGCCCCGCCGGCGGTGTAGCCGCGGGCGATCGCCACCGCGTCGAAGTCTTCCCGCAGCACGCCTTTGCTGGGGCTCGCCTTCTTCACCTCGGCGATCACGGCCGGTTTGCGGCAGGAGGCCAGCAGGGCGGCGACGAAATCGCGGCAGGGGGGCAGTTTGGCCACCTGGCTGCGCAGCTGCTCCAGGCTCACCCGCTCCCGGTTGGCGCTCACCTCCCGGTCTTTCTCCCAGACGATCTCTTCGAGGATGTGGCGCGGCTTGCCCTCGTCGTGGGGGATGCCGTACTCGAGATGGGCCACCTTCACCGAGGGGTTGGGCGGACGGCGGCGGATCTCCATGGCAGGGGCTCGGGTCTGGGGGAAAGGACGGAGTCGGGCTGTAGAGGCGGGGGACGGGCGCGGATGGCGCGGTCTCAGGCCAAGGCGGCGGCGGCCTGGCGGTAGGCCACCTCCACCACCTCGCTCAGCGTGGGGTGGGTGTGCACCTCGGTGGCCAGCTGGCGCACCCCCTGCCGGCGCGCCACGGCGTTGGCGATCTCCTGGATCAGATCGGCGGCATGCAGACCGTAGATGTGGGCGCCGAGCACCTCGCCGGTGTCCTTGCGGAACAGCAGCTTCATCAGCCCATCGCTCTCCAGCTCCGCCAGGGCCTTGGAGTTGGCCTTGAAATAGCTGCGCACGCTGCCCAGCTCGAATCCCTCCCGGGCAGCCAGCTCCCTGGCCTCAGCCTCGCTCAGGCCCACCGAGCTGATCTCCGGATGGGTGAAGGTGGCGGCCGGGATCGAGCGGTAGTCGATGCGGCGGGCGTGGCCGAGGATGTTGTCCACCGCCACCGTGCCTTGGGCCGCGGCGGTGTGGGCCAGCATCATTTTGCCGGTCACGTCACCCACCGCCCACAGATGGGGGACCACCGGCGCGCCGGGCTCGGCGCTGGCGAGGACCCGCATTGCGTCGTCCACCGGCAGGAAGCCGCGCTGGGGGCTGACGCCCACGGAGGCCAGGTTGAGGTCGGCGCTGACCGGCACCCGTCCGGTGGCGACCAGCACGGCGTCCACCTCGAGGGTTTCCACCGGTTCGCGCGTTTTCATGTCGACCAGTTCGATCTTCACCGGGCTGCCGGGGGTGACCTTCTGGGCCAGCACGCCGGCGCGCGCGTCGATGTCGCGACCGTCGATCAGCTTGCGTGCCGCCAGCTTGGCGATGTCGGGATCGAAGGTGGGCATCACCCGGTCGAGGGCTTCGATCATCGTCACCTCGCAGCCCAGGGCGGTGTAGACGTCGGCGAATTCCAGGCCGATGTAGCCGCTGCCGATGATCGCGATCCAGCCGGGCAGCCACTCCAGATTGATCGATTCGTCGCTTGTGAACACCGTGCGGCCATCGGTTTCAATGCCGGGCGGCACGAAGGGATCGGAGCCGGTGGCCACGATCACATCGCGGGCGCTGTAGGTGCGGTCGACGCCGTGGCGGTCGCGCACCCCCACCCGCTGGGGTCCTTCGAGCCGCCCCTTGCCCCGCAGGATCGTGGCTCCGGCCCGCTCCAGGGTGCGGGTGAGGTTGTCGCGGATCGTGGCCACCAGCTGGGCGGCGTGGTCAGCGATCGCCTGACGCTCGAAACGCACCGGCCCGGCGTGGATGCCGAAGCCGCGCAGGTGCTCCGCATCGGCCAGCTCCCGCACCCGACCGGCGGCGGCGAGCAGGGCCTTGGAAGGAACGCAGCCCCGGTTCACGCAGGTGCCGCCCATGTCGCGTGATTCGACGATCGCCACCTTCAGCCCGTGTTCGGCCGCGTGCTTGGCGGCATCAAAACCGCCGTAGCCGGCGCCGATCACGATCACGTCGTAGTCGAAAGGGCCGCCGGCGGCGGCCTGGGACGGCTCGGGGGCAGGAGGGGTGGCGATCACCGTGGGCGGCTGCGGACGTCTGCCGGCATTCTCCCCCGTCAGCCTCCGCGGCTCGATGCGCCGGGGGGGTCGCCCCGCTGCAGCCGTTGCCGGCCCCGCTCCAGCAGCAGTGGCGCCGCCGCCACGGCCACATTCAGCGATTCCACGGCCGGGCTGTGGGGAATCGTGACCACCTCGCTGGCCAGCTCCGCCAGGGCTGGCGCCAGTCCGGCCCCGTCGTTGCCCCGCAGCCGCAGCGTCGGCCGGCGCCAGGCGAGCTGCCAGTAGGGGCGCGGCGGCGGCTCGCCCCGGCGAGCCCTGGCGGCGGTGGCGACCACCTGCATGCCCCGCTCGCGCAGCTCCCGTAGGCGCGCGGCCAGCTCCGCCCCTTGCAGCCGGTGCAGCGGCAGAGCCAGGGCGGCTCCGGCGGAGGACCGCAGCACCTTGGGTTGGTGCGGATCGGCTCCATCCGCCAGCCATACCTCGTCTACGCCGGCGGCCAGGGCGGTGCGGAGCACGGTGCCGAGGTTGCCGGGGTCCTGGAGGCGATCGAGCGCCAACACAAAGGAGGGGGGAGCGGCGTGCGCGTTCCCGAGGGGCGGAGCCGGCGCCGGCAGGGTCAGCAGCACGCCATCGGGATGGCGGGTGGTGGCCGTCGCCTCCAGCACCGCCTCGCTGGCGGGTTGCAAGCGCACAGGCGCGGGCAGGCTGGCGACGAGGACAGGGTGGGCGGCGATCCAGGCGGGGGTCGCGAGCACCAACTGCGGCTGAAGCCCCAGGCGCAGCGCTTCCTGCAGAAGATGCGTGCCCTCGAGCAAGAGCAGGCCCTGTTCCCGGCGGCTCCGGGGCTCATGCAGCTGGCGCAGCTGCCGCACCAACGGGTTGCGGCGGCTGATGATCAGCTCGGGGAGGCGGGCCGGCGGGGGAGAGGCGCTCAGAAGCTCTGGTGGTGACGGATGCGCATCTTCTCGTGAAGCACCAGCTCAGGATTGCCCGATGCGGTTTCGAGGTCGAGGCCGTTGACGGCAGCCACCTCGCCTCGCAGCCCTTCGGCTGCGAGGTTCTCGATCAGCTTGCGCATCAAAATGTCCTCAACCGTGGCTGCGTCGAAGCCATCAGGCGTGAGGCTCTCCAGAAACTTGCCGATCTTTGAAGCTAAAAACTCCGAAGAGTTGGTGATCTTGAGGACGATCATCTGAGATTTGATGCGGATGGGGAGACTTGAACTCCCACGACATTGCTGCCACTAGTACCTGAAACTAGCGCGTCTACCAATTCCGCCACATCCGCTGGCGTGCATCGAGCACGGCAGGCCGTGTCGATGGGGGGATCATAGGCCATGGCCTGCCCGGGGGTGCTGAGACGCAGCGAGACAGTTTGGGGCGCGGCCCCCTAGACGAACGCGCGCTTCGTTGTCAAGATTTGGGACCGAACTCCACGAGACGGATTTCATGTCGCTGACCACCGTGGCCACCAAGAAAGTCCTGCAGCCGCGGCTTGAGGTCACCGGTGGACGGCGTCTCTCAGGCGAGATCAGGGTCAGCGGCGCCAAGAATTCCGCGCTTGTGCTGATGGCGGCCTGCCTGCTCACGCACGACACCCTGCGACTGCGCAACGTGCCGATGCTGACCGATATTGCCGCCATGGGAGAAATCCTGGCGGCTCTCGGGGTGCGCGTCAGCCGTGGCGGCGACTGGATTGAGCTCGACGGCGCCCACATCAGCCAGGCCGCGCCTCCCTACGAGCTGGTCAACAGCCTGCGGGCCAGCTTCTTCTGCATTGGTCCTCTGCTGGCGCGCATGGGCATGGCCCAGGTGCCCCTGCCCGGCGGCTGCCAGATCGGCAGCCGACCGGTCGTGGAGCATGTGAAGGGCCTCAAGGCGCTCGGAGCCCAGGTCACCATCGAGCATGGTGTGGTCACTGCCGTGATGCCCGGCAGCGCCCGCCGCTTGCGCGGTGGCCACATCCACCTGGATTGTCCCAGTGTCGGCGCCACCGAGACCCTGATGATGGCCGCCGCGCTCGCCGATGGCGAGACGGTGATCGAGAACGCCGCCCAGGAGCCTGAGGTGGTCGATCTGGCCGATCTGCTGGTGGCGATGGGCGCCCGCATCCGCGGCGCCGGCACGCCCACGATCGTCATCGACGGTGTCGACCGGCTGCACGGCACCGACTACGCCGTGATCCCTGACCGGATCGAGGCGGCCACCTTCCTGCTCGCCGGCGCGATCACCCGTTCCGAGTTGTTCGTGGGGCCGCTGGTGCCCGAGCACCTGGGCGCCGTCACCACAAAGTTGGAAGAGGCCGGCTGCCAGCTGCAGGCGCTCGATGCGGGGCTGCTGATCCGGGCCGAGCGGATCCGCGCCGTCGACCTCACCACCCAGCCCTTCCCCGGCTTCCCCACCGACATCCAGGCCCCGTTCATGAGCCTGCTGGCCACGGCAGAGGGCACCTCGATGGTTGTGGAGAACATCTTCGAAAACCGCCTGCAGCATGTGGCTGAGCTGCAGCGCATGGGTGCCTCGATCCGCACCAGTGGCAACACCGCGGTGATCGAGGGCGTGGCTCGCCTCAGCGGTGCTCCTGTGCACGGCACCGACCTGCGCGCCTCCGCCGCCATGGTGTTGGCCGGCCTGGCCGCCGATGGCGTCACCAGCGTCGGTGGACTGGAGTTCCTCGATCGCGGCTACGCCGACTTCGAGGGCAAGCTCAACGCCGTCGGCGCCTCGATCGTGCGGCTCAACGACGTCGCCTGAGCAACCCTGCAGGGACACCCCTAGAGTCCCTGTCGCGGGAGCGTGCCGGAATTGGTAGACGGACTCGACTCAAAATCGAGCGCCTTCGGGCATGTGGGTTCAAGTCCCACCGCTCCCATTCACCCGCCAGTTTGATGAGTCCCACCGCGCCACTGTCTGCGCCCCCTTCGGCGGTGATGGACACCTACGCCCGCTTCCCGCTGGAGTTGGTGCGGGGCCGCGGCGTGTGGCTCTGGGATCGCGACGGCCGCCGCTACCTCGATGGCGTGGCCGGCATCGCGGTCTGCACCCTGGGCCACAGCGATCCGGTGCTGCGCCGCCGTCTCTGCCGCCAGCTGGGCCGCCTGCAGCATGTTTCCAATCTCTATCGGATCCCCGAGCAGGAACAGCTGGCCCGGGCACTTGTGGAGCGCTCCTGCGCCGACCGGGTGTTCTTCTGCAATTCCGGCGCCGAAGCCAACGAGGCGGCGATCAAGCTGGCCCGCAAGCACGGCCACAGCGTGCGGGGGATCGAGCGGCCCCTGATCCTCACCGCCCAGGCCAGTTTCCACGGCCGCACCCTGGCGGCGGTCACCGCCACCGGCCAGCCGAAGTACCACGAGGGCTTTGAGCCGATGGTGGAGGGTTTCCGCTACTTCCCGTACAACGACACCGCCGCGTTCGAGGCCTTGCTGGCGGAATGCGAGGGCGAGGGGCCGAGGGTGGCGGCGGTGCTCCTGGAGCCGTTGCAGGGGGAGGGGGGCGTGAACCCTGGGGACCCCGCCTTTTTCCGGCGCGTGCGGCAGCTCTGCGACGAGAAGGGCATCCTGCTGATCTTCGATGAGGTGCAGATCGGTGTGGGGCGCAGCGGGCGCTGGTGGGGCTACGAGCGTCTCGGCGTCGAGCCGGATGCCTTCACCATGGCCAAGGGCCTGGGCGGTGGAGTGCCGATCGGAGCGCTCGCCGTGAAGGCGGCCGCCGATCACTTCCGCCCCGGCGAGCACGCCAGCACCTTCGGAGGCAATCCCCTGGCCTGCCGCGCCGGTCTGACGGTGATCGAAGAGATCGAGCGCCGCGGCCTCCTCGATCACGTCAGCGCGATGGGCGATCTGCTGGAGCGGGAGCTGGTGGCTCTGGCGGAGCGCCACCCCACCCTGCTGCAGGGCTGCCGGGGCTGGGGGCTGCTGCGGGGCCTGGTGCTCGCCGATGGGGCCCCGGCCGCCGCGGAGGTGGTGAAGGCCGCGATGGCGGCCGGGCTGCTGCTGGTGCCGGCCGGGCCGCGGGTGGTGCGCTTCGTGCCGCCGCTGGTGATCCGTCCCCGCCAGATCCGCCGCGCCGTCAAGCGGCTGGAGAAAGCCCTGCTCCAGTTCGCCTGAGGGGCCGCTTCGCCCCGCTCCACCGCCGTTGCGCGCCCGCTTCTCTCCCGTGCCGCTGACCCTGCCCGATCCGGTCGATCTCGACGACCTGCTGGAGCCCTTCGCCCGGCGTGGCGTTGACCTGGGCCTGGCGCGGCTGCAGGCGGCCCTGGCGGAGGGCGGCCATCCCGAGCGCCGCTTTCCGGCGGTGCAGGTGGCCGGCACCAACGGCAAGGGGTCGATCTGCAGCTTTCTGCACGCGATCCTGCGGGCCGCCGGCCGGCGTTGCGGCACCTACCGCTCCCCCCACCTGGTGAGCTGGTGCGAGCGCCTGCAGCTCGACGATGCCTGGATCCGCCCGGAGCAGCTGCGCGATGACCTGCGCCGCTGGCGGCCGATCGGCGCGCGCCACGATCTCACCCCTTTCGAGCTGCTCACGGCCGCGGCCTTCGACCGCCTGGCGGCCAGCGGCGTGGAACTGGCGGTGCTGGAGGTGGGCCTGGGCGGCCGGCTCGACGCCACCACCGCCCATCCCGAGCGCCGCGTGATTGGCTTCGCCAGCATCGGCCTCGACCATCGCGAGCACCTCGGAGACACGATCGCCGCCATCGCGGCCGAGAAGGCCGGCGTGCTGCGTCCCGGCTGCGTCGCCTTCAGCGGCCCGCAGACGCCGCAGGCGGCGGCGGTGCTGCAGGCCGAAGCCGAGCGGGTCGGGGCCGCTCTGCACTGGTGCCCACCCTTGCCCACCCCGGGGCAGGGTGGGCCCGTGCTCGGGCTTGCCGGCGATCTGCAGCGCACCAACGCGGCCGTGGCGGTGGCCATGGCCGGTGCCTTGCAGGAGCGGGGCTGGGCGATCCCGGCGGCGGCGATCCCCTCTGGCCTGGCCGCCGCGCACTGGCCCGGGCGGCTGGAACGGCGGTGCTGGCGGGGGCGGCCGCTGCTTCTCGACGGCGCCCATAATCCGCCGGCGGCCCAGGCTCTGCGCCGCGAGATCGACCAGCTCGAGCCTGGGGAACCGCCGCGCCGCTGGCTGCTCGGCGTCCAGGCCCACAAGCAGGGCGCCGAGATGCTGGCGGCGCTGCTGCGCCCCGGCGACCAGGCGGCGATCGTGCCGATTCCCGACCACCGCAGCTGGACCGCCGCGACCCTCGTCCAGGCCTGGCCGGCCAGCGCCGCCCAGCTGCGCGACCTGCCGTCGTGGGCCGAGGGGCTCGCCTGGCTCATGGAGGCTGCGGACGGGCTCGGACTGCCGGTGGTGGCCGGCTCGTTGCATCTTCTCGGGGCGCTGTTGCCCGCGCTCGATCCCCCGCCGGCGGGCAGTCCCGCCGAAGGCTGACGGAAGCGTGCGATCCGGCCACAGTGGGAATACCGCCGGTCGGCGGTCTCCCCCCTGTCCTGCTTTTTGCCCGCGATGACGATCGAGCTCAGCGCCGACGAGCGCAACCGTCTGCTGGGTGGCCCCCTGGCCGCCGCCCTGGCTGTGATGACGGTGGATCTCGGCCTGTTCTCCAGCGCCCAGGAGGCGATCGCCCTGGGTCGGGAGCTGGCCGGTGCGGCCCAGCGCTATCCCGGCAACGCCCTGATCGCCAGCCTGTTCGATGAGGAGGCCCTGCGCCAGGGCATCCGGCCCGAGAAACTCGAGGTCAGCCCCGATGACGTGCGCAATGGCCGGGTTCTCGATCGGGCTCTTGAGGAAGTGGATGGGGCGCTGGCCCTGGCGCGCACCAAGGCCGATGAGGCCACCGTCCAGCAGTACGCCCAGCTGATCGTGGATGGCTGCGTTGCGGTGGCCGAGGCCGCCGGCAAGGGCCTGTTCGGCAGTGGGGAGAAGGTAAGTCCCGAAGAGAAAGCCGCCCTGGAGCGCATCCGCAACCACCTCGGCCTCAGCCCTGTCGGGGTCTGAATGTCCAGCCCAGCCCCCGCCGTGCCCCCGCCCGTGCCTGCCGCCCCTGCCGTCAGCTCTGCCCTCTCCGACGCCCCGGCCGCATGGAGGGGGCGTCGGCCACGCTGGTGGGTGACCCTGACTGCGACTCTGCTCGCCGTGCTCGCGATCCTGCTGCCGTCGCCGGGGCTGGGGGCGGCACCGGCACGGGCCGAGTTCTCTGGCGTGGATTACACCCTCACCAACCAGAACGGCAAGGATTTCAGCGGCGAACAGCTCGCCAACACCTCCTTCGCCGGGGCCCAGGGGCGTTCGGCCCGCTTTGCCGGCGCCAATCTGCACGGCGCGATCCTCACCCAGGCCGCTTTCCCGGAGGCCGATTTCTCCGGCGCCGACCTCAGCGACGCGTTGATGGACAAGGTGGACTTCAGCGGGGCCGATTTCCGCAACGCTGTGCTGCGTGGGGTGATCGCCACCGGCAGCAACTTCCGCGGCGCTCGCATCAACGGTGCCGACTTCAGCGACGCCCTGATCGACCGCGCCGATCAGCGCAGCCTTTGCCTGGATGCTGAGGGCACCAACCCCGTCACCGGTGTCGACACCCGCCTCAGCCTGGACTGCGGCTGAGCCAGCCCCGCAGTTTGCCCGGATTCAGCAGGCCCGCCGGGTCGTAGGCGGCCTTGGCGGCCACCTGGTCGGCATCGATCACCCCCAGCCCGCCATCCTCCACGGTGAGCACGTGCGGGTCGAACAGCAGGGCGCCGAGGTCGCGGCACTGGGCCATCAGCTCCTCGAGGGCGGATCGGTCACGCCAGCGCAGCAGCGGCAGGGCCGCCAGCCTCGCCTGCCCCTGCTGGCGCACCGCTTCCAGGTGCCAGAGCACGTCGCCCCCCCAGCGGCCGCGCACCGCCCCCAGCAGTGGCGCCGGATCGGTCGGCAGCAGCATCTGCAGATAGGTCCAGCCGGGCACCTGGGCGCGCCAGTGCAGGGTGGTGTGGTTCCAGCCCAGCTCCCGCAGCGGCACCCCGCGGCTGCGGCCCTGCTCCTCGCACCACAGCAGCTGGCCGCCGCGGGCCGCCAGCCAGCCCGGCAACACCGCTTCGGTGTCGGGAGCTGCCAGCAGCAGCAGCCGGTGCTCCCCCGGAGCGGGGGTGGGGCAGCCATGGGGCCAGGGAAGCCGCGCCGCCACCGGCGCCTCCAGCAGCGTGAGGCCATGGAGCAGCAGGGCGGTGGCCGGCAGGGTGCGAGCGGCCTCGACGGCGGCCTGCCAGTCGGCGAACGCCACCACCAGCTGGCGCCAGGCCACCGCGGCGCTGGTGGCCAACCGCACCGCTGTGAGGATGCCGTTGGTGCCATAGGCGTGGTTGAGCGGCGCGGCGCCGGCGGCATCGAGCTGCAGCAGGCGAGGCTCCGGTTCGAGCGTCACCATCTCCAGGCCGAGCAGGTTGCCGGGATCGCGCAGGAAGCCCCAGCGCAGCGAGCCGATTCCGCCGGATCCGCCGGCGATGAAGCCCCCAACGGTGGCGCTGCGCACAGTGCTCGGCACCAACCGCAGCTCCCGCCCCCGCGCCGCCAATGCCGTTTCCAGATCCCCCAGGAGGCAGCCCGCCTCAGCGGTGAGCACCCCGCTGCCGCCATCCAGATGCCGCAGGCGTCGCAGGCCGCCCAGCTCCAGCACCAGGCCCCCCGCCAGGGGCACGCTCTGGCCGTAGTTGCCGGTGCCGGCGCCGCGCACCGTGAGCGGCACGCCGTGGCGCGCGCAGGCCCCCGCCGCGGCCTGTACCTGCTCGACGCTGGTAGGCCGGGCCGCCAGCTGGGCCCGGCAGCCCGCCAGCAGGGGGGTGAGCACCGGCGAGTAGTCGTAAAAATCCCGCGACAGGCGCTCCAGCTCCGGTCCTCCCATCACCAGGGTCAGCTCCGGGGACAGCGTCTGCAGTTCGGCCGCCAGCGCGGCGATCCGCTCGCTCGCCACGGGCTCCGGAAGGGGGGGCAGCGTGGTGGCGGGCATGGCGTAGGGGTGGGCTCAGGGCTGGGGGGGATCCTGCCCGAGGCCGGCCAGCAGCGGCGAGGCCGCTTCCCACGGCGGCGGCGGCAGCCAGCGGCCGCCGCGCAGCACCCGTCGCTGGGGATCGCGGGCCAGCAGCTCCTCCCAAGAGCGGGCCGCCAGCACCACCAGGTCGGCGGGCCCCCCCGGTCGGAGCACCCCATCCCATTCGAGGTGCAGCAGGCGGGCCGCGGTGCGGCTGAACGGGGCCAGCCCCTGCCGCTGCCAGGGCACCACATGGCTGGCCACCGCCGCGAAGCGCAGCAGCGCCAACGGGTCGAAGTCGCCGCCGGGGAACCAGGGATCCTGCACGTTGTCTCCCCCCACCGCCACCGCCACGCCGGCCGCCTGCAGCTGGCGGATCGGGGCCTGGGCCCGCAGCCGCGGCGTCGCCCCGCGGCTGCGCCCGAGCAGCCAGAGATTGGTGGTGGGCAGGGCCACCACCGCCAGTTCCAGATCGGCCATCGCCGCTGCCAGCCGCTGGCAGGCCCGTTCCGGCAGCAGGCCCATGCTGGCGGCATGGCTGCAGGTGAGCGGCGGTCCACCGCCGCGGCGCCGCAGCCGCCGCACCAGCAGCCGTACCCCCTCGCCGTGCTGCACGTCGCTCTCATCGATGTGCAGGTCGACGCCGCAGCCGTGCTGTTCCGCCAGAGCCAGTAGCGTTTCCAGGTCCTCGTCATCGGCTCTGCGCAACGGGAAGGGACCGCCAAGCACCCCCCCCAGCAGGCCACCCGCCGCCACCGCCCGCTGCGCCAGCGCGCGTCCTTCCGGCGTGCGCCAGTGCGCCAGAGGCACCAGCGCCACCAGCTCCAGCTCCACCCGGCCGGCCCAGCGGCGGCGGAGCTCCGCCAGGGCCTCCCAGCTGGCCTCCCCAGCGGCCCCGTGGCTGTCGATGTGGCTTCGGATCGCCCGCAGGCCATGGCGCCAGCCCTGCTCCAGCGCCCGCTCCGCCCGCTCCAGCACGGTGGCCCGGTCGCGCTGCTGGGCCTCGCGCAGGTTGGCGGCGAGCGCCCCGGCCAGCGTGCCCTCGCGGTTGGGATGGCGTTCGCCGCTGTAGGCCTTGTCGAGGTGGGCGTGGGGCTCCACCAGGGGCGTGAGGGCCAGGGGCAGCGGCGCCGCGGCTTCGGCGGCGCTGCAGGGCTCGATCGCCGCCAGCCGCCCTTCCTGCAGTCGCAAACGCACCGCTAGCAATCCATCGGCGTCGGCAGGCGGCAGAGCGGTGGCCGGATCCAGCAGACAGCGGGGCAGCCGCAGCGGTGGCAGGGCGGAGAGCGGCGAGCCGGCGCCGGCGACCGCTGGAGCCTCCCCCGCCAGCCTGGGCTGCGCCTGGCTCACCGCTGGATCTCCGCCGATGCCTCCGCTTCGCTTTGCAGGATCACGAAGTGGCCTGCCACCCCCAGGGTGGTGGCGCTGTAGCGGGGCACAGCCAGCACGCCAAACAGCGACTGACCCCCCAGCTCGGTGCGGTACAGGCTGAGCAGGCCCAGGTTGCGGCGCTGGGTATGGGCCAGGGCGATGCGGCCCAGGGCACTGCTCTGGGAGGCGACCATTCCGGCGCAGTCGCGGATCAGCAGCCGCGCCAGCAGCGGCAGCCCATCGTTGCCGCACACCTCCTCGCGCAACAGCGTGCTGAGCCGTTCGGCCGCGAAGCCCTCGAAGGCCTGGCGGTCTGGATTGGTGACGGCCAGTCCCAGGGTGCCCCCCACCAGGCCTGCCAGCGCCAGAAGAGGCAGGGTGGGGAAACAGCGGAGGCGGCGGAACCGCAACGGATCGGGACGGGATGTTGCCTACGATCGCAGAGATTGTCCCGTTGTGTGGCCCTCTCTGACATCCCACACCCCCGCTCGATACCGGCCTGAAATCGACGGACTGCGGGCCGTTGCCGTGTTGGCGGTGATCGCCAACCACGCGGCCCAGGAGCGACTCCCGGGGGGCTATCTCGGGGTGGACGTCTTCTTTGTGATCTCCGGCTTTGTGATCACAGGCTCGCTGGCGGCGCGGCCGGTGCGGGGCACGGGCCGCTGGCTGGCCGACTTCTATGCCCGACGGCTACGCCGGCTCACCCCAGCGCTGCTGGCCTGTGTTCTGCTCACCGCCCTGGTGGCTTCTCTGCTGATCGCTCCGCAGTACAGCGAAGCGGAGCGGACCCTGCAGGTGGGTCTGGCGGGCCTGGTGGGGGCGGGCAACCTGGTGCTCCATGCCCAGTCGGCCAACTATTTCGGCGACGACATCCAACTCAACCCGTTCACCCACCTCTGGTCGCTGGGGGTCGAAGAGCAGTTCTACCTGCTGTTTCCGCTGCTGGTGCTCGCCAGCGGCCTGGCGGCGGGTCACCGCCGCGGGGGGCTGCGGTTGGGTCTGTTGATCGGCGCGTTGTCGCTCACCTCCTGGTGGCTGTTCCGGCGGCTGGCCGTGGAGGATCTCGCCTCTGCCTATTTCCTGATGCCGCCGAGGTTCTGGGAAATGGGCGCCGGTTGTCTGGCCTGGTTGGTGGCCAGGCGGCTGGCAGCCGGCGGTGGTCTGTCTGCCCCATTGGCCTGGGTCGCCCAGGCGCTGGTGGTGGCGGCCCTGGCGGTGGCGTTTCTCGGCCTGCTCTCCCTCTCCGCAGGGGCCCTCGCCACCGTGGCGGCCACGGCACTGTTGCTGGTGAGCGCGGAGGTGGCAACACCGTTGGTGGGTCTTCTGCGCCAGCCTCCGCTGGTGGCGATCGGCCTGCTCTCGTACTCCCTGTATCTCTGGCACTGGAGTGTGTTCAGCCTGGCCCGCTGGAGCGTGGGCGTGAGCGCGGCGACCCTTCCCTGGCTGCTGGCCCTCACTGCTGGTCTGGCCTGGTTGTCGTGGCGCTGGTTGGAGAGCCCCCTGCGTCGGCGTCCCTGGGGGGTGGATGCGGCGGGCACCCTCGCGCGGGGCCTGGCGCTCACCGGTCTCGGGGCCGGCGCCCTGCTGCTGGTCCTGGGGCCTGCCCACGGCCGCCTCTACCGCGGTCGCCCGCCGGAGCAGCTGGCGATTCACGATGGGTACCGCCTGCCCCAGGCCCTGCAGGCGCCCCGGACCCGCCCCCAGCCCGGCGATACCGGCGGCACCGACCCCTGGCTGGTGCTGATCGGCGACAGCCACGCGGGCATGCTGCAGCCCCTCGTTCCGGATCTTTTGGCCGGTTCCTCGGCCCGCGCCACCCTGCTCGAGAAGCATGGTTGCCCATTCCCCCCCAGCGGCAACGACCACCGGCTGCCGGGATGCTTCCGCTGGGGCGAGCGCAGCAAGCGCTTCGTGCTCCGCCACCTGCGGCCGGGCGATGTGGTGATCGTGAGCCTCTACGCCCGCTCCCACTTCGGGGGCGGCTTCGACAGCCGCGACCAACAGATCGATGCCGACGGCGAGCTGGTGCGCTGGCCGGAGCGCAAGCGCCACCTCTACGCCCGCTCCCTCGACAGCTTCGCCACCAAGGTGGGCAAGCGCGGCGCCACCCTGGTTCTGGTGGGCCCTTTCCCGCGCTTCCGGCAGCGGCCGAGCCAAAGCAAGCTCTGCGAACCGGAGTGGTTCCGCCGCCCCCCCGCCGATTGCGCCATGCGCCAGAGCCGTCCCCTGCAGGAGGTGCGCCGCGACAACGCGCCGATCCTGGAGCTGATGGAAACCCTGGCCGAGCGCCATCCGGCGGTGCTGGTGTTCGATCCGGTGCCCTATCTCTGCGAGAGGGAGGAGTGCAGGGATCACGGCCCCCAAGGGGAGCGGCTCTACCGCGACAACGACCACGTCTCCCTGCGCGGCGTCGATCGCCTGCGGCAGCCGCTGTGGACCTTCCTGCGACAGCACGGCCTGCTCGCGCCGGGCTCCGGCTGAGCTGGGGCCGTGGTGTATGGTTCCAAAACCACGGCGGGCGTCGCCAAGTGGTTAAGGCAGCGGCTTGTGGCGCCGCCATTCGGGGGTTCGAGTCCCCTCGCTCGCCCTTTCCCTACCCTGCGCAGCTGGCTCACGAATGAGTTTGCTGTTTGGGGTTCAATCTTTCCTCCTGCGCACTGCGGCCAGAAGCTTTTCACCGCCATCGCGTACCGGATCAAAGCAGGGCAGCCCGGTGTCGGCGGCCACGGCGGCGATGGCATCGGCCGCCGTCGGGCCGTCGAGATGGCCGGTGTTGAGGGCGACCGCCCGGACCCGTGCCGGCGCCCCCCCGGCCGGCCGGGCCAGGTTTGCCATCCGCTCAAGTGTGTCGATCAAATCGCGCAGAGGGGGCAGGGGGATGTGGGGTTGGTTGCGGATCGTGGTCTGCCCGGCCCGGTGCACCAACAGAAGCTCGGTGGGCTGGCTGCCGCGCAGCAGCGGCAGGGTGGCGGTGGAGCCCGGATGGCAGAAGGAGCCCTGGCCTTCCACCAGCACCCAGCTGTCGGGCGTGGCCGCCGCCGCGGCTGCCAGCACCGCCTCCTCCACCGCCCCGGCCGCGTAGTCGACCCGCACCGCATCGAGCGCCACGCCGCCCCCGGCAATCAGGATCCCCGCCTGGCCCGTGGGCACGAAGCGGGCGTCCACACCGCTGCGCTGCGCCGCCGCCAGCAGCTCCAGGCAGGCGCTCATCTTCCCCACCGACATGTCGCTCCCCACCGCCAGCAGCCGATGGCCGGGAAGGGCGGCGGCCCGGGCCGAGGCCACCGGCAGGTTGGCCGGTTCGCGGCGCAGATCCCAGATCCACCGCCCAGGCTGCACCAGCGCGGCCAGCTCCGGATCCTCCCCCAGCCGGGTGTGCAGTCCGCTCGCCACCGACAGCCCCGCCGCCAGGGCCGTTGCCACATCGGTGCGTACCTCCGCCGGCAGCCGCCCCCCGGAGGGGGCTAGGCCCACCACCGCCGCCACCTCGGCCCTGTCGCCCCTGGCGGTGGGCAGCAGCGGCAGGGCTTCCGCCAGCGAGGCCACGATCGGAACCTCCCGCGCGATCCCGGTGATCTGCGCCAGCGATCCGCCGGCGTGGGCCGGATCGACCACTGCCAGCACCGGCCCGCGCCGGTAGCGCAGCAGGGTGAGGCCGGTCTTGCCGCTGAGAGTGTCGAGCCCGCCATGCTGCAACAGCACAACCGGGGCCAGGGGGCTGAGCATCAACGCACCTCCACCCCGAGACCCGCGCCCGGACCGGGCAGCACCCGGTCGCCCTCCAGAGCGGGCCCAACGAATGGATCGTCCACCAGGTTGAGGTGGCTGTCGAGGTCGGGCCAGCGCACCAGGGGCAGCAGCTGGGCCGCGGCGCCGTTCAGCAGCCGCGCGTCGGAGTAGCAGCCGAGCATCACCTCCAGGCCCAGGCGCCGACAGGCGAGGGCCATCAGCAGCGCCTCGCTCAACCCGCCGCTCTTGAGCAACTTGATGTTCACCCCGTCCACGTAGGGCGCAAGCCGCACCACATCGGCCAGGTTCCAGCAGCTCTCATCGGCCACCAACGGGATCGGGCAGTCGAGCTCCAGGGCGGCGAAGGCGACCGCATCGGCCTCGGGATCCTCCAGCGGCGGCAGCGGCTGCTCCACCAGCGCCACGCCCCGCTCCGCCAGCCAGCCCAGCATTGAGCGGGCCCCGTCGACGTCCCAGCCGCCATTGGCATCCACCTGCAGCTCCAGCGCCGTGCCGGTGGCCTGGCGCCGCCGCTCCAGCTCCTCTGCCACGGCCTCCACCAGCGCCCGGTCGTGCGCCAAGCCCTCCGGGCTGCCGAGCTTGAGCTTCACCCGCGTGGCCGGCAGCTGCTCCCACCAGCGGTTCAGGCGCTGTCGCACCGCCGCCACCGGCCCCAGGCCGAGTGTGACGCTGGTGGGCCGCACCGCTGCCGGATCGAGCCCCCAGAGCCGATGCAGCGGCTGGCCGAGCCGTTTGCCCCACCAATCGTGCAGGGCCAGGTCCACGGCGCAGCGGGCCGGCGGAGAGAGGGGCTCCAGCAGGGGGTCGAGGGCCTGCCGCGGCTGGGGTGCCAGCCCCTCAAGGCGCGGCAGCAAGGCCTCGAGTTCGGCGGCCACGTCGGCGCTCTCGTAGAGGCGGTGGCCCGTATCGAAGCCACCGGTTTCCCCCAGACCGACGATGCCGTCGTGCTCCAGGCTCAGGCGCCAGTGCTCCACCGCCGCGGTGGTGCCGCGGCTGATCGCCAGCGGCACCGCCTTGGTCAGCGTGAAGCGGTGCAGGCGGCAGCGCATGGCAGGGGCTGGGTCCTCGGAGCCAGGATGGTTCCACGCTGGCATGGGCGCCGCGGCGCTGCCACAGCGGCGCGATGGCCGAAACTGGAGCCATGACCAGCACCGCTCCCCCCTCCATCTCCCCCTCCACCCCGCCCGTTGCCGCCACCACAGCGGCGCCTGCAGCGGCCCCCGCGGCAGCGGCGGCAGCGGCGGCAGGGCCTGGCCGCTACTGGATCACCACCTTCGGCTGCCAGATGAACAAGGCGGATTCCGAGCGGATGGCCGGCATCCTGGAGGCGATGGGCTACACGCCGGCCGCGGCGGAGCTGGAGGCGGATCTGGTGCTGTACAACACCTGCACGATCCGCGACAACGCCGAGCAGAAGGTCTACAGCTATCTGGGCCGCCAGGCCCAGCGCAAACGTGCCAATCCCAGCCTCACCCTGGTGGTGGCCGGCTGCGTCGCCCAACAGGAGGGTGAGGCCCTGCTGCGGCGGGTGCCCGAGCTCGATCTGGTGATGGGCCCGCAGCACGCCAACCGGCTGGAAACCCTGCTCACCAAGGTGGCCAGCGGCGCCCAGGTGGTGGCCACCGATGCCCACCACATCCTTGAAGACATCACCACCGCCCGGCGTGACAGCGAGGTCTGCGCCTGGGTGAATGTGATCTATGGCTGCAACGAGCGCTGCACCTACTGCGTGGTGCCCTCGGTGCGGGGCCGCGAGCAGTCGCGCCAGCCGGGCGCCATCCGCCTCGAGATGGAGGGGCTGGCGGCGCGCGGCTATCGCGAGGTCACGCTGCTGGGCCAGAACATCGACGCCTATGGCCGCGACCTCCCCGGCATCACCCCCGAGGGCCGCCGCGCCCACACGCTCACCGACCTGCTCCACCACGTGCACGATGTGCGCGGCATCGAGCGGATCCGCTTCGCCACCAGCCACCCCCGTTACTTCACAGAGCGCCTGATCGATGCCTGCGCCGACCTGGAGAAGGTGTGCGAGCACTTCCACATCCCCTTCCAAAGCGGCGACGACGAGGTGCTGCGGGCGATGGCCCGCGGCTACACGGTGGAGCGCTACCGACGCATCGTCGAGCGCATCCGCTCCCGCATGCCGGATGCGGCGATCAGCGCGGATGTGATCGTCGCCTTCCCGGGGGAAAGCGACGCCCAGTTCCGCAACACCCTGGCCTTGGTCGAAGAGATCGGATTTGATCAGGTGAACACCGCCGCCTATTCCCCGCGTCCGGGCACCCCCGCCGCCGACTGGCCGGATCAACTGCCCGAGGCTGTGAAGGTCGGGCGCCTGCAGACGCTCAACGCCCTGGTGGAGCGCATGGCGCGCGAGCGCAGCGCCCGCTACCTGGGCCGTGTGGAGGAGATCCTGGTGGAAGGGCCCAATCCGCGCGATCCGGAGCAAGCGATGGGTCGCACCCGCACCAACCGGCTCACCTTCTTCCCGGCCAGGAGATCCGATGGTTCCGCCCTCGACCCCGGGGATCTGGTGCGGGTGCGCATCGAGACGGCGCGGGCCTTCTCCCTCAGCGGCAGCCTGTCGGCCTGACCCCCTGGCCGACCCGCGGATCGCTGATACGGTTGGCACCGCTCCAGCGCCCCGATGACCTCCTCCCCGCTCCACCTCGGCCTGGTGTTCGGGGGGGCCTCCGGGGAGCATGCCGTCTCGATTCGCTCCGCCGCTACGGTGGCCGCAGGCTTGAGGAGTGGGGCCAATGCCGAGCGCTACCGCCTCTCATGCTTTTACATCGATCGCGAAGGCCGCTGGTGGCCGCCCTCGGTGGCGGAGCCTGTGCTGGCGTCGGGCCATCCCGCCGAGCCCCACCAGCTGCCCACCGCAGGGCCGCCCGGCTTTCGCGGCCTGCCCGAAGGGGCCCTCGACGTGCAGGTCTGGTTCCCGGTCCTGCACGGCCCCAACGGGGAAGACGGCACGATCCAGGGCCTGTTCACGCTGATGCGTGTGCCGTTCGTGGGCTCTGGCGTGCTCGGCTCGGCGGTGGGGATGGACAAGCAGGCGATGAAGGCGGCCTTTGCGGCCGCCGACCTGCCCCAGGTGCCCTACGTGAGCCTGGAGGCCGGGGAGCTGGAGCGGCCTGAGCCGCTGCTGGATCGTCTGGAGCGGGAGCTGGGCTACCCCTGTTTCGTCAAGCCCGCGAACATGGGCTCCTCGGTGGGCATCAGCAAGGCCGGCGACCGCGCCAGCCTGCTGGCCGGTCTGCGCACGGCGGCTGCTCTCGATCCGCGGCTGGTGGTGGAAAAGGGCGTGCGGGCCCGCGAGCTGGAGTGCGGTGTGCTCGGCGGCCAACGGCTGCGCGCCTCCGTGCTCGGCGAGATCCGCTTCGATGCCGATTGGTACGACTACGAAACCAAGTACAGCGAGGGGCTGAGCCACACCGTGATCCCGGCGGCGGTGCCGGCGGAGCTTGGCGAGCGGGCCGCGATCCTGGCGGTGGCGGCCTGCCGGGCGGTGGGGGCATCCGGCCTCTCGCGGGTGGATTTTTTCTACGAGGAGGAGAGCGGTGCGCTGTGGCTGAACGAGATCAACACGCTGCCGGGCTTCACCCGTCAGAGCATGTACCCCATGCTCTGGGCCGCCAGCGGCTTGCCACTTGAGGAGCTTCTCCACATTCTCGTTCAGGAGGCGAGAGAATCGTTCGCGCAACGCGATCCCGGCGGAGAGACGCGATGAGTCACGGCCTCTTCTGGCTCCCCCTTCTCCTCGTCTTCGTCCTGCTCACCGGCCTGGGCTGGCTGGAGCGGCGGCGCCAGCGACTTTTCCGCGAGTGGGCCGCCGGTGCCGAGCTGGCCAAGCTTGATAGCTGTGGTGGCGCCCGTCTCAAGGATGGCTTGCTGAGCTGGACAACCTTTGAGGCTGGGAGCTTCAGGCCGGTTGATTCCTTCGCGATCAAGGAGCTGGAGCGGGTTGAGCTGCTTTCGCTGGGCTCCGGCGAGGCACCGCTGACCGAGGAGAGCCAGGGGGCCTGCCGCTTGCGTCTGGTGGGCGGCGGTGGGCAGAAGGATCTTCCCTTCGCCGATGCCCAGCGGGCGCGCCGCTGGATCGAGGAGCTGATGGCGCGCTCGCGATGCGAACTGTGAGCGGGCCCCTGCCCCCGGGCGCTGCCCGTCGCCGTGAAGTCCGCCAGCAGCGCCAAGCCGAGCGGCTGCGCAACCTCTGGCGCTTTTTCGTCTTCTCTGCCCTGGCGGCCGGCCTGGGCACGGTGCTGCTGCGCCAGGGCTGGATGCTGCGCGATCCGTCCCAGCTGGAGGTGCGCGGCAGCGCCCTGGTGAACCGCGAGCAGGTGATCCAGGCGGCCGGCATCCGCTTTCCGCAGCCGCTGCTGAGCCTGAGGCCGCGGCAGCTCAGCCGCAGTCTTGTCGAGGCCCTGCCGGTGGAGCAGGTCAAGGTCACGCGACTGATGTTGCCCCCCCGCTTGCGCATCGAACTGGTCGACCGGGAGGCGGTGGCCCGCGCTTCCCGCCGCAGCGCCGGTGCTGTGGAGCGCGGCTACGTGGATCGGCTCGGCAACTGGATCCCGGTCCATCCGGGGGTGGGCGTCCGCCTGCGCGGCGCCGCGCGGCTGGAAGTGGCGGGCTGGAACAGCCGCCACCGCGCCGAGCTGGCCAAGGTGCTGGAGGCGGCCCCCCGCTTCGGCCCGGGCCTGCGGGAGATCCGCTTCGAACCCGACGGCAGCCTCTGGCTCACCACCAGCGAGCTGGGCCGTCTGCGGCTCGGCCCTGGCGACGCCCGCCTGCCCCGCCGCCTCGAGGTGGCCGAACACCTGATCCGCACCCTGCCGACCCAGATCCGCGGGCGGCGACCGCAGATGATCGACCTCAGCGATCCTGAGCAGCCTGAGCTCAGCCTGCCGGGCCCGGTGGGCGCTGCTCCGAGGGATGGTCGCAACGCCCCGCCACCTCGGGGGGGTCAGTAGCGCAGCCCAGGCCAGCCAATGCCCACACGTGATTGCCAGTCGCCCCCTTCCGGGCGATCCTTGTTGCTCTCGCGGATCCGCCGGAACTGGTGACCGACATAATGCAGCCGCAGATCAACGGCCTTCGACCCACTGCCCCGGCGCCCCTGATGGACCCCCTCGCCATGAGCCAGACCCAGCCCAGCAGCAATGGCATCGTGCCGAGCCAGAGCGCCCGGATCGAGGTCATCGGGGTCGGTGGGGGCGGCAGCAACGCGGTCAACCGCATGATCGCCTCCGATCTGCAGGGAGTGGGCTACCGGGTGCTCAACACCGATGCCCAGGCCCTGCTGCAGTCGGCGGCCCAGCAGCGCATCCAGTTGGGCCAGAAGCTCACCCGCGGCCTCGGCGCCGGCGGCAACCCCGTGATCGGCCAGAAGGCCGCCGAGGAATCGCGCACGGATCTGCAGCAGTCGCTCCAAGGTGCCGATCTGGTGTTCATCGCCGCCGGCATGGGCGGTGGCACCGGCACCGGGGCGGCCCCGATCCTGGCCGAGGTGGCCAAGGAGTGCGGTGCCCTCACCGTGGGCATCGTCACCAAGCCCTTCGGCTTCGAGGGCCGCAAGCGCCTGCGCCAGGCTGAGGAGGGCATCGCCCGCCTGGCGGAGCATGTGGACACGCTGATCGTGATCCCCAACGACCGCCTGCGCGACGCCATCGCCGGCGCCCCTTTGCAGGATGCCTTCCGCGCCGCCGACGACGTGCTGCGCATGGGTGTGAAGGGCATCAGCGACATCATCACCAAGCCGGGGCTGGTGAACGTCGATTTCGCCGACGTGCGCTCGGTGATGGCCGACGCCGGAACCGCCCTGCTCGGCATCGGCGTGGGCTCGGGCCGCTCCCGCGCCAGTGAGGCCGCCCAGGCAGCGATGACCAGTCCGCTGCTGGAGTCGGCCCGCATCGATGGGGCCCGCGGTTGCGTGATCAACATCAGCGGCGGCAAGGACATGACCCTGGAGGACATGACCACCGCCTCGGAGGTGATCTACGACGTGGTCGACCCCGACGCGAACATCATTATCGGCGCGGTGGTGGATGAGGCCCTCGAGGGCGAGATCCATGTCACGGTGATCGCCACCGGCTTCGAGAGCGGCGGTGTCTACCGGCCCGAGCGTGCCGCCCCCAGCTTCGCCGATTCGCTCGCCACCACGGCCGAAGAGCGCGGGGCGATGATCCCTCCCTTCTTGCTCAACCGCCAGACGCGGATCGAGTGATCCGCTGGAAGATGGTGACCCGGAGTCCACGCCTGCCCAGAGCATCCCGTGTGGCTGCTCCCTTCCGGTTCTGACCAGGTTTGGGCGTCGGGGCCGCGTGGGTCCGAGTCGGCTTAATGCTAGCAATGGGCCCAGCCCACCCCATCCCCTGTGCCCCAACGCCCCGGTGATCTGATCCTGCGCAAGCAGGCGGGCCTGCCGATCACGGTGCTCACCGCCTGGGATGCCCTTTCCGGGACGCTGGTGGCCGAAGCCGGTGCCGACGCGGTGCTGGTGGGCGATTCGCTGGCGATGGTGGTGCTTGGCCACGCCACCACCCTGCCGGTCACCCTTGAGGAGATGCTGCACCACATACGTGCGGTCGGCCGCGGTCTGGAGGCAGCGGGTCCGCAGCGCCCGCTGCTGATCGCCGACCTGCCCTTCCTGAGCTACCAGTGCGGGGCCGACGAAGCGGTGGCCGCCGCGGGCCGGGTGCTCAAGGAGAGTCCAGCGGTGGCTGTGAAGCTGGAGGGTGCCGAGCCGGAAACCCTGGCCGTGATCGATCGGCTGGTGCGCCATGGGATTCCGGTCATGGGCCACCTTGGCCTCACCCCCCAGTCGGTGCATCGGCTCGGCTACCGCCGCCAGGCGGGCGATCCGGTGAGCCAGGAGCGGCTGCGCCGCCGGGCGGAGGCGCTGGAGGCGGCGGGCTGCTTCGCCCTGGTGCTGGAGCACGTGCCCGATGGGCTCGGGGAGGCGCTGAGCCGCCAGCTGGTGATCCCGGTGATCGGCATCGGCGCCGGGGAGGCCTGCGACGGCCAGGTGCGTGTCACCGCCGACCTGCTCGGCCTCACCGCCCGCCAGCCGCCCTTCTGCCCACCGCTGCTACCGGGCCGCGCCCTGGCGGTGGAGGCGCTGCGTGGCTGGATCAGTGCCCAGCGGGCCGCTCCTGCCACCAGGCCAGCATCTCCCGCAGCACCGCGTTGCTCAGAGCCATTCCCTCCGGAGCCGTGAGCCGCCAGCGGGGGCCCTCGATGCGCAGCAGCCCCTGCGCCCGCCACGGCGCCAGCCGATCGGCCAGCGCCGCCACATCCTCCGCCCCGAGCCCGGCCGCCGCCGCCAGGGCCGGCAGAGCCACCCCCTCGCGCCGCCGCAGCCCCACCAGCAGCAGCTCGTCGAGGGGCGCAGCGGGCTGCATCGGCGCGCTGCGCTCCAGCCCCGGTTGCCCCTCCGCCAGCCAGCGCGCCCAGCCCTCCCGGGTGCGGGGCCGCGCCAGGCGCGTGCCCCAGGGGGCGGAGGTGGCCCCCATGCCGAATCCCCACCAGCCCGCGCCGCTCCAGTACACCCGGTTGTGGCGGGAGGCATGGCCGGGCCAGGCGTAGTTGGAGATCTCGTACTGGCCGTACCCCGCCGCCGTCAGCCGCTCGGCGGTGCAGGCCATCAGATCGGCGGCGAGATCGTCGTCGGGCAGGGCGAGCGCCCCCTGCTCCTGGCGCCGTGCGAACACCGTGCCGGGCTCCACGATCAGGTCATAGACGGAGAGATGGGGGGCGCCGCTGTTGATCGCCTGGGCCAGCTGCTGCCGCCAGGCCGCCAGCCCCTGTCCCGGCAGCCCCTGGATCAGATCCAGGCTCCAACTGCGCAGGTCGCCGCGGCGGTGGGCGCCCTCCAGCCAGGTGATCGCCTGCTGCAGGTCGGTGGCCCGGTGGCGACGGCCCAGGGCCACGAGCACGGCGTCGTCGAAACTCTGGCCTCCCAGGCTCACCCGGTTCACCCCGGCGGCGCGGTAGCCGGCCAGGCGCTCCCGGTCGAAGCTGGCCGGATCGAGCTCCAGGCTGACCTCCGCCCCCGGGGCCAGCCCGAAGCGCCGCTCCAGGGCCGCCAGCAGCCCCTCCACCTGCGCCGGACGGAGCAGCGAGGGGGTGCCGCCCCCCAGATACACCGTCGACAGCGGCGGGCCGGCGGGGCTGGCGGCGATTTCCGCCTCCAGCAGCCCCAGGTAGGCGGGGATCGAGGCCGAGCGCTCGCCGTCGGCCCGGTCCCCCAGCGGCACCACGGGAAAATCGCAGTAGAAGCAGCGCCGGTGGCAGAAGGGGATGTGGAGGTAGGCGGCCCTCGGGCCGGCCGCTGGCGGCTCCGTGCTCTTCACGGGCGGTAACCCCGTCCTGGCAATCGGCCGTGGATGGGGCATGCTGCCTGGCTGAAGCGATGAGCCGCCACGAAATCCGGCATGGTGGATCCCCTCATCCTGCTGCTGTTCCTGATCTCCGGCGCCGCCACCGGCTGGCTGGGGGTGGATCTTCTGCCGGAGCCGATGCTGCTGCAGGTCACCAACCTCGAGGGGCTGCGCACGGTCCTGGCGGGGTTCGGGGCCTTCTTCGGCCTGATCGCCGGCTTCTTCTTCCAGCAGCTGCGCCGCCGCCTGATGGCCCAGGTGCGCAGCATGCCCACCGATCTGCTGATCAGCCGCGCCGTGGGGCTGATCCTGGGCCTGCTGGTGGCCAACCTTCTGCTCGCGCCGATCCTGCTGCTGCCCCTTCCCTGGGAGGTGGTGCTGGTCAAGCCGCTGGCGGCGGTGCTGAGCAACGTGTTCTTCGGCGTGCTCGGGTACAACCTGGCCGAGGTGCACGGCCGCACGCTGCTGCGCCTGTTCAATCCCAACAGCACCGAGGCCCTGCTGGTGGCCGAAGGGGTGGTGCAGCCCGCCAGCGCCAAGATCCTCGACACCAGCGTGATCATCGACGGCCGCATCCGCGGTCTTCTGGCCAGTGGCCTGCTGGAGGGCCAGGTGATTGTCTCCCAGGCCGTGATCGATGAGCTGCAGGCCCTGGCGGATTCCGCCAACGCCGAGAAGCGCGGCAAGGGCCGCCGCGGCTTGAAGCTGCTCTCCGAGCTGCGCGAGCAGTACGGCCGCCGGCTGGTGCTCAACAGCACCCGCTACGAGGGCAGCGGCGCTGATGAGAAGCTACTGCGCCTCACCTCAGATACCGGCGGCACCCTGCTCACCGCCGACTACAACCTGGCCAAGGTGGCCGAGGTGCAGGAGCTGCGGGTGCTGAACCTCAGCGAGCTGGTGATCGCCCTGCGCCCTGAGGTGCAGCCCGGTGACAGCCTGCAGCTGAAGATCGTGCGCGAGGGCAAGGAGGCCGACCAGGGCGTCGGGTACCTGGAAGACGGAACGATGGTGGTGGTGGAGGACGCGCGTCAGCGCATCGGTGAACGGCTGCCCGTCACCGTCACCGGCGCCCTGCAGACGCCCACCGGCCGGATGGTGTTCGCCCGCAGCGACCGGGGTGCTGAAGTGGCGCCCGAGGAGGGGGAGCGGGAGAAGCCGGCGGGCAAGGGAGGTCGCCGGGGCGGCCGCGCGGGCGGGAAACCCGTCGCTGCGCCGGGCCACGAGCCTCCTGGCGCCGGCTAGGCTCCTGCCACGTACCTCCCAGGCGAGCGCGGATGACGGTGTCGGCCCCCTACTACGGCGATTCCGCCGTGTTCCGCACGCCGCCGCCGGATCTCCCGTCGCTGCTGCTTAAAGAGCGGATCGTGTACCTCGGTCTGCCCCTGTTCTCCGACGATGACGCCAAGCGCCAGCTGGGGGTGGACGTGACCGAGCTGATCATCGCCCAGCTGCTCTATCTGGAGTTTGACAACCCGGATAAGCCGATCTTCTTCTACATCAATTCCACCGGCACCAGCTGGTATTCGGGCGATGCGATCGGCTACGAAACCGAGGCCTTCGCCATCTGCGACACGCTCCGCTACGTCAAGCCGCCGGTGCACACCATCTGCATCGGCCAGGCGATGGGCACGGCGGCGATGATTCTCAGCGCCGGCACCAAGGGCCAGCGGGCTGCTCTGCCGCACGCTTCGATCGTGCTGCACCAGCCCCGCTCCGGGGCCCGCGGCCAGGCCAGCGACATCCAGATCCGCGCCAAGGAAGTGCTGCACAACAAGCACACCATGCTCGAGATTCTGGCCGAGAATACGGGCAAAAGCGTCGAGCAGCTCAGCCGCGATTCGGACCGCATGACTTACCTCACCGCTGAAGAAGCCAAGGAGTACGGCCTGATCGACCGCGTGCTCACCAGCCAGAAGCAACTGCCCGTGCCTGTGCCCACGGCCGCCGGCATCGGCTGAGCCCCTCCCTTTCCTTCCCCTTCTCTTCCTCCGCCTCCTCCCCGCTTCCTCCGCCATGCCCATCGGCACCCCGAGCGTCCCCTACCGCCTGCCCGGCAGCCAGTACGAGCGCTGGGTCGACATCTATACCCGCCTAGGGGTGGAGCGGATCCTGTTTCTCGGTGGCGAGGTCACCGACGGCGTTGCCAACAGCTTGGTGGCGCAGATGCTCTACCTCGATTCCGAAGACAACAGCAAACCGATCTACTTGTATATCAATTCTCCAGGAGGCTCTGTCACTGCCGGCCTGGCGATTTACGACACGATGCAGTACGTAAAGTCTGATGTTGTCACGATCTGCGTAGGTCTGGCGGCCTCGATGGGTGCCTTCCTGCTCGGCGCGGGCACCAAGGGCAAACGGTTGGCCCTGCCCCACAGCCGCATCATGATCCACCAGCCCCTGGGCGGCACCAGCCAGCGCCAGGCCAGCGACATTGAGATCGAGGCGCGCGAGATCCTGCGCATCAAAGACATGCTCAACCGCACCATGGCGGAGATGACCGGCCAGCCTTTCGAGAAGATCGAGAAGGACACCGACCGCGATTACTTCCTCAGCGCCGCGGAGGCGGCCGAGTACGGCCTGATCGACCGGGTGATCGCCCATCCGAGCGAGGCCTGAGCGGCTCGCAAGCCGCCGGGGAGGGGCGGGCGCTTTCGTAAGCTCTCTTCCTCCCCTGCCCGCACCGGTCGCCCTGATGGCCCAGCTCTTCTACGACGACGACGCCGACCTCAGCCTGCTCCAGGGCAAGACCGTGGCGATCATCGGCTATGGCTCCCAGGGCCACGCCCACGCCCTCAACCTCAAGGACAGCGGCGTGAACGTGGTGGTGGGTCTGTACGAAGGCAGCCGCTCCGCCGACAAGGCCCGCGCCGATGGCCTGGAGGTGCTGCCTGTGGCCGAGGCCTGCGAAAAGGCCGACTGGATCATGGTGTTGCTGCCGGATGAGTTCCAGAAGGCCGTCTACGACGCGGAGATCGCGCCACACCTGCGCGCTGGCAAGGTGCTGAGCTTCGCCCATGGCTTCAACATCCGCTTCGGCCTGATCGTGCCCCCCGCCGATGTCGACGTGGTGATGATCGCCCCGAAGGGCCCGGGCCATACCGTGCGCTGGGAATACCAGAACAGCCAGGGCGTCCCCGCTCTGTTCGCCATCCATCAGGATGCCTCGGGCCAGGCCCGCGCCCTGGCGATGGCCTATGCCAAAGGGATCGGCAGCACCCGCGCTGGCATCCTGGAAACCAACTTCAAGGAAGAAACCGAAACCGACCTGTTCGGTGAGCAGGCAGTGCTCTGCGGCGGCCTCAGCGAGCTTGTCAAGGCTGGCTTCGAAACCCTTGTGGAGGCTGGCTATCAACCCGAGCTGGCCTACTTCGAGTGCCTGCACGAGGTGAAGCTGATCGTCGATCTGATGGTCAAGGGTGGCCTCACCGCGATGCGCGATTCGATCTCCAACACCGCGGAATATGGCGACTACGTCAGTGGTCCGCGCCTGATCACCGCCAACACCAAGGCGGAGATGAAGCGCATCCTGGCCGACATCCAGGACGGCACCTTCGCCCGCAATTTCGTGGCCGAGTGTGAGGCCGGCAAGCCGGAGATGACCCGCATCCGCAACCGCGATGCGGAGCATCCGATCGAGAAGGTGGGCCAGGGGCTCCGCTCGATGTTCAGCTGGCTGCGGGCCGCCTGAGGCGGCGTCCCAACGGGCGCGCCGCAGACGGGCGATGACGGCGGGGGGGCAGGCCTGGGTTCTGGTGCTCGGGGCCTGCCTGCTGGATCGCCTGGTTGGCGATCCGCCGGCCTGGCCCCATCCGGTGCAGGCCCTCGGGCTTCTGATCGAGGCGGGGCGACGCTGGGGTGAGCGTTGGGCCGGCGACCGGCCCTGGCGCCTGCGCTTGGCCGGCATCCTGGTGGCCGCCGCAGTTGTGGCGATCGCCGCGCTGGCGGGTTGGGGAATCGAGCAGCTGGCGCGCCGCTGGCCGCTGCCGGCGATGGGGCTGCCGTTGGTGGGCCTGGCCAGCGCTCTGGCGGGTGGCAGCCTGGAGCGAGCTGTGCGCGCCGTGCTCGCGCGGATCGACGATCCGGCGGAGGCCCGGTCACGGCTGGCCTGGATCGTGGGCCGCGATGTGGACGGGCTCGATCGGGCCGGCATCCTGCGGGCGGCGGCGGAGACGGCGTCGGAGAACGCGGTGGATGGTCTGTTTGCCCCCCTGTTCTGGATGCTGGTGGGGGCTTCGTTGGTGGCGCTGGCGCCCCGGTCGCCGCTGCCGGCTTCGCTCGTAGCGCTGGTGCCGGGGCCCCTCTGTCTGGCCTGGAGCTTCAAGGCCGCCAGCACCCTGGATTCGATGCTTGGGTACCGGCACGGGCGCTTGCGCTGGTTCGGCACGGCTGGGGCCCGGCTCGACGACCTGCTCACCTGGCTGCCCTGCCGCCTGGTCGCCCTCACCCTGCCGCTGGCGGCGCTCCAGCCCCAGGCGTTGCCGGCCCTGTTTCTCGGGGCGCTGCGCGATGGCCGGCCCGACCCCTCCCCCAACGCCGGGGTGTCGCAGGCGGCCTTCGCCCATGCCACGGGGGTGCAGTTGGGGGGACGCAATCGCTATGGCGGTGTGGCGCGCGACAAGCCGATTCTTGGGGCCGGAGGCCGGCCGCCGGATCGCCGGGATGTGGAGCGCTTCCTCGCCCTCAGCCGGCGCCTCGAGCTGCTCTGGCTGCTGCTGGCGGCGGGGATGCTGCTCGGCTAGGTCGCGATCACTTACCGCGCTGTGGCGCTCAGTAGGCGCCGCGGTCGCGCGGATCAAGGACCACCCCGATCGTGCGCAGGATGATGCCCAGGTCCATGCGGAAGCTGCGGCTGCGGGCATAGCGCACGTCAAGCTCGACGCGCTCGTCGTAGCTGAGGTTGTTGCGGCCCGACACCTGCCACAGCCCGGTGAGGCCGGGGCGAACCGCCAGCACCTCATCCATCGCCTCGCCGTAACGCGGCAGTTCCTTGGTAACGATCGGCCGTGGGCCGACCACGCTCATCTCGCCGCGCAACACGTTGAGGAACTGGGGTAGCTCATCGAGGCTGGAGCGCCGCAGGAACTTACCGAGGCGGGTGATGCGAGGGTCGTTCTTGAGTTTGAAATCGTTGCGGAATTCCTCGGCCAGGTCGGGGGATTCGGCCAGAAGAACACCGAGCACCCGGTCGGCGTCTCGACGCATCGTGCGGAACTTGATGCAGCCGAAGCTGCGGTAATCTCGGCCCACCCGCTTCTGCACGTAAAACACCGGCCCGCGGGAGGTCAGCTTCACCAGCAGGCCAAGCAGGATGTAAATCGGGGAGCCGAGACTCAGCACCGCCAGCGAAAAGACGATGTCGCCGGTGCGCTTGACGACGCGGGAGCGGCGCGACTGCAGCTCGATCAGCTGCTCTGCCGTGAGCAGTGGGGGGGAGGCCGTAAGGGCGCCGGATTCCTGTAGCGCGCCCAGGGAGGCAGGAGCGAACGAAGCGGATCCGAACGACCAGACCATCGGTACCTTTGCTGGTGTGCGAATCTAAAGGTGGGAATCGCAAAGACTCCAGCCCAAGGGGTCACTCAGGCCAGAGGCACAGAGCCGGTGTCGTGCCGGAGCCGCCGGCTGTGGGCCTCCCAGAGGCGTTCCAGAAGGCTTCCCATCCGTTCGGCGAAGCGATCCGTGGCGAAGGTTTCGGCCCAGCGCCGCTGTCCCTCGGCCCCCAGCTGGCGCCACTGCCGGCCCGCTTCGAAGCGCTCCAGGGCGTCGGCGAAGCAGGCGGCGCTCTGCTCCGGCAGCAGCAGGCCGGTGGGCTGCGCATCGCCGCGCGCCAGGCAGCGCACCGAATCGCACAGGCCGCCGGCGCCGTAGGCGATCACCGGAGCTCCGGCGGCCATCGCCTCCACCGGGGCGATGCCGAAATCCTCCAGACCGGCGTAGACGTAGGCCCGGCAGCGCTCCAGCCAGGCGGTGGCCTCGGCGTCGGAGCAGCGGCCCAGGAAGCGCACCGATGGGCCGGCCATCGCCTCGAGTCGTGCACGCTCCGGTCCGTCGCCAATCACCACCAGCGGCAGGCCGGTGCGGCGGAAGGCCTGCACCACCACGTCCACCCGCTTGTTCGGCACCAACCGGCAGAGACTCACGTACACGTCCTCGCGCGGGCGGTCCCAGCGGAAGCGCTCCACCGCCACCGGCGGATGCACCACATGGGCGCGGCGTCGCCAGCAGCGCTGGATGCGGCGCGCTGTGAAGCGGGAATTCGCCACCAGCGCATCCACCCTGGCGCTGCTGACCACATCCCACTGGCGCAAAAGGTGCAGCTGCAGGCGCACCAACGGCCCCAGCGGACCCCGGGCCAGGCTGGAGCTGGCCAGGTAGGGCTGCATCTGGTCCCAGGCGTAGCGCACGGGCGTGTGCACGTAGCTCACGTGCAGCTGGTCCGGACCGGTGAGCACCCCCTTGGCCACCAGGTGGCTGCTGCTGACCACCAGCGGATAATCCGCCAGGTCGAGCTGCTCGATCGCCAGCGGCAGCAGCGGCAGGTACTGCTGCACGTGGCTCACACCCCAGGGAAGCCGCTGCAGGAAGGTGGTGCGAATCCGCCGCCCCTCCAGCCAGCTGCCCGGCCGACGGCTCTCGCCCTCCACCAGGGCGTGCAGATCCGGCCGGCGGCCGCGGGCCGTCAACAGACGGTCGAGTTCGCGCACCACCTGCTCGGACCCCCCCACGGAGCGGGGCGTGAACCACTCGTGCACCAGGGCTATGGGGCCGGGCAGGTCGGGCATCGGCGGTGGGTGCCGGGCGCAGGCACCGTAGGCGCGCGCTGCAGGAGCCTCCATCACGAAAGCTCTCAGCCGATTGCCCACCCGCGGAAGCCGGCGGAAGCTAGGGCGACACCCTAGAGGCCCCCCCACCGGACGATGGCGATCCGCGAGCTCCTCGAAGACGCCCTGCAAGAACCGTCGATCGGAAGCACTCCGCGCTTCCGTTGGCATGCCACTCCCGTGGGGATTGCCGCTCTCTGGCGCGATGGGGAAGCGCCCAACGCTCCGCCGTTCGACATCGCCCTGGAGGAAGGATTGCAGGTGGGCCTTGACCTGAGCCGGGAGGAGCGGGAATTCCACCAGGTGAAGTCGGGCCTGGTGTTGCTGTTTCATTCGTGAGCGTTGCCGCCCTTGCCGCCCGGCTCACCCGTCAACGACTGGATGCGCACTCCGGCTGCAGTCCCCGCTCGAGATAGACGTATTGGATGTTGTAAGTGAGAGTGTTGCTGCCCGTGTCGTAGCTAAGGATCACGTTCTTGCAGCGACGCTCGCCGCTCTTGCCCTTTCGCAGGAACTCGCCCCCTGCACAGTTGACCGTGTCCTGATCGGTGATGAACATCTCGGCCTTTTCGAAGCCGCTGAAGCTCATCAGCTCCGAGAGCTTGCCCTGCTGGTAGCGACGCTCGTACTCGTAATTGGCGAATTGCTGGAGCGATGCACAGCTGCTGGACTGGAACGAGGGCGCCGGGGCGCTTCCCTGGCCGGTGAGGGCACCGCTGGATTTCTGCAGGTTGACAGGGGGGCGGCGGGGTTCGGGCTGAAACGTGTAATCCTCCGGCCCGCCGGATTCGGGGGCCTGCGGCGTGAGCCAGCGCAGCACCAAAAAAAGCAGGGCTGCAGCGCCCAAGACGCCAACCAGGCCCCAGCTTGCTTTGCCCTGGCTGCGCTTCTCCGCTGTCATCCCGGCTACCGGCTTCCCACCAGTCTTTCATCAACAGGCTGCCCGTGCAACAGCAGTGGCCTGATTCGCTGAGGTTCGTGTAGAAAAACCCTTGTGCCCGCCTCGCGTTGCCCGTGGTCGGGCCAGCTGGAGTGATCCGGTGGATGGGGCGTTGAGGGTACCGATGGGCAGGCCCAGACCCTGGCCACAAGGGGTCTGGGCCCCGCACCACCAGGACTTCGCCGCTCCGATGTGTCGCTCGCGCGGCCTGTCGAGGAGACTCGTGGGACGTCGCCTGCGCACGGCCGGCTGGGCCGACCTCGCTGCCCCTGACCCCGGCGGGGGGCCGGCCGTGATCGCGCCGTGTTGACGCCAGCTCCGCCGCCGCGCTCAGAGTTGATGGAGCAGGCTGGAAACGGATTCTAAATCGACAACATGGTCGGCGTAGAGAATGTCGTTTGCTGATGGTGAATCGGGGTTGTCAAGAGTGAGTCTGCTGATTACTTGGTGTACGTTGCAGCCGAGAGTGGTTGCCATTGCGGCTACATAGCCATCGCCATTCCCGGTGATCTCGATGTAGTGTTCAAGTTTTGGTGCCCACAGTAAGTTGGCGGCGTGTGCTCCTTGGGGTGCAATGATAATCCGTTTGCCATGGCGCTTACCTGTTCGCGGAATGTGCATTCCGCCGGGGTCACAACGTGAAGCTCAGGGAATCTGCGTGCTGCAGCGCCGACAACGTCTCTCCAGTTGAGGAGCTGGCGCCTGTCGTGGTTGCCTCGGTGCAAGAAAAGAGCCTCGGCTGTCGGCGAGTCTTGGGCTGTATTTCCTGCCTCCCGTATCAGGGATTCGAGGATGCGGCGTCGCAGTTCGCGGAGGAGTTCGGCGTGCATGTAGCCACTTGGAATCATGCTGAAAGTTTCTACATTATAGATGCGGGTAAGGGTGTTATTGGGAACGATTGTGATCGGCTGCTTGAATCCAGCACGGCTAAGGATTTCGCGCCCAAAGCTGGCGCTGATCGCCAGTCTTGGCATCGCATTTGCAGCCTCCTCAAGACCAAGTAATGAGCAGGCGACTTCGCAGAGAAAGTGAGCGTAATTGGTGTCATTCCGTTGCAGAGCCGCGAAGCAGTTTGAGAGGAGGCGAGGGCGAGGTGAGACGGCGAACCGCTTGCCGCTGCCAGAGGAAACCTGCTCGCAGGCGCGTTGGTCGGGCCCCAGCACCACCAGACCGGACCATGTTTTGAGGAGCCAGCCACGGTGGATGAGGTGGCTGCTCAACAGGGTTCTTTGCCCATTGCTATGGCGTAGGGTGTTGGCGAGTTCCGTTCGCTCAGGTGGACTGAAGTAGCCGGTGACAAACGGATCGCAGGGATCGTGGCAAAACCAGAAGCTACCGTCCAGTTGTCGCTGATGGGTTGGAGCCGTGATTGGCTCCGCCCATCCAAGCGCACTCCGAATGGCAGCCCGAAATTTCCAGCGCAGGCGGGTAAAGGCAAGCAGTGCCAGGATGGGGAGCCTGCGCGCATTGCGCATCGAAAACGGGGCCTGATTCACACCTGCCAACCAGATGCATCAGCTCCCCCCTTGAACGGTCCCACAAGATCGCGGCTGATCCAGCCGCCGTAGAAGCCGCCGCCCTGGGGCACCACCCGTTCTCCATCGACCCAGCAGCCATCCATCGGTGCGGGGTACAGCGCAAACCAGCCCGCCAGCTCCGCGAAGGCGGGGGTGGGGTCGGGGTAGTGCCACACCACCCGCTGCAGCTCCCGGCCGTCGGGGGCGATCAGATCGAAGTAATGGGCGACACCCTTCCATTCGCAGAAGCTGCGTGCGGCCGACGGTCGCAGCAGGTTCGTGTCCACCGATTCCGGGGGCAGGTAGTAGGTGGGGGGATGGAAGGTTTCCAGAACGCGCAAGGATCTGTGGCTGTCCGCCAGCACCTGCCCGAACACCTCCACCCGCAGATGGCGCCGGCAGGGCACCAGGGCGGGCGGGCGCGGGTAGGCGGCCACCCGCTCTCGGCCGTCGGGTTCGAGCCAGGGCGGGGGAGGCGCAGGGGCGTCCATCGGTTCAGCCGGGGATGAAGTGGCGCAACCGGCGCGCCTCCTCGCCGGCGCGGCGCTGGAGCTCGGCATCGCTGAGCTGCTCCTCCTGGCGCTGCTGGGCGGCGATCACGTCGCCTTCCTCCACGGCGAAGCCCGCGTCATGGGCGAGGCGCAGGAAGGTTTCAAGGTCTACACCGCCCTCCAGGCCAGCCTGCAGCTCCGGCCGGCTGCGGCAGTGGTCGAGGAAGGCGTCGAGCTGGGCGAGGCTCACGGCGAAGACCCGAACAAATCACTCTTTAGCGGATCCGACCGGGTTGGCGGGGAATCGAGCGGCAGCAGGCTGGCTGGGTCGAGCCGCACCGCCTCCCAGCCGGCCGGATCCCAGGGGGCCAGCAGCGGTTCGAGGGCGCGCAGGGAGGGGCCGTCGGCGGGCTCCAACCAAGCCTCCTCCAGGCCGGTTGGGATCACGACGGGCATGCGGTCGTGCACGCGGCACAGCAGGTCGTTGGGGGCGGTGGTGAGGATCACCGCGGTGTCGAGTTCGCCGCCGTCGGCGCCGACCCAGCGCTCCCAGAGGCCGCCGAGCCAGAACGGTTCACGGCTGCGGGGCCGGAACAGCCAGGGCTGCTTCCATTCCCGGCCGGTGGCCGGATCGCGGCGCCGCTGCCATTCGTAGAAGCCGTCGGCGGGCAGCAGGGCGCGACGGTGGCGCCAGGGTCCGCGGAAGAAGGGCTTCTCGGCCACGGTTTCGCTGCGGGCGTTGATCGGCCGGCGCAGCCCGCGCGGATCGCGGCTCCAGGCCGGCACCAGCCCCCACAGCGCCAGGCCCACCGCGAGCCGGCCGTGCTCCTGGCGCTGCAGCAGCACCGGTTCACCGGGGCGCACCTGCGGCCGCGGCGCGTAGTGCTCCCGCAGGCCATCGGGCAGGGGGCCGCGCAGGCGCGGCAGCAGCTGGTCGAGGGCGGAGGTGAGGGAGTAGCGGCCGCACATGGCCCGGAGCGTTCGGTTCTCTCGACCGGGGCCCGGGCAGAGAGAGGGTGGGCGGACCTAGCTTGGGCCGGCTTCGCCCCCCCGCCGCATGGCCATCCGCCAGGACGACAACCGCCCCAGCCGGCGCTTCGGCCTGATCAACCTGCTGCTGATCGGTTTCGGCGTGCTGCTGCTGCTCACCAACCTGGTGCCGAACCCGGGCATGCAGGTGCCGCGGGTGCCGTATTCGCTGTTCATCGACCAGGTGAACGGTGACAACGTAAAGCGGGCTTATATCACATCTGACCAGATCCGCTACGAGCTGATCAAGGCCCCGGCGGAAGGCGCACCGACGGTGCTGGCCACCACGCCGATCTTCGACATGGATCTGCCGCAGCGGCTGGAGCAGCACGGTGTGGAATTCGCGGCGGCCCCGCCCCGCAAGCCGAACATCTTCAGCACGATCCTGAGCTGGGTGGTGCCGCCTCTGATCTTCATCCTGGTGCTGCAGTTCTTCGCACGCCGCAGCGGCATGGGCGGCGGTGCTCAGGGGGCGTTGAGCTTCACCAAGAGCAAGGCGCGGGTGTACGTGCCGGATGAGGAATCGCGCGTCACCTTCGCTGATGTGGCCGGGGTGGATGAGGCCAAGGCCGAGCTCACCGAGATCGTGGATTTTCTCAAGAAGCCCGAGCGTTACACCGCGATCGGCGCTCGCATTCCCAAGGGTGTGCTGCTGGTGGGCCCGCCAGGAACCGGCAAGACGCTGCTTTCGAAGGCCGTGGCCGGCGAAGCCGGTGTGCCCTTCTTCATCATCAGCGGCTCGGAATTTGTGGAGCTGTTTGTGGGAGCGGGTGCGGCGCGGGTGCGCGATCTGTTTGAAGAGGCCAAGAAAAAGGCTCCTTGCATCATTTTCATCGACGAACTGGATGCGATCGGCAAGAGCCGCTCCGGCTCGATGGGTGTGGTCGGCGGCAACGACGAGCGCGAGCAGACCCTCAACCAGCTGCTCACCGAGATGGATGGCTTCACCGCCAAGGACAAGCCGGTGATCGTGCTCGCCGCCACCAACCAGCCCGAAACGCTGGATGCGGCGCTGCTGCGCCCCGGCCGCTTCGATCGCCAGGTGCTGGTCGACCGCCCCGACCTCTCCGGTCGCCGCACGATTCTCGACATCTATGCCAAGAAGGTGAAGCTGGCGGAGGGAGTCGATCTCGATCGCATTGCCCAGGCCACGGCGGGCTTCGCCGGTGCCGATCTGGCCAACCTGGTGAACGAGGCGGCGCTGCTAGCGGCCCGCGTCAACCGCACGGCGGTGGAGCAGGGGGATCTGAACGAGGCGATCGAGCGGGTGGTGGCCGGCCTGGAGAAGAAGAGCCGCGTACTGCAGCCCGAAGAGAAGAAAGTGGTGGCGTACCACGAGGTGGGCCACGCGATCGTGGGGCACCTGATGCCCGGTGGCAGCAAGGTGGCGAAGATCTCGATCGTGCCCCGCGGCATGAGCGCGCTCGGGTACACCCTGCAGCTGCCCACCGAGGAGCGCTTCCTCAATTCCAAGGAGGATCTCGAAGGCCAGATCGCCACCCTGCTCGGCGGCCGCAGCGCCGAGGAGATCGTGTTCGGCGAGGTGACCACCGGCGCCGCGAACGATCTGCAGCGCGCCACCGACATCGCCGAGCAGATGGTGGGCACCTACGGCATGAGCGACACGCTGGGTCCGCTGGCCTACGACCGCCAGGGCGGCAGCCGCTTCCTCGGTGGCCCGTCGAATCCGCGCCGGGTGGTGAGCGATGCCACGGCCCAGGCGATCGACCGCGAGGTGCGCGGCCTGGTGGATCGGGCCCACGATCGGGCGCTGGCGATTCTGCGCCACAACCGCGAGCTGCTGGAATCGATCTCCCAGGAGATCCTCAACAAGGAGGTGATCGAGGGCGATGAGCTCAAGGATCTCCTGGCCACCAGCGTGATGCCGCCGGAGGCCGTGGTGGCCTGAGGAGCGGCTGTTTCGCTTATTCGCGGCAGTGCTCTTTGTAGTAGCTCTCGATGGCGCCGAGGGCCTTGATCAGCGGCGAATCCAGGGGTTCGCCCAGGTCGGCCACACCGCGGGTCAGCCCGAGGGTGACCACGCCGCGGGAGGGCTCGAGGCTGCCGGCTTCTGCCTGCTGGCGCACCGCCTGCAGGGCATGGCGGAGCTTCTCGGCCTGTTCGGGTTTGGCGCCGGAGCCGCGCTGATCGGTGGCGGCCAGGGCCTGATCGATCAGGGGCAGCAGGTTGGAGAGGTTGGCGGTCATGGCGTGGGTGAGGAAGGGCAGGCGAAGGGTTGCCAGCTGAGTTCTGGACCATCGGTCCAGACGATGGCGGGATCCTTGGAGTTTTCGATGAAGGTCTGCTGGCCGCCCCCTGGATAGCAGGCGCTGGGGGCTTGCGGGGCCACCACCCCCTGATAGATCACCGTGCCGGCCGGCAGGGTTACGGAGAGCTGGCGGCGGGCCTGGTTGCCCCAGTTTTGGTGCAGGGCCAGATTGCGGATCGCCTGGCTGCTGTCGCCATGCTGATCGGTGGTGAGATACCGGCCTTTGCGGTTGCTGTCGCTGCTGTAGTAGCGATAGAAGGTTTGGGGAGCTGTGAGGGTGCTTTTGCTGCACTTCGATTCGAGGAATGTGGCCGCGATCTCTGGCGGCAGCGGGCAGGTGCTGGCCGTTTGGGTTTGGGCGGAGGCATCGCCGCTGCCCAGGAGTGGCCCGATCGCGGCGGCGACCAGGGTGGCCAGCAGGGTGCGCTGGGCCCTTGCTGAGTGCATGGTTTCGCTCCCCAAGGGGTGACCTTCTTTAGGTACTGAGGGCCCGTGATGGCTGGCCTCGAATGCAACGAAACGAAATGCTTTTGCCGGTTGCGCGCAGCGCTGCTGATGTGGCGCGATCCGCGGGCTGGCGCGAGGACTGTCAATGGCTGCTGCTATTGCATGAATTAATGGCTGTAATTCGCGGGGGGATTGTTTTCGTGTTCCTGCAAATCCTGGCAGGCTTGCATGGCGAATGCCGAGGGGCTCCCCAGGGCAGAGCGCACCGCCAGTGGCAGCAGCAGCAGCCCCCAGGCGGCCAGGGCCAGCAGCTGCAGCCCGATGCCGGCGCTGGCGCCGGGCCCTGATGCCCCCGGTCCGAGCAGGCCGCTGATGGCCACGATGCCTCCGAGGTACGCAAACCACCAGAGGCCGGAGAGGAGGTTCAGCGGCGGTTGCTGGGCAGCACCGAAGCGCCAGCCCAGCCGATGGAGGGCGACCAGCACCAGCGCGGGCAGCAGGATCACCGACACCGCACCGGACGTGGCACTGCGGCCACACCAGGAGATGGCCCAGGTGGCCAGCACGAAGGCCACGGCGCACCAGGTGCGGGCGAAGGGCAACCGGAAGGCCCTTGGAGCATCCGGCAGCTGCCGGCGCAGGGCGAGCAGGCTCACCGGACCCATCGCCAGGGAGATCACCAGGCTGGCGGTGAGGAAGCTCACCACCTGCTTCCAGGTGGGCCCTAGCAGCAGCATCGATACGCCCACCAGCAGGCTGATGGCAAGGGCCATGCCCGGCACCCGCTGGCGGTTGAGCTGGGCGAGGGGGGCGGGCAGCAGACCGCAGCGGGCCATCATCCAGCCCACCCGCGAAGCCGCGCTCTGGTAGGCCATCGCCGTGGCGGAGGGCGAGAGCACGGCATCGAACAGCAGCAGGCGCGTTACCCAGCCCAGGCCTGCCCCCATGGCCAGGGCCACCATCGGCCCCCCATGGGCGGTGAGCACCAGGCCCCCCCATCCCCGCTCCAGGGCTGCGGGGGGCACCGCCACCAGGAAGGCCAGTTGCAGCAGCAGGTAGATCACCAGCACGATGGCCAGGCCGAGGGCCATGGCCAGGGGCACCGTGCGCTGGGGGTTGCGGGTTTCGCCCGCCAGATCCATGGCCGAACGGAAGCCGAGCAGGCTGAAGAGAATGCCGCCGGCGCCGATGGCACTCACCACACCGTTGACCCCCTGCCCCAGGCTGGCCGGCGTGCCGACGGCGAGGTTGCCCCAGTGCCCCGCGTGGACCATCAAGGTGATGGAGGTCAGCAAGGGGATCACCAGTTTCCAGAGGGTGAGGCCGGTGATCCAGCGGGCCAGGGTTCTGACCCCCGCCAGGTTGATGGTGGTGAGAACCAGCAGCAGCAGGGCGGCCAACAGCAGGCCAGCGGGGCTGAGCACCTGGCCGGCGCTGCCGTCGCGGGTGAGCCAGGGCAGGGAGCTGGCCAGGTATTGCATCACCGCCAGGCTCTCCACGGTCGGCAGGGCGAGATAGGCCAGCCAGGCGCTCCAGCCGACGATGAAGCCGGCCAGTCGCCCATGGGTGAGCAGGGGGATCGCGGCAATGGCCCCTGAGTGGGGGAGAAGCGACCCCAGCTCGGCGAAGACCAACGCCAGGCAGAAGGAGAGCAGTCCCCCGAGCGCCCAGGCCCACAACGCCCACGGCCCGGCCAGCCGGGCGGCCTGCAACGGCGCGAACAGCCAGCCGGAGCCGATGGCGCTGGTGACCACGGTGAGCGTCAGGGCACGCAGCCCGATGGCGCGAACCAGGGTGGGGTTGGGTGCCATCGGGCGTGAACCGTTGTCAGCCATGGTGCCAGCGCTCCGCAGTGCTGGCCGGTCGATGTCATCCGATCGTCAGATTGTTGATCCTGGGTAGAGAAAGCCTGGCGAGCGATGCCAAGGCTCGCTTCTGCTATGCCAGGTCGAGCAGCATGGCGGCCAATGCTTCCGGCATGTCTACCATGATGTTATGACCACAGGGTAATTTGCTCTGTTTCCAGCCGGGCAGACCCTCGACCTTCTTGGCAAAGTACCGGAATGGGCTGGGATCCCAGTTGTCGGCAAGGATATAGTGTTTGCTCAGCTGGTCTGGCGCTTCCGAAAGCAAAACCGGGCATTCAAATGTGGCGAGTGCCTGGGGGCAGGCGCGGCGATCTACCCAAGCGCGCTTTGCCTCGACAACCCGAAATAACTCTGCCTGCAACGGCTGCATCATTCCACAGTGATTTTCCGCCGCCGATGCCCTGAAATGGGCAATGAATGATGCGGCTACGTCTGGCTCTAGTGCCTTGTGCAACAGGCTAATCAAAGAGTCGCCGTTTTCCGGTACGTAGGCATCGATATACACCAGATCGCGAATCCGGTCGCGGTGGCGATCGGCCACGCCCGTGGCCACCATGCCTCCATAGCTGTGACAGGCGAGGATGACGTCGTTGAGTTCTTCGGCTTCAATGCATCCGCATACGTCACGAATATGAGATTCAAGGGTGATGGTTTGAGCGGCTTGGTGTTGCCGCTCGCCAAGGCCGGAATGGGTGGGAGTAAACACGTCATGCCCGGCGGTGCGTAGGATCTTGGCAACATCTCGGTAGCACCAGGCGCCATACCAGGCGCCATGAACGAGAACATAGGTTGCCATCGTGCTCTCCAGACTGATCCGCATTTTACCTGGGGAGTTTAGCCGACGAGGCCGCTTGCTTCCGCGCTTGCTTCGGCGTGCTGCTTTGGCGTGCTGCTTCGCGCATCGCAAAACTGATGAGGCCTAAATCCCATGGGCCTCTTGGGCGTGAGTCAACGTCTGATCACCGCGAAGCAGGGTGGATGTGGGTGCCATCGGGCGTGAACTGTTGCCGGCCATGGTGCCAGCCTTGGGAAGGACTGGGTAAGCGGGAATGCGTGAGGTGTTTTAGGTGAGCTGAAGTGATTTTGGATTCCTGGTGGGAGGTAGAAGTGACTAGAAGTTCCCGCCCGAAGACTTAATTGGTGGTGCATAAGTTAAAAGTGACCGCAAATCCAGCTAATTCACAGTTCCCGCTGCTTTTATCGAGATCCGGGGCAGTTGAGGCGAGTGTCGAGAAGGTGAAGCACGTCAGTCGAGAACGACTGTGCTACCTCTGCTTTGACTTCATGCACTCCTGCTGGTGCCATTAAGGCCACGTTGAAGTTGACGGTGATCGGGTTTCTCTGTTGCTTGGAAACTGGCGGGTTTCACCACGCTTGGGCGATGAAAGGCACTTATCCGCGTGCCAAGTTCAGCATCGGTCTCTGGCCTGAATTACAGATTGATGCGGTTCGTCAGCCTAGTTGGAGATTGATTGAGGTGACTGGGTAAAGATGGTAACCATTTAGGATATGTGCTAGCCTTTTGCAGCGGATAACGTGGCTGCCGCGTCTCGACAGCGGGCTGGTCATGGTGTGTTCAATCGCCTGGTTTGCTATGGCTCTACCCAGAGCTCGGGGGCCAGGGAGAATTGAAGTAGCGGTAGAAGGTCTGCGGTGCGGTGCGGTGAGAGTGGTGCGGCTGCAGATTGCAGGAAGGTGGCCGCGATCTCCGCAGGCAGTGGACAGGCTGAGGTGCCTGCAGTGGTCTGCGCCGTGGCGGTGCCGCTGCCGGCGAAGGGCCGGATCGCCGCGGCCAGCGCGATGGAAACAAGCGCGGCGCGACGTTTTCACCTTGGCCAGGCGGGGCGGCGGGATGTGCGGTGATTACAAGAAGCGATAAGGCATGCTGGGAACTCGTGATCACCGGATGACGGAATAGCTGTTCACGATCTCTGCCAGGTCTTCATTGCTGGTTTCTCGGGATGGCTTCCGACCAGGTTCGGGTTCTTACGCCCTGGCCATTCTCTAGAAGATATCGTGTAAATGTGAGGTAGAAGTTGTTGGCATCTGAGCGGATAAGGGTTGAGGATTTGAGCTCTACTTTCCTGGTTTGCAGGGAGATGGTCACCTGTCGATCGCCCTTGAATTCTGCGGTTGCCGGGTTGGTCTCATTCACCGACCATCGGTAGCTTTCCTGCTCCTCGAAGTTCTTGGGGCCAAGGGACCACGCAGATGCGTTGGTGATTGCGTAGGCGGCCTCTCCTGTATCTGGATCGTGATGAATGGTGATTTGGTTGTTCTCTGGTGTGAGGATGCGGCCCTGGGGATGCGCGTCGCCCATGGCCGGTGGTGGCAGCTTGCAGGGTTGTTGGTTGTCTGCTGGAGCAAGGGGCAATGTTAGCCAGGTATTGGCACCAAGTATCAGAGTGGTATTGCCGCGATGCGGTGTTGGCCATGCCATCGGAAACTGCGCATTGCTGATGGCAAGACGAATGCGATGGCCGGGCTTGAACGTCCAGGTTGTGACGTGAATCTTGGCTTTTAGAGTGGCTGCCTGGCCTGGTGGCAGGGGCTGTGGGGTAAGGCCTGGTAAGCGCTGGGAAGGATGGATTAAAACGCCGCTAACGAGCGACACTTTGCCGGTTGGGCTGACGTCCTCCAGCCTGACGCTCCAGTGGTAATAGCCAGCATCTGCCGCGATGCGTAAGCTGATTTCTGGCTGGCCTATGATTGTCAAAGGCGTACTTAATGGTGGGGAATCGTAGATAAGGCTTTGGGCGTCATCCGCTGCCATGTCACCTGTCTGCTCCCCCCACCAGACACCAGCTGTCATCCCGCTGCCAGGCTGATACGCCAGCTGATGGGCCTGGCTCGGCAGTGTCTGCGCTTCCATCTTTTCCTGGAGCCGATGTCGGGAGGAAAGGTAGAGGCGCTGGTGCTGTTGGTTTTTCGGTGGCCAGCTGGGATAGCAACGCCAGTGGCCAGGAGTTTCCTTTTCGTTGGTTGAGGGTTCGTGGCCGGCCCGCACGAAGACCATGAAGTGTGGTTCTTTCAGAATGCCGGTATCGATGCCTTTCAGCCAGTAATCCCACCAGCGCACTGCTCGCTGCTGCCAGTCATGGTTTGGGCCTGGTTCCCCATCGTCTGGCCAGGCATGATTCCAGGGGCCGATTTCGGCAATTATGGGAGCGTTGGCATCTTGTCCCACGCTGAGAATGAAGTCTCGATAGCCATCCAGGAGCCCACCAATCAGATAGGCAGGTAGGGGCAGAGGTTGCTGAAAGCCGAGGGACTCATCACGCCAGAAAGCGTCGTTCTGCTGATGATGGAACCAGGTAAAAATCCAGGGCTTCTGGTCGAAGCGATCGCGGAAGTAGCTTTCGTTCAGGGTGTAATGAGGGCTTTGGGGGAGGGCGTTGTCACTGCTGATCTGGTGGGAGTACGTGTCCATGTGCAGCACCCCATCGATGTAGTGGATGTCGTTTAGGTACTGGTTGTCGCTGGCGTGTACGGCCAGCACTGCCTTCAGTGCTGGTGGTCGTTTTTTCGCCACCATCAACGCATTGAATCCACTCCAGGAAATGCCGTACATGCCGACTTTGCCATTCGACCAGGGCTGCTTGGAGAGTTGATCGATGATGGTGGTTGCATCTGTGAGCTCTTGTTGTGAATATTCGCGGTTAGGCAACGCGCCCTCGCTGCCTCCGGTTCCGCGCACGTCAACCCGTGCGACGACATAGCCTCGCTTGGCAAAGTGGGAGGCTCGCTCGTAGTCGCGCAAGGCGAATAGATCATCTTTTCGGTATGGCAGCATTTCCAGGAGTGCCGGAAAGCGCTCGTTTTTCGTTTGGGCTTTGGGTATGTAAAGGGTGGCGGCGAGTCTGACCCCATCCGCCATGGAAAAATTCAGGTTGCGGGTAGTGAAAGAGTAGGGTTCTGTGGCGCGCCTGGGCGGCAATGGTATCCCTCTTCCCAGGGCTGTCCTGCTTTTCAGCAGCAGTGGCCATGCCAGGGTGAGTGCGGCAGCCCGCTTCAGGCTGCGGATGAATGTTCGGCGAAGCATTGGTGGCGCTCCTCCATGGCCCTGCCGGGTTGGCCTTTCTCCTGCAGCCTGTCACGGCTGAGCCCATCAAGCTGGCTAAGACATCTCCGTTCACCGTTGCTGGCGATGGATGGAGGGTGGCGGTTGCACCATCCGCCTCGCGCCAGCCTGCCGCCCGTGCCCCCGGCCCCCCTCCCCACCCCGTCGCCCTGCGCGGAACTGCGCCTGTTCTGCCAGGGGGTGGTGCAGGGCGTGGGCTTCCGGCCGGCGCTGCACCGCCTGGCGGCGCAGCTGGCGCTGGTGGGCACGATCCGCAACGTGGCCGGCGGCGTGGAGTTGCGGCTGCAGGGGGAGCGGCAGGCGCTGGAGCGGCTGCTGGAGCGGCTGCCCGCGGCCCTGCCGGCGGCGGCGCGGCTGGAGGGGCTGCAGCAGGAGTGGCGGCCGCTGGCGGAGGTTCCGAAGAGTGGCGGCCGCTCGCGCGGGCTGGTGATCGAGGCGGCGCCGCCCCAGCCGCTGGGGGATGGGTTGGTGGCCCCGTCGCTTGTGGCGGACCGCGCGCCCTGCGCCGCCTGCCGGCGGGAGCTGTTGGATCCGGCGAACCGTCGCTTTCGCTATCCGTTCCTGAGCTGCTGCGATTGCGGGCCGCGCTATTCGATCGCCACCGCCGAGCCCTTCGCCCGCGCCAATACCACTCTGACGGCCTTTCCCCTTTGCGACGCCTGCCGGCGCCAATTCGAGGACCCGGCCGATCGGCGCTTCCACGCCGAAACGATCGGCTGCCCGCTCTGTGGTCCGCGGCTGCAGCTGCTCGATCGCGAGGGCCGTCCCTGCGCAGCGGCATCGGCCCCGGCACTTGCCGGCGCCCTCGACGTGCTCCGCACCGGCGGCATCCTGGCCCTGCAGGGGGTGGGCGGCTTCCAGCTGCTGGTGAACGCCGCCGATGCGGCGGCGGTGGCGCGGCTGCGGATCCGCAAGCGGCGGCCCCACAAGCCCCTGGCGCTGCTGGTGGACGATCCCGAGCGTTTGGCGCCGCTGCTCCAGCCCACGGCGGCGGAGCGGGCGGCGCTGGCGGACCCGGCGGCACCGATCGTGCTGCTGCCCTGCCCTGAGCCGTTGCATGCGGCGGCGCTGCCGGGGGTGGCGCCCGGGGCTCCCGCCCTGGGGGTGATGCTGCCGGCCTCGCCGCTGCACCTGCTGCTGGCGGTCGACTTCGGCGGGCCGCTGGTGGCCACGAGCGGCAACCGCAGCGGCGAACCGCTGTGCGTGGATCCGGCGGAGGCGGTGGAGCGGCTGTCGGACATCGCCGACGCCTTCCTGGTGCACGACCGCCCGATCGCCCGGCCCCTCGATGATTCGGTGCTGCAGCTGATCGATGGGCGTCCGGCGTTGCTGCGCCGCGCCCGCGGCTATGCCCCGGAAGCCCTGCCGCTGGCTGCCGCTGGCCCCGCGGTGGTGGCGCTGGGCGGCGACCTCAAAAGCGCCCCGGCCCTGGCGGTGGGCGATCGGTTGTGGCTGGCGCCCCACCTGGGGGATCTGGCGGATGCCCGCGCCCATGGCCTCTGGCGCCGGGGCGTGCTGGAGCTCCTGCGGCGGCAGGGGAGCGCGCTGGCGGCGGTGGCGGTTGACGGCCATCCGGGCTACGGCAGCCATCAGGAGGCGCCAACCCTGGTGGCGGAGCTGGGCGCGGCGGTGGCGGTGCCCGTGCGGTCGGTGGCCCACCACCGGGCCCACGGGCTGGCGGTGCTGGCGGAGCACGGCCTGGCCATGCCCTGCCTGGCGCTGTGCCTCGATGGGCTGGGTTTCGCGGATCAGGGGGGCCACGCCGAGGCCAGCGATGCTGGCGACGCTGCGCTCTGGGGTTGTGAGCTGTTGCGGTTGGAGGCCCAGGGGGCACGGCGACTGGCCTCCCTGCGCCCCTTCCCGTTGCCCGGTGCGGAGCGGGCGATGCGGGAGCCGCGCCGATCGGCCCTGGGGCTGCTTCACGCGGCGGGCCTGCTCGGCCATCCCGGCGCGCTCGCCGTGCGCGAGGCGTTCGCGCCAGGGGAGCTGACCCTGCTGGAGAGCGCCCTGCAGAGCGGCCTGCAGGCCCCCCTCACCTCCAGCGCCGGCCGCCTGTTTGATGCGGTGGCGGCGCTGCTGGGGCTGGTGCCTGTCGCCAGCCATGAGGCCCAGGCGGGTCTGGCGCTGCAGGCGGCGGCTGATCGGGCGACGGATTCGGCGCCCGCCCTGGCGGGGGCCTATCCCCTGCCGTTGCGGCCCGGCGCTCCCGCCCGGCTCGATTGGCAGCCCCTGCTCCGCGCCCTGCTCGACGACATCGCCGCCGCCGAGCCCGTGGCCCTCTGCGCCGCCCGCTTTCACAACGGCCTGGTGGCGGGCCTGGCGACGGCCGTGGCGGCGCTGGCCCCGCCGCCGGCGCCCGGCCTGGCCCCAGGCGCCCTCGGGCCGGTGGCCCTGGCCGGCGGCTGCTTCCAGAACCGCCGGCTGTTGGAGGGTCTGATCGCCGCGCTGCGGGCCAAAGGCCTGCGGCCCTGCTGGCCCGAGCGGCTGCCGATCAACGACGGAGGCCTGGCGGCCGGCCAGATCCTGGCCCTGCGCCACGAGCTCAGCGGGCCCCGCGCCGTTCCCGCCAGATCTCCTGCACCACCGGATCGGTGATGCCGTAGAGGCCATGGCCCAGCCGCATCAGCACGTTGGCGCCGAGCAGCTCGTTCACCACCGGCTGGATCTCCTCCACGCGCACCGGCCGCCCGAGGGTTGTGCTGAAGGCTGCGGCGGCTTCGGCGGAGAACAAGCCCCGCGCCGGCCCCTCGCTGGCCGCCACCCGATCGAAGACCGCCGCTGCCAGCCCACCGATCTGCTCCACCTTGAGCAGCTCCAGGTCGGCCGCCGCGCCCCGGAGTGTGGTGGCGATCACCGGCAGCAGCTGATCGGGCCCCAGATCACTGCCGGCGCTGGCCCGCAGCTGGGCCAGCGCCCGCAGAAACTCCTCCGGCCGATGCCCCAGGGCCTGAAACGCCGCCCAGGCCACCCCTTCCGACGGCAGCGAAGCCATCCCCTCGGCCGCCAGCCGCTGCAGCACATGGTGCACGTAGGTCTGATCGAGCAGCGGATAGGGGAGGGAGGTGGCGCCAGCGAAGGCCTGATTCCTGCGGGCCGTGAGCTCGCTCACCAGGGCCCGGTGCGAGCCGGTGCCCAGCAGCAGGAAGTGGCCGGGGGAAGCGGGGCGGGGGTTGATCGCATCCCGCGCCGCCTTCAGGGCCAGCAGCATCTGGTGGCCCTCCTCGCTGCTGATCGCCTGTTGCACCTCATCGATGATCAGCACCACATCGGCGCGGCTTTGATCCACCACCTGGGTGAAGGCCTCGGCGAGCGTTGTGCCGCCCCTTTCGCCGAGCTGCTCGAGCTTAAAGCCGAAGTGAAAGCCGAGGCCGCCCAGATCCACGCCCTTGAGGCGGCGCAGGCGGGCGAGCAGGGGCGAGGAGGGGGTGGCCAGCTCCGTGAGGGTCTGGCGCACGGCGGCCTGCACGAGAACGGCAGGGTTGGCGCGGGTGTCGCTCCAGAGGTCTACGTAGACCACCACGGCGCCGCGCGCCTCCAGCTCGGGCACCAGATCGGTGCGCAGGAAGGTGGTCTTGCCGGTGCGACGCATGCCGGCGAGGAACAGCCCGGAGCGGAGGCCCTCATCGAGCACGCCGGGCTGGAGCAG
>JBKDSQ010000034.1:0-14143 GCA_046340895.1 Synechococcaceae cyanobacterium | reverse complement strand
GGCAACGTGCGGGAATGGTGCCTGGATCATTGGCACAAAAGTTACGAAGGCGCGCCAAGCGATGGCAGCGCCTGGCTTGATCCGTTGCAATCAGAGGAGGAAGACAAGAAGAAAAGCAGGCTGCTGCGCGGCGGCTCCTGGATCGACGACCCCAGGTACTGCCGCTCGGCCTACCGCTTCCCCTTCGGGCCCGTCCTCGCCGACAGCGATGTCGGCTTCCGCGTGGTCTGCCTCCCCCAGGGCCGTTCGTCTTAACCCTTAAACCCTTAATTTCTTAACACTGGCTGTTTCTGAACTTTGGCTGTTCGGTTTGCGGTTGTTTGGTTCGCGGCTGTCGGCTGTTGCGGGAGGGCGCCGCAGGCGCCTCGATTGCCGCAGCTCGCCGGTGGCTCACTGCTTGGGACAAGGCTAGGCTGATGAACAGCACAAGCCGGCCGGCCGATGTCTTCTGCGACATTGCAGGGTTCTCGAGGAAGTCGAACAAGCTGCAGAAGCTCATTGTTGAATCTCTCACCGCAGAAGTTGCCTACTTCATCGGCAAGTATCAACGCAAGCCGTTTCGGCAGACCGAAATCGTGGCCCTGCCCACCGGTGATGGCGTGGCAGTTGCCTACATTCATTCCAGTGATCAGAGCTGGCAGCCGGAATCGATCATACAGCTCAGCTTCCGGCTGCATGCCTGGGCCGAGGCTCAGTACGAAATCAGCGAGCCGATCAAGCTGCGCATCGGGATCCACACAGGTGCTGTTGACTTTGTGGTGGATATCAATGGCAACACCAACCTCTGCGGTGACAGCATCAACATGGCTCAGCGGGTCATGGATGCCGCCAGCCCTTCACAGACCCTGCTCTCCGATGGTGCCTGCCGCTATTACTTCGGCAACGACAACTCCCCAATGCAGCTGATGCTGGATGGTGTGTCCCATTCCGTGACCACCAGCAAGCCCGCCGAAACCTTCGCCAAGCATGGGGTGAAGTTGTTGGTGCATAGCCTCCAGCTACAGCCGGCCAAGCCCTGGTATTGCAACGATGCGCCCTATTCCAAGAACGTCATGTTGATCTCGCAGACGTCGCTTCCCAAGGAGATCGTTGGTGATTTCGTTCAGCGGTTGCAGGCAGCCCGTGAGATTGCCCTGATTCAGATCAATGGCGATCGGCTGCTCTCCCGCCTCAAGGGCGGCGAGATTCAGTTCTCCGATCGCCTCGAACGCTTCTGGGTGTTCATGCCAAACATCGACCGGGTCAGCGACTCAAACTACGGCGCCATCGCCGTGGGTGACCCCGACATCCGCAAGATGATCGAGGCATGGAAGCAGGTTCTGAGCCAGCTCGCCGAGCAATTTCCAGCCGCAGATGTGCGTCTGCTTTTGCTGGATCAGCCAGCCTTTTACGGTGCCTCCTACCTGGATTGGAGTCGCCCGGGTGGGCGCATCCACATCAGCCCCTACATCTGGAACACCCCCGCCACCGATTGCCCCGGTTACGACCTCGACTGGATCGGCAGCGACATGCCCGCGGTCTACCGCGCCTATGTGCGTGGCATCGACTCCCTCTGCCGCACGTGCCGGCGTGCACTCTGAGGTGTGCTGTTCTGTCTGTTCGGCGGAGCCACGCAGGCATCCCGGCACCAGGGCATTTGCTGCCCGGGAGCTTCCCCTCCGCTCTGATCCCGGTTGGCCACCGCACCGAGCCCCAGGGCCTCCACCTCCCGCGGTTCGGCCAGGTCGAGCTGGGCGGCGGAGATCGGGGAGGCGGTGGTCATGATCTTGGTGCGGCTCTGGGAGCGCCAGAGGGGGAAGCGCAGGAAGGGCAGGCTGGCGACGCTGCGGGCCATCCACCAGAAGAACAGGTAGCTGGCCAGAAGACGCCGCAGGCTGCCGAAGCGGGATTCGCGCAGCCGCTCCAGCAGCTCCTCCTCGGCGCTCAGGGGCGCGTGAGCCCTGGCGGGAATCTCGCTGTCGGGCAACACGATCGCGGCCTGGAACGGGCCGCGGTGGATGGCGGCGTCGGCACCGACCGCCACGATCTCCGGGCCCGTGGCCCAGTGGCGGATCCCGTCCGACTGGCGGCCGGCCAGCATCACCGCCTTGGCCTGGGCCTGCAGCAGCCGGCCGTGCTGCCCGTGGGGAATGCCGAGAAAGATCAGGGTGCCGCGCACGATGCGGTGGGCCTGGGTGTGGAGCAGCTCGTCGGCGGCCGTGTCGGCCTGGATGTCGACCGAGGCGATGCCGAAGCTGAGCGAGAACAGCTTGCTGACGTAATTCGACAGCAGCTTGTGCAGCGGCGCCGTTTCGCCGATCACCAGCGTGCGGCGGCCGGTGCGCGCCAGCAGTGGTCGTCCTTGCACGCCGCGCAGGCCCAGGCTCCAGATCCAGGGGCCGAAGATGTACACGCCGATGTCGCCCAGCCTGGCGATCTCCGCGCCCAGCGCCAGGCTGTCGGGCGCCAGGGTCAGCCCGGAGAGCTGCAGGGCCTGGGCGCCGAGGGTCTGCACGAGCGGCAGGCCCAGCTCGATCGAGAGCATGATGTAGGCGGCATGGATCGCCCACACCACGGCGGTTTCCTGCACGTGTTGGCCCCAGCGGCGGCCGGCGCGGCGGAGCTGGCGGGCGGTGGCGCTGGCCTGGCGGCGGCCCTGCCGATCCACGCCGAGGATTTCGCTGCTGTCGCGCAGCAGATCCTGGGTTTCCTGCTCGGCCAGGCGGTTCAATGCCTCCGCGCCCAGGCGGATCCCCAGGGAGGGCTGGCCGCTGCCGGGCAGCCGCGCTGCAGCTGCTGTGCCAGCTGGAACAGCAGCTCGGCGAGCGTCTGCTGGATTGCGACTGCCGTGATCGTGGCTGGCTCCGCACTGCGGCGGCCGGCGCCGCTGCAGAACAGACGGCGGCTGAACGATTCTCCGGGGCGGTGGTTGGCCAGCAGCGGCGACCCCACCAGGCTCTCCGCTTCCCCCACCAACAGGAAGAAGTCGCGGATCACGCCCGTGCGCACCAGCAGATCACAGGCCTCCATCACCTGGCGCGAGGCGAAGGTCTGGGCGGAATGGCTGATCACCAGCACGATCGACTGCCGCGCCAGCCCCAGGGATTCGATGGAGTTCTGCAGCAGCGCCAGCACGGTGTTGGCCGATTCCGTGCGCACGCTCAGCTGCGGCATCAGGGCCGCCAGGTCGGCGCCGAACTGCTCCCCCAGCCACAGGCTGTTTTCCACGCCCGTGATCAGCAGGTCGACATCGGCGGAGCGGGCCAGGCTGGGGGCAAGGCCGGCCCGCTCGAGCAGGCGTTCCTTCTCGCTGACGTTCACGGCCTTGGCGAGCAGCAGCTGGGCCAGGGCCTCGGCGCTCTGGCGGTTGGCCGAGCCCGGGTTCTGCCAGTCGTTGTGCAGCCGCCAGAGCAGGGCCGGGATCTCGGCGATGTCCGCCGCCACAGGATCGCGGCGGAGCTGCCGCTGGGGCGGGGGCAGCCGGAGCGTGACGGCGGACGGCCGCGGCGGGGCGCTGCTGCTGCGACGGCTGGCCAGCTCCTCCACCCCCAGCTCCCGCCCCAGGGAGAGCGAGTGCAGCGTCAACCCGCTGCTGCGCAGGATGGCGATCTCGCCTGCGTTCTGGTCGAGGTCGAGCCGCCAGCCGCCGCCGCCCTCTGCCAGGGCTGCCCCCACCGCCGCCGATTCGGAGGCGTACACCCCCAGCCGGCGGTGGCTGTCGACGCCGATGCTGATCGGCTGGCCCAGGCTGCTGAGCACCACCCGGTCGCTCTGCAGGGTGGAGACCACCGCCAGACCGAAGCTGCCGCGCGCCCGCTGCATGAATTGCTGCACCGCAGCGGCGGTGTCGTTCTCGAGGAAGGCACGCACGCTCACCCCGATCCAGATCTCCAGGCTGTCGCGGTCATGGCGCCCTGCCACCGGGTCGGCGCGCAGGGCGGGCAGCAGCGCCGCGGCGAGCTCCGCCGGCCCCTGGCTGGCCCGCAGGAAGGCGTTCTCGAACAGCTTCCCCCAGGCCTCAAAGCAGGCCGCCGGCGGCACCTCCGGGAACGGCGCGAGTGTGGCCAGGTAGCCCCAGCGTGCCGCCGCCTGCCAGTCCCCCTGGCAGATCATCAGGTCCATCAAGGCGGCGATCCGGGCCGAATCCACGACACCGGGTGCGGGCTGCTGCAGGGCGTTCTCCAGCCAGCCGCCCAGCTCGCTGAGGACATCCACCTCGCTGTTGCCGATCGCAAAGGCCTCGAAATCGCCGTTGTGGGTGATGCGGTTCTGCACCAGCTGCTGGTTGCGCGTCCAGCCCTGCAGCCCGGGCGTGTAGATCGGGCGCCGGCGGGCCGGCAGCCATTGCAGCCAGTGGGTTTCCTGCACCGCCGGCGGGCCACTGGTGCCGAAGCGGTAGTGCCAGCAGGCGAGCAGGGTGGCCGGATCACAACGGCTGCCCGCCAGCCGCGCCAGCCGTCGGCGGCGCCGGAAGCCGGCCTCCAGGCTGGCGGTGAGATCGCCGCGCTTGGCGTTGAGGATCTTGTGACCGATAAACCGTGGGGATCCGTCGCGGTCGCGGGTGAGCATCAGGCCTCCTCCGGCCTGGCTGCCGCGCAGTTCCGTTTCTTTGCCCATCCGTTCGTAGAGCCGAAGCACCGCGCCGGGCAGCAGGTCGCCCTGCAGCGGCGCCTCCGGCACCGTGATCACCCCGAAGTTGCCGCACTGCAGCCGGCGTCCCTGGCCCGTGAGCACGGCGTCCAGGTCGGAGCGGCTCAGCAGGGCCATCGCCAGGTTGGGCCGGCCAGCAGGACCAGGGCGGGCGCGGCTTCCTGGGCCCGCCAGGCGGCCAGAGCCACCAGCAGGTTGAGCAGCACGCCGCCAGCGGCCTTGCACCGCACCTTCCAGGGGGTGGGGTCACCGGCGGGCAGCCAGGCCGGCTGATCCGGCGGCCCGGCGGCCGGACCGATCGGCGCCAGGGGCAGGAGGGAGCCGGTGAGGGCCGCCAGCGATCGGCCTTCGCGGATCCAGCTCCAGTCTACCGCCAGCGGGCGGGGGTCGAGCAGGGCAAGAATCAGCAGGTGCCCCAGGCCGTGCAGCAGGGCCGCCGCCAGCCAGGCCAGGCGCAGGGCGAGGCCGGTGGGCAGGAGCAGCGCCAGGGACTCAGCCGGTGCCAGGCCGCTGGTCAGCCCGTGCAGCAGGGCCAGCAGCTCCGGCCAGCCGCACATCCAACAGCGGCCCAGAAGACACAGGGTGCGCGCAGCACTTTCGGGGTGATAGCTGGTAGCAACGGATACAAAAAGAGGGTCGCGAAGCGCGGCCTTGCCCATGCCTATGCAGGATTGATTTGGTGACCGTAACGACAGGGAATGCTGTGAACTGTTGCGGCCTGAACTCTTGGCTGTCTGATGGGTGACTGTCGGGTTTGGTTGATTTCGCTCCGGCGTCATTCTGGCGCTTTTGCCGGGGTAAGACGGTGTAAATTGCTTCTGGCGCAAGTCTGCCGAGCCCCCTAGCCTTGGGCCGTCCGCCCTCGCCGTTCCGCCGATGCCGCTGCTCAGCCTTCTGGCGGTGGCCATCGTCCTCGGCCTGCTCTGGGCCCGCCAGTCGGGTTCCCTCCTGGCGCCGCCCGCCACCCCCGGCGCCCCCACCGCGGCGCCCGCCCAGCCGCCGGCCGCCACGGTCCGCCAGGCCGAGCAGGCCATCGACGCTGCCAGCCAGGCCGAGCAGCGCCGCCTCGATGACGCCATGAAGGGCCTGACCCCCGGCTCCGGGCCCTGACGGCTGCTGCCCCCGCACTCCACCACCTGCGGCGAGCGCCCGCGCCAGACTGCGCCCCACCTTCCCTTGTTGCCATGGGTCACTGGCTGGTCACCGGCGCCAACCGCGGCATCGGGCTGGAGCTCTGCCGTCAGCTGCAGGCGCGCGGCGAGGCCGTGGTCGCCGTCTGCCGCCAGCCCTCGCCGGAGCTGGAGGCCCTCGGACTGCGGATCGAAGCCGGTGTGGAGCTCAGCCGCGAAGCGGCGATCGCCGATCTCTGCGCCCGCCTGGGCGATCTGCAGCTCGATGGGGTGATCCTCAACGCCGGCATCCTCGAAGCCGACGACCTCGACAGCTTCCAGCCCGCAAGCGTGCTGCGCCAGTTTGAAGTGAACGCGCTGGCGCCTTTGCTGCTGGCCCGCGCCCTCCTGCCGCATCTGGGCAAAGGCTCGAAGCTGGCGCTGATCACCAGCCGCATGGGCTCACTCGACGACAACGGCTCCGGCGGCTACTACGGCTACCGGATGTCGAAAGTGGCGCTGAACATGGCTGGCCGCTCGCTGGCGATCGACCTGCGGCCGCGCGGCATCGCCGTGGCGATCCTCCATCCCGGCATGGTGGCCACGCGCATGGTGGGCTTCTCCGGCATTCCCCCCGAGGAGGCGGCCCGCGGCCTGTTGGCCCGCATCAACGAGCTGAGCCCCGCCACCAGCGGCCAGTTCTTCCACGCCAACGGCGAGCCGCTGCCGTGGTGAGCCCCTCCGATTCCACCGCCGCCTCGGCGCCCGCCCGGCCCCTGCCCCGCACCGGCGCCGTCACTGGCGTGCTGGAGGCCCTGGCCTTCTTCCGCGACGCCGACTTCGCCGCCCGCCGCTTCGCGCAATTCGGCAATGTGTTTGAAACGCGCCTGCTCGGACAACCGCTGGTGTTCGTGCGCGGTGGCCCGGCGATCACGGATCTGCTCGCCCAGGCCGACGCCACGGAAGGCTGGTGGCCCGAAAGCGTGCGCCAGCTGCTGGGCAGCCGCTCGCTGGCCAACCGCAACGGCGCCGACCACCGCGCCCGTCGCCGGGTGGTGGGGCAGCTGTTTTCGGCGGCGGCACTGCGGCGCTACAGCCCGCAGATCGTGGCGCTGGTGGAGGAGCTGGCGGCTGAGCTGCGCCACGCCACCGAGCCGGTGCCACTGGTGCAGCGGATGCGGCGCTTCGCCTTCCGCGTGATCGCCACGGTGGTGCTGGGCCTCGACGGCGACGACCGCGATGCCCTGTTCGCCGACTTCGAGATCTGGACCCGGGCGTTGTTCTCGGTGCCGATCGCCCTGCCCGGCAGCCCATTCGCCCGGGCGTTGCAGGCCCGCGCCCGGCTGCTGGCGCGGCTGCAGCAGGTGCTGGAGCGGGCCCGCACCGCCGCCGCTGCCGGCCAGCCCCTACCCGGCGGCCTCGATCTGCTCAGCGGTGGCCTCGATGAAGCCGGCCTGCCCCTGACGGATGACGACCTGGTGGAACAGCTGCTGCTGCTCCTGTTCGCCGGGTATGAAACCACCGCATCCTCGCTGAGCTGCCTGATGGCAGCGGTATTGCAGCATCCTGAGGTGCTGCCCTGGCTGCGGCCGGAGCTGGAGGGCCTGCCCTGGCCGCCGCCGACCGCCCAGGCGGTGCAGGCCTACGACGAGACGGCCGCCCCGCGTCTGGCGGCGCTGGTGCAGGAGGTGATGCGTCTCAACCCGCCGGTGGGCGGCTTCTTCCGCCGCACCAGCCGGCCCCTGGTGCTCGATGGCGTGGCCGTACCCGCCGGCTCGGTGGTGCAGGTGGCGCTGGCGGCCTCGAATCGCTATCGCCCGGATAACGCTGCCGAGCCCTCCGCTTCGAGCCCCGCCGATGACCTGGAGCAGTTCCGCCCGGCGCGCCATCACGAGCCCGGCGGCAGCAGCCTCACCCTGCTGCCTTTCGGCGGCGGCGAGCGCGTGTGCCTCGGCAAGGCCCTGGCCGAACTGGAGATCCGCCTGATGGCCGTGGGCCTGCTGCGCCAGCTGGAGCTGCAGCTCGATCCCCCCAATCAAGACATCAGCCTGCAGCTGGTGCCCAGTCCAAGCCCGCGGGGCGGGTTGCGGGTGCGGGTGGGGTAGTCCACTCGGCAGAGGCGAACAACAGGTGAGTGGACTAGAATGTGGGAATGCGATTGTCAACGCGAATTTTGCGTAAAGGCTGGAAGACGCCTCGGCCATCCTTGTAGCCACAAATTCGATCCTGCACGCAACTGATCTGTCGCGGTTTGTTGGTTGCATCCAGGAACAGAGGCAGTTCCGTGGCTGGCAGATTGTAGTAGTCGATGCTGTCAATGCAAAGAAAGGTCCATTGCAGGGCATCCTGGACGGACCGGTTGCAAATCAGCGGATACCACCAGCTTTTGCGCCACCCGTCAATATCGATTGGCTTGGTGTTCACAATTGCGCCGTTGATTCCCGTTGTGCTGTCCAGCTTGGCTCCAGATAGGTTGGCGCCGCGCAGGTCGGCCCTGGCAATGCTGGCATATTTTCTAAGATCTATATTTGTCAGATTGGAATAGCGTAAATTGGCCCGTTGCAACGTCGCGCCTGTTAGGTCGCTTCCCGCGAGGCTGGAATGGCGGAGATCGGAGGCTAGTTCAGGGGTCGCTGGGTAGTCGATAAATAGCGTTTGTTGGAGGCAGGAGTCGCTCAGGTCGGCCCAAGTCAAAACAGAGTCGGTGAGATCGGCATGCTTGAGGTCGACGGTGTTGGCCCCTCGGCGGATCAAGCCATTGTGATGAAGAAACTCCAGGACTGCTCGCTTTTGTATGGTTTTACTCGTGTCTCGTGGCGGCTCCAGGCTGGAGATTTGCCCCAGTGTGCTGCGGGCGTGTAGCGACAGCCAGTTGGAGTCTGCCGCTGTGTCGCAGGGACCCAGATTTGGTGTGCTGGTTCGTGCTGTCCGGGCCCGGCTTGCCATCAGAGCCTGCATTTTTGTGTGGAGCTCTTTGTCCGGTTGATAGGTGGCGAGATAGGCGGCCGCCAGGTCATTGCGGGAGCGTTCAATGTTGGCTTGATTCTGGTAGCGGTTAACGGTGGTGGTTACGTAGGTGCCAACAATGCCGATGGCCAGGGGGGCAATCGTCATCCGCAGCCATTCCCATAGTTCCTGCCGGCCAAAGACCTTGACCCATGCCCAGCCAAAAATTGGGATCTCGTTGGCGAAGCGCAGGAAAAGAATGAAGCACATAATCCCTACGACAATCGAAATCATCCCCTTCAAGGCGATCGCGAGAAACACGCCGAACAAGAAGAGCAGGGCCGGGATGAGCAGTCTGGTTGTGCCGCTTAAAAGCCGGGATTGGGTACGATGCGAATCCGCGTCGCGCGCGGTGATTCCAAGTTCGGCATTGAGTTGCGCGGGGTGAAGTTCTCCGAAGCGAATTGCCTGCTGGATTTCCTCCGGCGTCAGGCCCCACTGGCGAGAGAGATCGGAGAGTGACGCCTGGCTCTGGCGGCTGCTGAGGTAGATGTCAATTACCTTGACGTTCTTGTCGCGGATAAAGATGTGGCGATCCGCGCCTCTTCCTTTCGCTTCGAGGCAGCTGTAGTCGGCCAATACTCTGGCGTCCTGGTCCATATTCATTCGGCAACGGCTATCGCGTGACTGGAGCGGGCTCTCGCCCCCCCCTTTGCTAGCAAGGCCAACCCTCCTGTCCGTGGGCGCGGGGGACTCCGGTTTGGGCCTGGTGGTCCTAGAAGCTTCGCGCCAACAGCGCCCCCCCCATCACCAACGCCAACACCTCAAACGCCCGCTTCACCACACGGCTCCCCCGGGCGATCGCCAGATGCGCTCCGAGGTAACCCCCGGCGACCGAGCCGGCCAGCAGCATCGGCACCCAGGTCCAGGCGATCTGGCCCTGGCTGCCCAGGCTGATGGCGCCGGCGCCAGTCCAGAACAGGCCCACCAGGATCAGGGTGTAAGCCACGGCGCGCCCGTAGTCGAGGCCGAACCAGCGCACCAGCCACAGCGTCACGAACAATCCGGTGCCGGAGGTGAGCGAGCCGTTGAGAAAGCCGATCGCAAACAGCCCCAGGCCGCCAATCGCTAAGCGCCGGCGATCGAGCACCGGCGCCGTGGTGGCCATCCCCATCTGCGGCCTCGCCAGTGAATAGAGGCCCAGGCCGATCGTGAGCAGCCCGAGCAGCAAGGTGCACAGCTTCGGCGGCAGGCTCAGCACCGTGCGCGCCCCCAGCACCACCCCCGGCAGGCCGCACAGCAGTACGAATGCCGCCAGGCGCGGGTTGAGCGAACGCTCGCGCGCATGGCGCAGCGTGGCCCCCACGCCCAGGGCCACGCTGGCCAGCTTGTGGGTGGCCAGCGCCAGCGGGAAGCTCAGCCCCAGCAAGATCAGCACCGGCAGTTGCACCAGTCCGGCGCCGCCGCCGGCCAGGGCCGAGAGCAGGTTCGCCACCAGCGAGGCGGTGAACAGGGCCAGCTGCAGGGCCAGGTCGGCGGGGGTCATCGCCGCCTCAGCCCCCTGCCTGCTTAGGCCGGAAGCCCTGCTTCTCCAACGCCGCCAGGGCTGCCGCCACCTGGTCGCCCTGCAGTTCGATCACGCCCTCTTTCCACGTCCCGCCGGTGCCGCACGAGGCCTTGAGCGCCTTCAGCAGTTCCCGCGCCTCCGGCTCCGGAAGCTCCAGGCCTGTGATCGCCGTTACCAGCTTGCCGCCCTTGCCCGCCTTGGTGCGCTGCACCCGCACCCGCCGTTGTGCCTTTGGGGTAGCTGGCGCCGCCCCCCTGGCCAGCCCTGGCGCCGTGGCCTCCTCTCGGCTGAATTCCTGCCAGCCGCCCTTGTTGGCCATGGGATCGCCTCCACCGCTGGCGGTGATTCTGGGCCGCCGCCCCTAGCCTGCGCCCCCAGCGCACGACGTACGCGCGCCTCCGTCTTGCCCGATGCAGGTGTCCCCACGCAGAGCGCTGCTTCTCCCCCTGGGGGTGCTGCTGGGACTGCCGGCCGCAGGCCCGCTGAAGGCCGCCGAGCCTGTCGACACCGCCGTGTTCACCGCCCCCCCCTTCTCGCCCACCAGCAGCCTGCGGGTTGATGTGCTCGGGTGGCTGGGCAGCGTGGGCTACAGCGGCAACCAGATCGATTCCGGCCGCAACGCCTACAACGGCGAGCCCCTGCGCGACGCCTGGACCCTCAACCAGGACCTGCGCCTCACGATCACCACCAGCTTCGATGGCGCCGATCAGCTGCGCCTGCGCCTGCGCGCCGGCAACGGCGGCTTCTCCCCCTTCCGCGACACCCTCGCCCCCACCCTGCGCGTCAACGGCCTCACCCCCAGCCGCTGCGGGGCCGACAGCTTCTGCCCCAACAACCTGCTCCGTCTCGACAAGCTCTACTACCAGCGCTCGCTCGGCCCGCACGGGCAGATCACCGCGGGCAGCCGGGTCAACCAGAAGGACATGATCGGCCTCTGGCCCTCCCTCTTCGACGACAACGAGCTGACGCTCTCGGTTTTCGGGAAGGCTGGCGCTCCGGGTGCCTACAGCGATCTCAGGGGGGCCGGGGTCGGCCTGGTGTGGCGATGGCCCATGGCGCCGGCCAATGCCAGCGGGCCGGTGCTCAGCGCCGTCACCGTCGCCGAGGCGGCGGATCAGGGGAATCCCTCCCAAGGCGGCCTCGCCTCCGGCGCCGGCCGGGCCGCCACCAGCCTTCAGGCCGGCTGGATCGGGCCTGGCTGGGTGGTGGCCGCCGCCTACACCCGCAACCAGGCCGGCGCCCTCGATTCCGGTGGCATGACCCCGCTGGCGCGCCAGAGTTGGCCCAACGCCGAGCCCGGCCTCGGCGGCGTTGTCGACTCCTGGGGGCTCTCTGGCTTCTGGCAGCCGTCCCAGGGCGGTTGGCTGCCGGCGGTCACCACCGGATGGGGGTTCAACCGCAACCGCTACGACCGCAGCGGCCCCCATCGGGCCTCACCGTCCCTGGCGGCCGAGAGTCAGTCGTGGATGGTGGGCCTCAACTGGTTCGATCCGGTGGGAACCAACAGCGAACTGGGCCTCGCCATCGGCGCGCCGGTGTACGCGACCTCCTTCCGCAACCCGGCCGGCGAGCGGGGTGCCGCCGATCGGTCCCTGTTGCTGGAGGCCTGGCTGCAGCTCCAAGCCACCGACTGGCTGACGGTTACCCCCAGCCTCTTCTGGTTGCCCCGGCCCCGCGGCCAGCTCAGCGCCGCCGGCACCACCTGGGACACCACCCCCCTGCCCCTGGGCCACGGCGCCCACTTCTCGGCCTTCGGCGGCCTGGTGAAGCTGCGCATGCGTTTCTGATCCCCCGAACCCGCGAGCCTCCTTACTCGGCCACCGCCTCCACCACGCTCACCGGCGATGGGGTGGGCAGGATCCGCTGCAGGTTGAGCCCGGCTCTGCTGAGCAGGTTCGCGTATTCGCCGGGGGTGCGCTCACGGCCGCCTTCGCTCATCACCAGCATGTTGAGGTCGAGCAGCTTGCCCGGGAAGGGCGCATTGCCCGGTGGGATCACCTGCTCAAGCAGCAGCAGCCGGGCCCCGGGGGCCATGGCGGAGCGGATCCGCTCCAGCAGGCGCAGGCAGGCCTCATCGCCCCAGTCGTGCACGATGTGCTTGAGCAGGTAGGCGTCGCCGCCGACGGGGATGTCGGCGAAGAAGTCGCCCCCGCTCACCGACAGCCGCCCCTCCAGCTCCGCGGGCACCTCCGCGTTGGCCACCACCTCCGGTTGGTCGAACAACGTGCCGTGCAGGTGGTCGTGGGCCTGCAGCACGCGGCGCAACAGCTCCCCCCTGCCACCGCCCACATCCACCAGGTGCCGCAGGGGCGAGAAGTCGTAGGCGGCCAGCAGGGCTTCGGTTTCGTGGCGCGAGAAGTCGGCCATGGCGCCGTCGAAGATCGCCGCTCGCACCGGATGGCGCCGGTACCACTCGAACACCGTGCAGCCGTGCTGGTGGCGGAAGGCGCTCTCGCCCGTGCGCACGCAGTGCAGCAGGTCGTCCCAGCCCTGGTAATGCTCCTCGCCGACCATGCGGGCGAACTGGCGCAACGAGCCGGGGTGGTCGCCGCGCAGCAGATCGGCCATCGGGGTGATGCTGAAGCGGCGCGGGGCGGTCTCCTCGAACACCCCCAGGCTCGCCAGGCCCCGCAGCAGCCGGAACAGGGAGTCCGGGTCAGCACCGCATTCGCCCGCCAGATCCCCCACCTCCCGCTCCCCGGCGGCCAGCCGGTCGGCCAGGCCCAGCTCGGCGGCCACGTGGATCATCTGGGTCACCCAGGCGCCGCTGGCCATGGCGAGCAGCTGCTCGGCGGGGGAGAGGGCGGGCGGGCCGGGGTTGGTGGGCGTCATGGGAGCGGGGGCTGCTGTTTCCCCGGTAGCCACGGCGGGGGTGGATGTCAGCAGCGCTGTTGCGGTTCCAGCCGCCCGGGGGTGGCGGCCTGGCGAGGGCGGCAACGCCCGTTGGGTTCCCTGGCCAAGCCGGCGGGGATGGGCCGGCGGTGGGGTTCTGAAGGCAGCGCTGCGCCACCGCCTGGATTGACATCCCCTGCGACTAAGCTATGCCGGTGCCGGATCCGTTGTGGCCAAGGGCTGAGCTGATGGGGAACACCTTGCTGGCGGTCTCTGAGGGAGAGTATGGCGATCTCTATCGTCAACACCTGTTTGATCAATACAAGCTGGCGGTGGAGATGGCCGATCGGGTGAGTGCCCGGCGGATGCAGGCCAACAGTTTTTTTCTGGCGGTGAACACGGGTTTGTTGACCGTGTTCGCCAACCTGGTGAAGGACAAGACCCTCGCGGGTTTCAGCGGTGCCTTGCCCATCGTGGCGCTACTGGCGCTTTGCTTTGTGTGGTGGCGCATTGTGCAGAGCTATCGCCAACTCAACAGCGGCAAATTTGAGGTGATCCTCGCCATCGAAGCTCGATTGCCCCTGGCTCCCTATGCGGCGGAATCAGAGGCGCTGGGCCTGGGCAAGCAGCCGAAGCTTTACCTCCCCCTCACCCAGCTGGAGAACTGGGTGCCGGGGTTGTTTGGCCTGCTGTATCTGCTGCTGATCGTGGTGGTGGTGTTTGCCGCTCAGCTGCCGGCCGTGCTTGCTGGAGGGTGAAGGATGCCCCAGTTCTTGCGTTGGCAGAGCACCACCCAGGCGTTCATCGAACCGCTGGGAGAAGGGCAGGCCCTCACGATGCTGCGCATTCCGGCCGGCCGCTTTCTGATGGGCTCGCCGGATCACGAGAGCGGGCGGGCTGCCGATGAGGGGCCAGTCCATGGGGTGGAGCTGCAGGAGTTTCTGCTGGCCAGCACGCCGATCACCCAGGCCCAGTGGAGGGTGGTGGCGGCATGGGAGCCGCGGCAGGGAGCGGCGTGGCAGAGCCCCTTGCCCCTGGAGCCTTCGCTGTTCCAAGCAGA
>JBKDSQ010000033.1:0-27369 GCA_046340895.1 Synechococcaceae cyanobacterium | reverse complement strand
TCTCTGCGTCGATTGCGGCCTCTGCGCCAGCGTCTGCCCCAGCGGCGCTCTGGTCTTCGATCCCGCCCCCCAGCGGCTCCGCTTCGACGCCAGCCACTGTCTGGTTTGTGAGCAGTGCATCCCCAGCTGCCCGCTGGAGGCGATCAGCCTGGGGTTGGGGCCGCGATGAACGGTCCCCTCGCTCTGCTGCTGCTGCCCCTGCGGGCGCCGATGCTGCTGTTGCTGCTGTTGATCAGCATGTACCTGGGCAGCCACACCACCCTGGCGGAGAATTCCTTCAGCCGTCAGCTGCCCCAGTTCGTCACCGTCGCCTGGTGGGCGGAGTGCCTGCAGGCCACCGTGGTGGTGGTGGTCTGCACCATCCCGGATGTGCTGCTGCGGCAGGTCTCCTCGCTGATGGCCAGAAGCCGGGTGATCAGCCTGGTGGTCTCGCTGCTGCTTGTGACGATGGGTGGCCTCTACATGCTCCACCTGGAGGTGCTGTCGGTGGTGCTGATCCTGGGCTCGGCGGTGTTGCTGGCCCGCCTGGATCTGCTGCGGATCCGGGTGGTGCCGCCGCCACTGCTGCTCACCGTGCTGCTCTGCCTGCTCGTGCTCGGCGGGCTCTGGCTGGGCCGTCTGCTCGGCCCGCGCCTGCACCCGGGGGGTCTCGCCCCGCCGGCCGGGGCGATGCAGACGGTGGTTCAGCAGGAGGGCCGCCGCTCGGCCTGGTAGCTCCAGGCGTTGCCCAGCACCTTCTTCACGTACAACCGCGTTTCGGGGTACGGGATCGCCTCCACCCACAGCTCCGGAGCGCTGCGCAGGCGCGGGTCGCCGGTCCAGCCCTGCACGGCCCCGGGGCCGGCGTTGTAGCTGGCCACCGTGAGCAGGGGGTCGCCCTGCCACTGGGTGAGCAGGCCGCGCAGGTAGCGGGCGCCGAGTTCGGCGTTGCGGCGCGGATCCTCCAGGTCGCTGCCGCTCAACTCCTGCCCGGCCACTTCGGCGGCGGTGTCGGGCATGAGCTGCATCAGCCCCACGGCGCCAACGCCGGAGCGCACCGCCGGGGTGAAGCGCGATTCCTGCTTGGCCAGGCCCAGCAGCAGCGCCAGCGACAGGTTTTCGTCGTCGGCGGCGGGGCGGAAGGCCTCCTCGAAGCGGCGCGGGTGCAGGCTGCGCTCCAGTTGGGGCATCAGTTCGCAGCGCTCCGGCGGCAGGGTCAGGCTCGCCTGCTCGAGCTGGCCCAGGCCGGTCCAGTCGTCGCCGACGCCCTGGCGCAGGCGGCCCTCGAGCAGCAGCTCGCGGCTGCCTGCCGGGGCCCGGCTGCCGCGCTGGTGCCGCCACACCTCCCAGGCCTCGGTGGTCTGTCCGAGCCGCCAGAGCCGATCGAGCTGGGCGTCGCCGCTGGCCAGGGGCTGCCAGGTGGAGGCCGCCTCGCCGCGCCCGCCGCGGCGGGGGGCGGCCTCCAGGGCCAGGTCGCCCTCGCCCAGCTGCACCGACGCGCGCCAGCCGTAATAGCCGCCAGGGTGGTGCAGGCGCAACTCGCGCCAGGTGGTGATGGCGGCTTCCTCGCGGCCCAGCTGGCGCTGCACGTAGCCGAGCCAGAAGCGTTGGCGGGCCGCCAGCGGGGGTGGCAGCCGCTCTGCCGGAACGGCGCTGAGCAGCACCTCGGCGCCGTTCCAGTCGGCGGCCAGCAGCCGTAGCCGGGCGAGCTCCCACTGCAGATCCCAGCTGGCCGGGTCGTCGGGCCAGCGGCGCAGCAGCGCCAGCGGATCCGGGTCGCCGGAGGGGGTGGGGCTGGCACCGGTGCTGGCCGCCGCCAGGGCCCGGTGGGCGAGCACCGGCGGGCTGTCGCGCCAGGGGGGCGCCAGCTTCTGCAGGGCCGCGGCCACCTCCGGCCCCTCCTGACGACTCAACAGCCGCACGGCCTCCTCGGCCGCCGGGCTCTTGGGCCAGCGGTTGGGGATGCCGGCCAGCAGGGCCATGGCCTGGGAGCGCCGCTCCGGACTGCCCTTGAGCAGGGTGCGGGCGAGCGTCAGGCGCGCCTCGGCGGAGAGGGCGGCGTTCACCTGGCTGCCGCCGCCGGAAAGGCAGCTCACCGCTGCTTCGCCGTCGCCCAGCTCGGCCAGGCCGGTGGCGAGCTGGGCCCGCTGGGCCGGGCTCAGGCCGCTGCTGCCGCTGCCGCACACCTGTCGCAAGCGCTCATCGGCGCCGGGCCAGCGGGGGCCCCAGCGGGCCAGGTGCAGGGCGCCGCGCAGCCGATCCGCCGGGGCCGGACCCGCCTCCAGGGCCGCCGCCAACGCGGCCGGATGGGCCGGGAACTGGCTCAGAAGCTTCCACCGCAGGGCCGGCTGCTCCCGGCCCAGGGCGTACAGGGCATCGGCGTCGGCCGGATGGCCGGGGAAGCGCCGGTGCAGGCGGCTCCAGAGCGGTTCGGCCGCCTCCGGCCCCGAGAGCTGCTGGCGGGCCAGGGCCTGGCGCTTGAGCACCAGCGCCGCCAGCACGTCGCGGCCCCAGCCCTGGCCCCGCAGCAGCCGCAGCTCCGCCTTGGCCGGATCCGGTTCCTGCAGGCGGCTGGCGAGCAGCAAGCTCGCCTCGCGCCGACGGCCGGGGTCGGGCGACCAGCGCCGCACCCGCGCCAGGGTGGCCTCCGGCGTGAGGGGGGTGAGGGGCGGCCGCTGCTCCAGCAGTGCGCGTCCTCCGAGCAGCGCCGCTCCGGTGCCCAGACAGGAGGCGGCGAGCAGCAGCGACAGACGGGCCAATCGCGCTCCGGCGGCATCGCCAGCCATTCTGGTCATCCGGCCGCCCCCTCCCCCCGTGCGTTCCGCCGGTTCGCCTCGCCCCCCCCGCCCCCGGGACTCCGCCGAAGCCGCCGCCGGCTGGCGCGCCCGCCTGCCGCGGCCGCCCGCCCTGCCTGCCTTGCCCCCCCTGCTGGCCCACCTTCCCGGCGCCGCCCAGCGTCGGCGGGCCCTGGCCCTGGCCGCCCTGGCGGGCCTGGTGCTGCTGCTGCGCCCCTGGCCCCCCTTCCAGTGGCTGCCCGGCTGGGTGGTGGGGTCGCTGCTGCTAGCGGCGGTGGCGGAGCTGCTGCGCTGGCTGTGGTGGCCGCGCCGCTGGCGCTGAGGCCCAGCGGGGGGCGCCTAATCTGCCCCCTGCTCCTGTGGCGCCATGGTCAGCCCGGCCCCCATCCCCGCCGCCACGCAGCCGCCCCCGATCGGGGCGCCACTGGCGGGGATCGGCTTCGGCACCGACGGCATCCGCGGTCGTGTGGGCAGCACCATCACCCCGCTCCTGGCCCTGCAGGTGGGCTACTGGAGCGGCCGGGTGCTGCCCCCCGATGCCCCTGTGCTGATCGGCACCGATTCACGCAGCAGCGGCCCGATGCTGGTGGCGGCCCTCACCGCCGGCCTCACCGCCGCCGGCCGCGAGGTGTGGCAGCTCGGCCTCTGCCCCACGCCGGCGGTGCCCGGCACGATCCGGCGCCTTGGGGCCGCCGGGGGGCTGATGGTGTCGGCCAGCCACAACCCGCCCCACGACAACGGCATCAAAGGGTTCGGCCCCTCCGGCGCCAAGCTCAGCCGGGCCGAGCAGGCGGCGATCGAGGCCGGCCTGCGCGGCGCCGAGCCGCTGGCGGCCGACGCCTGCCCGGGCCACGGCAGCAGCGCCTTCCGAGGCGACCTGCTGGCGGGCTACCGCGACGCCCTGTTGCAGAGCGTGGGCGCGCAGAGGCTGGACGGGGTGCCGATCGTTCTCGACCTCTGCTGGGGCTCGGCCACCGCCTGTGGCGAGGCCGTGTTCCGCGCCCTCGGCGCCGACCTGACGGTGCTGCATGGCGAGCCGGATGGCCAGCGCATCAACCAGGGCTGCGGCAGCACCCACCTGGAGCCGCTGCGGCGGGCGGTGCTGGAGCGCGGTGCGGCGATGGGCTTCGCTTTCGATGGCGACGCCGACCGGATGCTGGCGGTGGACGGGCGTGGCCGGGTGGTGGACGGCGACCAGATCCTGTACCTCTGGGGCTCCTCGCTGCGGGTGGCCGGCGACCTTCCCGACGACCGCATCGTTGCCACGGTGATGTCGAACCTGGGGTTTGAACGGGCCTGGCAGGAGGCCGGCGGCGTGCTGGAGCGCACCGCTGTGGGGGATCAGTACGTGCACGCGGCGATGGAGGAGCTGGGGGCGGCCCTGGGCGGCGAGCAGTCGGGTCACATCCTGTCGGCGCGGCACGGCATGGCCGGCGATGGCCTGCTCACCGCCCTGCAGGTGGCCACGCTGGTGCACGGCCGCGGCCAGAGCCTGGCGGAGTGGATGGACAGCAGCTTCACCCCCTACCCCCAGAAGCTCGTCAACGTCACGGTGCCGGATCGGGAGCGGCGCACCGGCTGGCAGCGCTGTGAGCCGCTGCGGCAGGCGGTGGCGCAGGCCGAGCAGGCGATGGAGGGGCGCGGGCGGGTGCTGGTGCGGGCCAGCGGCACCGAGCCGCTGCTGCGGGTGATGGTGGAGGCCGCCGAGCTGGAGCAGGTGGAGCATTGGTGCGCCGCGCTGGCGTCGGAGGCCGAGCGGCACCTCAACGACCCGGCCTGAGCTGGCGCCGCCTCAGAGCTCCCTTGCCAGGGCCAGGGCGCCGTCGCAGGCGTCGCCCGCCGCCGGCACCAGCTGCGCGCCGGGGCAACGCTGCGCCAGGGCCGCCGCGAAGGCCTGGCGCAGTTCCTTCAGGTGGGTGAGCGCTCCGCCCAGGCCGCACACCGGCGGGTCGGGCAGGGCCAGGGCCGCCGCCACCGCCGCCGCCGCTTCCGCCAGGGCGTCGCCGTGCCGCTGCAGGATCGCGGCGGCCTGCGGATCGCCCGCCTTCGCCAGGGCCGCCAGCCGCGGCGCCAACCGGGCGAAGCCCGCCGGCCCGAAGGACGGATCCACCACCCGGGCCTTGATCTGCTGCGGCGCCAGCGGATCGGCCGGATCGATCCCGAGCTCGCCCCACAGCGCCGCCAGCAGCGGCGTGGCTGGCGTGCGGCCATCGGCCATGCGCAGGCTCAGGGCCAGCCCGTCGCGGCCGATGTCCATCGCCGAGCCGGCGCCATCGAGCAGCCAGCCCCAGCCGGCGCAGCGGTGCTCGCGGCCCTGGCCGTCGCGGCCGAGGCTGATCGTGCCGGTGCCGCTGATCACCAGGATTCCAGCGCCGTCGGGAAAGGCGCCGCGCAGGCCTGTGCGCTCGTCGCCCGTGACCCGCAGCCGGGCCGGCGGCAGCCCCAGGGTGGCGGCGGCGATCGTGCGGCCCTGCTCCTGAACCGGCGTGCCCTGCTCGATGCCGCTGGCCCCCACCACCGCCGCCCGCAGGGGGGCCGTGCCGGCCGGATCGCGGCGGTCGACCAGCTGGGCGCGGGCGCGGATCAGGCTTTCGCGCAGGGCCGCGGCGAAGCGCTCGGGACCCTCCGGCGCCGCCAGGTGGCATACCCCCGGCCCCTCCCCCTCCGCCAGCGCCGGCCCGCCGCCCGCGGGCGCGAGCCGGCAGCGGGTGTGGCTCTGGCCGGCGTCGAAACCGGCGAGCAGCTCACTCACCCGCCGGACCCAGGCGTGTGGCCCCCACCCCGTGGCGGGAGGCCGCCAGGGTGGCCAGGCCGAACAGGGCCACCAGCTGCACCTCTGGCCGGAAGAAGATCGTGTCGGTGATGCCCTGCACCGCCAGCCCCATGAACATCGCCACGGTCGCCAGCGAGGGCAGCAGCAGCGGCCCGTCGCCCGCCAGCTGGCGCAGGCCGGTGCGCATGGCGCACAGGAACAGGCCCACCCCGGCCAGCAGGCCGGGGATGCCGGCTTCGACGGCCCACTCCAGGGGGATGGAGTAGGCGCTGAGCGCGTTGAACTTGGGCTGCTGGTAGAGGGGATAGATCAGGTTGAAGGCGTTGTTGCCCGGGCCGATGCCCAGCAGCGGGCGGTCGCGGATCATCTCCAGCGCCGCGCTCCAGACGTTGATGCGGAAGTTGTTGGAGCTGTCCTCGCGGCCGGCCAGCAGGCTGAGCACCCGCACCCGCAGCGGCTCCACCGCCGCCACCAGCAGCACCAGGGCGGCGCTGCCGCCCACGAGCAGCAGCAGCGGGAACAGGCGACGCCACAGCGGCGGCCAGGTGCGGCTGCGGCGCAACACCAGCAGCAGGGCGATGGTGGCCAGGGCCGCCACCATGCCCATCCAGGCGCCGCGGCTGTAGGTGAGCACCAGGGCCACCAGCCCCAGCACCAGGCTGGCGAGGGCGAACAGGCGCCGCGGCCGGCCCGGCCAGCGCAGCAGCGCCACCACCGCCAGCGGCAGGGTGGGCAGCAGGAAGCCCCCCAGCAGGTTGGGGTTCTCCAGGGTGCTGTAAATGCGGATCGTGCCCTCGGCCATCGAGTTGGCGTCCGACCAGCGGGCCAGGGCGCCGGGATCGCCGTAGAGCTGGCGGATGCCGATCACGCTGGTGACCAGCTGGCCGGCGAGCAGGGCCGCCGTGATCCGGTCCCACCAGAGCGGCGCGCTGGCCAGCAGCTGGCGCATCAGGGCGTAGACGCCCAGATAGCTCACCAGCTTCATCAGCCCCTTGAAGGCGGCCATCGGCACCGGCGAGAAGCCGGTGGCCAGCACCGCGATCGCCAGCACTCCGAGCAACCAGAGGTGGATCGCGCCGAGCCCCTCCGCTTTGGTGCGCAGCGCCCAGAGCAGCCACAGCAGGCCACAGGCGGCGATCAACAGGCTCAGGCCGCCGCGGGTGACGAGCGGCAGGCCGGCCATCAGGGCGCAGAGCACGAGTCCCGCCAGCAGCGGCAGGCGGGACTCCAGGCGGCCGGGGGCGGTCGCCGCCAGCAGGCCCTGCCAGCGCAGCAGCAGGGGCGTGGGGGCGGTGGCGGGCAAGATCAGGCGCTTTCGGCTTCGCCCGGATTATCGACCGCCTCCTCCAGCTCGGCCAGCGATGGCGGAGGCGCGGCGGTGCGGCGGTAGAGCACGCGGTAGACGGGCAGGCCCTGGGCGAGCACGTGGCGCTCGCGCTCGGTGGGCACCGGCAGCGGGTTGTCGTCCCGCCAGGGCACGCCATCGCCGGCGGGTCGCGCGAAGCCGCCGCCGGCCTCCACCAGCGCCACCTGCGGCTCGATCACCGCCGGCACATCGCTCTGCAGAAACAGCTCCGCCCCCTCCGGCAGCGCCGCGGCCAGGGCATGCAACAGGGCCGGCTGCAGCACCCGTCGCTTGTGGTGCCGCTTCTTGAACCAGGGGTCGGGGAACTGCAGGGTGACCAGCCGCAGCCGGCCCGGCGGCAGGGCCGCCAGCCAGGGCGGCAGGCTGACGTTGACGTTGGCGAACAGAAAGTGGAGGTTGGCCAGGCCCGCCTGCTGCCGGTCGGCCTCGGCCGCCTCCACCAGCGGCCGGCGGATCTCCAGTCCGAGGTGGTTGCGTCCGGGGTGAAGCCGGGCCATCTCCAGCAGGAAGCGGCCGCGGGCGGCGCCGATGTCGAGGTGCAGGGGCAGGGTGGGATCGTCGAACAGCGCCTGCGGGGGCGGCAGCGCGCGCGGCTGCTGGTGGGCCCGGCTGAGCGGGTTGACGTGCTGGCGCACCATCAGCGCACGGGGACCAGGAACCCCCAGCTGGCGGTGTAGCCGTGCAGGTGGGTGGCGCCGCCGAGCGGCCCGATCTCGCCAGCGCAGAACACACCGCTGATCGGCACGGAGTCGAAGGCTTCGCGGCAGAGGCTCACGTCCCCATCGGGGCCGCCGTACAGGCCGCGGCCGCGGCCGAGGCAGGCGAACAGAAAGGCGGCCAGCGGTTCCGGCTGCCGCGCGGCACACTCCGCCAACAGCTGGCGAGATTCGAGCCGGGAGGCGTCGCCATCGCGCAGCTGGAACTGCACCTTCTGCCCGGCCCGCATCGGCTCCCCCACCGCCACGGCGCCGTTGCGCGGGTCGACGCCGATCAGGTTGCGCACCAGGAAGGGCGCGCGCTCTTGGCCGCCGGAGAGGCTGAAGGCGTTGCGGGCCACGCCAAGGAAGAGCGAATCGCGCACCTGCTCCCGCTCCGCCGGGGTGAGGCCCGAGAGGATCGTCTGCAGGGCTTCCACCGGGCTGCGCCGCTCCTCGCCGCGGCTCACCTCGAGCACCACATTGCGCTGGGCCTGCGCCACCTCGTACACCGGCCCGATCGGCCGGCAGCCCTGGGCCACCACCGGCTCGAGGCGCCAGGCGCCCCCGATCAGGCAGCCCACCGCTCCGGAGCGCACCTCGTGATCGAGGAGCAGCGAGCCGTGGCGGGCGCTGTGGGCAGCGGCCACCCCGCCCACCTTGACCGCCGCGGGATAGGCGTAATCGAGCCCGCTGATCAGATCGTTGAGGCCGGCGGTGGTGGGATCGACCAGCACCAGCAGCGACGGCTGGGCCGCCGGGTCGTCGCCACCGCCAAGCAGGGCCCGCCAGGGTTCGGCCGGGCCATCGAGGTCGGGCAGGGAGGCGGTGTCGATCGCGAAGGGGTGGAGGCTGGCGCCAGGCAGGCGCAGCAGGGTGACGCTCAGGGAGGGTTCGTCCTCCAGCTCCCGCGGCGTGCCGGTGGCATCGGTGCCCACCACGCCGCCGCCGAGGCAGCCGAGCCAGTGCTGGGCCTGGATCTTCTGGCGCAGCAGCGGCAGCAGGCGGGGCAGATCGCTGGCGAAGCTGGCGGAAACGAAGACAAGGGCTAGGTCGGCGACGCCGGCGCCGGCCAGCTGCCGGGCCACCCCCTCCACCGCCCCCTGCAGCGAGGCGTCTTGGGCCAGGGCGGTGCGACACCAGGCGAGTGGTTCGCGCGGCGCCATCCAGGGGAAGGAGGGGAGACCAGGCATGGGCGGACCCTATCGCCCAGGGTGCTACCGGATAATGGCGCCTTCCCGAACCCCGCCGCTGTGCCGGACGCTCTGTACCGCTCCCTGGTCTGGCTGGATGTGCGTCTGGGCATTCTGTTCGCGGTGGCGCTGCCGTTGCTGCTTCTGGTGTGGGCCTTGCTGCGGCGGGAGGGGGCGGTGCTGCGGCTGCTGGGGCTGTATTGGAAGGTGTCGAGCCTGCTGCTGATCGCCCTGCTGCTGCTCACCGACCGGCGGCCGCTGGGCTATGCCCTGCTGGTGCTGGCGCCGCTGTTGATCGTGGCGGTGCTGTGGTTCTGGGTGGACCTCAACGAGGAGCTGGCCGACCTGCCGCCCTGGCGCGCCCTGCCGCTCACGGTGCGGATCTGGCGCTGGAGCCTCACGCTTCTGAGCCTGCCTGCGGCCGCCTTCGCCAGCACGGCGTTGGCCTGCATGGGCGGTCAGGGCCGGCTGCCGTTCTGCCCGGTGTGGCTGGAGGCGCCGCAGGGGTTGCACGGGCTGGTGGCGCGGCTGTTCGGCTTTGTGTTCGGCGGCCAGTGGACGCCTGCGGTGGCGGCCTTCGTGGGCTACGTGGCCCTGGCGGCCTACGCGGTGGGCCTGCTGCAGTGGCTGCTGCTGCGCCTGCCTCGCCAGGGTCGCGTGGCGGGGGGCTTCTGAGCGATGGCGCTCGACGACGGCCTGACCTCCGGCTCCGCTTGCGGGAGCCCCGCCTGCGGCAGCATCGCCGCCCTGCTGGCGGAGCTGGAGGCCCTCAGCCGCTCCCGCCCCGCCCGCGTGCTGCGGCTGCGCGGCCAGGTGCCGGTGAACGATGCGGGGGATCCAGACGCCGCCGGCGAGTGGCTGGATCCGTTCGAGCTGCTGATCTTCCGCGGCTTCTCCAGCAGCACCACCCACCCCACCGGCTTCGATCCCGACCGCCCGGCCCTGCCGGAGGGCGCGCGGATCGAGAGCGCCGAGCTGCTGGCGGGGCCCCTCACCCCCGGCGCTGAGCAGGTGCTGGACGTGAGCAGGCTGGCCATCACGTTCCTCGACCCCGGCGCCTGGACCTGATGGCGCCTTCAGTCTGTAGGCGCCCGAGCGTTCACATTTGGGGGCCAGGGGGCAGATGCGTCCAGTCGGCGGGCAAGAGGCGCGCGCAGACGACGCCGATTTGGTCGAGCTCACTGCCGGAGCGGCCGCGGAACCCGAGCACGATCGCGCCGTCGGGTGGGCTCCAAGGGGCGAAGGGGGAGCCGCCGCTGCCGCCGCCAGCAATGCTCAACCCGCCGGAGCTGATCTGCAGCTGATCTACCCGGGAGCCAGCCCTGCCGGAGATGCTGCTAACGAACATTCCTTCAATAAGATCAATCGTGCCGCGGTCGCTTCCACCGTCTCGACTTCCGTGATTCATCGCGATGGGCTCCGAGCTTGTGGCGCTTGTGTATGTGGTTCGAAGTTGATCAATCCTGGATCCGCTGCGCAGGCCTACGGAGAGGATCCGCGTGCGATTTTGAATGTAGGTGTGAATGTTAATGTCGTTGAAGGGATTGCCGCCATCTCCACCCCAATGAGGCGTGGGAAGCTCCTCGAATCTCAGCAGGGGTGTGCCGTTGGCGAGGGCCGGGAGGCTGAGGGGCGGGAAGGAGGCGGTTGGATCGGTGCCGAAGGTGCTCATCTGGTTCCGAATGGAGTCGATGTCGGCATTGGCCGTTGCCATGTTGGCCACGAGCTTCGGATCGTGGAAGTGGTTGTAGAAGGCGTGAATATTGGCCAGCCAAATCATCTGGTTGTAGGCCTCTTCGATGCTGATCAGAGGCGCGGTGAGGCCGCCCGACAGTGTGTTTCCGGTGAAGTAGGTGCGGTTCGCGGCTACCGTGCGGAAGCCATCTCCCGCTCCCGGAACCGATTCGTAGCCGCTCGTCTCAAAGGAGATCAGCGCGGGGCAATCAAGTTGCTGCTCAGGAAAGCTGAGTGCGAATTCGATGAACTTGCTCGGTGCTGGCAGTTTGGGGTTGAGAAGGCCTGAGATGGTTTGTTCAAAGCGGTATTCGACCTGTACCTCTTTGAGGAAGGAGTCAATGCTGGTTTGCAGATCTGCGCTGGCCGTGACCCCCGAATAGATTCCGCTGGCCTTTAGATCGGCTTTGAGTTGGGTTTGCTGCTCGCGGGTTTGGCAGTAGAAGGTGTAAACCCCGATGTATTCACCACCTTGCGTGGTGCTGGCGAGATAGGAATCGCCATAGTACTGAACGAATCGGTTGGCTTCCTCGTCCGTGGCGGGGATGCTGATGCCAGGCTTGAAGTGCACATCTGTGCGGGATTCTCTGTAGAGCTGCTTGCGTGCATAGACGCTGATGGTGAGGCTGTAGGTTGTGATCTTGAGCGTATGCACGAAGTCGAGCTTGCTGTCGGCGCTGCCGATGGGGCCATAGCTGACGGACAGTGATTGATGGACTGCCAGTGACTGGGCTAGTTCCTCCATGCTGAGATTCACCGAGCAGCGGACGCTGCTTTTCGCGCCTTCCCTGGCCGTTTCACCGGCCACGGCCGTGCTGAGACCGTTGCCGAAGACGGTGTTGTATCCCTGGAATAGAGCGATCGGTGGGCTTACCTCTATGGAGGCCTGGGTTGTGCCAGCGTTCAAGACAGCAGCGGGAGGGTTCATCGTTGATGGTTGCGGTTGTTGTGGATGGGATCCCGGTGGGTGCATTGCTGCTCTTCCGTGATCATGCTGTCGGTGGTGGGGCGGCTGGGCGGCGATTGCCCAGCCGCCTCCTCCTCCGCAAGGGCTTGCGGCCCTGGTTCAGGTGAACACCTTCTCGCCGAGCGCGGTGGCCGTTCCCTCCAGCTGTGGCACCTGGTTGTGGCCGAGGCCGGCCACGTCGGCGCTCACCAGGGCATCGAGGCGGCGGCGGCTGATGGTGGTGCCGGCGCGCCGCAGGGCCTTGCAGAAGCAGTAGGTGAAAGCACCGCGCCAGACGCCGCCCACGGGGGCTTCGGCTGAGGTCTGGTTGTCGCGGCAGCCGGCCCAGAGCACGTGGTTGAGGCCCGGCACCACGACGGCCTGGCGCAATCCGCCGCCTGGGGCCGGTGCCTCCTCTCCTTCCGGCTGGGGCCTGAGCAGGCCTTGGCGGGGCAGGCTGGGCTCGAGATCCAGGAAGAATGCCCAGTCGATGGCGGGATCGATGAAGCGGTAGCTCACCGATTGCTCCTCGGGCATGCCGGCGAGGGCCAGGGCGGCCCGTGTGCCACTGCCGGAGTGGCAGGAATCGAGGATCACATCGAGATTCACACCGACGGCCAGCCCACGCAGCAGGCTGCGCAGGTCGTCGTCCTTGATCATGCCGGCGGTGGCGAAATCGTGGGGGCAGATCGTTTCGTCGCGGCGGTCGACCTCATCGCCGCTGACATCGGCCACGTAGGAGCCGTGCCCGGAGTAGTAGAAAACCAGCACATCGCCTTTCTTTGCGCCCCGCACGAGCCACTGGAAGCCCTGCAGGATTGCCGCCCGGGTGGCGCGGGCATCGGTGAGGATCTGCATCGTGCCGGGGCTGGCGGGCACGATGCCCAGGGCATTGAGGGTGGTGGCCATGTCGCGGACATCATTGACGCAACCGCGCAGATCGGGGCCGCCGGCGCCTGCGGGCGCGTAGTCGTTGATGCCGACGAGCAGTGCTTTGCGAGCCATGATTTATTTCTCCAGGTGTGATTGGCCAGCCCAAAGCTGCCGAGAGAATTCGCTTGGAAATCCCCGGAGTAGCCGTTGGGATGGCTTGGAAGTGAGTGGTGCCTTGGATCAGGCTGAGAATGGTCTGTGCAGCGGCGGGCCTATTCCAGAACTGGCAGTTTCTGCCAACTTGGCCTCACTCAAAAGGGGCAGGAGTGCCGCGCTGCGCTTTGGGAAACCCCCCGGGGGTGAGAACCCCTTTGCTCTAGCGGAATTCCCAGCATCGCCGCGCAATCGGTTTACAGAACTCCATCCGCCGCCATCGCCGTGCTCTACGCCTTTCCCACCTGCTTCAGCTGGAAGCGGAAGTGTAGAAGCGCAGTGCGAAGCGCCAGAAGCCCCGCGCCAGCAGCAGGCAGCCTGCCGTTACCACCAGGGAAAGCATCAGCCAGGTGCTGCTGGAGCGCCCCAACAGCGCTTCGGCGGGCACGGTGGTGAGGAAGGTGATCGGCACCACGAGGGTGAAGAAGGTGCGCAGGCCGGGCGGGTAGGCGCTCACCGGGTAGCGGCCGGCGGCGAGCACGGCGCGCAGCACCTCGGTGGCGTTCCAGGTTTTGACGAACCAGATGCTGGTGGCGGCGAGCACAAACCAGAGGCTGTAGAGGATCAGGGCGGCGCAGAGCAGCATCAGCGCGCCGATCGCCAGCCCCCCGGCGCCGGGCCGGGCGCCCGATTGCCAGGCGGCCCAGAGGCTGAGGGCGAGGCCGACCCCCATCTCGGGCAGACCCCAGGGGCTGAGGGTGCGGGTGGAGAGCCAGAACTGGCTGTCGATCGGCTTGAGCAGCACGAAATCGAGGGTGCCGTCGCGCACGTGGGCCACGATCGTGCTGAGGTTGGGCCGCAGCAGAGTGGTGGCGAGGCCATCGAGGAAGGTGTAGACGCCGAGCACCACCAGCGCCGCCTCCCAGCTCCAGCCCCCCAGCCCCCGGCCGGGGGCGTACACCAGCGAGAGCACAAACAGGCTGCCGGCGAGGTTGCCCGCCGTGGCCAGCAGCTCGATCAGCAGGTTGATGCGGTATTCGCCCTGGCTGGCCAGGGCAGTGCCCCAGAAGCGGCGCAGGCTGAGGGCATGGCGGAGCCAGGTGTCCACCATCAGGCCCCCATCGCCGAGTAGCGGCGCACACCGGCGCGCCAGAGCAGCAGCAGGATCGGCAGCAACAGGGCGATCCAGGCGAGCATGGTGAGCAGGCCGCGGCCCACCGCCAGGGGTTCACCGGCGAGCAGGGCGGCGGGGAAGCGCAGCATCCAGGGAAAGGGCGTCCATTCCGCCAGGCGGCGAACCTCCGGCGGAAAGCTCTGCAGCGGCGCCACCAGGCCGGAGAGGAACACGTAGGGGATGAACAGCAATCGCTCCAGGGCGCTGGCCCGTTCACTCCAGAAGCAGAGGCAGGCGATGCAGCTCTGCAGCAGGAAGTTGATCGCGAAGGCCAGGCCGATCGCCAGCACCCCGGCGAGGGCGCGGGCGGGACTGGGCAGCCAGAAGCTGCCGGGCTGGAGCAGGAAGAACAGGGCCGCGATCACGAGCACGAACGGCAGGCGGGTGGCCTGCTCGGCCAGGTGGGCGGCCACGTGGCGCCAGAGGGGGGCGAGGGGCTGGAGCAGCTGGGGCGCGAGGCGGCCGGCGAGGGCGTCTTCCTCGAAGGCGTACACCACCCAGCAGATCGTGAACTGCCGTACCACGAAGGCGGCGAGGAAGTAGCGGCCGAGCTGGGTGGGATCCAGACCACCGGCGGCGGCGGGATCGGTGGCGGCCAGCTGGGTCCAGAGGCCGAGCATCACGAAGGGAAGGACACCGGAGAGGGCCCAGAGGGCGATCTCGGCGCGGTATTCGAGCATCAGGGCGTACTGGCTGCCGAGCAGCACGCGGGCGAGGCGCAACGGATCGAGCCTCACGCCACCGTTCCCCGCTGGAAGAGATCGCCGATGAGCTCTTCGATCGGTGGATCGCTCACCTCCAGGTCGGCCACCTCCAGCTCGCCCAGCAGCCGCGCCACCACTTCGGTGAGCTGCTCGCGCGCCACCAGCAGCGTGACGGCGCGCCCCTCCAGCGATTCCACCGTGCCGAAGGCCGCCAGCCGCTCGGCGGCCACCGGTTCACGCAGCTCCAGCCGCACCTGGCGGCAGGGGGCGAGCCGTTCGCTGAGCTCGCGCAGGCTGCCGTCGTGGAACAGGCCGCCCTGGTGGATGAGCAGCACGCGGGGGCAGAGGGCGGTGATGTCGGCGAGGTAGTGGCTGGTGAGCAGCACGGTGGCGCCGGTGCGGCGGTTGTAGTCGGCGAGGAAGGAGCGCACGCGGGCCTGGGCGTTCACATCCAGGCCGAGGGTGGGTTCATCGAGGAACAGCACCGCCGGCTGATGGAGCAGGGCGGCGAGCAATTCGGCCTTCATGCGCTGGCCGAGCGAGAGCTTGCGCACGGGCCGGGTGAGCTCAGGCCCCAGCTCCAGCATCTCGGCCAGCTCGTCGATGCGGCGGCGCGCCTCCGCATCGGGGATGCCATACACGGCAGCGTTGACGCGCAGCGAATCGAGCGGCGGCAGATCCCAGATCAGCTGCTGCTTCTGCCCCATCACCAGGGTGATGCGCTTGAGAAACTCCGCCTGACGCCGCTGCGGCCGAAAGCCCGCCACCTCGGCCCGGCCGGCGCTGGGGTGGATCAGGCCGCTGAGCATCTTGAGGGTGGTGGTCTTGCCGGCGCCGTTGGGCCCGAGGAAGCCCACCATCTCGCCGGGCTCCACGGTGAAGCTCACCTGCCGCACCGCCTCCACCGCCTTGAAACGCCGGTTGAGCAGATGGCGCAGGGTGCCCGCCAGGCCGGGTTGTTTGTCGGCGATGCGGAAGGTTTTGCCCAGGCCTTCGCAGCGGATGATCGGCATGGGGGGAGGCTACTGCGCTCGCTTCGGGGGGCCGGCCAGGGGATTGATCCAGCGCAGCCCGGCAAAGCGGCTGAAATCGCTGTCGTTGCTATGCACGATCGCCTGATTTTCGATGGCCAGAGCCGCGATGTGGGCATCGGTGAGCAGGGGGCCGCTCAACGTGCCGGCTTCGCAGAAGCCTGTGAGGATGCCCAGGTGGCGCGGGCCAGGTTGCAGGATCAGCACGGAAGGCTGCTCGAGCCATAGGCGCAGATGGCCGAGGGCCACGGCCATGGTCAGCGGCCGTGGCAGCACCCTCGCGTTGGTCATCAGCCTCAGGTAGCCAATCGCCACGGCCCAGGGAATTCCCACGGGCTGCGATCCAGCCACGCAGGCCTCCCACCAGCGCCGAGCCTGGGGATGGAACGGTGCATCCGTGTTGTAGGCGTACACCAACAGATTGACGTCCGGAATGATCAATCCGGTTCACCCAGGCTGTTGGGCGGGATCTGAGATCTCCCCAGTTCGAGCTCATCGACCAACTGGTTGAGTCGCAGCGGGTCGATGCCGGGCATGAAGCCGCAGGCCTGGGCCTCCACCACAAAGGGCTCTCTGCCGTTGCCGAGGGGGGCATCGCCGAGGCTGAGGCCGCGGCGGATGGCCTCATTCACCACCGCCTTGAAGCTCCTGCCGGTGAGGCGGGCCGTGCGGTTGAGAGATTCGGCGAGGTCGTCGTCGAGGGTCAGGGTGGTCCGCATGGCAGGTGCTTGAACCAGGGCAACCGTCGTGTTGCATCATGATGTCTTGGCTGAATGGCGTCAAGATGTTTGTTGCCGTGCCGTGCGTCGGTGGGCGATGCCTATGGGCCGCTGATGGTTTTCCTTCTGCCCATACAAGGCTTCGTCAGAAGGCAGATGTACCCATCAATCCCGGATCATTCCGGCCTGCGTGACGACGGCAGAACCGCTGGAAAGACCCCGCCACGGGCAAAGGAGGTCGTCACTACTTGGATCCAAGCATGATCCAAAAAGCGGTAAAGAAAGCCGTTGAACGCGCCGGGCTTGGCAAACTGGCAGGTTGTCACACTTCCCGCCATTCCTTCGCCACCCATTGGCTAGAGCGTTGTCAAGATATCCGAATCATTCAGTAACTCTTGGAGCACTCCGGTCTCAATACCACCATGATCTATACCCACGTGCTCAAGCGCGGGCCGATGGGCGTCATTAGCCCAGCCGATCTCCCGTAGCGACCGCACCAAGTGGATATCGGATCCGATAACCACTGTTCGCGATGGACGCAATTGCCCGAAAGCCGCTGCCGCTGCTAAAATCACCACATCACCAGGCACGTAGTTCACGGAAAGCGGCAGAGCCGGCGTGGTGGTTCCCGGAAACCACCCAATAAGCGTTAGACGAACTGAGAGGTCAGGAAAGACAGCTCTCGAAAGCGGCAGCTTGTAGCACGTCTCAGATCAGAATCAGCCTTACCCAGGAATCTCGAGCGCTGCGAGCTTGGCTTCGATTTCGATTTCTGACAGGCTTTGAGCTTGGAGGATCTTCAGGTAGTTCCCTTTAACCGTCTGGGTGTTGGGATGATCCTTTCCCAGACTCGCCAGGAAGATCCGCGCAGCGCGCCCTGACAGCGGCTCCGCCTCCACCAGGCGGTTGGTGGCCTTCAGCAGCTGCGCCAGGTTGTTGAGACGAATGGCCACGTTGGGATGGTCATTGCCGTAGCTGGCCTCATCGATCGCCAGGGCGCGCCGCATCAGTGGCTCCGCCTCCGCCAGGCGGTTCGTGGCCTGCAGCAGCACCACCAGGTTGTTGAGACGAATGGCCACGTTGGGATGGTCATTGCCATAGCTGGCCTCATCGATCGCCAGGGCACGGCGCATCAGCGGTTCTGCTTCTTCCAGGCGGTTGGTGTCATGCAGCAGCCGCGCCATGTTGTTGAGATCGGTGGCCACCTCGGGATGGTCATTGCCGTAGCTGGCCTCATCGATTGCCAGGGCACGGCGCATCAGCGGTTCTGCTTCTTCCAGGCGGTTGGTGTCATGCAGCAGCCGCGCCATGTTGTTGAGAACGGTGGCCACCTCGGGATGGTCATTGCCGTAGCTGGCCTCAGCGATCGCCAGGGCACGGCGGTAAAGCGGTTCCGCCTCCGCCAGGCGGTTGGTAACCTTCAGAAGCAGCGCCAGGTTGTTGAGGGCGGTGGCCACATTGGGATGGTCATTGCCGTAGCTGGTCTCAGCGATCGCCAGGGCACGGCGAAACAGAGGTTCGGAGTCTTCGTATCGGGCAATCACTTGAAGGAGGGAGGCCTGTTGATTGAGTAAATCGGCAACAGCTGGATCGTTCGCACCCAGCTCCTTTGCCGCCTCCTGCACGCCCCTCTCGGCCACCGACAACAGCGGCTGCCAAATCGTGCCCTTACCCAGTTGCTCCAGCCTCTTCACCAACCAAGCAGCCCATTCCGCCGCCGGCTGAATCTCGCGGGCATGCCTGAGCGCACGCTGCAACCGCTCCGCATCGTCTGCCTGGATCGCCTTGGCTTCTAGTGCTTCCAGCGGCCCATCGAAGTAGGCAAAGCCCCAGCGGTGCACCGCCTTAAAAGTGCCTTCATCTCGCTCGCCTTCATCGACCTGCAAGTGGTGGGCCATCTCGTTGTGGAGTTGCCAGCGGCCCACGCCGATCGGCTCGATCGACCAGAACCGCCCCAGCTCCGCCGCGCCAGTGGCCGGGTAGCACGTGGAGAAGTGGGTCACCGCCTGGCTGAACAGCTCCCGATCCCAGATGCCAAAGGCGGCCAGCAGCTTTAAGGTGGCCCGCTCAGAAGCATCGAGGTGGGTGAGCAGCCGATCGATTTGCTCACGCTGGCTGCCGCCGAACACCTCTGGGGTGCGCTCCGCGGCAGGGGTTTTGTCGTAGAGCTGGGTTTCCAGCTCCAAATAAAAGGGCACCCCAGCCGCCTGGCGGAGGATCTTCTCCACGATCGCCGGCTCCTTGATGCCCCGTTTGGCCAGGAAGCTCCTGGCGTCTTCCTCGCTGAGCTGGCCCACCAGATGTTGCTCACAGGCCTCGCTCCAGCCCTGGTCGTAGCCCTCCTCCCAGCTCAAGCGATCCCGGCCGCCGATCACCCAGAGCACCTCGGGCAGCTCGCTCACTAGATCCACAAGCCACCGCTCCCGTGGCTCCCGCCTGCGCCCGCTTTTGCCCATCCCGGAGTGCCAGAGGGTTTCGTAGGTGTCGAGAGCAATCAGGGGCGGCGGGCCGTTGTAGGTGATGGCGTCATCCCAGCCCTGATCCAGCTGGGAGGAGAGGGTCTGGCGAAAATCCCTGGCCCACTGCAGCGGCAACTGGGCCAGCAACTGCTCCTCTGAGAGGCTCTGGCTGAGCTGCAACCAGGGCTCGGCACGCCGCTGCACCCAGTCGGAGAGTTGCCGCTGGGCCGTGGCGGCGGCCCTCATGGTGCTGACGGCCAGCCCCACCCCGCTCAGCTGACCCAATACCTCCAGCCCACTGGCGAGCACATCGGCATAGGGCCCAGCCCCCTGCAGCAGCTCCTTGCGATCGCTGCCGTACACCTGCTCCGGATGGAAGCGCCGGCCGTATTCCGCCAGCGCCAGGGAGAAGGAGGGAAAAGGAATGGTGGGGAACAGCCGCCGCAGCCGGTACAGCAGCAAATCCGGCGGGGTGGTGTCGGCACCAGCCAAGTCCAGGCGCCCCATCAACGCCTGCGGACAGCGCTGGCGGTGGAGCTGCTCCAGCTTCTGCAGCAGGGTGGTCTTGCCGATGCCGCCATCGCCGTAGAACACCAGCACTCGGTGCTCCTGTGGCTGCTTGTGCGCCAGGTTCCGCTCAAAGGCGTCAATCAGCTCCTCCCGGTCGGTGAACACATCCAAGGCTGAGGGCCGCTGCTCACGCTCGGAAGGCCGCTGGATCGGCATGGCGGAGGGGTGGTACGAAGTGTGGAGGCAGAGCTGGATTGTAGTAAGAAGCCGGCGGGTAGAATCGAAAAATCAAGAACAGAGCTGCCAGGTCGTGCGCAAGATATCTAGGATTGAACAGTTTTCGATCTACAATCTGCTTCGTTTATGGAGTCGTCTAACAACATCATTCACCCGACCCGTCTCAAGGTGCTTGGCTTCGGCAGTAGTCGCTTCGGGCGGGTGATGATGAGCGTTAGGTTTCACAAAGCACCACCGAGGCCCGCAACCCATGAACCAACCCGCCGCGATGAGGAAGGCCGATGTTCAGTCGAAGATCGCATACGCCAAGCACCGGCACCAGGAACTCATGAATACCCTGTTCGCCGCGAAGCAATCTGCCAGCGATCCGACCTTCCTGGCTCACGCTTGCGCCGACATCATCTCGACAGCTCGAGAGTGCTTTGACTATCTTGGCCAAGACATCATCGCGGGACATATCGCCCTCAAGACTACCAACGCCAAGACTTCTAAGGCGTACGCAGACGGTACCTTGAAGGCTTACTTCCCGTACTACTCGGGCCAGCTCACGAAGATGGACTCAATCTTCTATGAACTCAAGTCTCACACGCCCGCGCTGTACCAAGACTTGCTCGAATTCACGAGTAGAATCGCCTCCAAGGCGCCCATCTCAGACACCCTCTTCAGTTACCAAATGCTCGCTGATGTCCGAGACATGGTGAACGAGAAGAAGCACGACAAACTGCTCGCGGTCGTGTCCGAGGCGGATGCAGAGTTCCTGATCGAGAACTCCGCACTGAAGATGATCCTTCCAATTAAGAGTCAGAAGGGATGGTCTTCGTTTGCGGTTCAGCCCGGAGCGCAGGTAAAGCACGTGGTTGAGTATCGCTTTGCTCACAACGATCAGGAGGTTGGAAAGTTCTGCCTGTTCGCAATCAATGCAACTGAGCGCGTAGTTGGTGAGTTCTACGCGAACCACTTCGCGGGACGGTGAAACCTAACCCGCTATTCAACCGGACCTGCCTTCGGCATGCCGGTTAATAGCAACGTTGGACAGCGCATGCACGCCATTCACTGCAAGCCACGAGTAAATTCTGTTGATCATGCAATTTAAGTTATGACAACAACAAAAGGCACCAGTGAATCAGTAGGTGACAAGTATAATTTATTATCTTGGCAAGCAAGGCCTATGCATGCCACAATCGAAAAGATCATCAATAACCAAAATGCTGATGATGAGCATAATGCTCCCAAGGAGGTGCTCAAAGCAGCCACAGGCAGATGGGATCTGACAACTGGAATTAGACCAGTTGACTTGTATGTCTATTTAAAAGCTCGTTTCGGCGAGCCCAACGGGATAACAATGATCTCGAAGAATCATGAAGACAGCGATAATCTTATTCATTGGCACTATTCACTTGAAACCAGCCTTGGACCACTTGATTTTATCTGCTGGTCATTCAGGCTAGAGATATGGCATCCACTTGCGCCATGCTTCTCTGATCCAAATGACTTTCTTCTCGCAGTCAAACAGGACTTTAGCCGGTTTTCTTCATCCATGAAGGAGATTCGCAAGGGTCTTGAGAAGTGGAAGGTGTTTCTTAATCCATACTTTCGTCTAAAGACAATGATTGAAACTCAGCTTCAAGAGCTTGAGGATTTAAGATTAGAAGAGGTAAAGGAACCAATTCAACCTCGCACAGTAGAAGAAGCCGAGTCATTCACAGAGGCCTTTTCGGATACAGCCAAAAAGTTCACTAAATCAGCGCAGATCGGATTAGGAATTAGAATGTTGACCCCGGTATGGGCGGAATCATTTGTTAATCTTCTATTATTTGTGATGGCCAGGCCTGAAGTTAGGGGCGACAAGCGACTATACGATGGAATTATGCGTCAGAACATTGATCTTCGAATACGAGGGATCCATTTAAACTGTGTTGGCTTCGTAAGCCAAGTTAAGTACGACGAATGGGATGCATGCAAGAAATTTCATTCAATGATGAATAGGCGAAATGATCTTCTTCATGGGAATGTTGATCCTGAGCTTACCACATTTGATGAGCTGTACTTTGAGAAGAAAACCCCTCTGTATATTGAGTTTAAGGACTTCTCCTTCTTCTCGTATAAAGCTACGCTGCTTAATGTCACACCGGAGCAGGCTTTGGAGGATTATCAAACTGTCCAAGACCTCGCGTCTCACATCCTATTGTGCATTGACTGCAAGATTAGAGAGGACGTCGTCCGTATTGTTCTTTCAAGGCATTTGGGATGGGATGAAGGAAGGCAGAGGGTGGGAATCTTGTTTCCTGATCATTTAGCCGATGCAGTTTTCAGTTTTGGATCCAGTGGCTGACTAATTTAGTGCCTGTCCAACAAGCCCCTCGAGTGGTCAGGCCTCCACCGATTCTCTCCTTCCGTTTTAAAAAACTTGCCTGCCACTCAGGGGCAGCGTTCGGCAACAAGACTATAGAAAAGCGGCATCCCATGGAGTGGTGTAACTCAGGAGGATCAGCCCCGGCATAGCCGGGGCTGACGGCTCGCCTCCCTCAGATTTCAGCTGTGGCAATGGGTGGGCCGGTCTGTGACCCTGTTCGGAGCACGACCACCAAACCGAACACAGACCATGACCCGCACCCATACTGGCCCCTCCGAGCTGGCTCAGCTCATGGAGGGCACCACCGCTGGCGCCTTGATCCCGGAGATCGTGCGCCGCGGCTTCCAGGACCTGCTGGAGGCCGAGGTTTCTGCTCTCACCGGCGCCCAGCTCCATGAGCGCTGCCCCGATCAGCGCTCCACCCATCGCAATGGCTACCGCGAGCGGCTGCTCACCACCCAGGTGGGCGATCTCACCCTGGCCATCCCAAAGCTGCGCAAGGGCAGCTTCTTCCCCAACTGGCTCGAACCACGCCGCCGGGTCGACAAGGCCCTCTACGCCGTGGTGATGGAGGCCTGCACCGGCGGCATCTCCACCCGGAAGGTCGACGCCCTGGTCGAGGCGCTGGGCGGGGCGAGCGGCATCTCCAAATCAGAGGTGAGCCGGATCTGCCAGGGGCTGGACGAGCAGGTGAAGGCTTTCCTGGGCCGGCCGCTCGACCAAGCGCGTTTCCCCTACGTCTACCTCGACGCCACCTACCTCCACGGCCGTCTGGGCCGCAACCTGCAGGTGGTGTCGCGGGCCGTGGTGGTGGCGATCGGCATCAATGCCCTCGGCTACCGCGAGGTGCTCGGCATTGCTGTGGGTGACAGCGAGGCGGAGGTCTTCTGGCGCCAGTTCCTGGGCTCGCTCAAGGAACGAGGCCTGGATGGCACACGGCTGGTGATCTCCGATGCCCATCTGGGGCTGACGGCGGCGATCAAGCGGATGTTCCAGGGCTGCTGCTGGCAGCGGTGTCGGGTGCACTTCCTGCGCAACCTGCTGAGCCACGTGCCCAAGGCGGGCCAGGACATGGTGGCGGCCGCCATGAAAGCCGTGTTCGTTATCCAGAAGCCTGAGCAGGTCAGAGCCCATTGGCAGCAGGTCACCGAGATGCTGCGCAAGCAGTTCCCAGGCGCCGTGCCAATCATGGAGGCCGCTCGGGATGACGTGCTGGCGTTCCTGCACTTCCCGCAGGAGCACTGGCCCAAGATCTGGAGCACCAACCCGCTCGAACGCCTCAATAAGGAGATCAAGCGACGCACCAACGTCGTCGGCATCTTCCCCAACGACGCCGCCATCACCCGGCTGGTGGGCAGTCAGCTGCTGGAGCAGCAGGAGGAATGGCAGCTGGAGCGCCGCCGCTTCTTCTCTGAGGCCACCATGGCCAAGATCCCTGAGCCGGAGGAGGCATTCGTCCTCAACGATGCTGCTCCGCCCGTGCAGGCGGCAGCGACGGCTGGCTGACCCTCAACAGCCTCTGCCTCGATCTACACGCTTCCTCTCGATCGCTGGGTTGCACATTCAGCGCTCAGGGCTCATAGTGGATGAACGGGCTGAGCAATCAGCCTCCAGGCAGTCATCCCCTGACTGCTCCTGTTCACCCTCCAGAAAGGGTCACAGGACCTCCTGAGTTACACCACTCCAAGGAGGGCTACTCTATAGAAAAGGAGCTCGTGAATGACAAAAACAGAAGAACTGATCGGGGTTATACCTGATCCCGAGGTCCGCAAGATATTGAATAGGCTTCACGCGGAGGCATCTCGACAGGAAAGGTGGCTTTACTTTGAGCTTGCACGCTTTCTCCCAAAGTTATTGCTCGGAGGAAACCTGCCTTGGGAGAAGATCAGTAAGTCTCTCGACAAGAAGTACATGTCAATAGACCCTGCTCAGGGTATTTTCTGTTACCTGTTGGCCAGGTCAATGAGGGCAAAGCGCATCATTGAGTTTGGCACATCTTTCGGTGTATCAACCATTTACCTAGCCTCGGCGGTTCGAGACAACGGTGGAGGCATGGTCATTGGGACGGAGATGGTGGAGGCAAAGGCCGAACAAGCAAGGGAAAATGTTCGACAAGCAGGACTCTCGGATTTTGTCGATATCAGAACAGGGGATGCACTGGACACACTTAAGAATGAAAGTGATTCAGTAGATATTCTCTTGAATGACGGTTTCCCACCAGTGGCGTTGCCTGTGTTAAGGATTGTGGCTCCCTTGATGCGGGAAGGAGGGGTGGTCTTGACCGACAATGTCGGATTGCTCAAGTCAGACTACCGCGAGTATTTGAATTACATCCGAGACCCAAGGAATGGTTTCCGAAGTGCATTGCTTGCGCTGAACGAGGGGACCGAGTTCTCCGTAAGACTGAATGCCGAACAAGGCGCTCCAGCGGACGGGCTGGCGCCCGCCGCTGAGCTTTAGCGTTAGAAGGATGGGTAAGAGGCTGAAGACTCAATTCCTTCGGCAGCCTTGTTGGCGCCCTTCGCTTGCCTCGTGGGCAGTTTGATGGCGATCTGGCTAAGGTGGATGCCGAATGCAAGGGAGGTCTACACAAGGTCATGGAAAACCTTTATGAAGCTGTTGTTGAGACTGACGGACGCATACGGCTCAGCAGAGCAGTACATCTAGAGAAGGGTCTCAAGGTTTTGGTTGCTGTGCCACGAAGCGGGAAAGATTCAGCCTTAAGCGGAATTGCATTAAGTGAGCCATCACTTGCAGATGATTGGCTCAATCCAGAGGAAGAAGAGGCATGGGCTCACCTTCAGTAGGGGATGTAGTCATCATTCCATTTCCGTATTCCGATCTAACGCAATCCAAGCGCAGGCCTGCACTCGTCCTAGCCGAAGTGGGGAGAGGTGTCTCCCTGCTTTGTCAGATCACCAGCAAACAATATGGCGACATGCAGGCCTTGCCCCTTAATGAGGCTGACTTTGCCTCCGGTGGCATCAACCGAGACAGTTTCATACGTGGTTTCAAACTTTTCACTGGCAATGAGTCTCTCATCCTTGGGGTTGCTGGTCATCTTACCCATTCAAAGCTTTCTGAAGTTATTGGCCAGCTTGTTGAAATGCTATCCGCTTGCCTGAGAGATGACACCTTCTAACATCCAGATACAGAAGACGGGAGCGGAGGCTGGATCCTATGCTGAGATCTCAGCCCGCTTCTGATCTGGAGCGTTAGCCATCAGAATGCAGCCTTTTCCGAAGCTCAACTTTCAGAACACATGAAAATCCTAATTGCGATTGTCCTCTCACTGTCAGCAAACTGCGTCATGGCAGCCGAGGAATCAAGGCATTTGCAGCTGGCACGCGAGTTCGACCGCTTAAGCGGAGCTACTGACAAGCAAGCCGCTGTGAGAAGCGTCATCGCTGCCATGTCACAGGGCAATCCTTCTGCGGCTCCAGATCCGAAGTTGGAGCGATTCCTAGTTGGAATCATGGAGTCTGAAGAGTACGCCCTTGGCAAGGCTCAGGCGTACATGAAGCTCTTTAGCGAAAACGAACTTAAGCAACTTATCGAGATGGCGAGATCCCCCGCCTACATTCTTATGCAGGCGAAGCGCCAGGAAATGATATTACTTCTGGCGCAGAACATGCTGCAGCTGGTTGAGGCCAAGTTGCCTCGGTTTGAACAGTCGGGTGATAGGCCCTGATGGCTAACCACCAGATACAGAAGACGGCTGCAAGAGTTTTTCCAATGCTGAGATTACTGCCCGCTTCTGATCTGGGGCGTTAGAAGGATCAGGGGGGAAGCCGGCAGCAACGCCGTCTTGACGTCAGAACGTCAAAGCGCTAGGGTTGTGGGATGGATGAAGCAAAACGGGCCACGGTCTACTTCGACGCTGATGTACATCGTGCACTGCGCTTGAGAGCTGCTGCATGTAACCGCTCAATATCAGACATGGTCAATGAAGCAGTTCGCATGGCATTAGCCGAAGATGCCGATGATTTAAGAGACGCTGATCAAAGAGAGATCGAGCAAAGTTCTAGCTTCGAAGAGTTTGTCACAAGTCTGAGAGATAGTGGCCGCATATAGCCTCACGATTAAGTCATCAGCTGCCAAGGAACTGCAGGGGGTATCGGACAAATCGACGTTGTCTCGATTGATTGAGAAGATTAAATCACTGGCAACTCAGCCCCGACCATCAGGGTCTGAAAAGCTCGCGGGCAGGCCGAACCTCTTTCGGGTCCGCCAAGGCAACTATCGAGTCATCTACTCTGTCAATGATCAGTCGTGTATCGTCGACGTTGTTAAGGTGGGACACAGAAGAGATGTCTATCGATGAGTAGACCTTCTTACATCAAGATACAGAAGACGGGAGCGGAGGGAATCGGCAACGGCCATGGTCCCCTGCCCGCTTCTGATCTTGAGCGTTGGCCGGTCCCAGTGAGGGGGGCTTCGCGGGGCAGATTGGAGCTATTGTTAAGTGGTACAGGATTTTTCCATGGCAAGACAGTTTGATGTCGTTGTCGAGAAAGACTCAGAGGGCTTTTTCGTCGCGAGTGTGGCTGCTCTCTCTGGCTGTCACACACAGGCACGTTCTCTTGATGAGCTGATGGAGCGCATAAAGGAAGCCATCGAGTTATGTCTCGAAGTCCAAGAAGATGATATTGAGGAACTTGATTTTGTGGGGGTTCAGAGGGTTACTGTATAGGCGTGCCAAAGTACTCAGCGGTTACAGGTAAACGCCTGATTACGACACTTAAAAGGGCTGGCTTCCTCATTCAGAGGGTGAAGGGCAGTCATCATTTTCTTCGGCATCCAGATGGACGGACAACTGTCGTTCCAGTGCATTCCGGGGAATCACTTTGACCTGGGTTGCTGGCCAGGGTACTGCGTGATGATGAGATCACAAGGAATGAACTGGAAGAGTTACTTGCTTAAGCGGAGATGCCGGCCAACAAGCCCCTCGAGTGGACAGGCCACCACCAGCAACCAGCTTCGCCACCCCATGCTCCTTGCCTGCCACTCAAGGGCAGCGTTGCGTAGGGCTTGATCTGGAGGTCTTGCTGTGAAAAGCACATCGTACAGACTTTGGCTAGCTGACCTCAGCCTCGATACCCCTCACGGATGCGGTTGCGCCATCGCAGCACGCTGATTTAGTCGAGGGGTTCAGCGTCGAATTCGATCTGCTTGATCTCCTCCGGGCGGCGGGGAGCAGGAGGCGGATGGGGCTTGGCGCTGGGCTGGGGCCGATGGGAGCTGAGCGGAAGCCGTGCGCGTCTGCGCCTGCACCATGGCCTGAAGGATGCCGGCGCACACTCGGCCGTTCAACCCAGGTCCGCCTCTGGTGGGAACTCAGCCATCAAATTGAGGAAGAGGCTGAATCGTTCGCGGTTGATGGGGGAAGGGTCGAGCTGGAGGCGTCCGGAAAGCAGAGCGCATCGATGTTGGCGAGCAGCTGCCTGCCCTTGGCGTTCTGCCGCCTCAGCCGCTCGGTCTCTTGCCTCAGCTGCTCGGTTTCGTTCCTCGTTTGCTGAATCCTGATCGCGAGCGCGTTCATGCGCCGCTCGTAGTCGGGATCGCGTCGCCAATTCAGCATCGATAAGCACCAGCGCCAGCGAGGCAGCGATGAGCCAGACACCCCATTGCTGCTGGAGGGGGAAGCGGCGGCCGGCGACGTTGATGTGGTCATA
>JBKDSQ010000032.1:0-51783 GCA_046340895.1 Synechococcaceae cyanobacterium | reverse complement strand
ATCACCCCAGCGACATGGTGCGCTGGGCCGAGTTGGTGCATCGCCTCCGCCATCCAGGCCCAGCCGTGACCGTGGCGCTGGTGGGCAAATACGTGCAGCTCAACGACGCCTACCTCTCGGTGGTGGAAGCCCTGCGCCATGCCTGCCTCGATCGCGACGCCTCCCTCGATCTGCGCTGGATCTGCGCCGAGCAGATCGAAGAGCAGGGGGCGGAGCCGCTGTTGCGGGGCATGGATGCGGTGGTGGTTCCCGGCGGCTTCGGCAACCGGGGGGTCGACGGCACGGTGGCCGCGATCCGCTTGGCGCGGGAGCAGCGGGTGCCGTTCCTCGGCCTCTGCCTCGGCATGCAATGCGCCGTGATCGAGTGGGCCCGCCACCAGGCCGGCCTGGCGGGCGCCACCAGCACGGAGCGCGATCCGGCCACCCCCCACCCCGTGCTCGCCCTGCTGCCCGACCAACCGGATGTGGTGGATCTGGGGGGCACGATGCGTTTGGGCGTCTACCCCTGCCGCCTCTAACACGGCACCCTCGGCCAGCGTCTCTACGGCGAGGAGGTGGTCTACGAGCGCCACCGCCATCGCTACGAATTCAACAACGCCTACCGCAACCTGCTGCTCGAATCCGGCTACGAAATCAGCGGCACCTCCCCCGACGGCCGCCTGGTGGAACTGATCGAGCTGAAAGATCACCCCTACTTCACCGCCTGCCAGTACCACCCGGAATTCCTGTCGCGACCAGGCAAGCCTCACCCGCTGTTCCGAGGGTTGATCGAGGCGGCGCAGCGGCGGCTGCCTGGCAGTCCCGACGGAGCGATGGCCGACCTCCAGCATCCGCGGTCCACCCAATCCGCCGCCACCGCAACAACATCCCAAGCCGGTTGACCCACGGGTGAAGGGTCGGCGGCAGCCGGAGGCGCTTGCACTGCTCGGCGAGGCCTGCAGACATAACCCATACTGGCTGCAAAAAGTTGATGAACAGAAGTCAAGGCCTCGACTTCCTGCAAGGCGTTTCGATATGTTGAAGTCAAATCAAGTAACCAGCCCTGAGCCATCGTGAAGGCCAGCCACACACAGGAGATTCAGATGATGACAACGCAACGATTCAAGCGGGTCGCACTGGCGGCCCTCGCGGGGGCATCCGCCCTTCTGGGCGGGCAGCTCACCCACGCCACCCCCCCGCCTCCGGCCATTGCCCCCACGGCCAGCTGGCGGATTGAGCCTCCTCTCACCAACAGCAAGGAAGCCGAAAACATCAGCGGCATCGCCTGCGGCCCTGCCCCCGCAGCAGCCTGCGTGCTGGTGAGCGATGAACAGTCAAAAGGCCGCTATCTGCGCTGGGCCAGCCTGGGCGAACAACGCCTCCAGCCTGGTGGGATCCTGCCCCTGTTTGGCGACACCGAGGGCAAAGAAGCCGATACCGAAGCTGCCGCCTATGCAGACGGCGTCTTCTACGTGATCGGCTCCCACGGTGTCGCAAAGAAAAAGGGGGAGTACCAACGGGATCGCTACTGGCTGTTCCGCTTTGCCGCCAACGCCAGCCGCGCCGATCAGGTCGAGCGCACGAATGCCCTCGAGCCCCTGCTGGGTTCGCTGCCGGAGCTGAAGGCATCCGCCTGCGGCCAAACCTCCCCCCCGCCCTGCCAAACCCTGCAGGAGGGAGGGCTGAATGTGGAAGGCCTGGCCGTGCGCAACGCTCAGGCCTGGATCGGCCTACGCGCACCGCTGCTGACCGGCGATGCGGTGGTGGTGAAGGTGGGCGCCGACAACCTGTTCGGCGGCAGCCAACGCTCCCAGGCCTCCCTCCACAAAGTGGCCCTCGGGGAGGGCCGTGGCATCCGCGATCTCGCCAATGTCCAGGATGGCGTGCTGATCCTGACCGGCAAGAGCACCCCCGAAGCCGAGACAGATTCGCCAGCCCAGACAGAAACGCCACTGCCGGCCACGGTGGTGTTCTGGCGAGGCGATGCCCAACCGACCATCCCCATCGCCACCCTCAGCCCCACTCCCACGATCGCCAAGCCCGAAGCGCTGCTGGTGCTCGGGGAAGACGAGCGCAGCTGGCGTGTGCTGGTGCTCGGCGAAGGCACAGGCGCGATCGACCCTCAGGAATTCCGGCTGCCGAAGCCGGGGGTGCAGCTCCGGTGAGCCGCAAGGCCGCCAGCCAAACAAAGTCCGCTCAGCGGGCATGATCCCCGGCAAAAAGCCTAGCCAAGAATCTCACTATCTTTGTACAACTCGGAGATTATCGGCGAAAAAGCGGTGTACTCCAATTCATACCTACACTCCCAGTAGGAGTTGTGAGCCCTCAGGCCAACCAAAAAGATGAGCCCAAACCAGCCAATCCTAGTCATCGCTTTGGCCGTGGTCCACGCCAGGCTCACGCGCGGTAGCAGAAGCATCTCGCTTGCATTTCCAAAGGGTATTGCCTGCTTCGGATCAGGATCGTCAATCATTGAGTCGGCGCGAAAATTGGATCCCAGCACATCAAGCGGAGAGTACACGTTGATCCAGTCAACCATTGGACCAGAAACTATAAATCGCCGCTCATAATACTCAGGCCAAAAGGTTCTAATCATGTCAAATGGGCAACCGATACTAATTAGCGTCTGAACATTGCCAATGCACTTGCCGGGAGGGCGACCAGCCGGGAAGAAGCTGTCGAGGGCAAGAACAGAACCAAAACTATAGGCTACAACGTGAATTTTTCGATACTGCTTGGCCTGGACATGATCAAGAAGGGAATCAAGGTGGCCCTCAATCACGGAGCCTCGCGCTCCAAGACTAATATACTCCAAAAGACTTGTATAGCGCACCGAAGCATCCAGAAAACCAGCTTTAAGACCTGGAAAAAACGCATCAAGGGCGGCAATAGAGATCACCACCGCCGAGGATAGTCCCCCTGCAGAGTACGCTAGCCGGAGGAGATTGTTATCGCCTTTTTCGGCAGGTATCTTGTTTTCACTGCTAGGCGGAGGGGGAAAGATGGACTGCTGGTGACCCTTGTCTTGAGGGGGCACGAACTGATGAATACCGCGATTAATAGTACTACCGACAGCCGCAACGAGGAAGAAGAAATACAGGGTGAGCATCAAAAGAATGATCGTTGCATAGACAAGCTGGATCTTTTCCCGGAAACTCTTCTGCGCCTTACTCGCGAAAGCCCTAAATACTCGCGGGATATTAAGCAACGCCAGAATCAACAGTCGGATACTCTTAACAGCCGGGCTGCTTTTAGCATGGTCGCTGATGAGCATTTCAGCATAGTTAAACTCATAGATATCCAAGATTTTCTGCGGCTCTCCGCCTGATGCTTTCTTGTGGATTGCCCTGGCTCTGGCTTTCAACTCAACCCCGGTTGATGCGAAGCTCTCGTCTTGGGGTGCACCCACGGAAAACGCGACAGCAGCCGGGGATGAACATGCCTTCAAAGCGGAGGCAATTCGCAAGGCGGCGTCATCCATGGTTTGCCCTCCAAGCCCTGGGATGTACAGGATTGCATCCGGGAGTTGATTCTGAGAAGATGTCATGTCCAGCGAGCAACAAGAAATCGATAAGGCCTGCAATCAAAGACGGCCCATAAAAGAACCTCAGCCTGGGCGGCCCAGCACCAAAACCCCTGCCGATCCAAGCGGCGGGATGGAGCGTTAGGGAAATTTGCTGGGCCTTTGCGACCGTGCAAGGGGTGTCATTTGGTTTGCGGTCTCCCCCCGCGAGCAAGCCATTTCAATTCTCAGCATCATTTAGACGAGCCGGCACCCGCCTGCCATCCTTTGTTGCCTTCGTGGAGCGAATCCATGGGGGAAGAGGCGGTTGCACCCTCCATGCCACAACGGATGTCCAGCCCCATCCGCCCTCCGGCAGGATGGCCCCACCCCTGTAGCGCGGCCAGCGATGCTCGCCGATCCGATCCGTGCCCAGCCGCTGGCGGCGCTGCCCGTTGTCGAAACCTTCCACTCCCTGCAGGGGGAGGGGCTCCATGCCGGCCGCAGCGCCTTCTTTGTGCGCCTGGCCGGCTGCGCTGTGGGCTGCCCCTGGTGCGACACCAAGCACTCCTGGCCGGAGGGCGTGCATCCGCGGCGGCCGCTGGCTGAGCTGGCGGCGGAGGCGCGGGAGGCGGCCCAGGCGGGGGCGGCCTTCGTGGTGGTCACCGGCGGCGAACCGCTCCAGCACGATCTCGGGCCACTTTGCGCGGCGCTGCAGGAGGGCACCCGCAGCGCCGAGCGGCCCGAGGGGCTGCCGCTTCACCTCGAGACCAGCGGCGTGGATCCCCTGAGCGGCTCGTTTGGCTGGATCACCCTCTCGCCCAAGCGGCACCGCCCGCCCTCGCCCGAGCTGCTGGCCGCCTGCGACGAGCTCAAGGTGGTGGTGCACGCGGCGGAGGATCTGGCCTTCGCCGAAGCGATGGCCGCAGCGGCCTTTGCGGCGCGCGGCGGCAGGAGCCAGGGGGTGGGCGGTGCTGCGGAGGCAGAGCCGGCCCTGCTGCTGCAACCCGGCTGGGACGCAGCCGAAGGCCAGGCGCTGGCGGTGGCGTTCGTGCGGCGCAACCCCCGCTGGCGGCTCAGCCTGCAGAGCCACAAGTGGCTCGGCGTGCGCTGAGGCCACGCACGCGGGCCCACGAACGGGGAGTCAGCCGTTGGGCCCCGGCGGGCTAGCGGGGTCGGAGAACAGGGCCTGATCGCCGGGCAAAGACTGGGCCGGATGCACCACCCGTTGCGGGAACGGGATCTCGATGCCATTGGCGTGGAAGGAATGCCAGATGGCGCGGCGCACGTCGCCGCCGATGCTGCCGTTGTCCATCGGCCGGTTGATCCAGTAGAGCACCGTGTAGTCGACGGAGGATTCGCCGTAGTTGCTGATGCGCGCCACCGGTACCGGCTCCTTCAGCACCCGGGGCACGCTGGCCACCGCCTCCAGGATCAGCTCGATCACTTTCTCCGGCTCGTGCCGGTAGTGGGCGCCCACCACCACAATGCTGCGCCGCAGCGAGGTGGTGGTGGAATAGGTGATCGTGGTGGCCGTGAAGAAGTTCTGGTTCGGCACCAGCAGCAGGGCGTTGTCGCCATCGCGCCAGAGGGTGGCGGCCCGCAGACCGAGGTGGCGCACCTCGCATGGATCGTTCTCATACACAATCACATCCCCAGGCCGCACCGAACCTTCAAACAGCAGCCACAGGCCGCTGACGAAGTTCGAGAACACCTCCTTGACACCGAAACCCAGGCCCACCGAAAGGCCGCCTGCCACCGCGGCGATCGCGGTGGAATTGAGGCCCACCTGGTTGGCCAGCCACAACAGGCCCAGACCGATCAACGCGTAGCGCAACAGCAGCTCGAACGCCTTGCGGTTGCCCTGGGTCATGCCGGCCAGGCGGGTCATCGCCTCGCCCAACAGGAACACCGGCAGCTCGGAGAGCACCACCAGGAAATAGGGAAGGATCACCAGCAGCGACAGGCTGCCCAGGGTGAGGGTCTGGTCGAACAACCGGATCAGGGGGATGTCGCTCACCAGATGCAGACCCTCCACCTGGTCGACCACGGTGACCAACCCGGTCACCACAAACAGCGGCACCACCCCCCGACGCCAATAGCTCTCCACTTCCTCCGGCGCATGCACGCGCCGCAGCAGCAGCCGCAGGGCGCTCAGCCCGAGCCAAACCGTCAACAACCCACTCGCCAAGTTGATCAGTCCGGTGGGCATTCCCAGCCACCCGAACAGGAGCATCACCAGGGCCAACACCGTGATCGCGCCCAGCAGCGCCAGCAACCGCCGCCAGTTGGAGCGCGGCAGGCGCGCGCGCAGCAGCACCGACCGGTAGCCAAGCATCACCAGCAGAATCGCCAGCAGCTGCAGGAGCACCGAGCCACGGGTCAACAGGCTCAGCCAACCTCCGGCGAGGTAAAGCAGATTGCTCATGGTCTGGTCTCCTGGGGAGGACGCGCGCCACCGGCCGGCAGCGGACGGGCTTCCGCAGCCGGTGAGCCCACGGTTGGCTCGCGGCGGCGCTCGCGCGCCAGCTCCTCGATCTTCTCCAGCACTTCCTGCGGTGTGAGCTCGCCGTAGACGTTCTGTTTGAGCAGACGCATCAGCGGCACTCGCTGCTGCCGCACCCCTACGGCCTGCTGAAAGGTAGGCACGATCGCCAGATCCTCAGCATCCTTGATCGCGGCCATCTCCGGAGACTTCTTGACGGGAATGATCACGTTGCCATTCACCGGCAAATTGCCGATTGCCGAGGTCATCAAGGTGCTCTGGCTGTATTCGTTCAGCAAAAACTCGGCGAAGCCTTCCGCCGCATCCCGCTGCGGCCCCGAAGAATCGCGGCCAAAGCTGAGCATCGTCATGCGCCCGACGGCTGGGGAGGGCTTGCCATCCGGCGTGCCGGGCATCTGCGACAGGCCCAGGTCGTCGCCGTAGACGCGGCGCAGATTAGGAATCAGCACCGCATTGCAGGTGATCCAGTCGACCTGGCGGGCGATAAAGCGCTGGGCAAGATCTTCGTTGGTATCGCTATAGTTGATGTTGGGATTGATGTTGAGACGGTAGAGCCACTTCAGCCAGGCCAGCACCTTGGGGCGGTCGGCGGCAAGGAGGGAGCGGCCGGCGGGCGTCTGCGGGGAGGCGTCGAACAACCGCAGGATCGGCTCCTGGGCGCCGAACGGATGCCCGCTCCACATCAGCTGATCCATCACCAGCGGAAGGCCGAAGCGGCGCCCCTGCTCCGCCTGAACCAGGATCTGGCTCAGGCTCGTGGGAGGGGAGGGGATGGCCTTGCGGTTGTAGCAGACCAGGTTGGGCTGCACCAGAAAGGGAAGGGACAGAAACCGGTCGCCATCGCGGAAGGGTTCCAGATGGCTGATCTTCAACGCCGCCAGTTTCTTCGCGTCGAGACTGCCGGGTGTGCTCAGACCCTCCTGGGCCAGCGCCAGGGCCAGCGGCGCACTGATGACCATCAGATCCGGGCCCGTTCCGAGAGCAGAGCGCTTGCGGACGGTGGCCAGCACGTCGTCTTCGAACACGAAGCGCGTGTGCACCTGCACGCCTTGATTGGAGCGCATGAAGTCGTTCACCTCCGCGGCCACGATCTTCTTGAGGTTTTCGCGGGCGATCTTGTCGACCAGGCGGCCGGCCGAGACCAGAACCTGCAGATTCACCGTGGGCCCGATCTTGCGCGAGTCCGCGCCACAGGCTGACAACACCAGCGCCAGGCCCACCAGCAGCGGGGCGACGCGGCAGCGGCGGGCCAGCGCCCCCCGTGGCTCAATACACCATCGCCTGGGCACTGAATTGCTCCAATTCGAAACGGGAGGCCCCAGCCTCGGGGCTCACCACCACCATCCGCAGCCGCTCGCCCTGCAGGCCGCTTTTGGTGGAGGTGGTGGTGCCGATCGACTTGCCCTTGGCGTCGAGCACGTTGAAGGTGGCGCGGATCGAACCGCAGGGGCGTTGGCGGCACCACACCTCGAACACCTGCGCCTTGCCACCGCCAAACACCTTCGGCGGGTTGCAGTCTTCGCTGCACCACCGCGTGAGCACCCCCTCGGCGCTCTGCTTCCAGCCCAGGGCGAGCAGCTGGTCCTGCTCCTGGGTCCGCAGCTGCTCCAGCGAGGGTTTCATCGCGGCGCGGCTGGTCCAGCCCCAGTAGAAGCCGCCACCCAGCACCACCAGGCCGGTGGTGAGCAGGGGCAGCAGCCCTTCGAAGGGGTTGCGGCGGGGTGGCCGGGGCGCTTCGGCAGGGCCTGTGGCCTCGGGCGAGGCCGCGGGGTCGGTTCGGGACATCGGCGTGGGAGGCAGGCTTCAGAGGCGCTGGGCGGGCCGCTGCTCGCGGGCCGCCTTCCAGAGGCGCCAGCGCACCTCGAGGTCCTGCGGGGCGTAGACAACGATCGGCAGGCTCGCGTTATAGGGCACCACAAACGGTTTGGCGCCCATCGGCACGAACACCCGCCGTTTCGGCTGGCCGGGCGGGCAGGCCATGCGCGTGGAGGCGACCGGGCCCACGTTGCCGACCCGGTACACCTTGTACCCCCAACCTTTGATCGTCTCCGAGGCGATGCGGCCGGAGAAGAAATGGCGGTTGCAGTCGATCTCCATTTCCCGGCCCACGATCAGCTCCACCCGCCAATCGGACGGGCTGGGGGAAAGGGCCGGATCGGGGTTGGGCGGCAGCACCCCGGGCAGCTGGATCACCCAGCGGTTCTGACCGGCCGGCGGCGCGGGATAGGGGCGCAGATCGAGCCGGGGCACAGCACCCGCGGCGATCGGACCCACAAGGGCGCCGGCCGCAGCGCCGATGGCGAGGGCGCGCGCCAGCGGGCGCGGCAGGCGGGGGAGGGGAGGCATCAGGGCGGGCGGCGCGTCCGTCTCCGCGCATGTTGGCCAGGCCAGCGGCGTTCCACAACCAACTTCCACAATGGGGCCATGGCCCAACCCCTGGCGATCGCCCTTCTCTCCGGCGGACTCGATTCCGCAACGGCCGCCGCCCTGGCCCGCGAAGCCGGCCTGCGGCTGGTCGGCCTCTCGCTCGACTACGGCCAGCGCCACCGCCGCGAACTGGAGGCCGCCGCCGCCCTCGCCAACGCCCTGGGGATGGAGGAGCACCACCGCCTACGGGTCGACCTGGCGGCCTGGGGGGGGTCCTCCCTCACCGATCCGGCCCTCGCCGTGCCCACCGGCGGCGTTCAGGACGGCGTCATCCCCAGCACCTACGTGCCCGGCCGCAACACGGTGTTCATCGCCCTGGCCCTGAGCCTGGCCGAGGCGCGCGGCGCTGAGCGGGTGGTGCTCGGGGTGAACGCCATCGACTATTCCGGCTACCCCGACTGCCGCCCCGACTACCTGGAGGCCTTCCAGGAGCTGGCCAACCTGGCCAGCCGCGCCGGTCGCGAGGGGCATGCCCCTCGCCTCTGGGCACCGCTGCTGCGCTACAGCAAGGCGGACATCGTGCGCGAGGCGCTGCGGCTCCAGGTGCCGATTGCCACTACCTGGAGCTGCTACGGCGGCGGCGCGGAACCCTGCGGGCTCTGCGACAGCTGCCGCATCCGCGACGCCGCCCTGGTGGAAGCCGGCCGCCCCGACCTGGCCAGCGCCGTCGGCCGCGCCCGGCTGGAGCACGGGCCCTGCGGCTGAGTCCGATGCCCCCCCTCGACCGCCGCATCCAACCGCTGCCCTGGCGGGAACCGTGGCCGCTCTGCCGAGCCCTGGCCGCGCGGCTCGGAACCGATGGAATGGTGCTGCTGGAGGGGGATGGCAGCGCCCTGGGGCGCCGGGCGGTGCTGGGGGTGGAGCCGCTCGAGCGGTTGGAGTGCCGCGGTCTGCCAGGGGAGGCGGGGGCTCGCGATCCGTTCGCGGCGCTCGCCGCCCTGGTGGCCGCCCCAAACGCAGGCGCCGACTGGCTGGGCTGGCTGGGCTACGAAGCCGCCGCCTGGAACGAGCCCGCACCCCACTGGCCCGTCAGCGACATGGCCAGCCTCTGGTGCGCCCGTTTCGATCCGCTGCTCCACTTCGACCGCAGCGCCCGACGCTGCTGGCTGGAGGGACGGGACCCGGCGCGGTTGGAGCGACTGGCCGCCCTGGTGGAAAGGCTGGAGCCAGCGGCGGATGGCGACGGCCCGGGGCTGCCGCTTCAGGGCTGGCACTGGCACACCACGCCGGCGGCATACGCCGAACAGGTGCGCCAGCTGCAGGACTGGATCGCCGCCGGCGACCTGTTCCAGGCCAACCTCACCGCCTGCTGCGAAGCCTGGCTGGCCCAGCCGCCTGACCCGCTGGCCCTCTACGGGCGCCTGCGCCGCCACTGCCCCGCCCCCTTCGCCGGCCTGGCGATCGCCGGCGCCGAGGCGGTGCTCTCAGCCTCGCCCGAGCGGTTCCTGGAGGTCGCCGCCGATGGGCGGGTGGAGACGCGGCCGATCAAGGGCACCCGCCCCCGCCATGCCGATCCACGCGCCGATGCCGAGGCCGCCGCCGCCCTGGTCTGCGATCCGAAGGACCGGGCCGAGAACGTGATGATCGTCGACCTGCTGCGCAACGACCTGGGGCGGGTCTGCCGGCCGGGATCGATCACGGTCCTCCAGCTGGTGGGGCTGGAGAGCTACGCCCAGGTCCACCACCTCACCTCGGTGGTCACCGGCGAGCTGGCGGCGGGGCGCGGTGTGGTGGATCTGCTGCGGGCCTGCTGGCCGGGCGGCTCGATCACCGGAGCGCCCAAGCTGCGGGCCTGCCAGCGGCTCGCGGGGCTCGAACCGGTGCCGCGCGGACCCTACTGCGGCTCCCTGTTTCATCTGCGCGCCGACGGCAGCTTCGACAGCAGCATCCTGATCCGCACTGTGATGGTGCGGGGGACCCGGCTGCGGTTGCACGCCGGCGGCGGCATCGTGGCCGACTCCGATCCGCTCGGCGAGGCCCAGGAGATGGGCTGGAAGATCCAACCGCTGCTGCGGGCCCTGGCATGAGCGGGGCGATCGCCTGGATCGGGGATCCCTGGGCCGGCGACGACCCGGGCCGCTGGGGGGCGCCGGACCAGCTGGCGATCCCGCTCGACGACCGCGGCCTGCTGCTGGCCGATGGGTTGTTCGAGACCCTGCTGGTGGAGCGGGGCCGACCCTGGCGGCTGGAGGAGCACCGCCGGCGCTGGAATGCGGCGGCGGTGCTGCTGGAGCTGCCCCAGGCGCCGGCCGCGGCCCAGCTTGAGGCCCTCGTGGCGGCAGCGGTGGCGCGCAGCGGCGCCGACGGCGGGGCCCTGCGCTGGAGCGTCAGCCGCGGCGGCGGCGGCCGGGGCCTCGATCCACCAGGGCCCGGAACCCCCGGCGCAGGCCCACGCTTCTGGCTCGGCTACAGCCCCGGCGCACCCCAGTTCGCCCCGGTGCGGCTGGTGCTCAGCCGCCTGGAGACGCGCAACGCCAGCAGCCGCCTGAGCCAGTGCAAAACCTTCGCCTACGGCGGCTCCCTGCTGGCCCGCCGCGAGGCCCGGCGCCGCGGCGCCGACGACGCCCTGCTGGCGAGCAGTGCGGGCGGCCTCTGCTGCGCCACCGCCGCCACCCTGCTGCTGCGCCAGGGCGACATCTGGTGCACGCCGCCGCTGGCCAGCGGCTGCCTGCCCGGCACCCTGCGCGGACTGGCGCTGGCGCGGGGGCTGGCGCGGGAGCGGACGCTGCAGGCAGGCGACCTGGAGGGCTGCGAGGCGGCTCTATTGATCAACAGCCTGGGCTGCCGGCCGGTGGCGTCATTTGAGGGCCGGCACCTGCCCGATGCGGATCCGCACCGGGCCGAGGCGCTCTGGCGGGATCTGTTGCAGGGCGGAGGGGCGCAGGGGCCGCCTCAGTTGCAGCCCTGCACCGAGATGCGATAGGTGAAACCAGTGGCCGCCTGGTCGCTGCTGGCGCCAATTTTGAAATTCACTTGGCTCACGCTCTTGCCAGGCACCGCCTCGATCGTCCAGTGACGGCCGGTGCCGAGCTGGGGAGCAAACTTCTCATTCACCACCTGCAGATTGGAGCCATCGGTGAACTTGAGGTAGGCCTGGATCGGATAGGTGGCGCTCACCGACGAATTGGCCGTAAAAAACAGCTTGTAGAAGCTGTATGGCTGGGTCACAAAGAAATCGGTGTTCCAGTTGGGCCGACCCAGGGGATTGCCCACACTGATCGTCTTGGTGACGATGTTGGTCGTGCCATTGCCGCCCACCGGGGCGAGGAACTGACAGGTCTGGGCGTGGGCGTCAGCAGTGCTGATCACGGCGGCGCCCGCGACCAGGGCAGCCGCAAGAACCGCCCGCAGGCGTCGGGGGCTCGGCACGGAACCGGACGGGGACATGGGCATGGCGCAGGCAAAGGCTGTCTCGGCCAGTCTGGGCGTGGATGCCCCAGGCGTCAGCGGGTGATAGAACACGCCCTCGCGCGTCGAGACCATGGGCCGGATCCAGGCGGGAAAGCACCTCGGAGCAGCGCAGCGCAGGCGGGCCTGGTGCGGGCCGGTCGCCGCGGCCGGGCTGCTGTCCGCCGCGTTAGGCGCCTGCGGTGGCGCCCGGGAGAGGGCCCTCAAGAACGCCGCGGTGGGCGACACGCTGGTGCGCGCGGGCGACACAACCGTGCTGCTGGCCCACACCTTCCGCCCGGCCGAACCCAACGCCCTGCTCGATGGGGCGGTGCGGGTGCGCGACGGCGGAAGCGGGCGGCTGCTGGAGGTGAACGCCGTCTGCAGCCTGCCGAACAGCCCCGGCTGGCCGGCCTATGACAACCTTTACGGCCGGGAGATCGAACGACCGGCCGACGCCAAGGGGAGCAGCGGCAGCACGACCTGGCAGGTGCTGTTCCATTTCGAGGGGCGGCAGGAGGCACGCATGGGCAGCAGCCCCGGCCCCTGGCTGGCGCGACTGCGCGACAACCTCTGCCGCCGCGGCGACTTTGACGACCGCCCGGGCAAACGCTGAATCAACGCTCCGGTAACAATCACTACATCGGCGGCTAGGCCGCTGCCGTTGGATCGCCCAGTGTCCGGACGTCTGTCCATGCCAGAAACACTTTTCAAGGTTGATCTGACCAAGCCGATGGATCAACAGGAGATGCCAGGCCACAATCGCTGGCATCCCGACATCCCGGCCGTGGCCTCCGTCAACCCCGGCGATGTGTTCCGGATTGAATGCAAAGACTGGACCGACGGGCAGATCAAGAACAACGACGATCCTCAGGACATCGCCGATGTCAATCTCGAGGTGGTACATGTGCTGAGCGGCCCGATCTGGGTGAATGGCGCCCAGCCCGGCGACATCCTCGTGGTCGACATCCTCGACGTGGGCGCCCTGCGCGGCGATGAGTGGGGATTCACCGGCATCTTCGCCAAGGAAAATGGCGGCGGCTTCCTGACCGACCACTTCCCCAAAGCCGCCAAGGCGATCTGGGATATCGAGGGCATCTATACCTCCTCTCGCCACATCCCCGGCGTGCGCTTCGCCGGCATCACCCACCCCGGTCTGATCGGCTGCGCCCCCTCCCACGATCTGCTCAAGGAGTGGAACCGGCGTGAAACCGAGCTGGTCAACACCGCCCCTGATCGCCGCACCTACGGCGCCGGCCTCTCCGGCAGCGAGCCTGTGCTGGCAGCCCTGCCGAACCCCAACAGCGCGATCCTCGGCACCCTCGACAGCGCCGATTTTGAACGGGTGGCCAACGAAGCTGCCCGCACCGTTCCACCCCGAGAGCACGGCGGCAACTGCGACATCAAGAACCTCACCAAAGGCACCCGCATCTACTTCCCCGTCTATGTGGAGGGCGCCAAGCTCTCGATGGGAGACATACACTTCTCCCAGGGTGATGGGGAGATCTCCTTCTGCGGTGCCATCGAGATGTCCGGCTACCTCGATCTGCACGTTGACATCATCAAGGGCGGCATGGCCAAGTACGGCATGGTCAACCCGATGTTCAAGACCAGCCCCGTCGAGCCCCACTTCACCGATTACCTGGTATTTGAAGGCATCTCGGTCGACGAATTTGAAGGCAAGCAGCACTACATGGACGTGCACATCGCCTACCGCCGCGCCTGCCTGAATGCGATTGAATACCTGAAGAAGTTCGGCTACACCGGTGAGCAGGCCTACCTGCTGCTCAGCTGTGCGCCGGTGGAAGGGCGGATCAGCGGCATCGTCGACATTCCCAACGCCTGCGCCACACTCGCCATTCCCACCTCGATCTTCGACCAGGACATCCTGCCCCGTTGAGACCAGGCGCCTGCCTGCCAGCAGGCTTTCAGGGGGGAGAGGCGCACCTCTCCCCCCTTTCCATTCTCCCCATTCCGTCGGAGTTGCCCCCAAGCCAACCATGCCCGTCTACGAATTCAGCTGCCCTCAGGGCTGCGAAAACTACGAAATCTGGCGCTCCATCGACCAACGCAGTGTCGACACCCAATGCCCTGAATGCGGCGGCGAAGGCAAGCGACTGTTCAACCCGCCGATGGCGCTCTGCGGTCCGCTGCGGCTCAAGCAGGAGAGCAGGGAGCCGCGGCTGGTGCGCAAGAACAGCGGCAGCAGCGAAGCCAAGCCCAAATTGAAAAACACCCAGGGGGCACGCCCCTGGATGCTCAACCGGGGCTGCTGAGCAGCCCTGCCCGCAGGCGACCTCAGACCGTGAGGAACTCCTGCACGATCGCGTCGCTCAGCGTGGAGGTGAGGCCACTGGCCACGATGCCGCCACGCTGCATGGCGTAGTAGTAGCTCGATTGACGCACAAAGTGCAGATGCTGCTCCACCAGGAGCACACTGATCCCCTTCTCGCGCATGATGCGCTGCACAGCACGCTCAATGTCAAGGATGATCGAGGGCTGGATGCCTTCGGTGGGCTCATCCAGCAGCAGAAGTTTGGGCTTGCCGAGCAGGGCACGGGCGATCGCCAGCTGCTGTTGCTGGCCGCCGCTGAGGTCACCGCCCTTGCGGGCCAGGAATTTCTCGAGGATCGGAAACAGATCGAAAACGATCGGATCGATGTGGCGGTTCTTGCCCAAGCCGCCGGGCAGGGCTTCCATCCCCAGCAGCAGATTTTCCTTCACGGTGAGCTGGGGAATGATGTCGCGCCCTTGGGAGACGTAGCCGATGCCGTGGCGGGCTCGCTGATAGGGCGGTTCGCTCTGCAGCGAACGACCCTCGTAAAGGATGCCACCGCTCTTTTGCTGTAGGAGGCCGATGATCGTTTTGAGAAAGGTGGTTTTACCCACCCCATTTCGCCCTATCAAGCAGACCATCTCCCCCTGGGGAATCGTGAGGTCGACATTGCGCAGAATATGGCTCTCACCGTAGTAAACGTTGAGACCATCAACCGTGAGGATGGCCTGCTTGCTGGCGGAGGGAGCATCCGCGACCGCGGCGGGGCTTTGCATGATGGCGCAGAAGGAGGGGGAAAGCTTGGCGGAAAGGAAACAAGGAGTGGCGGGGATCAGCAGGCGTCAGCTCTGCGTCTGACCCAGGTACACCTCGATCACCCGGGGGTCATTTTTCACCTGCTCCAGGCGACCTTCGGTGAGCACCGTGCCCTGGTGCAGCACAGTCACCGGAGCATTCAGGTCGCGAATGAACTCCATGTCATGCTCGATGACTACCACCGTGTGCTCTCCGGCGAGCTGCTTGATCAAATCAGCCGTGCGGCTTGTTTCCTCATCGGTTAGACCGGCAACGGGTTCATCCAGCAGGATCAGCTCGGGCGACTGGGCCACCAGTGAAGCGATGGCCAGCCACTGCTTCTGGCCGTGGCTGAGAGAACCGGCCTGGGTTCGCGCATAGGGGGCGAGCCCCACATAACTCATGATGTTGTGCACACGGTCGCGCACGCTTGCGGGCACTGTGCTGCTCAGCAGACCGAGCGGATTCTTCACGGGAGCTGCCGCAAGCTCAAGATTGCGCAGAACATCCAGGTTTTCGTACACACGCGGGGTCTGAAACTTGCGGCCGATGCCCAGGCGGGCGATCTTCTGTTCGCTAAAGCCGACCAGCGAATCGCCCTTGAAGCGCACGCGGCCAGTGCTGGGACGCACCTTGCCCGTGATCACATCAAGGAAGGTGGTCTTTCCGGCACCGTTGGGCCCGATGATGGAGCGCAGCTCTCCGGGCATCAGCGTGATCGAAAGATCCTTCAAGGCGTAGAAGCCGTCGAAACTGACGCTGACATCCTGGATCTCAAGAAGCGGTTCAGACATCGCAGCAGGGCGGAGCGGGTTGGAAAGAAGTCAGGGCTTGAGAATGGTCTGGGCTTCGCTCTGGACGGCCTCGTCCTGAGCAAGGGAGGGATAGGTTGCGATCGGGGGTGCCTTGGCAAAGGCGGCAAGCAACGAGCGGAAACCACCCGATTTGAACCATCCGTAGATGCCATCCGGCATTAGCGTGACCACAAAGATGAACAGAGCTCCCTGCACAAACAACCACATCTCAGGGAAAGCCTCGCTCACCAGGCTGCGGATGTAATTCACAAGCACAGCACCGATGATCGGGCCCACGAGCGTGCCCCGACCACCCACGGCAACCCAGATGACCATCTCGATCGACATGGCGATCGTCATGAATTGAGGGGAAACGATTCCGGACTGAACTGTGTAGAGAGCACCGGAGATGCCACAGAGGGCACCTGCCACAACAAACACGATTGTCTTGAAAGGAACAGGGTTGTAACCGGTGAACCGCAAGCGTTGCTCGTCGTCGCGGATGGCAATCAGGGCGTCGCCGAAACGACCGCTGGTGAAATAGCGGCAGATGAGGAAAGCGATCGGAATCAGCAGAACTGTGATCCGGTAGAACCAAAGCTGGGCATCGGGGGAACCCACAAGAGTGCCGAACAGTTCGGTGGTGCTGGTCTTCAGGCCGTTGGTGCCGTTGATGAGCTTCTGCTGACCGTTGAAAAAGTGATAGAACACCATCAACGAAGCCTGGGTGATGATCGAGAAATACACCCCCTTGATCCGGTTGCGGAAGATCAAATAGCCGATCAGGCCAGCGATCACAGCCGGGATCAGCCAGAGCGCAATCAGCGTGAACAGCGGCGACCAGAATGGTTGCCAGAAAAACGGCAGTTGATCAACACCGTAGTTTTCAAAGAACTTGGGAATGCCATTGCCACCAGCCTCGCTCTTGGTATTGAGCATCAGGTACATGGCGACGGCGTAGCCACCAAGGCTGAAGAAGATCCCCTGACCAAGACTGAGAAGGCCCGTGTATCCCCAAATCAGGTCGATAGCAAGAGCAGTGATCGCTAGGGAGAAGTAGCGGCCAAAAAGGTTGAGGCGGAAATCATCGAGCACTGCAGGCAAGATGAAAAACGCAATTACCAGGAGAATCCAGGGCAGAAGTTTGCGGAACAGGGGATGATTCATCGCTTCAGATCGGGTGGCTGATGGCTGGGGTCAGGCTTCCACAGAGCGGCCCTTCTGCGGGAACATGCCGTTGGGGCGGAACTGCAGGAAAACGATGATGAAGATGAACACCAAGACCAGAGACATGCTGGTGGTGGCAAAAAACTCGACCACGCCTTTGATCGAAGCCGGTAGGCCTGGGAACACCAGCAGCAGGCTGCCGGAGCCCACCACAGACTGAATGATGCCAAGCAACAGAGAGGCCAGGACGGTGCCGGCGAGGTTGCCCACACCACCGAGCACGATCACCATGAAACAGGAGACGATATAGGCAGAGCCAAGGTTTGGTCCGACCGAGCCGAGCAGGGTGATCGCAGCACCGGCAACTCCGGCCAGGCCGGATCCGATCGCGAAGGTGAGGCTGTCGACTCGATCGGTGGGAATGCCGAGGCAGTTGCTCATCTGGCGGTTCTGGGTTACGGCGCGCATGCGCAATCCCCAGACGCTCCGGGTGAGGAACCACAGCGTTGCCAGCAACAGCACGGCGGAGAGAAGAATGATAAAAACCCGGATGCCTGGCAACTCAATACCGCCAAGGTTTCCCCAGCTCCCCTGCAGCCATTTCGGAGCAGTCACATCGATGTTGCGAGGGCCGAACCAGGCGCTGGCAAGGGGACGCACGGCCCCGAGTAGGTTCACGAGCACCAGGCCGATCAATGAGGCAGCAAGCCAGAGCAGGCCTGTGATGTAGGGAAGGAAGGGCCGATCGATGAAGCGCTTGGCAAGCAGCCGCGAACCAAAGATTCCCAGCGCGACGGTGGCCAGGATCCCCAGCAGCATGGCGGTAGAGATGCTGCGCACAAGCTGAATCAAGACCAGGCTCACACCCCAGGTGGCAAGCAGGGTTTCCAAGGGGCGGCCGTAGAGACGGCGGATCAAGGTGCGCTCCAGCAACGCGCCGAACAGGGCGGTGATGAGAAAAGAAAAAACGAGCGCAACCGGAAAATAGAGCTCAAACAAAAAGCCAGGCAATGGCTTGAACAGGCCCTGCACGACAAAAGTCACGTAAGCCCCGAGCATCATGAATTCGCCGTGGGCGAGATTGATCACGCCCATCAGACCAAACACGATGGCAAGGCCCGTGGCCGCCAACAGCAGCACAGATCCAATGCTCAGACCATCGAGGATCTGAGAGAAAAAAAGTTCCACCAGCAACGGCTCCGAAGGGTAAGCAGAGGGGGCCCCGCATGCGAAGGCCCCCTGGCGAGATCACATCTTGAACTTGCCGGCGTCAGGACGGTCGAGGGTCCAGTCGCAGGTATAGCCCTTGGTTTCGGGGACGAACTGGTTCCAGGGGATCGGCGGAATCGCTTTCTTGCTGTCGGAAAGGATCTTGAACTGGCCGTCAGGCTGGGCCTCACCGATCAGCACACGCTCGGAGGTGTGATGGTTGGGGAACATCTTGATCTCGCCCTGCGGAGCGGCGAAGGTGATGCCGATCATCTCCCTGCGCACCTTGTCGAGGTCTTCGAAGGTACCCGCCTTCTCCACCGCGTTCTTCCACAGATACACCATGTTGTAAGCCGATTCAGCCGGGTCGCCGGTGACGCGGTCTTTGCCGTACATGGCCTGGAAGTCTTCCGTGAACTTCTTGGAGGCCGGAGTATCCAGGCTCATGAAGAAGTTCCAGGCGGCATAGGTGCCGTTGGTGTACTCAGGACCGATTTGGCGGATCTCCTCCTCGGCGATGGAGAAGGACATGATCGGATACTTGGCGGGGTCGATGCCCGCGGCCTTGAACTGCTTGAACAGAGCGACGTTGGAATCGCCATTCAAGGTGTTGATGATGATGCCGCCATTGGGGAAGGCCTTTTTGATCTTGGCGATGATCGGGGCCACCTCGGTGTTGCCAAGGGGGATGTAGTCTTCGCCGACGGTTTCACCGCCGAGGGCCTTCATCTGCTCTTTGATGATCGTGTTGGCCGTACGCGGATAGACGTAGTCGGAACCCACGAGATACACCTTCTTGCCGAACTTGTCGCCGAAGTTCTTCATCAGCCAATCCACGGCGGGCTCCGCCTGCTGGTTGGGCACGGCACCGGTGTAGAAGATGTTCCTCGAACACTCCTGGCCTTCGTATTGAATCGGGTAGAACAGGATGTGGTTCTTCGCCTCGAAGACGGGCATCATCGCCTTGCGGCTGGCGGAGGTCCAGCCCCCAAACACCACGGCCACCTTGTCGGCGTCGATCAGCTTTTGGGCCTTCTCAGCAAAGGTGGGCCAATCGGAAGCCCCGTCCTCAGCAACGGCGGTGATTTTGTATTTCTTACCACCAACATTAACGCCACCGGCGTCGTTGATTTCCTTGATGGCCATCTCCTCCACCTCCTTCAAGGTGGTTTCGGAAATCGCCATTGTTCCACTCAGAGAGTGGAGGATGCCAACTTTAACTTCGCCATCGAAATTGCCGCCAGCACCGCCGCCGCCGCAGGCTGCGAGGGAGAGAGACACTCCGACTGCCGCAGCACCGGAGGCAACACGCCGGGAAAGAAACGGGATCATGTTGGACCGCATGGGGAAAATGTGCCGAAGGTCTGACGGCTTCGCGAAACTACGGAGCACCCTCCCACCCCAATGTCGCCGCTGCTACCAAATTGCCCGCCGCGGCTGCGGAACGTGCAAATCCGAACCTCAGGGCGCGACTGCGTTCGGCACCACCCGCCCAGGCGGTATCTGTTGCAACAGAAATTCCTCCACTCTTTCCACCCCTTCGCCGCTGCGGAGGTTGGTGAAGCACCAGGGCCGCCCAGCCCTCATCCGGTCCGTATCCTCCTCCATCACCGCCAGGCTGGCGCCCACCAGCGGCGCCAGGTCGATCTTGTTGATCACCAGCAGGTCGGAGCGGGTGATGCCGGGGCCACCTTTGCGAGGGATCTTGTCGCCGGCGGCCACATCGATCACATAGATGCACAGATCCACCAGCTCCGGGCTGAAGCTGGCCGCCAGGTTGTCGCCGCCGCTCTCCACCAGCACCAGATCCAGGCCGGGGAAGGCCTCTTCCAGCTCCTCAACGGCGGCACGGTTGATCGAGCAGTCTTCCCGGATCGCCGTGTGGGGGCAGCCGCCGGTCTCCACGCCGCGGATCCGCTCCGGCTCCAGGGCGCCGGCACGGGTGAGGAACTGGGCGTCCTCCTGGGTGTAGATGTCGTTGGTGACCACCGCCAGCTGCAGCCGGTCGCGCAGGCGGCGGCAGAGCACCTCCACCAGGGCGGTCTTGCCGGAGCCGACGGGGCCGGCCACCCCCACGCGCAATCTGCTGCTGCTCATGGTGTCGATTGTGGGCAGGGGGGAGGGGGTGTGGGGAAACGGTTTCAGCTGCGGAACAGGCGCGAGTACAGCTCTCCCTGGCTCAGCTGGGCCAGGGCGGCCCCGATGCCGGCGCTGCGCAGGGTGCGGGGATCGAGCCCGACCAGGGCCGTGGCCCGCTCCGCCAGCCGCGGCGCCAGGCCCAGCTGCAGGCGCTGGGCCTCGGTGGGACCGAGCGGCACCAGGCGCACGGCGGCGCTGATCTGGTTGGCGCACCAGCTGTACAGGTAGGCCTCCACCAGCGCCGGCGGCTCCAGCTCCAGGCAGAGGCCGGCCCAGGCCCAGGCGCTGGGCCAGGCCAGCGGGGCGCCCGCAACCGGAAGGGGCCAGCCCAGGTCGCCCAGCAGCTGCAGCAGCGAGCGCCCCATCTGGCGTTGCTGGGCGCGCACCTCGGCGGCCTCCCGCTGGGCCAGCAGCCAGCCATCCAGGTCGCGCACGGCGATCTCCCCGCCCGCCCGGCCGTCGCGCCAGTCGGCCAGAGCCGCCCGCAGCGGCCCCAGGGCGGCGGCCTCCACCGCCAGCAGCCCGTGCGCCAGCTCCGCCTCCAGCCAGGCCGCGACGGCGCCGGCATCGACCAGCCGGCCGCTCTGCGCCAGCACCTCCAGGCCCTCGGCATAGCTGAAGGCTCCCACCGGCAGCGCCGGGCTGACCAGCTGCAGCAACCGCAGCTGCGCGATGCTCATCGGTGGTCTCCCGCGCCGGCTCCGTCGCCATGGGCGGGGCCATGGCTGTGGCTGTGGCTGTGGCCATCCCCAGGGTCGGCGTAGGCCCCCCCCTCGGGCAGAAACGGTTCGCAGCGGCGCTCCAGGGCCAGGCCGCGGCGCGCAAGCAGCTCCGCCAGCACAGGATCCTCAGGCAGGCGCAGCTCCTGGGGCCGCAGCTCCAGAGCCACATGGCGGTTGCCCAGGTGATAGGCCGCCTGCAACAGCGCCAGGGGGGTGGCGGCGCGGACCAGCAGCAACGGCTCGGCCGCCGCCTCCACCTGCACGAACGGCCCGCCGTGCTCGGGCGCCAGCCACTCGCCAGGCCGCAGCGCCTCGCCGCGGGGAAGCTGCAGCAGCAGGGAGCGGCCGCAGCGGCTATGGCGCAGGCCGCGCACCCGCGTGCGCTCCTCGGCCGTCAGGGCCAGCCGCAGCGGCGCCGCGGTCGCCGCGTCGTGGGGGGGATCGGCCGAACGCCGGCTCAGCAGCAGCGGCTCCTCGCGTGGGGAGCCATCGGCACCGCCTGCCTCCACCACAACCGCCTCCGGGAACCATCCGCTCCCACAGTGTGCCCATGCCCACCGCCCGCACGGCCGCGATGACTGCCCCCGCCTCCCCGCGCGCGACCCCGCCGGCAGCCACGCCGGCACCCGCCCCGTGGCACGGAGAAGCCCAGCTGCTCTTCCAGCGGCGCGACGACGGCCGCACCGGCTTGCAGGCGGGCGCCACGGCGCCGTTGAAGGTGCAGCGGAGTTTCTGCGGCGATGACGGCCGCTGCGAACTGCCCCTGCTGCACACCGCCGGCGGGCTGGTGGGCGGCGACCGGCTCAGCCTGCGCGCCAGCCTGGAGGCCGGCAGCCGCGCCCTGCTGACCTCGGTGGCGGCGCAGAAGGTGTACGGCTCGATCGGCCGGCTCCGGCGCGCGCCAGCCGGCCTCTGGGCCGAGCAGGAGCTGCTGTTCACCCTGGCGGCCGACGCCGATCTGGAGTGGCTGCCGCAGGAGCTGGTGCTGTTCGCCGACGGACTCTTTCACCAGAGGGCGCGGGTGGAGCTGGCCCCGGGGGCCAGCTGGCTGGGGGTGGAGGTGGTGCGCCTCGGGCGCACGGCTGCCGGCGAGACGCTCGGGGCGGGACGCTGGCGCTCCGACCTGGAGATCCGACGCCTGGCGGCCGATGGCACCCCGGCGGCCTGGGAGCTGGTCGACCGCCTGGAGCTGGGGGGGGAGGTGCTGGCGGGGGAGCACGGCATGGCGGGCGAGCCGGTGTTCGGCTCGCTGGTGTGGGCGGCGCCGCGGCCCCTTGCGCCGGCGGAGCTGGCGGCGCTGCTGGCGGGCGGGCGCGACGACCGGGCCGCCCTGGTGGGGACGATGGCCTGCGGCGCCCTCGACCAGGGGCTGGTGGCCCGCTACCGCGGGCCCTCCAGCCAGGCGGCCCGGCTGTGGTTCCGGCGGCTGTGGGCGCGGATCCGGGCGGCGCGGGGCCTGGCGGCGCCGCAGACGCCGCGGGTGTGGCCGTTCCAGGAGGAGGAGATGGCAGCCGCGGAGTGCGGTCCGTCCTGAACGGGCAGCGGCGTATGACGCTGCCAGATTGGGGAGGACTCCGCCGCCCCCATGCACCTCACCCCCCAGGAGAAGGACAAGCTCCTTCTCGTCACCGCCGCCCTGCTGGCCGAGCGGCGCCTGCAACGCGGCCTGAGGCTCAACCATCCCGAAGCGGTGGCCTGGCTCAGCTTCCTGGTGCTGGAGGGCGCCCGCGACGGCCGCAGCGTCGCCGAGCTGATGCAGGAGGGCACCACCTGGCTGCGCCGCGACCAGGTGATGGAAGGGGTGAGCGAGCTGGTGGATGAGGTGCAGATCGAGGCGGTCTTTCCCGACGGCACCAAGCTCGTCACCCTGCACGACCCGATCCGCTGACCTCCGCCCGCCCCCCATGTCCCCCCTGATCCCCGGCGAACTGCTGCCCGAAGAGGGCGAGATCGAGCTCAATGCCGGCCGCCCCGTCACGGTGCTCACGGTGGCCAACCGCGGCGACCGCCCCGTGCAGGTGGGCTCCCATTTCCACTTCCACGAAACCAACGACGCGCTGCAGTTCGACCGCGAGCGCGCCCGCGGCCTGAGGCTCGACATCCCGGCCGGCACGGCGATCCGCTTCGAGCCGGGCGACGAGCGCGAGGTGCGGCTGGTGCCCTTCGCCGGCGCGCGGCGGGTGTTCGGCTTCAACGGCCTGATCAACGGCCCGCTCGACTGACCTCCCCGCGTCCTCCCCCCACGCTGCCCCTGCCGCTCCCGCCATGCCATACCGCATCAGCCGCCGCGCCTACGCCGAGACCTACGGCCCCACCACCGGCGACCGCCTGCGCCTGGCCGACAGCGAGCTGATCCTGGAGGTGGAGAAGGATTTCACCGTCTACGGCGACGAGGTGAAGTTCGGCGGCGGCAAGGTGATCCGCGACGGCATGGGACAGGCCCAGACCCCCCGGGCCGAAGGGGCGGTGGACACGGTGATCACCAACGCCCTGATCCTCGACTGGTGGGGGATCGTCAAGGCCGACGTGGGCCTGCGGGATGGCCGCATCGTGGCGATCGGCAAGGCGGGCAACCCCGACGTGCAGGCGGGGGTCGACATCATCGTGGGCCCGGGCACCGAGGCGATCGCCGGCGAGGGCCACATCCTCACCGCCGGCTCGATCGACACCCACATTCATTTCATCTGCCCGCAGCAGATCGAAACCGCCCTGGCCTCCGGCGTCACCACCCTGCTCGGGGGCGGCACCGGCCCGGCCACCGGCACCAACGCCACCACCTGCACCCCCGGCGCCTTCCACCTGGCGCGCATGCTGCAGGCCGCGGAGGGCCTGCCGGTGAACCTCGGCTTCTACGGCAAGGGCAATGCCAGCACCCCGGAGGCGATCGAAGAGCAGATCCGCGCGGGCGCCTGCGGCCTCAAGCTGCACGAAGACTGGGGCACCACCCCGGCGGCGATCGACTGCTGCCTCTCGGTGGCCGACCGCCTCGACGTGCAGGTTTGCATCCACTCCGACACGCTCAACGAAGCGGGCTTCGTGGAGGACACGATCCGCGCCATCGGCGGCCGCACGATCCACACCTTCCATACCGAAGGGGCCGGCGGCGGCCACGCGCCGGACATCATCCGCATCTGCGGCGAAGCCAACGTGCTGCCGAGCTCCACCAACCCCACGCGCCCCTACACGCGCAACACCCTGGAGGAGCACCTCGACATGCTGATGGTGTGCCACCACCTCGATCCCCGCATCCCGGAGGACGTGGCCTTCGCCGAATCGCGCATCCGCCGCGAGACGATCGCCGCCGAAGACATCCTGCATGACCTCGGCGCCTTCTCGATCATCGCCAGCGACTCCCAGGCGATGGGGCGGGTGGGGGAGGTGATCACCCGCACCTTCCAGACCGCCCACAAGATGAAGGTGCAGCGGGGTCCGCTGGCCGGCGACAGCGCCCGCAACGACAACACCCGCCTGAAGCGCTACATCGCCAAGACCACGATCAACCCGGCGATCGCCCACGGCATCGACAGCCAGGTGGGATCGGTGGAGGTGGGCAAACTGGCCGACCTGGTGCTCTGGAAGCCGGGATTCTTCGGCGTCAAGCCGGAGCTGGTGCTCAAGGGCGGTTCGATCGTGTGGGCGCAGATGGGCGATGCCAACGCCTCGATCCCCACCCCCGGGCCGGTGCACGGGCGGCCGATGTTTGCCGCCTACGGCGCTGCCCTGGCCCCCAGTTGCCTCACCTTCGTGAGCCAGACCGCCCTCGACGACGACCTGCCGCGGAAGCTGGGGCTGCGGCGCGCCTGCGTGCCGGTTGTGAACACCCGCGGCATCGGCAAGGCGGAGCTGCGCAACAACACGGCCCTGCCGAAGGTGGAGGTGGACCCACAGACCTACGAGGTGTTCGCCGACGGCGAGCTGCTCACCTGCGAGCCGGCCGAGGTGCTGCCGATGGCGCAGCGCTACTTCCTGCTCTGAAGGTTCAACCCGGCTGGATCGGGCGCGGGCGTGGCGGTGAGGGCGGGGGCAGCGGGAATGCCGTAACGCTCCGGCCAGCACCGCGAAGGCAGCCAGTGGGAACCGAACAGGCGATCGATCCAGGGGAACATCGCCGCGTAGTTCCGGTTCGCCGCCACGGCCCCATCCACCGCATGGTGCCAGTGGTGGAAGGCCGGCGTGGCCACGAGCCCCTCCAGAGCCCCGAAGCGCAGGCCGAGATTGGCGTGCACAAAGAAACTCCAGATCGTGCCGATGATCGCGTAAAGAATGGGCACCATGTCGAAACTGCCGGCGGAGGGCTGTGCCAGGCCGAGCAGGTAGATCGGCACCAGCCCCGACAGGCGCGTGATGCACAAATCGAATGGATGGGCCCGGGTGTTCACCAACCAGTCCATCGCCTCGGCGCTGTGGTGCACGCGGTGCCAGCGCCAGAGCAGCGGCAGTTCATGGCTGAGTCGGTGGCCCCAGTAGGCGCCCGCATCGCCCACCACCAGCGCCAGCACGAAGCGCAGGCGCATGGGCATGACGGCCATGGCCGCGAAATAGCCGCTGTGCGCGAGCGAATGGAACAACCAGGCCAGGGCCGAAAGCGGCAGGGCAAGCAGCAGCTTGGGCAGGAGGCCGTTGAGGAAGAACAGGCCCAGATCCGCCGCAAACTGGGGGCGGAGCACGGGTTGGCGGCGCTGGGGAAAGCGCCGCTCCAGCGGCACGAAGATCGCCATGACCAGCGCCAGCCACAGAAGCAGGCGGGCCAGTTCGATCATCAGCATCTGGAGCGGCGCGAGAACGGTCGCCGCGGAGAGCGGAAACGGCATCAGCGGCGTGCGCCCAAACGACGCCGCAGGCGGCGGCTGAACCCGAAGGCGGCCCCACAGCCGAACACTCCCAGCGGACCCGGCACGCTGGACGGCGGATTGGGCGGGGTGCCCTGCGGGGTGACGCTGATGGCCGAGAGCAGGGCCGTGGGCGGCTGGTTGCCCGGCGTGCCGTTGGCCATGAATTCCAGCATGGCCGTCGAACCGGAGGCCATGAAACTAAGTACCTGCTTCTGCCAGGGGGAGACGGGAGCATTCGCCGCCTTGGCGATCGTCTCCGACGACTTCACCTCGTTGCCGAAGCCCACCTCCCACCAATTGGTGGTGGCCTGGTTGTAGGTGCCGTCGGTGCAGGTGCCGCCCTCGAGGTAACAGTCGAACTGGCCCGCCGCCTGCCAGAAGGTCACGTCATAGATGGTGCCGATCGTCAGACCGGTCAGCAGCTGGGTGATCGAGCCGCTGTAGGCCGGATCGCCATCGGAGGAGATGTACCAGCCGGAGCCATCAACACTGTTCACGGTCTGGCCGGGGTGGCGAACAGGGTCCAGTTGCGGCGGCCGTTCCGCTGGGCGGCGTTGAGGCCTGCCCCCTCGCGGGAAAAGGTGTTGCCGTCGGAGACGACATACATGAGGTTGTTCTGCCAGCCGCCCACATTGCGCGGGTTGTCGACGACCGTCCAGCCCGGAAGCGAGTAGATCGAGGGCACCGTGCCCCCAACCCCGGTTCCGGCATTGATGCCGGCGGAGGGGGCCGCATCGGGGCCGATGAGCAGGTTTTCGGAAGGTACGAGGCCACCATTCACCAGGGAAACCGCCATCGCCGGCGCCGCGAGAGCCGGTGCCAGCAGACCAACCAGAAGACTGCTTGACACAGCCGCCAAGGCACGGCCGGAAAGGAGCGAGTGGCAACAGGATTCAGCCACCCCATGGCTCAACAAAGACTTTCGAGCAAAACTACGCATGAAAAAAAAGCAGCGGGGTGGGGGCATACAGATAAATGGGTCTAAATCGGCAAAATTGAGGGGACGCAAGTGCGAAGAATTAGCGAAAGTGAGACGCGTTAGCGCACGGCGCCCTTCCGCCCCTTCCTGGGAGTCCTGTAGCAACCGTCACCGGGAGCCCACCGGTCCACCCTGCAGGATCAACAGCCAGAGCAGCTCAGCCATGTTCACCGAGTACAGGCCCAACCACGGCTACGACGAGTACTTCCGCGCCGCTGACCAGCCCCGCGAAGGGCTGCGACCGCTGCTCTCCTCCCTCGGCGAGATGGGCCTCGACCGGCTCAACCTCAACCACGCCGCTGCCGGCATGTTGCTCAAGCGGCTCGGCGCCACCTTCCGGCTCAATGATTCCGGCCGCCAGGGGGTGGAGCGGATCCTGCCCTTCGACCCCCTGCCCCGCCTGATCACCGCCAGCGAGTGGCAGCGGCTGGAGCAGGGGCTGATCCAGCGGCTGGAGGCGATCGACCGCTTCCTGGCCGACGTCTATGGCCCTGGACGCATCCTGGCGGACGGGGTGGTGCCGCTGGAGGACGTGCACAGCTCCCAGGGCTGGCGGCCGCAGATGCGTGGCATCCATCCGCCGCTCAACCGTTGGTGCCACATCTCCGGCCTCGATCTGGTGCGCGACGGCGAAGGCACCTGGCGGGTGCTGGAGGACAACCTGCGCTGCCCCTCAGGCGTGGCCTACTTCCTTGAGAACCGGCGCGTGATGAAGCGCATCTTCCCGAGCCTGTTCAGCGGCCGGGCGGTAGCGCCGATCGACAACTACGCCTCGCAGCTGCTGCAGACCCTGCGCGAACTCGCCCCCTGGACCGACACCCCCAAGGTGGTGCTGCTCACCCCGGGCGTGTTCAACAGCGCCTACTTCGAGCACAGCTACCTGGCACAGCAGATGGGCATCCAGCTGGTGGAGGGCCGCGATCTGGTCTGCGAAGGCGGCCGGGTGTGGATGCGCAGCACCGCCGGGCTGGAGGTGGTGGATGTGATCTACCGCCGCATCGACGACGACTTCCTCGATCCGGCCGTATTCCGCAGCGATTCGATGCTCGGCGTGCGGGGTCTGATCGAGGTGTTCGCCAGCGGCCGCGTGGCGATCGCCAACGCCCCCGGCACCGGCGTGGCCGACGACAAGCTGATCTACGCCTACGTGCCGGAGATGATCCGCTACTACCTGGGCGAGGAGCCGATCATCGAAAACGTGCCCACCTACCTTTGCTCGCGCGCCAAGGAACGGGCCTATGTGCTCGAGCACCTCAGTGAGCTGGTGGTGAAATCGGTGGCGGAGGCCGGCGGCTACGGCATGCTGATCGGGCCGCACGCCAGCGCCGACGAGATCGCCGGCTTCGCCGCCAAGATCGAGGCAGACCCGCGCAACTACATTGCCCAGCCCACCCTGGAGCTCTCTACCGTGCCATCGTTGAGCGAAGGGGAGCTCTACCCCTGTCATGTCGATCTACGGCCCTACGTGCTGCGGGGCAAGGGCGCCTGGGTCACCCCCGGGGGGCTGACGCGGGTGGCGCTGCGGCGGGGCTCGCTGGTGGTGAACTCCTCCCAGGGCGGCGGCTGCAAGGACACCTGGATCGTGGAAGACCTCTCATGCTGAGCCGCGTCGCCGATTCGCTCTACTGGATCAACCGGTACATCGAGCGGGCCGAGAATGTCGCCCGATTCGTGGAGGTGAGCGAGGCCCTGGCGCTCGACTGCCCCCCCGGCAGCGCCGAGCCGTGGCTGCCGCTGATCGAGGCCAGCGGCGAGCGGGAGCTGTTCGATCGCCTGCACCCCGGCGGCGGCCCCGAGGAGGTGGTGGCGTTCCTGGTGCGCAACCCGGACAACCCCAGCAGTGTGGTGAACTGCATCGGCATCGCCCGCGAGAACGCTCGCCAGATCCGCGATGTGATCACCACCGAGATGTGGGAGCAGCTGAACGGCACCTACTGGACACTGCAGGAGCCCGAGTTCTGGCAGCAGCCGCCGCAGGAGCAGCTGCGCGAGGTGCGGCGCGCCTGCCAACTCTTCTACGGCATCACCGACGCCACCCTCAGCCGCGACCTCTCCTGGCAGTTCAGCCGCCTCGGCCGCCTGCTGGAGCGGGCCGACAAGACCACCCGCATCCTCGACGTCAAATACTTCCTGCTGCTGCCGCTGCACGAGCGGGTCGGTGGCGTGCTCGATGAGCTGCAGTGGATCGCCCTGCTGCGCAGCGCCGGCGCCTACCAGATGTTCCGCCAGTCGCAGCAGCGGGCGATCGAACCGGAGGCGGTGGCCGCCTTCCTGCTGCTCGATCCCCACTTTCCGCGCTCGGTCCGCTACTGCCTCGAGCGGATCAGCGAAACGCTGCGCATCATCCGCGGCACCTCCCTCAGCGGTCCGCCCGACGACCTGGAATGCCTCACCGGCCTCACCCTGGCCCGCTGGAGCTTCACCCGCATCGAAGAGCTGATCGCCCATGGCCTGCACGAGGCGATCGACCAGCTGCAGCAGGATTTCAACGCCATGCACTGCCTGATCGAGCAGCGCTACTTCATCACCGCCCCGGCCAGCGAAGGTCCGGCACCGCCCGAGCCTCCATGCGCGCCCGCGTAACCCACTGGCTGCGCTACCGCTACAGCGCGCCGGTGCTGCTCGGAGCGCACCGCTTCTGCCTTAAGCCGCGCGGGCACGGCTTCCAGCGGCTGCTGAGCTTCGATCTGTCGATCACGCCGGAACCCGACAGTCTCTACCCGCTGCTGGCCGCCAGCGGCGACGAGATTCTGCGGGCCCGCTTCGCCGGCAGCACCGACCGCTTCCTGCTGCGGGCCACCAGCGAGGTGAGCACCCAGACGCCCCCCGCCCTGGCGCTCTGCCTGCAGGAGCTCTCGCCCGAGCTGCCCTATCCCAGCGGCCACCTCAACCCCGACCTGGGTGGATCACTGCTCGGCTGGCTGCCCAACGGCCAGCACGATCCAGCCGCGGTGGACCTGGCCCAGGAGGCACTGATGGGTAGCGACCATCAGGCCCTGGCCTTCCTCACCCAGCTGGTGGCGATCATCCAGGACCGGGTCAAGTACACCCAGCGCCACCTGGGCCCCGCCTGGCCCGCCGGCCGCACCCTCAAGGAGCGGGTGGGGTCATGCCGCGACCTGGCGATGCTGATGATCGAGGCCTGCCGCTGCGTCGGCCTGCCGGCCCGCTTCGTGAGCGGCTACCACCTTGTGCAGCCGCCACCCAAGCGCTACGACCTGCACGCCTGGGCGGAGGTGTACCTGCCCGGTGCCGGCTGGCGCGGCTTCGATCCCAGCGGCAGCGGCGCGATCGACGACCGCTACATCGTGCTGGCCACCTCCTCGAAACCGCCCCTGACGGCCGCCGTGAACGGCACGTTCTCCGGCCCACCCGGTGTGGAAAGCGAGATGAAGTGGAGCATCGAAGCGGAAGTGCTCGAAGACTGAAGCTGTCCCACCAGTTCGCGGACGGTAGCGATTGGTGCAGCCTCCGGCCCTGGGCCTTGCCAGGAAGGGGGGACGACTATCCAGCCCGCTCGGCACGTCCATGGCTTCCCCCTCATTCGCTACACCACCCAGCTCCGCTGCGTCTCTCGCGGAGACGATGCGCCGCCACCTCTTCTCCAGCCAGGCCAAATCCCCCTCCCTGGCCACACGCCACGACCACTACCTCTGCCTGGCCCTCGCCGTGCGCGACCGGCTGCTGCACAGCTGGGTCGACACGGCGGAGACCTACACCCGCGAGCACGTGCGCACGGCCGTGTACCTCTCGGCGGAGTATCTGCTGGGCCCCCACCTGGAGAACAATCTGGTCAGCCTGGGGCTGCAGCAGGAGGCGGAAGCGGCCTGCACCGATCTGGGGCTGACGCTGGAGGAGCTGATCGCCGAGGAGCCGGAACCGGGGCTGGGCAACGGCGGCCTCGGACGGCTGGCGGCCTGCTTCCAGGAATCGATGGCCACCCTGGAGTTGCCGGCGATCGGCTACGGCATCCGCTACGAATTCGGCATCTTCCGCCAGCAGATCGGCCGCCATGGCCAGATGGAGAGCACTGACCCATGGCTGGCCCGCGGCAACCCATGGGAGGTGATCCGGCCAGAGTGGAGCTATCCGGTGCAGATCGGCGGCCAAACGGTGATCGGCGTTGCCTATGACACGCCGATCCTTGGCTACGGCGTCCACACCGCCAATACGCTGCGGCTGTGGTCGGCCCAGGCACCGGACGCCTTCGACTTCGCCTCCTTCAACGCCGGTGATTACACACGGGCGGTGCTGCAGAAGGTGCAGTCAGAAACGCTCTCCAAGGTGCTCTATCCCAACGATGAGCTGGAGCAGGGCAAGCGGCTGCGGCTGAGCCAGCAGATTTTCTTCGTGTCCTGCTCGCTGCAGGACATGTTCCGCATCCTCAAAGGCCAGGGGCTGGCGGTGACCGATTTCCACCGCAAGTTCGCCCTCCAGCTCAACGACACCCACCCCGCCATCGCCGTGGCCGAGCTGATGCGCCTGCTGATCGACGAGCACGGGGTCGACTGGGACACGGCCTGGACGATCACCACCGCCACGATCAGCTACACCAACCACACGCTGCTGCCGGAGGCGCTGGAGTGCTGGAGCCTGGAGCTGTTCGAGCTGCTGCTGCCCCGCCAGCTGGAGATCATCTATGAGATCAACGCCCGCTTCCTGCGGCTGGTGCGGCTGCGCTACCCGGGGCGGCCGGAGGTGCTGGAGAAGCTGTCGCTGATTCAGGAGGGTCCGCAGCGGAAGGTGCGCATGGCCCACCTGGCGGTGGTGGGCAGCCACCGGGTGAACGGCGTGGCCGAGCTGCACAGCGAACTGCTGGTGAAAAACCTGTTCCACGACTTCGCGGAACTCTGGCCGGAGCGGTTCACCAACATCACCAACGGCGTCACCCCGCGGCGCTGGCTGGCGGTGGCCAACCCGGGCCTGGCGGCGCTGGTGGATGGGGCGATCGGCAGCGGCTGGCGGCGCGACCTGGAGGAGCTTCGCCAGCTCGAACCCCTGGCCCACGACAGCGGCTTCCAGGAGCGCTGGCGGACGATGCGGGAGCAGGCCAAGCAGCGGCTGGCCAGCACCATTCGCGAGGACACGGGCGTGCTCGTGGATCCTGGCTCCCTGTTCGATGTGCAGGTGAAGCGGATCCACGAGTACAAGCGTCAGCACCTGGCGGCGCTGCAGATCGTGGAGCGCTATCTGCGGCTGCGGGCCGGGGAAGACCTGCCTCCCCGCACGGTGATCTTCGGCGGCAAAGCGGCGCCGGGCTACGCGATGGCGAAGCTGATCATCCGCCTGATTGTCGGCATCGCCGACATCGTCAACATGGATCCGGCCATGGACGGGCGGCTGCGGGTGGTGTTCCTGCCCAACTTCAGCGTCAAGCTCGGCCAGCGCATCTACCCGGCGGTCGACCTCTCGGAGCAGATCTCCACCGCCGGCATGGAGGCCTCGGGCACGGGAAATATGAAGATGTCTCTCAATGGGGCGTTGACGATCGGCACGCTCGATGGCGCCAACATCGAGATTCGCGAACGGGTGGGGGCGGACAACTTCTTCCTGTTCGGCCACACCGCCGCCGAACTCGACAGCCTGAACCGCGCCGGCTACCACCCGATGCCTTGGCTGGAGAACGATCCCCTGGCGCGGGAGGCGATCGATCTGATCGGCTCCGGCCACTTCAGCGAAGGCGACCGGGCCCTGTTCCACCCGCTGCTGGCCAACCTCTGCGGCAGCGATCCTTACCGCGTCCTGGCCGACATCGGCGACTACCGCCGCGCCCAGAACGAGGTGGATGATGCCTGGCGCGATCCTGCCCGCTGGGGCGCGATGTCGGTGCTGAACAGCGCCCGCTGCGGCTTCTTCAGCAGCGACCGCGCGATCCGGGACTACGCCGAACGCATCTGGAAGGTGGGTCCGGTGCCGGTCCGGAGCTGCAGCATGATCGGGAACAGCTGATTCTCACGGGTCCAATGGGATGGGAGCAGGCGGTGGCGCAGGCGGCGGAGCGCCGCCTCGCCGCGCGCGGGATCCGGCTCACCCTCGGCGGCGAGCCCACCCTGGTGCCGCTGCAGCCGCAGGGGCCCGAATGGAGCGTCAGCGCCGACGGGCCCACCAAGCTGCCCCTGGCGCGGCGGCTGGCCCAGGAGCTGCAGCGCCACGTCTGGCCCGGCAGCACCCTGCTGTTCTGCCCGGGCAAGTGCTACGAGGGCGAGGTCAATCCGCGGTGGGCGCTGCGGCTGATCACCGGCGTCGATGGCACGGCGCCGGTGCGCTGGCCAGGCCCCTGCCAACCGGGGCTGGAGGGAAGCTTGCCGGATCCGGAGCAGGGCGCGTCCTGGCTGGAGCGGCTGGGGCAACGGCTGGGACTGGTGTTGCAGCCGCTGCCGTTGCGCGATCCGCTCGATCCGGAGCGGCGGGTGTGGGCGGCGCCGCTGAGCTGCGAAGAGCGCCTGGAGAGCAGTCCGGAGGACGAGGCGGCGCTGGTCTGGAGCACCCACCCCTGGTCACTGAACGAGGAGCTGCGGGAGCTGAGCGGCGCACCGGGTCCGGCCGGCCTGCGCCTCCCCCTGCAGCACCTGCCCGAAGCGGTGCCACGCCAGGTGCTCACCCTGGAGATCGGTGGCGACGACTGGCAGCTGTTCCTGCCGCCACTGAACCGGCGACCGCTGACGCGGCTGCTGCAGGCGGTGGCCGACAGCCTGGAGGGGCTGGCGGCGCCGGGCCTGGCGGGCGTGCTGCCCTGGGACACCGAGGGCCACTGGCAGGTGCTGGGGCTGGCGGCCGACCCGGGCGTGCTGGAGATCAACCTGCCCGTGTGCCACGGCTGGGCCGACTACGACGCCTGGCTGCAGCGGCTCGAGAGCATCAGCGCCACGGTGGGCCTGCGCAGCTGGCAGGAGGACAGCGAGGGACGCCAGCGGGGCACCGGTGGCGGCAACCACCTGCTCTGGGGCGGTCCGAGCCTGGCGGAGCATCCCTTCTTCCCACGGCCGGCCTGGCTGGTGGGCGTGCTGCGCTACTGGCAGCACCATCCATCGCTGGCCTATCTGTTCGCCCATCCGAGCGTCGGACCGGCGTCCCAGTCCCCGCGGCCCGATGAGGCCGCAGGCGGGATCACCGAGCTGGAGCTGGCCTACCGCAGCTTGGAGGAGGCGGGCGACCGCGAAAACGGTGATCCCCGCGGCGACCACCGCTCCCTGATCGGCGAAACCCTGCGGCACCTGCACGCCGACCGCAGCGGCAACAACCACCGCAGCGAGATCAGCGTCGACAAGTTCTGGAATCCGGGCACACCGGCCGGCTGCCTCGGACTGGTGGAGTTCCGGGCGCTGGAGAGCCTGCCGCAGGCGAGCTGGAGCAGCGCCATCGCCCTGCTCTGGAGCGCCCTGGCGGCGCACCTGCTGGAGCCGGCCCACCGCCCCGCCCACCTGCGCGACTGGGGTCGCCGCCTGCACGACCGGGCCCTGCTGCCCAGCCGCCTGTGGGCCGACCGGGAGACGGTGCTGGCGGATCTGGCCGGTGATGGACTGGCACTGGAGGCCGACACCTTTCGGCGCATCTGGGAATGGCGCTTCCCGCCACTGCTGACGCTGGGCGGAGCCGGCTTCGAGGGAGGGGAGGACACAGGCGGCACCGAAGGGCAGCTCACACTGCGGCCGGCGCTGGAGCCCTGGCCCCTGATCTGCGATTTCCCACGCGAGGGGGGGTTCACCAGTCGCTTCGTCGACGCGTCCTTGCGCCGCTTTGAAGTGAGCGCCGATGCGGTCTTTCGCAGCCACGCCGAGCTCTGGCTCAACGGCCGCCCCCTGCCCCTGCCTGCCACAACCCACAACCAAGAAGAACAGGACGACGAGGCAAACCTGCTGGCGGTGCGGTTCCGCCAGCAGCGGCTCTACCCGTGCCTTCATCCGGCGATCGAGCCCCATCTGCCCCTGCAGCTGCAGGTGCGCAGCCCTGGCGGCCGGCAGAGCTTCCAGCTCAACGATGCCGGAGACCGCTTTGTGGCCCTAAGCGCAGATCCCGACTGGCCGGATCAGGCGCCGCCTTGGAACGGCCGCCTCCATCCCGACGACGTAACCATCGATCTGCGCATCGACGGCCGACTCACCAGCTGACGCCGTGCAGCTTGGGCAAGGGCGCGGTGCGGGAGGTGACGGCGAACAGCCGCGGGATGCGGGCGCTGTTGTAAACGCGGAATTCACGCACCACGCTGGCCCCTTCGTCACGCACAGCCTGGTTGAGCACAAGTGATCCGTCGGGATCGGAAACGGAGCGGTGAAAGGTTCCGGGCGGAATTCGCAGGATATCTCCGCCGCTCTCCAGGCGGACGATGTGGAAAGGATAGTTCCAGCCGAGATTCACCAGATAAAACGTGCGGCCGCCATGCAGTGCCAGCAGGTTGTCCTCCTGGTGGGGGTGCAGATAGAACTGCCAGGCGCCGGTCTCCGGATCATCGGGGGGGCTCACCGCAGGACCGGAGTGAACCACCAGATCACGGGCGTTGGAGCCGGGTACGGTGATATCGAAGAAGCGCACAGCCGGCGTATCGCGGAACTTTTCGTACGGAATCAGCTCAAACATCGGCGCCGGTCTCGGGCCGGCGGCACCGGTGTCCTGGGGACGGGGCAGGGAGGCGGTCATGGCAGGACGCAGCCCTGTCAAGCAGGACGACGTAAGCGACAGGTTTGGGTATTGAACCGAGGCTGACCCCCCGCAATGGTGTCGACCACTACCAACTCGCGGCGAGCGGGGGCCAGTTCCGTCAGTGACCCGTTCGCAGCAGAAACCGCCGCAGCCGCTGGCGCAGCAGTCCAAGCCGGACCGTGAAACGATCGATGGCGTCGAAGTGGGCGATCAGGTGCCAGAGGGTGGCCCCGAGACGGGGCACCCGCTGAAGGCGCTCGTAATGACGGCGGGCGTCAGGCGCGGCCTGGGGCCCAACGGTGCGCAGCAAGGGCAGCAGATCGGGGCGGCCCCGCAGCCGTCGCCCGAGCAGGCTCAACGCCCCCAGATCGCACTGCTCCGGGGGCCCGCCGGGTGGCGCCTCAGCCAGCAGGGCGGCCGTGAGGCGACAGGCCATGTACTCAGCCTGAACCTCGGCGGTGTGGCCGCGGGCGCGGGTGGTGTGGTCGTGGTTGCGGAAGCGGTTGAGAGGTTCGGCCACGAACACCACATCACCACCGGTCGCGAGCAGGCGCAGCCAGAGGTCCCAGTCCCCGCAGAAGCGCATCGAGGGATTGGCCAGACCCGCGGCCAGGAAGGCGCTGCGCCGGAACAGAACCGAACTGGCGTTGAAGATCACGTTTTGGGCCGTCAGGAAGCGGGCATTGAATGCGGTCCCGCTCAGCTGGAGATCGGCCGCGAAGACTCCCGGCCAATAGCGGTCTGTAAAGAGAAGAGCCGTGCCATGGTCGCGATCCTCAGCATCCACGAGGCGCGACTGGGCGAAGGCGAGCAGCCCATCGCAAGCGGCGAGAGGACCCCAGAGGCGCTCGAGCAGGCGATCGTCACAGGCGTCGTCGGTCTCTGCGATCCACACATAGTTGCCACTGGCCTGCTGCACACCCTCATTCCACTGAGCGAAAGGGCTGCCGCTGTTGGTGTGGCGAACCAGAAAGCGCACCGGAACGGTGGCGGCGGCGAGCAGGCGACGGGCGAGGGCCACGGAGCCATCGCGGGAGGCGTCGTCAAGGAAGAGGATCTCGCTGACCGGCAGGGTCTGGCGGAGCACGGAATCAATCCTGCGCTCCAGGTAGCGCTGGTGATTGAAGCAGGGCAGGACCGCTGTGATGCTCGGGGGAGGCGGCGGCGTGAACAGCCCGGGGCTCATGCGACCTCAGAAAACGCCGGAAAGGCCGATGGGGCCAGACGATCCGCAAAGTACCTTCTCGAATGTTAAGGCTTCGGCAAACGCCATGCCTCGCGCCTGTCCTCCCGGCGCCGCCACCGATGCGCGCAGCGCGTGGCCGCAGGCAGAATCCGGCCAGGCTGCGAGAGCACGGGCCGGGAATGCACAGCCCTGATTCGTGCCGTGACAGGCCAGGAAGGCGCCTGCGGGGCCGCGTTGGCGGCTGGGCCTCAACCAAGCAAAACCCTCAAAGCAGGGTCCAAAACATTCAGCCCGTACAGGCAGGCCGCCAACGCGATTCACTTTGGCAGCGATGGCAATTCGCTGCCATGATATAGCCAGAAGCGGAGACGGGCGACATGCGAACGACGACGTTCAAAAGAGCCAAATCTCCGCCCAGCCTTCCCTCGCGTGATTAATGAATCACGGCTTGCTGCGCCAACACCTGCTCCAGGCCCTCCAGATCCTTGTCGGTGATCTTGGTCTGCATCGGGCAGTGCTTGGGGCCGCACATCGAGCAGAACTCGGCCTGCTTGTAGATGTCGGCGGGCAGGGTTTCGTCGTGGTATTCGCGGGCGCGCTCAGGATCGAGCGAGAGCTCGAACTGGCGGTTCCAGTCAAAGGCGTAGCGGGCGCGGCTGAGCTCATCGTCGCGGTCGCGGGCGCCGGGGCGGTGGCGGGCGATGTCGGCGGCGTGGGCGGCGATCTTGTAGGCGATCAGGCCGTTGCGCACATCCTCGGGATTGGGCAGGCCCAGGTGCTCCTTCGGCGTGACGTAGCAGAGCATGGCGGTGCCGTACCAGCCGGCCATGGCGGCACCGATGGCGCTGGTGATGTGGTCGTAGCCCGGGGCGATGTCGGTGACCAGGGGGCCTAGCACGTAGAAGGGCGCCTCGGCGCACTCCTCCATCTGCTTGCGCACGTTAAATTCGATCTGGTCCATCGGCACGTGACCCGGCCCCTCAACCATCACCTGCACCTCGTGGGCCCAGGCGCGGCGGGTGAGTTCACCGAGGGTTTTCAATTCGGCGAGCTGGGCCTCATCGGAGGCATCGTGCAGGCAGCCGGGCCGCAGCGAATCGCCGAGCGAGAAGCTGCAGTCGTAGCGCTTGAAGATCTCGCAGATGTCGTCGAAACGGGTGTACAGAGGATTCTGCCTGTGGTGGTACAGCATCCACTGGGCCAGGATGCCGCCGCCACGGCTGACGATGCCCGTGAGCCGGCCCTTCACCTTGGGCAGATGCTCGATCAGCAGGCCGGCGTGGATCGTCTGGTAATCCACGCCCTGCTGGCAGTGCTTCTCGATGATGTGCAGGAAATCGTCTTCACTGAGGCGCTCGATCGAACCGTGCACGCTCTCCAGGGCCTGATACACCGGCACGGTGCCGATCGGCACGGGCGAGGCGTTGATGATCGCGGTGCGCACCTCATCGAGGTTGACGCCGCCGGTGGAGAGATCCATCACCGTGTCGGCGCCGTACTTCACCGCCAGTTCCAGCTTGCGCAGCTCCTCGGCCACATCGCTGGCGTTGGGGGAGGCGCCGATGTTGGCGTTCACCTTGCAGCGGCTGGCGATGCCGATCGCCATCGGCTCGAGGTTCGGGTGGTGGATGTTGGCCGGGATGATCATGCGACCCCGTGCCACCTCCTCCATCACGAGGGATGCGGGCAGGTTTTCCCGCTGGGCCACATGGGCCATCTCTTCGGTGACCACGCCGGCGCGGGCGTAGTGCATCTGCGTGACGTTGGCCTGACCTTGGCGCTTCTCGATCCAGGTACGGCGCATGGGAGGAAGGGCGGAGGGATCTGGCCGGGGGATCTCAGCTCTTCCGCACTTCCCTGCACCGGCATGACCCGGATCAGGTTCGGAGGGTGTGATCTCAGCCCACCGGGCAGACGCGGGGACGCGTGGCCGGGGGCACCCCTAGTGGCCCCCGCAACCTAGCAAGGCTGGCCGCGGGATCAGGCCTGCAGGCCGTTCAGCGCAGCCGCTACCACCCGGTGGTCGGGATCGGCCTGCAGGGCCCGCAGCGACTCCCGTGCCGCCTGCAAGGCCGCGGCCTCGCCCCGTCCCTCCGCCAGAAACCGGCTCAGCACCTCCGCGCCGCCGACCCGCACCGTGCCGTCTGCGTCAGCGATCGCCAGGCTCCCCAGCTCCAGCAGCCACTCCGGCCGCATCGTCTCCTGCTCGGCCAGGGCCGCCAGGATGCTGCCGCGCACCAGCCACTGGCCATCGGCTCGGAACGCTTCGCGCAGCAGGGGCCAGGCCTGCTCCACACCGAAGCTGGCCAGGGAATTGGCCGCCTCGGCCCGCACGTTGGCGTCGTCGTCATGGTGGAGGGCCCGCTCCAAGGCCTGGCGGCCGAGCTCACTACGCTTCACGCCGAGGCCGGCACAGGCCAGGGAGCGCACGATGAACGGCCCCTGCTCCAGCCCCAGCAGCAGCAGCGGGATCGCCTCCGCCTCCGGCACCTCCCGCAGGCCGGCCAGGGCGGGCATCGCCTGGCCCGGGTCGCCGGAGACGATCGCCTGCCGCAGCCGCTCCAGATCCGGGGCGCTCACGGCAGTCGCCGCTCAGAACCGCTGGCGAGCCGGCTGAGCGTTCGCCGACAGCCGCTGCCAATCGTGCAGGGAGGCGCGATGGCTGATCTTCTCGAAGACAAGGCCGCTGCCGAACTCCAGAAACAGACGGTAGCCCGGGGGCTCCGTGCGCGGCTGCAGGCCCGGACGGCCGGCGGGCGGAACCAGGTTGTCGATCAGCAGAAAGCCGCCACGGCGCAGCAGTGCGCCGGCATGGGCCAGCTCCAAACAGGCGGCAGGCCAGGCCTGACACTGGCCGAGGCGCACCAGATCGAAGCGACCCTGGCGCTCGCGCACGCTGGCGCCGAGGCGGGGCAGCACCCAGCGGGGGGCATCGTGGTGCTCCTGCAGTGGGCGGAGGCAGAGCCCCTGGCGCTCCGCACTGGCGCGCAGACCCTGCCAGAGCCGGGTGTCGGCAGCCACCCCCACCAGCTCGCGCGGCTCCAGCCGCAGCAGATCAAGCGTGAACGCGCCGGGGGCCGTGTCGAGAATCGAGGGGCGCGGCGGCACGTGGTCTCGCAGGAAGGCGAGCAGGGCTTCGCGGCGCCAACAGGGCAGATCGGGCGGATCAGCGGCGGCATCCAGCGCAGCGGTGGCGGCATGCGCCTGGCCCCGACCGACCCCCTTGCGGGCGGACATCTGGGCCAGGGCAGTCAGGCGGGGCGTACGGGCCAGGCCCGCGAAGCGGTCGATGAGCAGCATCGTCGGGCACGAACAACTGTCGTCAAGATTAGGCAGCCGCGCCCGTGATAGCCCGAGATTTTTAGAACAACTTGGAGCAAATACAAACCAGATTCTTCGTGCTGTCTTCTGAATGCCGCGCAGGCCTCAGGGCGGCAGCTGCAGCGCCCGCAGGATCTCCTGGCGCCGCCGCCGCCGCCGCCACCAGCTGTGGGTCAACAGCCCGGTGCCGATCGCCAGGGCCGGCACGGCCTGGATGCGGTCGCTGCCCGGGCGGCTGAGCAGAGCCACCAGGGCCAGCAGGATCAGCAGGGGCGAGGAGAGGGCGAGCAGGGCCTTGAGGCGGCGGGATCCGCCCCCACCACCGGGCAGGGGGGCGGCCATCAGCAGGGGGCGGCCATCCAACGCAGCAGGCTCAGCGTGAGCACGCGCACGCCCACCGGCAGAGCGCTTTCGTCCAGCGCGAAGGTGTTGCTGTGCAGAGGCGTGCAGCCCTGTGCTCCGGCCACCCCGAGGCGGAACATCGTGCCGCGCGTTTCGGTGAGCAGGTGGGCGAAATCCTCGGCTCCGAGCGAGGGCTGCTCCAGCCATTCCACCTGCTCGCGGCCCAGCAGGGCGGTGGCGGCATCGGCCACCAGCCGGGTAAGGGCCGGATCGTTGTGCACCGGCGGCGACACGCAGCGGTAGCGGACCCGGGCCTTGCCGCCGTGGCCGCGGCAGAGAGCATGCACGGTGTTCTCGATCCAGCCAGGCAGCTGGGCGTGGACGGCGAGATCGAGGCAGCGCACGGTGCCGAGCAGGCGCACGTGGTCGGCGATCACGTTGTACGCCTTGCCCCCCTCAATCCGCCCGAAGCTCACGACCACAGGATGCAGGGGGTCGAGCTGGCGGCTGATCGCCTCCTGCAGCCCGCTCACCACCCGCGCCGCGATCCAGATGGCGTCCGTGCCCTGGTGGGGCCGGGCGCCATGGCCCGCCTCGCCGATCACCTCCACCTCCAGCTCGCCAGCGGCGGCGGTGAGGCTGCCGTTGCGGACCCCGATGGTGCCCGCCGCCAGGCTCGGAAAGGCATGCACGCCGAACAGGGCCTGAACCCCCTCCATCGCCCCGTCCTCCACCATCCAGCGGGCACCCTCGCCCGTTTCCTCGGCAGGCTGGAACAGCATCCGCACCCGCGCCTGCAGCCGCCCGGCCAGGGGCCCGAGCAGGCTGGCCACGCCGAGGCCCACCGCCGCGTGCAGGTCGTGGCCGCAGGCGTGCATCAGGCCCTGGCGGGTGGAGGCATAGTCGAGACCGGTGCGCTCCTCGATCGGCAGGGCGTCCATATCGGTGCGCAGCGCCACCAGCGGAGCCCCCACCGGGCCCAGCTCGGCCACCACACCGGTGCGGCCCACCCCCTCGCGCACCTCCCAGCCCCAGCGCCGCAACTCCCCGGCCACCAGGGCGGCGGTCTGCTGCTCGTGGCCGCTCAGCTCGGGATGGCGGTGCAGGTGGCGGCGCAGCTGGATCAGCTCCGGAAGCACCGCCGCCAGACGACCCTCCAGCCCAAACTCCCGCCATTCGGCAGGTTCCGCGATGGGGGGGAAGGCGGGGGACTTAGGGGGGGAGGAAGCGGTCATGCGACGGGACGGCGGGAGCAGCCGGGGGCCGGGGCTGCGGTCAGGACAGCGCCAAGAATTGGCCTAGAGCCTGCACCGGTGCAGGCGGCCAGCGCCGTATTTGTTGCAGCCATTCTTCCTGTCGGTAGCGGGGATCGAGCCCGGAGGCGGCGGCCCAGTGGCTCTCCGCCTCGCCGCGGGCACCCCGCTGCCAGAGCAGGGCCGTCAGGGCGGCGCGGGCGTCGGCGAACAGCGGATGGCGACGGATCAGGCGGCGCAGCTCGGCTTCGGCGGCATCGAGGTCGCCGAGCTGGAAGGCGGCCAGGGCGGCGCTGGAGCGGGCCAGGGCGAAGCCGGGGCGGGCCAGTGCCGCGGCATCGAAGCAGCGTCGGGCGGCGGTCCAGTCGCCCAGGGAGCCCTCCACGTTGCCCAGGTTGTAGAGGGCGGAGGCATCGGCGGGATCGCGCTCCAGGATCCACCGGTAGTCGGCGGCGGCGGCGGGCCAGCGGGCCAGGGCCTCCTCGGCCACGCCGCGGTTGAGATGGGGATCGGCGCTCTCCGGCTCCAGGGCCATCGCCTGCTCCTGGTCGGCGATCGCCCCCGCGGCATCGCCCAGGGCCAGGCGCACGTTGCCGCGGTTGCTCCAGGCGGCGGCGTCGCCGGGGGCGCGCTGCAGCACCGCATCCCAGAGCGGCAGGGCCTCGCCAAAGCGACCCTCGCGGCTGGCCGCCAGGGCCCGGGCGAAGGCTGGCGCCAACTGGGCATCGCCGGCGGGCGCGGCGAGGGCGGAGGGAACGGCCGCCACCACCAGCAGCAGCAGGACCAGCAGCAGCGACTGCAGGGTCTTCATGGGGCGGAGGGCGCCGGAGCGGCCAGATGGGCCCGGCCGGCGGCGGTGACCACCCGGCCGCGCGGGGTGCGCTGCAGGAAGCCGAGCTGCAACAGATAGGGCTCCACCACCGCCTCGAGCGTGGCGGGGTCCTCGCCAAGGGCAGCGGCCAGGGTTTCCAGCCCCACCGGCCCGCCGCCGTGGCCCTCCAACAGCAGGGTGAGCAGGCGGCGGTCGCTGGCGTCGAGACCGCGGTCGTCGACCCGGTGCAGCCGCAGGGCCTCGTCCACCAGCTCCGGCCCGATCGGCGAGCGCCCCGCCACGGCCGCCACGTCGCGCACCCGCCGCAGCAGGCGGTTGGCGATGCGCGGGGTGCCGCGGCAGCGGCGCGCCACCTCCAGCGCGGCGGCGGCGTTCAGCTCCACCTGCAGCAACGCGGCGGCCCGCTGCACGATCGCCTGCAGGTCGGGCAGCTCGTAGAACTCCAGCCGCTGGATCAGGCCGAAGCGGTCGCGCAGGGGCGAACTCAACGATCCGGCCCGGGTGGTGGCGCCCACCAGGGTGAACGGGGCCAGGGGCAGGCTGCGGGTGCGGGCCGTGGTGCCCTTGCCCACCGTGAGATCGAGGCGGAAATCCTCCATCGCCGGATAGAGAATCTCCTCGGCCACCCGGCTGAGACGGTGGATCTCGTCGATGAACAACAGGTCGTGGGGCTGGAGGTTCACCAGCAGGCCCACAATGTCGCGAGGGCGTTCGAGGGCCGGAGCGCTGGTGATGCGGCAGCGCACCCCCAGCTCCTCCGCCAGCACCAGGGCCATGGTGGTCTTGCCCAGGCCCGGCGGACCGTGCAGCAGCACGTGGTCGAGCGCCTCGCCGCGGCTGCGGGTGGCCTCCACGGCAATGGCCAGCACCTGCTTGAGCTCGCTCTGGCCGATGTACTCGGCCAGGCGGCGCGGGCGCAGGCCGTCCTCGCGGCCCCTCCCCTCGCCGGCTGAATCGGGCGTCCCCGCCCCGTCCGGCGCTCGAGCCCCATCTTCCCCAGGCCGCCGCGCCGGATCCAGCAGCCGCGGCGCCGCCGGCCGACGCCCCTCCCCGGACGGCGGGCTGGAATGGGAGGAGACGATGGCCATGCGGGGAGAGTACCGGGACCTGCCTAGGGTCGGCACGGCGATGGAGGCACGATGGCGAAGGGTCCCGGCCGGAGGGGCGGAGGCGGCAAAGCCGCGGATCCGGCCCACAAGCTGCTGGCTGACAACCGCTTCGCGCGCCACCAGTACGAGATCCTCGAAACGCTGGAGTGCGGCATCGAGCTGCTGGGCACGGAGGTGAAATCGATCCGCGCCGGCCAGTGCAACCTGCGCGATGGCTTCTGCCTGATCCGCAACGGCGAGCTGCAGCTGCACAACGTGCACATCTCGCCCCACAGCCATGCCGGCCGCTTCTTCAACCACGAGCCGCTGCGGGTGCGGAAGCTGCTGGCCCACCGGCGCGAGATCGAAAAGCTGCGGGTGGCCCTGGAGCAGAAGGGTCTCACCCTGATCCCGCTCAACCTGCACCTGAAGGGGTCGTGGATCAAGATCAGCCTCGGCCTGGCCAAGGGCCGCAAGCTGCACGACAAGCGCCACGAGGAGAAGCGGCGCGTGGAGGCCAAGGAGGCGCGCGCCGCCATCGCCAGGCTCTGAACCCCGGGCGGGCCACCCTCAGCGCGGCGGGGGCCCACCTTCGGGGGCGATCTCGGGAGCGGCCTGGGATTCCGCAGGAGCGCTGGGGGCCTCCGGGGTGGCGGGCGCGGCAGCATCGCCCGGCCCTGCGGCGTCGCTGGGGGCCGGGGCCGGAGCGGCACCCTCCGGTGGCGGGGGTGCGTCGGCGGGGCTGGGCGGCTCGGGCACGGCGGCCGGCGGTGGCGGATCCGCCCGCAGCGAAAGGCTGATGCGGGTGGGGGCCACCCCCTCGTTGATGACCAGCAGCTGCAGCGGCGAGCGTTTCTGGGAGGCGACCGTGACCACCCGCAGCGGGCCCCGCGGCGCCAGGGGGCCGCCGTCGGCGTCGAACAGGCTCATCTGCAGCAGCGGCGTGCCACTCACCCCCAGGGCCAGGCCGTGGTCGGGGGGCAGGCGGATGGCGAACAGCCGGGCGCCGCTGGCGGGCACCTCCGCGGTAAGCACCTGGGTGGTCTGGGTGGGGGCGTCGATCGGCTCGATGCGCAGGGTCTCGAGAGTCTGCTGGGCGGCGGCGTACCAGAGCTGGCGGAACGGCTCGGGCGGCAGCTCGGACGCGGCGAAGGCCGGCAGCAGGTTGCGGGCGCTGCCGGAGACCAGTTGGCGCAGCACCGAGGGGCTGAGGCCCTGGGCCACCAGCTCCCGCTGGCGGCCACTCCAGTCGGCGTCGCTGTAGCTGCCGAGGCGCTGGCGCAGGGCCAGGGGCAGCTGCTCGACCCGCGCCAGCCACTCCTCCGCCAGCTCGTTCCAGGCGCGGCGCAGCGGCGCATCCTCCAATCCCTCCCCGAGCGGGCGACCGCGCCGCTCCGGAACCTGGGCCTGCAGGGCGGCATCCACCAGGCGCAGGAACCAGCCGCGGTCGATCTGCAGGGCCCGCAGGCGATTGAGCAACTGCTGCCGCTGGTCCACCTCGGCCGGCGGCAGGCTGGTGGGCAGCTCGCCCAGGTTCGGCTGACCGGGCGGGCTCTGGCTGCCGCGGCCGAGCCACCACCAGCCCAGGGCGGTGCCGACGACGGCCGAGACCACCAGGGCGATCAGCACCGGCCACAGGCCGCCCTCCGCGGCTTCCTCGCGCTGCTCGTCGCGGCTACGGGTGCGGACGGGGCGCAACTGGGCGGCGGTGGGGGCCGGGGGGGGCACCAGGCGCAGCCGGGGCGGGGCGGGCGGTTCCGGATCGGGTTCCGGCGGGGCAGGCTCCGGCGCCGCGGGCTCGACAGCGGCCTCCTGGGAGGTGGAGTCCGGAGAGCTGGGCTCACCGGCGGCCGGCTCGACGGCCTCGGGCTGCGGCGGGCTGGGCTCCGACCGCGGCACCAGGGCCACGGTGCGGTCGGCGCGGGGCACCGGGCCGGTGCTGTCGGGCATCGCCAGCGCCTGGGCGGCCACCAGGGCCTGGCCGGCGGAGGCGAAGCGCTCGCGCGGTTCGGCGCTCAGCAGACGGCGCAGCAGCGCCGCCAGGGCCGGTTCGGCGTCGAGGGCGGCGGGCCAGCGCCAGGCCAGGCTCACCGGATCCAGCAGGGCCTCGGGGCCGTCGCCGCTGAGCAGCACCAGGGCCAACACCCCGAGGGCGTGCAGGTCCATCCACGGCTGGGCCGGTTCACCCCGCACCAGCTCCGGCGGCGCGTAGCCCGGCGTGGCGCCCAGGGGAGCCTCGCCCGCCCCGGCGCTGCCACGCACCACGCCGAAGTCGAGCAGCACGGGCAGACCGTCACTGTCGCGACGCAGCAGATTGGCCGGAGTGAGGTCGCCGTGGAGCAGGTCCTGGCTGTGCAGGGCCGCGAGCACGGGGAGCAGCTGGCGCAGCAGCAGCAGGACCTCGCCAGCCCCGAACACCAGCTGGCGCTCCGCGCGGGCCGACAGGAGCTGGGCGTAGGTGCGGCCCATCTGCCACTCCCGCACCAGCCAGAGGTCATCCCCCGCCGCGATCGCCGCGCCGAAACGCGGCACCTGGGGATGGAGCAGACCCTGCAGACGCACCGCGATCGCCCGCGCCCGCTCCTGGTCGAGCTCAGGGCCAAGACGCCGCAGGGCGACCGGCGCCTCGCCGGCCAAGGTGTCTGTGCCCTGCCACAGCTCCCCCTGGGGGCCGCCGGCCGGGCTGAGCCGGCGCTCCAGCCGGTACCGGCCGCCCACCATCTGACCTACCGCCACGCCGCTGCTCCTGCGCCGCATCCGCCCATGGTCCGCGCTCCGCTCCCTCTGGATGTTCGCTGTAGTGGAACGATCCTGCCGGGGGGTGGCCTGGCGTCAATGCGGCTGACCGCCCCGGTGGGGGGTTCCGCAAGGGCGGGGGTCCGGCCGGCGCGGCACCGCCGTGGCCGGATCGGGGCGAGGGTGCGTAGCTTCGGGCTCCCCGCCGCGGCGCCGATGGGCAAGGCCCCCCTCCACTCCCCCTCGCCTGCCGCCGCCATGGCGGCGGAGCTCGCAACCGATCTGGCGGCGCGGCTGGTGGAGGTGCGGCGGCGCAGCGAGGCGCTGATCGAGCCCCTGCAGCCCGAAGATCTGTGCCTGCAGGGGATGGCGGATGCCAGCCCGCCGAAGTGGCATCTGGGGCACACCACCTGGTTCTTCGAAACCTTCCTGCTGCAACCGCACCTGGCGGGCTGGGAGACGTCGGATCCGCGCTGGGGGTTTCTGTTTAATTCGTACTACGACGCCGTCGGCGCTCGCCATCCGCGCCCGCAGCGGGGGCTGCTGACCCGCCCGCCAATCGCCGAGGTGCTCCGCTGGCGGCAACGGGTGGATACCGGGCTGGCCGACCTGCTGGCCGGGCTTGATGCCCGGCCAGCGGACGACGCGGCACGGGTTCGCGCCCTGCTGGAGCTGGGGCTGCAGCACGAGCAGCAGCACCAGGAGCTCCTGCTGATGGACCTGCTCGACGGCTTCTCGCGCAACCCGCTGGAGCCGGCCTGGGGGGAGGGGCCCCGGAGTCCGGAGGGGGTGTGGGAGCAGCGCCGCGGCGCGGCAGCAGAGACGGCCTGGCGGACCTTCCCGGGCGGACTGGTGGAGGTCGGTGCCGACGCCGGGGACTCCGGCTTCCACTTCGACAACGAAGGGCCGCGCCACCGGGTCTGGCTGGAGCCGTTCGCGATCGCGGAGCGGCTGGTGCGCAACGACGACTACGCCGCGTTCATCGCCGACGGCGGCTACCGCCGGCCGGAGCTGTGGATGAGCGAGGGCTGGGCGGTGGCCCAGGCGCGGGGCTGGCAGGCACCCCGCTACTGGCGGGGCGACTGGGAGTTCACCCTCGCTGGCCGGCGCCCCCGCCAACCGGAGGCTCCGGTGCGCCACCTCAGCTGGTTCGAAGCCGACGCCTACGCCCGCTGGACGGGGGCGCGGCTGCCCAGCGAGGCCGAGTGGGAGACGGCCGCCGCCACCGGCCTCGGGGAGGCCTGGGGCCTGCTGTGGCAATGGACCTCCAGCCCATACCGCCCCTACCCGGGCTTCCGCCCAGCGGCCGGGGCGGTGGGCGAGTACAACGGCAAGTTCATGAGCTCCCAGTTCGTGCTTCGCGGCAGCGCCTTTCTCACCCCTGACGGCCACGAACGGCTCACTTACCGCAACTTCTTCCCGCCGGCGAGCCGCTGGGTGGCCGCCGGCCTGCGCCTGGCCCGCGACCGATGAGCACCCTGCTCGATCTCCATCCCGAACCGGCCGATATGGCGCGGCTGGTGCGCGAAGGCATGGCGCGCCAGCCGAAGCAGCTGCCCGCCTGGCTGCTCTACGACGAAGAGGGCTCACGCCTGTTCGAGGCGATCTGCGAGCAGCCGGAATACAGCCTCACCCGCACCGAAACAGCCCTGCTGCAGGAGCGAGCCCCGGAGCTGGCCATCGCCCTCGGCCCTGGCGTGGTGGTGGAGTTCGGCGCGGGCAGCGCCCGCAAGGTGAGCCCGCTGCTGAGAGCCTTGCGGCCCCAGGCTTACGTGGCCCTTGACATCAGCGCCGCCCACCTCGGTCCGGCCTGCCAGGAGCTGCAACGGCGTCACCCGGAGCTGCCGGTGCTCGGAATCTGCTGCGACTACACGCAGCTGGACGCCCTCCCTGCCCATCCGCTGCTCGAAGGCCAACGACGGGTGGGCTTCTACCCCGGCAGCTCGATCGGCAACTTCGCGCCCAAGGAGGCGGAAGCGATGCTGATTCGCTTCCGGCGGCTGCTCGGCGCCGAGAGCGCCCTGCTGGTGGGGGTCGACCACCCCAAGGAGGTGGCACGCCTGGAGGCCGCCTACGACGATGCGGCCGGCGTCTCGGCCGCCTTCGCCCGCAACCTGCTGGTGCGGCTCAACCGCGACCTGCAGGGCGACTTTGACCCGGCCGCCTTCCACTACCGGGCCCGCTGGGAGGAAGGCCCGAGCCGGATCACGATGGAGCTCTGCAGCCTCCGGGCCCAGACGGTGCACCTGGCCGGCGATGCCTGGAGCTTCGCGGCCGGGGAGCCGCTGGTGACCGAGCACAGCGTGAAGTACAGCGTGGCCGCCTTCACCGCCCTGGCGGAGCGCTCCGGCTGGCGACTGGAGGCGGCCTGGAGCGACCGACGCGAGGATCTTTCGCTCTGCGCCCTGGTGCCCGGCGCGGCCCCGGCCCTGGCCCAGGCAGACTCGGGACCAGCCCATGCGGGAATGAGTCAGCCATGAGCCGGGAGGAGCAACGCCAAGCGATGCGCGCCGTGCGCGAGGGGCTGATCGAGCAGCTGGAGGGTCTCTACCGGGAGGCCTTCGACCGGATCGGCGAGCAGGACCTCGGCGAAGGGGCGATCGCCCGCCTCACCCAGCTGCTGCTGCGCTCGCGCGAGGCCGCGATCACGCCGCTGCAGCAGGAGATCGAGGCGCCCCTGATCACCCGTGCCGCCGGGGAGCCCACCGCGGAGCAGGAGCGATGAGCAACGGCGCCAGCTGGCTGGATGACCTGGAGAACCGGCTCGACAACACCCTGGAGGCCTTCCTGCGGGCCAACCCCTCCCAGGAGGCGCTGCTCCAGGAGCAGGAGTCGCGCGAGCGTCAGCAGTTGCTGCGGCGGCAGCGCCTGGAGCTGCGGAGCCAGGCCGAGCTGGGGCGGCGGCGGCTGCTGGAGCTGGCGGAGGAGATTCGCCTCTGGCAGGCGCGGGTGCTGCGGGCACGGGAGGCCGGCGCCGAAGACCTGGCCGGCCGGGCCGAAGCCCACATCGGCAGCCTGATGGAGCAGGGCCGCCAGCGTTGGCAGGAGCTCGGCGAGCTGGGGAGCCGCTTCGGGGCGGTGGAGCAGGAGCTGGCGGAGCTGGCGCGCCAGGCCCCTCCCTCCGCCGCGCCCCCGGTCGGCGCCCCGGCCGCGGCCAGCCGCGCGCAGACCCTGGAGACCGACTGGGCGGCGTTCGAAGCCCAGCAGGAGCTCCAGGAGCTCAAGAAGCGGATGGGCCGGTGAGGGGCTGCGTCTGAGGGGCCGCGATGGGCTTTCTGCTCTCCAAGTTGCTGCCGCTGCTGGTCTATCCCCTCGGTCTGGCGCTGGTGCTCCAGCTGGCGGCGCTTCTGGGGCGCGGCCGGCGCTGGTCGCCCTGGGCGGCTGGGGTGGGCCTGCTGCTGCTCTGGCTCAGCGCCACCCCATGGCTCAGCCGCAGCCTGGTGTGGGCGCTGGAAGAGCAGGCCAGCCGGCTCACCCCCGACCCTCTGCCCACCGCCGACGTGGTGCTGGTGCTGGGGGGCGGCCTGCGGCCGGCCCTGCCCCCCCGCCGCGGCGTGGAGGTGGCGGAAGCAGGGGATCGGCTGCTCACCGGCGTGTCGCTGCTGCGGCAGGACATGGCCCCCTGGCTGCTGGTCTCCGGCGGAGTGGTGAGCTTCAGCGCCGGCGATCCCGCCCCGAGCGAGGCCCGCTCCGCCGCCCGCCTCGCCACCGAGCTGGGCGTGCCGCCGCAGCGGATCGTGCTCAGCGACCAGGCCCGCAACACCGCCGAAGAGGCGGAGGCCCTGCAACGGATCGCCCGTCAGCGCGGCTGGCGCTCGGTGCTGCTCGTGACCAGCGCCACCCACCTGCCCCGCTCCGTGGCCACCTTCCGACGCCGCACCAGCCTCACAATCGTGCCGGTGGCCAGCGACTTCCTGCTGCCGGAGCGCCGGTCCCTCGGCCGCCCCACCGCAACGAGCGTGGTGTTGGGGCTTCTTCCCAGCGCCGATGCCCTGGCGACCACCACGCTTGTGCTCAAGGAGCACCTTGGACAGCTGGCCTACCGGCTGCGGGGCTGGAGCTGAGGGCGGCGCACTCGGACTGCGCTCACTTCTTGGGCGCCGGCGGCACCAGGCTCACACCCTCGGGCGGCGGCGTGGGATCGGGATCGGCGATCAGCATGTGCTGGAGCACGATCTCAGGACGCTCGCTGTCGCGCCAGCGGATCCGATAGGCGGGCATCTTGGTGCCACGGCTGGTGGTCTGCTCCACCGGCTCCATCACCCAGCCCCGGCGGGAACGGCCCTGGGGATTTCGCTTCACAACCGCATCAGCGTGTTTAAAGCGGAAACCGACGCGCTCACCACTCATGGGACCGAGAACCCCGGCTGGGGAAGAATGCCTAGGCCCCGCCAGTATCTCACTGCGCCGGTCCGGGCCCGGGGCGGCCCTCCCATCACCCGGCCGAAGGAGGCTCCGGCCGCAGCAGCGGGAAGGCGATCACATCGCGGATCGAGGGGCTGTCGGTGAGCAGCATCGTCAGGCGATCGATGCCGATGCCCAGGCCGCCGGTGGGGGGCATGCCGATCTCGAGGGCGTGCAGGAAATCCTCATCCACCGTCTGGGCTTCCGGATCGCCAGCGCGGCGCCGCTCCTGCTGCGCCTCGAGCCGAGCCCGCTGATCGACCGGATCAATCAGCTCACTGAAGGCGTTGGCGGTCTCGCGGCCGACGATGAACAGCTCGAAGCGCTCCACCAGCCCCGGCCGGCTGCGGTGCGTGCGGGCCAGCGGCGACACCTCCACCGGGTAATCGAGCACGAAGGTGGGCTGGATCAGGGAGCTCTCCACCCGCTGCTCGAAGGCCTGCACCAGCAGCCGGCCAACGCAGTCAGCGGTGTCCGGCACCGCCAGGTCGGCGGCGGCCATCGCGGCGGCCGCCTGGGCGCGGCTGGTGAAGGCGTGGAAGTCGAGGCCGGTGGCGCGCTGCACCAGCTCATGCATCGTGGCTCGGGTCCAGGGTGGGGTGAGGTCGACGGGCGTGCCCTGGTACTCGATCACCGTGGTGCCGCACACCGCCTGGCAGCAGGCGGCGACCAGCTCCTCGGTGAGCGCCATCATGTCGTGGTAGTCGGCGAAGGCCTGGTAGATCTCCACCGAGGTGAACTCGGGGTTGTGGCGGGTGCTCACGCCTTCGTTGCGGAAGATGCGGCCCAGTTCGTAGACACGCTCGAAGCCTCCCACCACCAACCGCTTCAGATGCAGTTCGGTGGCGATCCGCAAGGTGAGCGGCAGGTCGAGGGCGTTGTGGTGGGTGGTGAACGGGCGGGCGTCGGCGCCGCCGGCCTCGGTCTGCAGCACCGGGGTCTCGATCTCCAGGAAGCCCCGCTCGTCGAGCCAGCGGCGCATGGTGCTCACCAGCACGGCCCGGCGGCGGAAGGTCTCGCGGGTGTGGGGCGAAACGATCAGGTCGAGGTAGCGCTGGCGATAGCGCTTCTCCACGTCGGCCAGGCCGTGCCACTTGTCGGGGAGAGGCTGCAGCGACTTGGTGAGCATGGTCCAGCCTGTCAGCTTCACCGAGAGCTCGCCGCGGTCGGTGCGGCGCAGCGTGCCGTGCACCCCGATCCAGTCACCGGCATCGGTGAGCGTGGTGATGCGCTCGAAAATGCCGGGGTCGTTGGGATGGGCGGCCTGAAGG
>JBKDSQ010000031.1:0-4443 GCA_046340895.1 Synechococcaceae cyanobacterium | reverse complement strand
GGGCAGCTCCAGCTCCAGGGCCTGGCCGAGCACCGGCTCCAGGGGCAGGGGATGGCCCAGGCTCGCCAGCAGATCGGCGCTGCCGAGCCCCAGGCTGAGCACCAGCCAATCGGCCTCCAGGTGGCCCCCGGCGGAGAGGCGCAGGCGCCAGCGCCGCCCCGGGCCCGCACCAGGGTTGCGTTCCACAGCCACCGCCGCGTCTGCAACGGTGGTGGCCCCTGCCGCGCGCGCTTCCTGGAGCAGGGCCTCCAGCAGCGGGCCGGGATCGATCTGGCCGTCCTCGGGGGAGAGCAGCCCTCCAAGGGGGGCGCCGGGCAGGGCCGGATGCCGATCCGCCAGCTCGTCCGGGTCCAGGCTGCGCATCGGGATGCCCAGGCGCGCCCGGTCGGCGGCGATCTGCGCCTGGCGGTCCAGATCCTCCGGGGTGGCCGCCAGCAGCAGCAGGCCGTGGCGGCGCGGCAGGTGATGCCCGCGCCGCTCCAGTTCCGCCAGCCACTCGCTCCAGAGGGCGTGGCTGCGCTGGCGCAGGCGCCAGGCCCGGCCGCTGCTGCGGTGGAACACCCTGGCCATCAGCACCCCCAGGGCGGCCTGGCTGCCGCTCAGGCGGGTGGGCGTATGCGTGGCTGCGGGCGCGTTGGCGGGATCGGGGCCCTCGCGGGGGGGCGCCAGCGCCGGATCCACCAGGGTGACGGCATGGCCCGCCAGCGCCAGCCGCCAGGCCGCCAGAACGCCGATGACGCCGGCGCCGGCCACCAGCACGGAGGCTGGGGCGGAGGCGGCCGGCGTCATGGGGGGCGTGGGCCGGAGCGGCTGGCTCAGACCTGCTTCAGGGCTTCCTGCACCTCGGGCGGGAACACCTGGGCGTAGAGGCCGAAGCCGCTGGCCACCTTGATGTAGGCCTTGCGGAGGTTTTCGCCGTCCTGCAGGCGGGCGGCCTCATCGAGCTGGGCGAGGGCCGTTTTCAGCTTCTCGGCCCGCTTGGTGGCCTCGGCGCGGTCGGCGGGGAGGAGGCGCTGGTTGATGTACAGCATCTCGCGGCTCACCTCCTGCATCGGGCCGTGGATGAGGTTGCGGGTGAACACCCAGTTGCGCTCGTTCACCAGGGTGGCGAGCTCGGGCAGGCGGTCGCGGGCGGCGAGGAAGCCTTCGGCCTGGCGGGTGATCAGGGCCATGTCGGCCTCGCTGATCGTGGGGGCGGCCTTGGGGGCGCTGCTGCAGGCGGTGACGGAGAGGCTCAGCAGCACGGCCACGGCCACGGCCACCAGGCTGCGCAGCAGGCGGGACAGCCGGGAGAGGGGCTGGCTGGCGAAGGGCCTGGCGGAGTCCATGGAGCGGCACGGGTGCTGGCGACGGCGACTGTACCGAGGGCTCCGCGCCGGGTGCGCCGCGGCGGCGCAGGCTGTAACCGCTTGCTACAGCGCCCGCCCACAGCCGCGCGCCGCGCACCCGACCACGGTGCTAAAACGGACTCATTCCGACTTAGGAGAGACGGCCGATGCGCCACGCCACCCTGCCCCTGGCCTCGATCCGCCGCCCGCTGCAGCGCAGCCTCGATGAGGCCAAGGTGGATGCGCTGATGGCTTCGATCGCCGCCGAGGGCCAGAAGGAGCCGATCGATGTGCTGGAGGTGGACGGCCAGCTGTGGGGCTTCAACGGCTGCCATCGCGTGGCTGCACACGAGCGGCTGGGGCTGGCCACGATCCGCGCCCGTGTGCGCCGCGCCACCGCCGACACCCTGCGGCTGCACATGCTCTGAGCGCCGCTGCGCCCTCCGGCAACTCTGCGCACAATCGGGATGGTGCCCCGCGGTTTGGCCGCGCTTCCGCCCGATGCGCAGTCCGAGCGCGATCCTGCAGCTGATCTGCCCCGACCGGCCCGGCCTGGTGAGCGAGCTCTCCGGCTGGGTGGCGAGCAACGGCGGCAACATCCGCCACGCCGACCACCACACCGACGCCGGCGCGGGGGTGTTCCTCAGCCGGCTGGAGTGGGATCTCGATGGTTTCGGGCTGCCGCGCGAGGCGATCCGGCCGGCCGCCGAAGCCCTGGCGCGGCGCCTCGGCGGCGAGGGGCAGCTGCACTTCTCCGATGAGATCCCGCGGGTGGCGATCTTCGTGAGCCGCCAGGAGCACGTGCTGCTCGATCTGCTCTGGCGCACCCGCTCCGGCGAGCTGCCGATGACCGTGCCGCTGGTGATCAGCAACCACCCCGACCTGCGGCCGATCGCCGAGGATTTCGGCGCCCGCTTCGAGCACCTGCCGATCACCGCCGCCGACCGGCTGGAGGTGGAGCAGGCCCAGCTGGCGCTGCTGGCGGAGCATGGCATCGAGCTGGCGGTGCTCGCCAAGTACATGCAGGTGCTCAGTCCGGCCTTCCTGGCCGGCTTCGACCGGGTGGTCAACATCCACCATTCGTTCCTGCCGGCGTTCCAGGGGGCGCAGCCGTACCACCGGGCCTGGGAGCGGGGCGTGAAGCTGATCGGCGCCACCGCCCACTACGTGACCGAGGAGCTCGACGGCGGGCCGATCATCGAGCAGGCCACCGCCCACGTGAGCCACCGCGACGAGGTCGAGGACCTGATCCGCAAGGGCCGCGACTGTGAGCGGCTGGCGCTGGCGCGGGCGCTGCGGCTGGTGCTGCGTCGCCAGGTGATGGTGTATCGGGGGCGCACGGCGGTGTTTGATTGAGGCCCAGAGCCCACGCCGCCCCGGCCGCGCCGATGCGCCTTGCCGCCCTCGATGACCACCTGCGCGCCCACCGTCCGGAGGGTGCGGCGCCGCTGGGCTGGCGTTGCTTCCAGCTGGGGATGCTGCTGCTCGCGAGCAGCGCGCTGCTGGCGGGGCTGTTGTTGTTCGTGGCGCTGCTGCTCGGCAGCCGCGGGCGGCGGCCGCCCCTGGCGGATCGGGCCAATCTGCTGTTGCTGGTGGCCGCCGGGCTGATGGTGCTCGGTGCGCTGGGCGCCGCCAGCGGCGGGCTGGCCTGGGTTGGGCTGGCGAACTGGCTGCCCTTCTTCTGGGCGTTCTGGGGCTTCCAGCCCTACCTGGCCACGGCGGCGGCGCGGCGGCGGGTGGCGCTCTGGCTGGTGGCGGGCACGGTGCCGGTGATCCTCACGGGCCTGGGCCAGCTGTGGTGGGGCTGGCGGGGGCCGTTCCAGGTGCTGGGGGGCCTGATCATCTGGCACCTGCATCCGGGTGGCAATCCGCCGGGCCGGCTGGCGGGCCTGTTCGACTACGCCAACATCGCCGGCGCCTGGCTGGCGATGGCCTGGCCGCTGCTGCTGGCGGCCCTGTTGCAGCCGGGTCTGCGCAAGCGGGGGCGGGCGGTGGCGCTGCTGCTCGCCGTGGCGTTGGCGGTGGCGGTGTTTCTCACCGATTCGCGCAACGCCTGGGGCGCTCTGGTGCTGGCGTTGCCGCTCACGCTCGGCCCGCTGAGCTGGCCGTGGCTGCTGCCGCTGCTCGGCGCGGCGGTGCTGGTGGTGGGCCTGGCCACGATCCCGGGGGTGCCGGCGCCGCTGCAGGATCCGGCGCGGCTGGTAGTGCCTGAGGCGATCTGGGCGCGGCTGAACGATCTGCAGTACGCCAACCGTCCGCTGGCGATGACGCGCATGGCCCAGTGGACGATCGCCGCCCAGATGATCTCCGAGCGGCCGTGGCTGGGCTGGGGCGCCGCCGCCTTCATCGCCCAGTACAAGCTGCGCAGCGGCCACTGGCACGGCCATCCGCACAACCTGCCGCTCGATCTGGCGGTGAGCCACGGGTTGCCGGTGGCGGCGCTGGTGGTGGGTCTGGTGTTGTGGCTGTTGTGGCGCGGTCTGCGGGGCGGGATCCTCACCGGGCCGCTGTTTGATCGCGCCTGGTGGACCGCCGCCCTGGTGCTGGTGGTGCTGCACGCCACCGACATGCCCTATTTCGACAGCCGCCTGAACGTGGCGGGCTGGGTGTTGCTGGCGGGCCTGCGGGCCTGGCGGCCGGCTCAGGCCACGGCGCTGGGCGAGGCGCAGGAGCCGTAGGTGGCCAGGGCGTCGTCGTGGTGCTGGCGCAGGGTGGCCGGCGGGAGGGGCCCGCGCAGGTGCTGCCAGGGCAGCACCGTCTCCGCGGACCACACCCCGTGCACCAGATCGCTCCAGGCGGGCGGCGCCGGCAGCCCGTGGCTGGCCTGGGCTTCGCGGTAGGCGCGCTTCCAGCTGCCGAGGCTGCTCGGGGCGCTGCGCACGGCGGCGATCACCGGCGCCAGGCGGCGGTCGCCGCGGGAGAGCAGGGCCTGGATCACGATCCAGCCGTAGCTTTCCGGCCGCAGCTCGATGCCCTTGGGGGTGAGGAGCTTGGCGAGCCGCTGCAGACGCTTCTCCGCTTCGGTGCGCACCGGCTGCCCCTGGAAGGGCGGGTGGGCCTGGGGCACGAAGGTGCTGACGCCCCGGGTGAGCCGCAGGCCGGGCACCGCCGGGCG
>JBKDSQ010000030.1:0-18297 GCA_046340895.1 Synechococcaceae cyanobacterium | reverse complement strand
GATGGGCCGCCAACCAGGCCCCAGTGACCACCCCTGGGGCCGCCGCCGGAGCTGGAGAGCGCCCTCGATCACATCACCCACGAAGGCAGCGGTGATGACGTGAGTGCGGTGGTCGCCCACTGGGGCAGCGGGCCGCCGGCTCCGGGGTGGCACCAGGAAGGCCCGTGGATCTTGCAACCGGCTCCTCCCACGGCGGCCGCCGCCGCGCCGGCGTCGCCCACGCTCCCTGTCCCATCCGATCGATGGCCTTCCGTGGCTCCCGCCCCGGGGGCCACCGGCGGGTGGCGGTGGAGGCTTACGGCTCCAGGGCTGGTGGGGTTGGCCGCGGCCGGAGCGGCGCTGGCGGCCTGGTGGCTGAAGCTCGGTCCCTTCGCCCCAGCAGCAGCGCCGGCGCTGCTTCCGCCGGAGACGTTGGCGGCGATCCAGCGCCAGGTGGCGACGCTGTGCGACGGCCCCGTTTCCGCAACGACAACCGCCCCTGCCCCGAAGCACGCCACGCCGAAGGCGGCTGGTGAGCCAACGCTGTCGCCGACGGCCGACGACGGCCTCGAGGGGGGTGCCCGCCATCCGGCCGAGGCGGATTCCGGGCGGCGGAAGCGGATACGCTCCACCCTCAACCAGCGCCGCGCTCTGTTTGCCCGGCTGGCGAGCGCCACACCGGCGCAGCTGCGCACCAACCTCGGCAACGATCCGCTCACGGCCTTGGTCGCCCTCAGCCGTCTTGCGCCGCGGTCTCTGGTCGTGCCGGGGGAGCCGCCGCAAGCCTCCACGGGTGGGCCCCTGGGAACGCACCCGACGGCGACGCCCCCCCCGTCCTGGAACCCTCCCGTGACCGTCTGTCCCGAACTGCTGCAGGAGCTCCGCGCCCGCTGGGCAGAACGGAGGCCGGACGAGGCTCCGTCGCGCTCGGCCTCACCCACGTCGCCGCTGTCACGAACGGCGCCCCCCAGGGCTAAGACCACCGATGGCAGCCACAATCGGAGACACTCGGTTCGTGTCTCAGCGGATGACTCCCCGTGACATGGGACTCCATCTCCGCGCCCTTGTGATCGCCGATCGCGAGGCAGGCCTGGCTGTCAATCCTCAGCGGCTGATGGCGGTGGTGAGCGATCTGGCCGGACAGGAGCACACCGAGCTGGTGGCGCCTCTGCGGAATCTGATCCTTTCGGCGGCGTTCGCCAGCGCAGCGGGCCAGGAGCCACCCCTGGCCGGCTGGGCATCGCTGCCGCGGCTTCGGCATGAACTGGCCCAGATGTATGCCGAGCCAGTCTGTGCCAGGCTCCAGCCGGTGCTGGAGGGTCTGCTGGAGCTCCCCGCCGGCGCTGGAGCGGCAGCCCCGGCCCGAGCGGGAGCAGCCGGGATCAACAGCGTGCTGGTGCTGCTGTGCGGAGCCCTGCTACTAGCCCTGGCAAGCCTCATCGGCCTGTGGCGGCTGCAGCACCCCCAGGCCGGCGACGCCCAACCGACGCCGCCAGCCCCGGCGCCCGCTGCCTCCCCACCGACGACGTACCCCCGCACGCCGATGGTGCGGGCGATTCCAGCGCCGTCGGCCAACACCGGCAGCGCATCAGTCAGGGACTTGAGGAACGGGGCAGACAGCGCCGCTGAGGCTGTCAGCCGCGCCAAGGGCAGCGTGGAGCAGCTGGTGAGCGCCCTCTCCGGCAAGGAGTACGGCCAGGTGAACCGGCGGATCGGCCGGGGGGCAGCGGATCAGTTCGAGTCTGGTTTCTACAACCAGTTCGACAGCGTCAGCGTGCAGGAGCTGCGCAGCACAGGCCAGCAGGGCTCGATCGTCGAGATCGAGGGTGTGATGGTGTTCCGCTGGCCAGATGGCAGTCACCAGAGCGAGACCCGCCGCTTCAGCGTCGACAGCGACCAGGAGCCACCACGGATCCTCTCCAGCAGCTTCGAGCGGGTGCTGAAGGAACGCTGAAGACGGTCGCAGGCGGATCGCAGGCCTGGCCCATCAGCAGCGGCGGCGGCTGAGGCCGCATCTTCGACACAGCAGGACTCTGTCTCCAGTCAATCCCGGCGCAAGGGGAGCCACCAGGCCGGGAGCCTTGTCCAATCCCGGCCGGATTCCGCAGCTCTGGTCTGTAGATTGAAGGAAGTGTTTTTTTCGAAGGCTTGACGACAGGCCACGACTACGAAGTAGGCCAGCAGATCGCCACCCTGATCGGCCGAGAGGGCGGCGGCTCCTTCTCCCCGGCACCTTTGATCGGCCAGGTTCAGGATCTACTCGGCCAGGACACCACACTGCTGGGTCCGTTGCGCGACCTGCTACAGCGCCCCGGCTTCCGGCGCCTGTTTGCTGATGGCCAGCGCTCAGTGCAGATCAGCGGACGGGATGCCTTACTCCAGGATCTCGCCAGCCTCTATCACCCGGCCGTGGTGAACCGGCTGGCCGCCGTGCTCGACGGCTGCCTCGGCCTGCCCTCAACCGCCCCAGGGCCACCGCCAGCTCCGCAAACACCCGCCAACAGTGCCCAGTCACGCTGGGAACCTCCTCGCTACGAACCCCGCTCCGCCCCTCAATCGCGCCCTACGCACGTCCCAGCCGAGGCTGCCTACGGGGCAACGCCCCCGCCGAGCTATCCCCCCACCAGCCCCTACCCAGCCCCTGCCGGCGGCATCAACCCAATCACACTGGTGCTCACGGTGGTGGCCTCATTCCTGGCGGGTGCTGTGCTCCTCAGTCTCGGTTGGTTGCTGTTCCACCCCCGATCCACGCCACCCCCCAGGGGCGTCGATGGCAGCAAGAGCAGCGGCACCAGCCCATCCCCCTCCCCCCCCGTCCCCTCACCCCTCACTGCCTCACCTTCTCCCGAACCAAGCACGCCCCCCAAGACCATCAGCGTTTCCGCAACCCCCGAAACGGCCTGGGGCAGCGCGGCCGACTACAAATTCGGCCGGCTCCCCGAGGGTGACTACCCCCATAGCTGCGCCTTCACCAAAACCACCGCAGACGGCAAGCTCATCTCAGACAAAACCACGCTGGAGTACTGGGCGTGCCGAGATGAGGGGGGCACGGCCAAAACGGGCTACACCGTCGTCTGGGCCGATGGCAAGCCAACCACCTACACATTCGAAGCCAATGGCGAGGGGGAAGTGGTCGGCACCGATGGCAAAACTGCCCCGATGCGCTGGAGCAACGACAGCCACAAAGGTGACAACATCGTGATCATCAATCATAAAGACGGGGCCATCAGCTGGATCCCGGGGAACATCACCCCCACAGCCGATTGACGACCTCTGTTCCCACAAGTGTCGAACTAGCCGGCTCCCTTGGGGAAGCCGTAGCCCGGAGCCTGCCAGCCGATGGGACCGACTCCTTGCGGCTGAGCCAGGCTGCCTTGCTGGCTCTCCAGCACCTTCTAAACGGCCCGACCGCCGCCTTTTCCGACGCCGACCAAGCCGAGGCCGACCCTCGTATCGCTCCTCCACCAGCCACCGAAGCCGCCCTGCGCCAGCTGGTGCTTCTGCCCGAGTTTGCCGCCTTTGTAACCTCTCCTGACCCGCTCCAACCCGGACCACCGGGGAGCCACCCCCGGCGCCAGGCACTGATCGAGCGCTGCCGTCACACCTTCGCCCAGGAGCTGGTGCCGTCCCTGATGGCCTTCAGCGACAGATGCCGCGCCGCGCTGGCCTCACCCACCTCTGCTCAGGCCGCCGACAGCCTGTCTGCCACCGACCTCAGCTACATCACAGGCCTGGCGCTGGCACTCCCTCTCTTCTTCGCCATCGGCTGGCTGGGGCATCACTTCCTCAACCGCCAGAGTGAGGAGCGCACGGCGGAGCCCAGCGCACTCGAAGCCCTGCAGCACACGCCCCAGGCCAAGGTTGGCCCCCAGTCGTTGCCCTCGGGACAGCCTCAAGCCATCGGCGCACACAACCTCAAGATCCCGGCGGCGGCCCCAGCGTACGGCAGCGCATCCCTCGCCTGCTTGCGGGGCAGGCAAGGGGAGTCCCCCGCCCCGGCTTCCCCCTCGAACTACGACCGGCGCGAGCGGGTGAACTGGAGGGGGCAGCCTGTGCCCAGCCACCCCCAGCTGATCGTGTTGCATGAAACAGTGGTCGATGAAGGAGATGCCCTCGCCTTGTTCCAACGCCGAAACCGCGAGGATGCCCAGCAAGCCAGCTACCACATGCTGATCGGCCGCGACGGGCGTCGGATCCGGGTGGTGAACGACAACCAGCGGGCCTTCGGTGCCGGCGACTCCGCGTTCCACGGCCTCACGGTGCAACTTCGGCCCACAGTGCCCGCCTCTGTGAACAACATCGCCCTGCACGTGAGCCTGGTCTCCCCTGCCGATGGCGCCGACGGCGAGGCGGCCCGCCACTCCGGCTACACGCCGGAGCAGTACCGCAGCCTGGCCACCCAGATCGCCCTCTGGCAAACCCTCTATGGCATCCCCGGCGCCAACGTCGTGACCCATCAGGAGGTGGACCGCAGCGGCAGCCGCCGGGATCCGCGCAGCTTCGACTGGCGGAGTCTGGGGGTCCATCTGCGCCAGCAGCTGGTGGCCTGCAGCGGTGGCGCCCCGACACCATGACACTGCAGCTTCTTCTCGACAGCGCGGAGCCGGAGGCCTGGGGTCGTTGGCTGGCCAGCGGTCTGTTCCACGGCGTCACCACCAACCCCACCCTGCTGCGGCGAGCCGGCCAGCCCTGCACTCTGCCTCACCTGGAGGGCTTGGCCCGTGAGGCCTTCAGCCTCGGTGCCCGTGAGCTGCATCTGCAGACCTGGGGTACCGATGTGACCACCGCCACCGCCCACGGCCTGGCCCTGGCCAGGATCGATCCGTCCCGGGTGCTGGTGAAGGTACCGGTGACCCTGGCTGGCGCGGAAACCGCCCGGCGCCTGATCGCCGAGGGTGTGTCCGTCACCTTTACGGCCTGCTACTCGGTGCATCAGGTGCTGATCGCCGCCGCCCTTGGCGCCCGCTACATCGCCCCTTACCTGGGGCGCATCCGCGATACGGGTCGAAACGCCACCGCCGCGCTGGTTGCCATGCAGGACTGCCTGGATGGCATCGACGCCAGCACCCGGCTCCTGGTGGCCAGCCTGCGGGCTCCCGAGGAGCTGGCGACCCTTGCCGCCGCTGGTCTGGACTGCTTCACCCTCAGCCCCGCCATCGCCGAGGCCCTGTTCGCCGTGCCGGACACCATGGCCGCGGCGGAAGAGTTTGAACGGGATTCCCTGCCATGAACCATGGCGCCTCAAGAATCCCAGCTTCGGCAAGCTGGGGTTCTGGAGGCCAAGGAAGCATTCGTTCGGGAGGCCCGAATCAAGCGGTACCGCAGAAGGTGACGTCCGGGAAGCGGAGCTTGGCTTCTTCCAGCGACTTGCCGCGGCCCTCCTCCTGCCAGTAGTTGATCACCTCGGTGGCCTTGTTGAGGATCTCAACGCGCTCATTCTCGGTGATCCAGCTCTTGCCCTCCAGCTCGCTCTTGAGGGTTTCCCAGGCATCTTCCCGGGGCCAGAAGAAGTAAGCGGTGAGGGGGCTGGGGCCACCGCCCACGATCTGGTCGACCGCCAGAGCGACGTTGTCTGGCAGCCAGAGGATCTTGAGCAGGAAGCGGCCCTCATCGGCCTTGGGGGTGTAGCCGGAAGGGACCCCGTCTTCATCGATGGTGGCGGTGGCCAGAGCGGCACTGCCGCCACGCAGCACCGGACGGCCCTCGGTGACCTCGCCGGCGGCAACGGCCTCGGCGGCGCCGGCGGCTTCGACGGCCACATCCGCCGTGGCGGCGACCTCAGCGGCAGGGCCCGCGGCGCTTTCTGGGGCTGTCATGGCGGCGGTGCTCAAGGGGCAGACGGGAAACGACTAACGTACCAGCCGGAATGCCGGCGTCCCCTGGGCCCGCACACAGGCGTCGCACACCCCCGGGCCCCGGGCGACGCCCTAGACCCGGGGGCCTGAACTGCTTCCTTTCCCGCGAACCGCGCCGAACCCTGTCTGTGGCCCAACCGCTGACCTGCAGCGATTCCAGCGCCCTCAGGCCGCATGCCCTCGTGCTGTTCGACATCGACGGTGTCATCCGCGATGTGAGCGCCAGCTACCGCCGCGCCATCGTGGAAACCGTGCACCACTACGGAGGCTGGCGCCCGGATCCCGCCGCCATCGACGCCCTCAAGAGCGAGGGCACCTGGAACAACGACTGGCAGGCCTCGCTCGAGCTGCTGCGCCGCGGCGGCCTGGCGCCCCTGCCTGAGCTGGAGGCGCTAGCGGAAGTGTTCGGCGGTTTCTACTTCGGCGGCGATCCGGAGGGGGATCCGCGGCATTGGCGGGGCTTCATCGGCGACGAGCCCCTGCTGGTGGAGGCCGGATTCTTCCAGAAGCTGGAGGCCGCCAACCTGGCCTGGGGCTTTGTCAGCGGTGCCGAGCCGGCATCGGTTCGCTTCGTGCTGCAGCGACGGCTGGGGCTGGTGGATCCCCCGTTCCTGGCGATGGGCGACGCACCGGACAAACCCGATCCCACCGGCCTGCTGCAGCTGGCGGCCGCGCTGCTGGCCCGAGAGGGACAGACCCTGGGGTCGACGGCGCCACCGGTGGTCTACGTAGGCGACACGGTGGCCGATGTGCTCACCGTGCAGCGGGCCCGCCAGACCTGCGCTGGCCAGCGGTTCCTGGCCCTGGGGGTGGCGCCGCCCCACCTGCAGGGCGAGCGCCGCCTGGCCCACGAGCAGCAGCTGCGCCAGGCGGGCGCTGACGCCATTCTTGCCTCCACCGCGCAGCTGCCGGCAGTGCTGCCGCTGGCGCTGTCCGAAGCGACGGCGGGCGCCGCCCCCCTCAACGCTCCATCGCTGCCGGCGCCTTGAGCGCCGCGGCGGTGAGCACCTCATGGCCGTGCTCACGCACCGCCACATCGTCTTCGATGCGGATGCCGATGCCCTTCCAGCGTTCCTCGATCGCCGGCTGGCCCTCCGGCACCGCCAGCCGGTCGCTGACGTAGAGCCCTGGCTCCACTGTGAGCACCATGCCGGGCTCCAGCGCCACCGGGTGCTCGCCAAGCCGGTAAGCGCCGACATCGTGCACGTCAAGACCCAACCAGTGGCCGGTGCGGTGCATGTAGAGGTGGCGGTAGGCCCCCTGCTCGATCAGGCCATCCACCTCTCCCCGCAGCAGGCCGAGTTCGCGCAGGCCCTCCACCAGCACCCGCACGGCCGTGCCGTGCACGCTGTCGGCGGTGACTCCTGGGGCGACGGCGGCAACGGCGGCTTCCTGGGCGGCCAGCACCAGCTCATAGAGGGCCCGCTGCTCACCGGAGAAGCGGCCGTTGATCGGGAACGTGCGGGTGATGTCGCCGTTGTAGTAATCCGCGAGGCTGCAGCCCGCATCGATCAGCAGCAGGTCGCCGTCGCGCAGCGGCGCGTTGTTGGCGGTGTAGTGCAGCACGCAGGCGTTGTCACCGCCGGCAACAATGGAGCTGTAGGCGGGGCCGCGGGCGCCCTGCTCGAGGAAGTGCTGCTCGATCACTGCCTGCACCTGGCGTTCGTTCAGGCCGGGGCGGGCCACTTGGCGGGCCAGCTCGTGGGCTTCGGCGGAGATGCGGCAGGCCTCGCGCAGCCGCGCCAGCTCCTCGGGCTCCTTGCGTAGGCGCAGCTCGTGCAGGAGCGGGCACGGCGAGACCAGGCCGAGGGGGGCCTGGCCGGTGCGGGGGGCGCGGTCGAGCTGGCGCGCCCAGGCCTCCAGCACCAGTGGCTCCACCTGGGGATGGCGGCCCACCCGGAAGGCGATCGCCTCGGCCCCCTCCAGATAGCCCGCCAGCCGCTGGGCCAGCTCGCCGATCGGATGGGCCAGATCGGCGCCGAAGCGCTCCACCGCCCCCTCCACGCCCCAGCGGAAGCCGTTCCACACCTCGGCGGCGGGATCGCGCGGGGGCACGAACAGCACGAAGGGGTTCTCGGGCCGGTGGGGCAGAAACAGGGCCACCGCACCGGGCTCATCGAACCCGGTGAGGTACCAGAAATCGCTGTTCTGACGGAAGGGATGCTCCACATCGGCGTGGTGCGTCACCAGCGGCGCCGCCGGGATCACGGCCGCCGCGCCGCCGAGGCGGTGCAGGAAGCGGTCACGCCGGTCGGCGTGAAGGGCGGCCTCGGTTGCGGTGGGCGTCATGGTTCGGCGGACCCTGCAGCCGGAGGATGGCACAACCGATTAAATACAGGGGCACCCCGCAGGCAGGTTCCCCATCGGCCGCCGCGCCCACCCCACCACCGGTCACTGCCGCGGCCCGCTGCGCCGCTGGCCGGCCGCATCCGCATGGGCCGCAACCCCTGCCCCTGCCAGGCCAGGCGCCAGGGTCTTGAGGAGCCACCTGCCATGAACGACCTGCTGCTGCTCGTGCTGGCGGTGGCCGTCATGTTGGCCGGATCGTTCCTGTGCTCGGGGGTGGAGGCCGCGCTGCTCACCGTCAGCCCGGTGAAGGTGCATGAGCTGGCTCGGCGCGAGCGGCCGGTGAAGGGGGCGCGACGACTGGAGCTGCTGCGCCAGCGTCTGGGCCGCACCTTGGCGGTGCTGGTGATCGCCAACAATATGTTCAACATCTTCGGCAGCCTGATGGTGGGCGGCTACGCCGCCGCCGTGTTCGCCGCCCACGGCCTGCGTGGGCCAGCCCTGCCGCTGTTCTCGGTGGGCCTGACGCTGCTGGTGATCCTGCTGGGGGAGATCCTGCCCAAGGCGATCGGAACCCGCATGGCCCTGCCGGTGGCCCTGGCCAGTGCACCAGCGCTGGGCTTGTTCCAGCGCCTGATGCTGCCGGTGGTCCTGCTGCTGGAGCGGATCCTGCCGGCGATCACCGCCGAGAACGAGATCAGCACCGATGAGAACGAGATTCGCCAGCTGGCACGGCTCGGCTCCCAGAAGGGACAGATCGAGGCCGACGAGGCGGCGATGATCGCCAAGGTGTTCGAGCTCAACGACCTCATCGCCCGCGATCTGATGGTGCCGCGGGTGGCCGCCCCCACCCTGCCCGGCCAGGCGCCGCTGGAGGAGCAGCGCGCCACCCTGCTGCACCAGAGCGACCCCTGGTGGGTGGTGCTCGGCGAGGAGGTGGATGAGGTGCTGGGGGTGGCGAGCCGGGAGAGCCTGCTCACCGCCCTGCTGCGGGGCGAAGGCGCCTGCACGGTGGCGCAGCTGGCGATGCCGGTGGAGTTTGTGCCGGAGATGATCCGCTCCGACCGGCTGCTCACCAGCTTCCGCCGCAACGGCGCCGGGGTGCGGGTGGTCGTCGATGAGTTCGGGGCGTTCGTGGGGGTGATCGGACCGGAGGCGGTGCTGGCGGTGCTGGCCGGCTGGCGGCGGCGCCAGAACAACGGCGCCACCGAGAACTCGTCGTGAACGGGCCGGCCCCCTCCACGCCGGAGCGCTGCCGCCAGCTGCTGGCACGCTGGCGCAACCAGCTGGTGCTGAGCCCGCGTGAGCGGGACGTGCTGGCTCCGGAACTGGCCGGCCTCGACCGCCAGCTGGAGCGCCTGCAACGCCGCTGGGCGCGGGTGGTGGTGTTCGGCCGAGTGGGGGTGGGCAAGTCGAGCCTCCTCAACGCCCTGCTCGGCCAGGAGCGCTTCACCACCGACGTGGCCCATGGCTGCACGCGGAGCCAGCAGAGCCAGCCCTGGCAAGACTGCGGCCCGATCGGCGACCTGGCGGGCGTGGAGCTCGTGGACACACCCGGCATCGATGAGATCGCAGCGGCGGGGCGGGAGCGGCTGGCGCGCCGCATGGCGATCGGCGCCGACGTGGTGCTGCTCGTGCTCGACGCCGACCTGAGCGCGGTGGAGCTCGCGGCGCTGGAGACCCTGCGGGAGGCCGGCAAGCCCCTGCTGCTGGTGCTGAACCGCTGCGACCGCTGGCCCGAAGCCGAGCTGCCGGCGCTGCTGGCGAGCATCCGCCGGCGGCTGCCCGCCAGCGCCGCCAGCCTGGAGCCGATCGCTGTGGCGGCGGCACCGCGGCGGGCGCGGCTGCTGGAGGGGGGCCGGGTGCGCAGCGAGGAAGCACCGCCGCAGGTGGAACCGCTGCGCCAGGCCCTGGCCATGCTGCTTCAGGAGCAAGGGGAGTTGCTGATGGCTCTCGGGGCGCTGCAGGCGGCGGATCGCTTCCACCAGGCGCTGCACCACAGCCGGCTGCGCCACGGCCGCCGCCATGCCCAGGCGCTGATCGGCCGCTTCGCCGCGGTGAAGGCCACTGGAGTGGCCACCAATCCCCTGCCGCTGCTCGATCTCGCGGGGGGCCTGGCCTGCGACAGCGCCCTGGTGCTGCAGCTCTGTCAGCTCTACGGCCTGCCGATGACCCGCTCCGGGGCCAGGCGCCTGCTGGGCCGCCTCACGGGCCACAACGCCCTGCTCGGCGGCGTGCAGGTGGGACTGCAACTGGTGCTCGGCGGTCTGCGCCAGCTGCTGCTGGTGGCGGCGCCGTTCACTGGCGGCCTGAGCCTGGCGCCGGCGGCGCCGGTGGCCCTGGCCCAGGCTGCGCTAGCGGTGGCCACCACCCGGCAGACCGGCCGCCTGGCGGCCGCCGAACTGCTGCGCTCCTCCAGCGCCGCAGGCCGCCCCGGAGCGCTGCTGCGGCGCCTTGCCCGCCAGGACCCGGAGGCACGCCGCTGGCTAGCGGACCGGCCGGGCCAGGAGGAGGACCAGCGCGGCGCGGCTGGAGCCGGCGGTGCTCCCTGGGCCGGCCTGCTGCCGTGAGCGGCGTCTCCACGATCGCCCTGTTCGGCACCAGCGCCGATCCGCCCACCCATGGCCACCGCGCCCTGCTGGAGGGCCTGCTGGCGCGCTACCCACGGGTGGCCACCTGGGCCAGCGACAACCCGCTCAAGCACCACGGCGCGCCGCTAGCGGCCCGCACCGCCCTGCTTGAGGCGGTGGTGGCCGCGATCGACAACCCACGCCTGCAGGTGATACCCGAGCTGAGCAGTCCCTGGACAGTGGAGACCCTGGCCCGGGCGCGGCAGCGCTGGCCCAAGGCGCAGCCGGTGTTTGTGGTGGGCAGCGACCTGCTGCCCCAGATTCCGCGCTGGCGACGGGCCGAGGCCTGGCTGCCGGGCTGCCGGTTGGCGGTGGTGCCACGGCGCGGCTGGCCGGTGCTGCCGGACGACCTACACGCACTGGAGCAGAGCGGCGCGCAGCTGGAGCTGCTTCCCCTGGAGATCCCCGCCAGCGCCAGCTCGGCCCTGCGCCGCGACCTGGCGGCAGGGCAACGGCGTGACGAGCTGCCCAACGAGCTCTGGCCAGTGCTGCTGCAGCACAATCTCTACGGGCTCTCCGCGCCCTGAGTCTCCCCGAGCCCTCCCGTCCTGCACCGCCCCGATGCGCCTCGCCCTGGCCCAGCTGGATGCCCTGGTGGGCGACCTCAACGGAAACGCCCAACGGATCCTGGCAGCCTGTCGGGAGGCGGCAACGGCCGGCGCCGATCTGGTGCTGACGCCGGAGCTGTCGCTGTGGGGCTACCCGCCGCGCGACCTGCTGCTGCGGCCGGAACTGCTCGCACGCCAGACAGTCGCCCTCGACGACCTGGCGACGGGGCTGCCCGAAGGTCTGGCGGTGCTGGTGGGGGTCGCCGAGCCGCTGCCCGGCGCCGACCAGCCAGCTCTGCACAACGCCCTGGCCCTGGTGGAGAACGGCCAGTGGCAGGTGGTGGCCCGCAAGCGGCTCCTGCCCAGCTACGACGTGTTCGATGAACAGCGCTATTTCCGCCCCGGCGAGAGTGCTGCGGTGTTGGAGCTCGAGCGGGGCGGACGGTCCTGGCGGCTTGGGTTGACGATCTGTGAAGACCTGTGGGTGGAAGAGGAGCTTCAGGGACACCGGCTGGCCGGAGCCGATCCGGTGGGGGCCCTGGGCGGGGAGCGGATCGATGTGCTGCTCAACCTCTCGGCCTCCCCCTTCGGCCAGGGCAAGCTTGAACTCAGGCGGCGTCTGGCGGCGCGGGCGGCGGCCCGGCTCAGCGTGCCGGTGGTGTACGTGAACCAGGTGGGCGGCAACGATGAGCTGGTCTTCGATGGCAGCAGCTTCGTGGTCGATGCCAGCGGCAACCGCACCCTGCAGCTGGCTGTATCTGAGGAGGCCCTGGGGCTGTTCAGCCTCGATTCCGCAGACATCGAAGAGCGTGGGGCGGCGCCGGTCGAGGATCCCCCGGCAGCGGAGCAGTTGCTGCGCGCCCTGGTGCTCGGCTTGCGCGATTACGCGCGCAAGTGCGGTTTCACAGGCGCGCTGCTGGGGTTGAGCGGTGGCATCGATTCGGCCCTGGTGGCGGTGATCGCCGCCGCGGCCCTGGGGGCGGAGCGGGTGGAAGCGCTGCTGATGCCCTCGCGCTGGAGTTCGGAGGGATCGCTGCTGGATGCCACGGCGCTGGCTGCGCGTCTCGGCGTACACCATCGCGTTGTGCCGATCACGCCGTTGATGCATGGCTTCGACGCTGCGCTGACGCCAGTGCTCGGGACCGTGCCGGCGGGCCTGACGGCCGAAAACCTTCAATCGCGGATCCGCGGCACCCTGCTGATGGCGGTCGCCAATGACCAGGCTCGGCTGCTGCTCTCCACCGGCAACAAGTCGGAGCTGGCGGTGGGTTACTGCACCCTTTACGGCGACATGAATGGTGGCCTGGCCGTGATCGGCGATCTGTACAAAACCACCGTGTTCTCCCTGTGCGACTGGCTCGACAGCCCGGATTCCGCGGCGGCACGAGCCAGCCTCGGCCTGCCCGCCCAAGGGGAGCTGATCGGCACCGCGATCCGCAGCAAACCCCCAAGCGCAGAGCTGCGGCCCGACCAGCGGGACAGCGATTCGCTGCCGGACTACGCCGTGCTCGATCCGCTGCTGAAGGCAAGCATCGAGGGCCTGGCGGGGCCGGAGCAGCTGATCGCCTCCGGCGCCGATCCCGAACTGGCGCGGCGGGTGCACAAGCTGCTGCGACGGGCGGAGTTCAAGCGGCGCCAGGCCGCACCGGTGCTGAAGGTGAGCGGGCGATCGTTCGGCAGCGGGTGGCGGATGCCGATTGCGGCGCTCGACTGAGAAGCGAATGGCAAGGGAGCCTGGGGAATGAGCTGGGGGTGGTGAAGCGTGTGGCCACGCTGCTGCATGGCACCGAGGTCAAGCGGCACAAGGCCGCTCCGGCCCTGAAGGTGAGCGGAGGGCATCCCCTGAACCTGCGGCGCAGCCCGCGTGCAGCTCAGGGGGTGGCGATAAAAGCCCGGCCCATCCGCTCGCGGAACAGCTGAACGGCTGGGGTTGGGGCATAGGGGGTCAGGAAGGGGGTGGCCAGCAAGACCGGAGCGGAATAACAGCGCCGGCGCACACTCAGCTTCAGCAGGCTGATCGCGTCGTCGGAGCGCTCCAGTGCCAGGGCCGCCAGGCCCCAGTACCCCAGGGCTCCCGCCCTGTCGGGCACAGCGGGAATCAACGCCAGGGCCTCATCGAGCAACTGCTGGGCCCGGGACCGCATCCTTCCCTGGGCCAGGGCGTAGGCCGCCAGGGCGAGGGATCCCTGGAAGGGCTTTTCGAGCACGCCGCAGGCCTCAATCCAGGCGGTGGCCGCCTCAGATTCACCACGCAGTGCTGAAAGAATGCCGAGGAAAAGCCGACTGCCCACAAAGGCTGAATTCAACCGCAACTGATGCTCGGCGGCCTGCTGGGCCGCAGGGATCTGCCCCAGGGCTGCGTACGCCAGAGAGGTGACCAACAAACCCTGGCTGAGGTTCGGGTGGGCCTGGGATTGGAGAAGTTGCAGGGCCAGGCGGGGCCTGCCGGTGAAGATCAAATGGCGAGCCCAGGAAAATCGCGGCAGGCCGGAAGGCAGCGAGGATTCAAGCCAGTTGGCGTATAGACGGTGGCTGGCCTGCGGCTGCCAGCAGAGCAGAGACAGAGCTTCCGCCTTGACGGCTGCCCAACCAGGGGGTGGGCTTGGCAGCGCATCCCCCAGGCGCAACCACCGCTGCAACCCGGGCAGGGTGCTGGTGGAGCTGCGTACGCCCCAGAGGCATTGCAGGAGTTGCAGGTAACACAGTTCAAGATAGGCCTGGCTGAAGCCGGGGTCGTGGTCAATGCATTGCTGCATCAGCCACAGCTGGCGGGGCAGGGAAGATGGGTCACGATCCGGCCAGAGGTCGTGGGCTTCTGCATAAAACAAGCCACTCAGAAAGCGGCGTTCATCTGCACTGATGCGATCGACCGGACCGGCGGCAACCTGCAGCGGCGGGTCTGACTGGTCGGGCTCATCGCAATCGGGGCGTGACTGCGATCCCGAGAAGAATTCGACAGAGGCATCCAATCTGTATCCCTTGCCATACACCGCACGGATCACATCCCTACCCAGAGGCCCCGCAGCGAAGACCTGCCGCAAACGGTGCACGACCAGAGAAAGCTTGTCGGATGCTTTCTTCGCCTGACCGGACCCACAAAGGGTCGGCCAAAGAAGCTCAGCAATCTCATGCGATGCCAGCGTTTGATTCGGGGACCTCACAAGAACGAGCAGCAGCTTTGCTGGCAAGGGCATGATGTCGATCGCCAACCCGGACAAGCTGAGCTCCCCAGAGCTGGTGAGCTGGTAGGGGCCAATTCGCCAGCCCGATCGAGGAATAGGTGTCAATGTAGACAAAGGATTGCAAGGGCAATCCTAAGCACGTTCAACCATACAGCGAGGCCAGAATAGCCATCACAAGCAGCCGCCAAAACGCAGTCACAACGAACAGATTGACTCAGCAATACAAACAACAAAACAATTCACAGCCCGAAAGGGGATGCGATCTCCAGCCGCCTTCACCGCAAACAAACAGCCAAGCAGGTCTTGAAAGAGTTCAGAAAGAATTGGCGTCAGGCCCTGAAAGGCTTCAGGGTTAGCGGGTCGGACGCAGGAGCCCCATGACCTTCCTGACAGCCACAGCTGTCGCGAGCCCCCCCAACCTTCCGTTGCCGATGGGCCGTTGCCTGTGGTGAGAGTCCCGGGGGAATCGTTGCGCAAATGGCTGATGGTAAGCGCCAAGGCAGCTGAGCCGATCCCCGTGACACGGACGGGGCAAAAGCCGGAGCGGCGCGATGGCCGGCTCAGCCAGGCCGGTCATTTGGTACTGGCCAGTAGCGTTGTGTTTCTGGCCTGCTCCGGCCTGGTAATCGCCCGAAAAGAAGCCCAGACTCGTCTACAGAGACTGGCTTATTGCCAGCGGGAAGCGATCGGACCCCAGCCGACGCAGGCAAGCGCTGCATCGAATCTGACCGAGCTAGCGGAGGCATTACCCAGCGCGACCTTCCTGCAAAGACAACGCCTGACTCAGCAAGCCGCAGAGCTAATAGCGCTCTACCGCTACCACTGCAGAAGCATGCAGATTATCTCAGCAAATTATCAATCTCTGGTGAGCGTTGCGAATGGTTCAGCCATGGTGTCGGCAACCATGGTTGCCCTGTTGAGCGTGCATGGACTGAAGGGTGAGGTCGCCTGGCCATTCACCGTGCTGGTGGCCTCTGCCTTCTCGCTGGGCCTGGCGGTGGCATCGATCCAAACCTTTAGTCTCAATGACAATCTCAAAACAAGTCGGACACTTTACGAACAGACGATTGCGTTTACTCGTGGCTTCGCCACGAGCATCGCCAACCAGGAGTATGCGGGACAGGGAAGAACGCTGAGTCTTCTCGATCGCCATGAGCTTGGTCTCTTCATCAGCACTATCGATCAACAGCTGAGCAGCGTCGATGTCCCGACTTTTTTGATGAATGACAACTTTGCTGCCAAGGAAGCTCTGCTCCTGCTGAACAAGACACCCCCCAACCCATCCCCACCCCAAGAGGAAGGGAGAGATTGATCTCCCATCAAGCAACACAGCCCTAGATTATGTCCCAGAGAATCATGTCCAAACGATTCAAGCTCAGCCTGATCGCACTCCTCACTGGCCTCACATTACCAGCGGCAGCCCAGGAGCAAATCAATGGCGCCGGGGCCATCTGCAAGAGCATGAGCCCGCCATTAGTTTTAAGCATCACCGCCATGATTCTTACCCTGATCATTGGCGTGCTGATCCTGTTCTCTGTGCGCTTGCAGCGCGGGGGCTGGTCCCTCGCCAATGCGGTCTCCGAACCCACCCATCTCTCGATTCCCTTGGATGAGCATTGGGCCCAATCCCAGGGGGACAGCCAGGCTCGCATCAAGACATTGGCCCTCAGCGGACCACCCTCAGCCGTGGTGCTGATGGAGGCAAGCACGAGCCGATTGATTGCCCTGGCTGGCTCGGTGGCGATTCTACTGATTTATGTGGGTTTTGGCATTTTTTCACTATACACCTATGGCCTCACCTGCCAAATGCCAGCCTCGACGGTGGCCGTCAGCACATTTCTGTACTCAGGGCTAACGCTCTTTGCCCCCTACGTTGCCAACAAGTTCTCAGGACGATTGCCAGCAGGAAGCCCAGCCGTAGCGAAGCAAGCCCCCCAGCAACCACCCCAAGCAGCCCCGCTGCAGCCGGTGAATTCCCCTCTGCAAGATCCAATTCCAGGGCAAGCACACCCCAAACCCGTGGAGAATCCAACGGCCAGAGGTGGGGGGATCACACCGCCCCGGCGGCTTGCAGGCCCAGCAGCCATCCAGCCTCAGCTGGCAGCTGCCACCACTGCAGGGCCTGCCTATCAACCAGCCCTGAGCCTGATCGCAGAATTCGAAGGGTTTGTGGATCATGCCTATCCGGATCCAGCCAGCGGCGGCGAGCCGTGGACGATCGGCTATGGCTTCACCAGTCTGGATGGCCGGCCGGTGCAGCCGGGCGACACGATCAGCCAGGCGGAGGGCGATGCCCAATTGCTGAGTGGGGTGAATGGCTGTGCACGCCATCTGGCAGGCACGATTCCCTACTGGAGCTCAATGGCAGAAGATCAACGTTGCGCACTAATATCCTTCGCTTGGAATCTCGGCGAGGATTTCTATGGCAGCGCAGGGTTTGACACCATCAGCCGGCTGTTGCGGGAGAAGGATTGGTCTGGCGTGGCCCAAGGAGTGTTGCTCTATTGCGATCCGGGCACGGCGGTGAGCGACGGTTTGCTACGGCGGCGACAGGCGGAGGCCCAGCTCTGGACCCAAGGATTGGCCAGCCTGAACGCCCCCTCGTCCCAACCAACGAAATCTGCCGGGCCTGGCTCCAGCACGGGCAGCAGACCTGCCGCCCATCCCAATCCCTTGACCGTGCCATGGTTCGATCAACTTGCCATGGACGATGGCCAAGGCTGGCGTGATTGCTTCTCGGCCAGTTCAGCCATGCTTGCTGCCTTCTGGGGCAAGGAACCCAACGAAGACGATTACAACGAGCTGCGCCAACAATACGGTGATAGCACAAGTGCCGAGGCCCAATTAGCGGCGCTACGCCACCTGGGTTTGCAAGCCGAATTTCGCACCGACGGCAGCCTCGACAACCTCAAAGCGGAAATCGATGCGGGCCGGCCGGTGGCCGTGGGCTGGCTGCACCATGGCACCCCAGCGGAAGCCAGCGGTGGTGGCCACTGGACTGTGGTGATCGGCTACGACGCCAATGGCGTGATCATGAACGACCCCTACGGCAGCTGTGATTTGGTGAATGGCGGCTATCCCCAAAACCACAACGGTGCCCGCCAGCATTATTCCTATGCCAATTGGGAACCGCGCTGGCGGCCCCAAGGAAGTGGTGGTTGGTATCTCGTAGCGCAGCGCTGATTCAAACCAGCCACACAACAGCAATCAAGCTCTTGCATCAACTCCATTCTGACTGTCGTCCCCCCTGACGGCAGGCACACATAGCTCCCTGCATTGCATGGGGCCTCATCCAGATCGATTTTCCTCACCATTTTTTCTTTGCAGTCATGACCCAGTCTTCATCATCAGTCACCAGCACCAGCACCACCAGTCCAACTTCCCCGCAGCTTCAGATCGTCGTGGGACTCGGCGATGCTGCCGTGGAGTACTACAACGGCAGCAGTTGGAGTCAATTACAAGACACGGGTTGGTCCAGCTCTGTGAAGTCGATGGCGGTGACTTTCAGCGAGTTCGGCACGCCGCAGATCGTCGTCGGGCTCGGCAACAGTTCCGTGCAGTATTACAACGGCAGTGGCTGGAGCCAGCTGCAGGGCACGGGCTGGGATTCCAGTGCCAGCCAGCTGGCGGTGCAGTGGACATCCGCCAATCCGTTGGTGGTGGTAGGGCTCAGCAGTGGTGCGGTGGAGTATTACAACGGCAGTGGCTGGAGCCAGCTGCAGGGCACGGGCTGGGACAACTCTGTCAATTGCATGGAGGTGAATTGGCCGGCCAGTGGCAATCCCCAGGTGGTGGTGGGGCTGGGCAACAGCTCCGT
>JBKDSQ010000029.1:0-37111 GCA_046340895.1 Synechococcaceae cyanobacterium | reverse complement strand
CCAGCTGCTCCTCCACCGGCGGGGTCACCCGGTCGAGGCTGCCACCCGCCATCAGCACCGGAAAGGGCATAGGCGCAACCCCCTGCGATGGCCACAGCAGGCTGCCGAAGCCATTGAGCACCACCAGAGCCCGCAGATCGGGGGGCGGCGCCTGGGGCGAAGGCCCACCCGTGCTCGCCAGCTGGCACTGCAGCAGGCGCGAGGGGTTGTTGATCGGCAGGCGGGAGAGGGCCTGGCGGCAGCGGTTCTCAAGACCCGGCAGCGGCGCCAGGCCGGAGGCCAGCAGGGCGGTCAGGCCGCCGAGGGAATGGCCCACCAGCACCACGCCGTTGCCCTCGATGCCCAGCCGGCCCTGCCGCTGGGCCTCCAGCACGGCCTGCACGTCCGCCAGACGGGAGGCAAGGGTCTCGGCGCCGGGGGGAGGGCGCTGGCCGTCCAGGGCAGCCCGCATCGCGGCGGCGTCGCTGCCGGGGTGCTGCAGGGCCACCGCCGGCCAGCCCCGATCGGCCAGCGCCGCCGCCAGCCAGCCGAGCTGCTCAGCCGTGCCCCCAAGGCCGGGCATCAGCAGCAGCCACGGGCGGCGCCCCGCAGGATCGCGGGGGGAGGAGGAGGCCGGCCAGAGTTCCAGGGGAAGCGGTTCAGAGCGGTGGGACACCGGCAGTTCCAGGCGCCGCGGCGGGCTGCTCCATTCGGGCTCGAATGCCAACGGCCGCGTGCGCCGGAGCGGTAGGGGCAGGCGCTGCAGCCCGCGCAGGGCCTGCTGCTGCTGGCGCAGCTGCTGGCGCCAGCGCTCGGCCAGGGCCAGCAGGCCATCGAGCTGGAGCGTCAACCGTGCCGGGGGAAGGCTGCGCAGCAGGCTTATCGCGGTCACCTCGCGCCCCTGCTCCAGAAGGCGCACCAACGTGCTCTGCAGCAGCGGCGTTGTGCTGCGGCCATCGGCGGTGGTGAGCAGCCCGCCCACCTCGGCCAGCATCTGGCTGCCCGCCCAGCTATCGAGCAGCTGGCGGCCGAAGCTGCGATCACGCAGCAGGGGCGCCCGCAGCAGGCGCACCAGATCCCGCTGGTTCTCCGGTCGCAGCAGACCGAACCAGACCCGCAGCTCCTCACCGCCCGGGCCGGACGGCAGAGGCTCGCCCCGGCTCAGCGCCTCCAGCTGGTCGAGGGGGATTGGCACCGCCAGGGCTTCGAGGCGCAGTTCGAGCAGGTCGGCGGCGATGGCAGGGGCCGCCCCGATGGCCGCGGTGCCTGTCGCCGCCAGGCCCCCGGCCGCAGGCAGCAGCAGACTGAGCAGCATCGACCCAAGGCGGCCCAGGCGACGTGACGGAGGACGGAAGCGGCGGAGGGGCTGGGGCAAACGGGCGGGCCGGTGGCCGGGCCTGGTGGTTCCAGTTTCCCGCGTCGTTGCGGAATCTTGCGCGGCTGCGGCTGATCGCGATGGTCGGCGCCGGCGCGGTGCTCTACCTGACGCCGATGGTCTTCCACCAGGAGGCCTTCAGCGCGGCCCAGGTCACCGGGGGGCTGGCCGCGGCCGCCCTGGCCGGCACCCTGGGCCGCTTCGCCAGCGGCGCCCTGCTCGATCGAGGCCTGCCCTGCTCCCTGCCGGTGCAGCTCACGGTTCTGTTCGCCCTGCTCGGCGACGGCCTGCTGTTCATCGCCCGCGACTTCGGCGGCTACCTCGCCGGCCAGCTGCTGCTTGGCATCGCTGCCGGGCTCTATTGGCCGGCGATCGAGCTGGCGGTGCCGTTGAGCTGCGGTGCGGTGTCCTCGGCGCGGGCCTTCGCCCTGGTGCGCAGCGCCGATGCCGTTGGGGTGGCGAGCGGCGCCCTGCTAGGGGCCGGCCTGGCCGGACTGGGGCGCCTGCGGGGCATCTACCTGCTCGACATGGGGTGTCTGCTGGTCCTGGCGTTGCTGCTGGGGCGGAGGCCTCTGCCGGCCGCCCACCCCAGCCGCAACGCCGAGCGGAGCCGCGGCGGCCTCGCCTGGCTGCGCCCCCTGCTGCCGTTGCTGGCGGTGGTCCTTGTGGCCACGGCGCTACCGGCCCTGATGCAGAGCGCCCTGCCGCTGGATCTGGTGCGGGGCGGCCTGCTCAGGCAAGCACTGCCGCAGAGCCTCGGAGCGCTGCTGCTGGGCCTGCAGCTGGGGCTGATGGTGCTGCTGCAGTGGCCCGTGGGCCAAGCGATGGCTCGCCGGCCGGTGCGCATCGGCCTGGGCCTGAGCCTGCTCTGCTTCGCCACCGGAACCGCGATGCTGGCCCTCTCCGCGCTGGTGGAGCCGGGGCTGTCGCTGTTGCTGCTGGCCCAGCTGCCTCTGGCGCTGGGGGCTACAGCCTTTCTCCCCACCGCCACCGAAGCGCTGGTGGAGATCACGCCGATCGAGCACCGGGGTGTGGCGATGGCGCTGTTCTCCCAGTGCTTTGCCGTGAGCGCCTTCGTGGCGCCGCCGCTGTCGGGCCTGCTGCTCGATCGCCAGGGCCATGGGGTGGGGCTGTGGCTGTCGGTGACGGTGGTCTGTCTTCTGGCGCTTCCACTCGTGGGCTGCCTCGAGCGTGGACAGCACTCGGCCCTGCTGCGCGTGCTGCAGGGGCGCGAACGGGGAGACGAGGGGGAGATCCTTTATCGCCTGCGCTTGCCAGGGACGAACCCCGAAGGGGCGCCAGCCGCGCCGGAGCCCCGGCCTACGCACCCCAGACACCGGCAGGGATGAGGGAGCTCAGCCCGCGTTGGCGTCGGCATCAGTGCGCTTTACCCAGGCCTCGTGGGGCAGGGGCTCTGTGCCGTATTCCCAGTCGTCGTAGTCGGGATCGTTGCGGATGCGGCGATGCACCTCCTTCTGGGCATCAAAGTCGTGGGAGGGGGCGACCGGGGCAGCGGGCTCAGGGCCGGGGGCAGCCGCGGCGCCGGACACGGGATCAGGGCTCATCGGGGCTCGGCGGGCTCGCCCCATTCTCTCCGATCGGAGCCGGTGTCGTCCGCCTGCTGCGGAGGGGCCATCCAGATCTCCGTGCCCTGGGCCACCTGCCCGGGCTCAAGGTCGATGAAGGGGGCCGGGTCCTCGGGGCGCAGGGCGGGGCGCGACGGGTCGGCGATGAACGCGGCCTGCAACCGCAGGCCGGTGGAGACCAGCAGGGTGGTGCCGCCCACCAGCAGCAGGGCAGGAGCGACAGGGCTCAGCAGGGCGCCCGCCCCGAGTGTTCCGAGCCCGTAGGCCAGCCCCGCCCCCAGGCCCCCACCCACTGCCGCCGCGCCCACCTTGGCGCCGGCGGCCAGGGCCGCCTGCTCGGGCGACTTACGGCCCTGGCGCACCGCCAGTGTTTCCTCGATCACCGCCATGGGCACCTCCAACAGGGCTGCCGCCGCCGCTCCGCGGCCCATGGCCCTCAGCCCGCCGCCGGCAAGTCGGGCGCCGGCGCGCAACGGCAGACGGCGCAGCGGAATGGCCGCGAGCCGACCGGCGACCGCCAGCTCCAGGCCCATTTCCAGGCCATCGAGCCAGCCGCTGCGGCCACCGGTTCGGCCGTCATTGCCCTGGGGCGGGTCCGAGGGCGATCCCTGGGGGAAATGGAATGGATCGGCCATGGGCCGGCGGCTCAATACGACACCCACTCTGGAGCGCCAACCCAACAGCGGTACCCGCCCGGGCCCAAGCCGCCCCAGAGCGCGTCCACCATGCGACGGACGCAACTGGCAGATTGCGCATACCATAACCACAGTCTTATCAGAAAGGATGGCTAGCCGCACCACTTGTTTCGGCCTGATCAGCCTGCTGGCCATGGGAGCCGGCATGGCCATGGCCAGCGCACCGGCCCAGGCGATCACCGTGGTGACCAACACAAGCAGCTACTCCGTTATCAACGCATTCAACTGGGATACCGTAGGCCCCGATGGCACATCTCCAGCCAATCCATTCACCATCAACGCAAGCCTGAATGACCTCAAAGCAAATGTTGAACAACTCACAAACGCCGGCAAAATAGCTCGCCAATCCACCAGTTGGGATGGCAATTTCAAATCCGGAGACTACCTGCTGACAACCCAGGGTGTCAACGGACCGATCACGTTCACTTTCACCCAGCCAATCGCCGGCGTCGTCACCCAAATCCAGGCGGCAAGAGCCGGAGCCTTCAGATCTAAAATTGAAGCTTACAGCACTTCCGACGCCTTGCTGGGTTCGTTCTTTGTCGATGGGATCAGTGACAATTTTGCCGACGACTCCGCGATTCAGATTGGCGTCAACGACAGCACTGCCAGCATCAAAAAAGTTGTTCTGAGTGTGCCCCTAACCAGCACCGGCACCGACGACGCCAACAACTTCGCCATTAATACACTCGAGATCCTCTCCCCCAGTCCCCAAAGCGCTCCTGCCCCCCTGCCGCTGCTGGGCGCCGGCGCAGCCCTGTGCTTGAGCCGTCACCTGCGGCGTCGCATGAGTGTTCGGGGTTAAGGGTTAAGACCTGGGAAACGGGGCCAAGCCCAGGGATCAAACGTTGAACAGAAATTCCATCACGTCTCCCTCAGCCACCACGTAATCCTTCCCTTCACTGCGCAGCCAGCCGCGGTTGCGGGCCTCTGTCAGCGATCCCGCCTCCAGGAGCTGCTGCCATCCGATGGTCTGTGCGCGGATGAAGCCGCGCTCGAAATCGGTGTGAATCACTCCCGCCGCCTGGGGCGCGGTCATGCCGCTGCGGATTGTCCAAGCGCGGGTTTCCTTCTCCCCGGTGGTGAAGTAAGTGCGCAGCCCCAGCAAGGTGTACGTGGCGCGGATCAAGCTGCGCAAGCCCCCCTCAAGCACCCCCAGGCCCTCCAAGAATTCGGCCCGCTCCCCCTCTGGGAGCTCGATCAGCTCGGCCTCCACCTGGGCGGAGATCGGCACGGTGGCGGCCCCCTCCCGGTCCGCCAGGGCCCGGACCTGCTCCACGTAAGCGTTGCCAGCGGCCAGATCGTCTTCCGAGACATTGGTGGCGTAGATCACCGGCTTGGCGGTGAGCAGGCCAAGGGGCTTCACCAGGGCGGCCTCCTCCTCCGAGAGCGCCACGCCTCGCACGGCAGCCCCCTGCTCCAGCGCTGCCTGGATGCGCTCCAGAGCCCCTTCCTCGAGCTGCGCTTCCTTACAGGTGCGCAATTGCTTCTTCAGCCGCTCGCGACGCTTCTCCACCTGGGCCAGGTCGGCCAGGGCGAGCTCAAGGTTGATCACCTCCGCATCCCGCAGCGGATCCACCGAGCCGGAGACGTGAATCACGTCGTCGTTCTCGAAACAGCGCACCACGTGCACGATCGCATCGACTTCGCGGATGGTGGCGAGGAACTTGTTGCCCAATCCCTCGCCCTGGCTGGCCCCCTTCACCAGGCCGGCAATGTCGACGAACTCGACGCGGGTGGGGATGATCTCCTTGGAGCCCGAAAGCTCGGCAAGCTGCTGCAGGCGACCGTCGGGAACGGCGACCACTCCGCTGTTGGGCTCGATCGTGCAGAAGGGGAAATTGGCGGCCTGGGCCTGGGCGTTGGCCACCAGGGCGTTGAACAGGGTCGACTTGCCGACGTTGGGCAGGCCGACGATTCCGGCTTTGAGCATGGGCGGAATCTAGGTGCCCGCGCTCCAGGCCCCCACCCGGGACCGCGAGGCGCGAGACTTGGGCGAGAGATGTAACAGACCATTTCAACACCGCGCCCCCTCCGCCCGGTTCCGCCGGTCGCCAGCGCCGCCCCTGGTGGCGCGATTCCCCTGACGCGAGCCCCGCAGCAGGAAGAACCCGCACCTGTGGTGACACCGACAAGGCCCCCTGCGCCGGTGCGCTTCAGCCCGCCGCCCTGGCGCAACCGCCGCCTCTGGACGCTGGCCCTGCTCGCCGGAGCGGTTCTCATCGGCGTAGGGATCTGGCAGCGCCAGAAGAACACCGTGGCCCGGGCGGACCTGGGCCCCTACACCGTGGTGGCGCGCAGCGACAGCCTGCCCGGCATTGTGAGCGCCAGCGGCGAGCTGGATGCGGTGGAACGGGTCAACGTGAGCCCGCGCCGGCAAGGGCAGGTACAAGAGCTCTTTGTGGACGAGGGCGATGCCGTGCGCCAGGGCCAGCCCCTGGCCCGGATGGATGACGGCGATCTCAGCGACCGCATCGATGAGCTGCGGGCCGACGTGTTCGCGGCCCAGGCGCGCCTCACCCGCAGCCGCAACGAATGGCAACGCCGCCGCCAGCTCTACGCCAACGGCGCGATCAGCGCGGATGAGTACAGCTCCGTGCTCACCACCTACCAGGTCGATCAGGCGGCTCTGGCGGCCGCCAACGAGCGGCTCGAGCAGCGCACGGTGGAAAAGGCAGAGCTGATCGTGCGGGCCCCCTTCGCCGGCGTGATCAGCCAGCGGTTCGCCGATGCCGGGGCCTTCGTCACCCCCACCACCACCGCCTCGGCGACGGCAGGGGCCACCAGCTCCTCGATCGTGGAGCTGGCCCGAGGGCTCCAGGTGGTGGCCAAGGTGCCCGAGAGCGACCTGGGCCGGTTGCGGCTGGGTCTGCCTGCCACGGTGCGCGTTGACGCCTTCCCCGACCGCCGCTTCGCCGCCCGCATCCGCCAGATTGCGCCGCGGGCGGTGAAGGTCAACAACGTCACCTCCTTCGAGGTGAAGCTCGACCTGCTGGATCCGCCCCCGGAGCTGCGCATCGGCATGACCGCCGACATCGACTTTCAGACCGGCCGGATGGGGGCGGAAACGGTGGTTCCCACGGTGGCGATCGTCACCGAGGAGGGCAAGCCGGGCGTTCTGCTGGTGGGCAAGGATCGCCAGCCCCGTTTCCAACCGGTGGAGCTGGGAGCCAGCAGCGGCCGCGATACCCAGGTGCTGGGGGGCCTGCAGCCCGGCACCCGCGTGTTCATTGACCTGCCTCCCTGGGCGAAGAAGCGACGCTGAGGAAGCGGCGCACCGCCGCCACGATCCGCTCGCTGGCATAGCCGTCGCCGAAGGGGTTATGGGCCCGGGCCATCGCTTCGTAGGCCCCTTCGTGCTCCAAGAGGTTGGAGGCTTCCGCCAGAATCGTTTTGCTGTCGGTGCCAATCAGCCGGGCCGTGCCGGCATCCACCGCTTCGGGCCGTTCGGTCGTGCGGCGCAGCACCAGAACCGGCTTGCCCAGGGCCGGCGCCTCCTCCTGAAGACCGCCGGAATCGGTGAGCAGCAGGGTGCAGCCGCGCATCGCCGCCACCAGCCGGTCGTAATCGAGGGGTTCGGTGAGGAAGGCGCGTGGATGGTCGCCCAGCAGGGCCTGCAGCGGCTCGCGCACGGTGGGGTTCCGATGCAGAGGAAGCAGAAGGGCGGTGTCCGGGAAGCGCTCGAGGATCGCCAGAAAGCCCTGGCCGATGTCCTGAAGGCGATCGCCCCAGTTCTCGCGGCGGTGCACCGTGGCCAGCAGCACCCGCTGGCGCTGCCAGTCGAGGCCGTCGATCGCCAGCTGCGGGGCCGTTTCAGCCATCAGCAGCAGGGCATCGATCACGGTGTTGCCCGTGGTGATCGTCTCCCCCACCACGCCGGAGGCCCGCAGGTTGGCGGCGGAGCGCTCGGTGGGGGCGAAGTGCAGCTGGGCGAGCTGGGAGATCAGCCGCCGGTTGGCCTCCTCAGGGAAGGGATCGAAGAGGTTGTCCGTGCGCAGGCCGGCCTCCACATGGCCCACCGGGATCTGCTCGTAGAAGGCGGCCAGGGCGCTTGCGAAGGCGGTGGTGGTGTCTCCCTGCACCAGCACCAGATCCGGGCGATGGCGGCCGAACTCCTCCCGGAGCCCCTGCAGGGCAGCACAGGTGACGTGGGTAAGGGTCTGGTTGGGAGCCATCAGGGCCAGGTCCAGGTCGGCCTGCAAACCAAACAGTTCCATGACCTGGCTGACCATCTCGCGGTGCTGGCCGGTAAGCACCACCCGGGTGCGGAACTCCGGATGCTCCAGAAAGGCCCGGATCACGGGCGCCAGCTTGATCGCCTCCGGGCGGGTGCCGAGCACAATCGTGATCAGCGGTCCTGCATCGGCCGTAGCGGGAGCAGGGAACGAGGCGCCGGAAGGGGAGGGTGCGGAATCCGTCAAAGGGCGAGGGCATTCCCGCGAATCCTAGGGAGACCCTGCCATCCGACCCAATGCGACAGACAGCCCGGGGTGTGCGGCGAGGCGCGAACGCGATCCTCCAAAAACCGCTCCAGAATGGCAAGATCGGGTCAAGAACAGTGCTGGGGGTGCCATGGCCGAACTGCCTTTCGCGATGACTCCCTCCTCGTTTCCGCCGGCACCGCCGCCGCCGCCACCCGCCGATCTCTTCCACCGATCGGTGCGCCACATCCCCCAGGCGCCGCATGGGGATCCCACCCACATGCCCCCCAGCCTCGAGGGCATCGTGCGCCTGGCCTTCGAGCGCAGTTATTCCGACGTGCACCTGGGCGTGGGCGAGGAGCCCCGCTACCGCGACCGGGGCGACATGCTGCGCACCGGCTGGCCAATCACCGATGGGGTCACGTTCCGCGACTGGCTGCGCGAAATGCTTAGTCCCGCGGAAATCGATATGTTCATGCGCGACAAGGAGTACGACGGCAGCCATGCCTTTGGCTTCGTGCGTGTGCGCATCAACCTGCTTGAATCGCTCCGTGGTCCAGCGATGGTGCTACGCCTGATCCCCCAGAAGATCGCCAGCATCGAAGATCTGCGCCTGCCGGCCGTGCTCAAGGATCTGGCGGAGCGGCCGAAGGGCCTGCTTCTCGTTACCGGACCCACCGGATCGGGAAAAAGCACCACCCTGGCAGCCGTGATTGACTATATTAATACCAGCATGAGGCGACACATTCTTACAATTGAAGATCCGATTGAATTCGTACACGAGAGCCGCGAGTCTTTGATTCGTCAACGCGAAGTTCGCCAGCACACAAAACTGTTCAAAACCGCGCTCCGCGCCGCTTTGCGCGAAGATCCCGATGTGATCCTGATCGGTGAGATCCGCGACCGCGATACCATCTCCACTGCCATCGAAGCCTCCCAGACCGGACACCTCGTGCTGGGAACACTCCACACCAATTCCGCTGTGCGGACCGTGGAGCGGATCCTGGGCATGTATCCCCCCGAGGAGCAGGAGCAGGTGCGGCGCTCCGTGGCGGAATCCCTGCTGGCCGTGATCTCCCAGGGTCTGGTGAAAAGCACCGATGGCAAACGCTGTGCCTACCATGATTTATTCATCAACACTGATGCCTGCCGCGACTATATTCAGCGCGGCCAACTCGATGAAATCGAGGAGATCATGGCCCGCAGCGGCTTCGATGGCATGCAGACCAGCAATCAAGCACTGGCCAAGCTGGTGCAATCCGGCCAAGTAATGGACGAGGACGCGATGGCCCAGAGCCTCAAACCCGCCGAGCTGGCCCAGACCCTGCGAGGACGGACCTAGACGCTGCCTCAGGAGTGGCTGGCCGCCAGCCGTGCAATCAGCAGCACGGCAAGACCGACCGACAGACCGAGCATCGCCAGGCGGCCATTCCAGATTTCAGCCTGGGGCGTGAATCCCCGGCGCCAGGCGTTCAGTTCCTCGCGTGAGACGGGCACGGGCGTGAGGACGGTGGACTCGCTCCCACCGGTGCTGGCCCCTGCGGGAGCCGGCTCGGGGGCGGCAGCCGGATCAGAGGATGCAGCTGGAGCCATGATCGAACGGCCGGGGGGCATGGCCGCAGCGAAGGTTCACCACCCTAACGGGATCAGAAACAGGCCTGGGCCTCATAGAGCCGGTGAGCCTCCTCCAGGGGCATGCGGGCGGCCACGCCGAGGTCGATCGAGCTGACGCAGCCTGCCTCCAGCCGCTGGACCGCGGCCCGGGCAATCATCGCCGCGTTGTCCGTGCACCAGGCCAGGGGGGCCACGCGCCAGGCCAGCCCGAGCGCGCCGGCCCGCTCCGCCAACAGCGCCCGCAGGCGCCCATTGGCCGCCACACCGCCCACGAGCACCAGGGTGTCGAGGCCCTCGTCGCGGGCGCAGCGGCAGCTGCGCTCCACCAGCACCTCAGCCACCACCTGCTCGAAGCTCGCCGCCAGATCCGCCAGCGGCAGCGGCTCGCCCGCGCTCTCCAGGGCCCGCACCTGGCGCAGCACGGCGGTCTTCAGGCCGCTGAAGCTGAAGTCGTACGGATGGAAGCCACCCTGCGGCAGCGAGACGCGGCCGCGGGGGAAGGCGAAACGACGCGGGTCGCCCGCGCTGGCGGTGGCCTGGATCGCCGGGCCGCCCGGGTAGCCGAGGCCCAGCAGCCGCGCCACCTTGTCGAAGCATTCCCCGGCCGCATCGTCGCGGCTGCGGGCCAGGCGCCGGTAGCGCCCCGGCCCGTCGACCCGCACCAGCTCCGTGTGGCCGCCGCTGACCAGCAGCACCAGGTACGGCCCGTCCGGCAGGGGATCTCCCAGCTGCACCGAGCAGAGGTGGCCCTCCAGGTGATGGATGCCCAGGAACGGCAGGCGATGCAGCCGGGCCAGGGCGCGGGCGCTGACCGAGCCCACCAGCAGGGCACCCACCAGGCCAGGGGCCACGGTGGCCGCGACGGCATCGAGCGAGCCGGGCGCCAGAGCGCTCGTCGCCAGCACCCTCTCCACCAGTTGCGGCAGGGCCTCGAGGTGGCGACGGGAGGCGATCTCGGGCACCACGCCGCCCCAGCGGGCATGCTCCTCCACCTGGGAGGCGATGGCGCTGGCCAGCACCGTGCGGCCGCTCACAATCGCCGCGGCGGACTCGTCACAACTTGTTTCGAGCGCCAGAACGGTGGCCATCGTGCTGGGTCAGCTCCCCTACTGTCCGCTGGTGACATCCTGCCTCCTCGGGAGGTCATACCGGCACTCCCCATTCCGGCACTCCTGCATCCGCCGCTCCATGCCCCGATCCATGCGCCGTCTTCTCACCGGCCGTCTGATGGCGGTCCTTCTCTCCGCCTTCCTTCTCTTTGGCCTTGCCCCGGTGGCCCATGCCGAGATCGGCGGTCTCACCCCCTGCGCTGAGAACGCCCGCTTCCAGTCCCGCGCCGCCACCGCGACAACCGAGCAGGCCAAGGCCCGTTTTGAGCGCTATAGCCAGGCCCTTTGCGGTGCGGATGGCCTGCCCCACCTGGTGGTGGACGGCCGTTGGAGCCATGCCGGCGACTTCACGATCCCGGGCCTGGCCTTCCTCTACATCGCCGGCACCATCGGCTGGGCCGGGCGCACCTATCTGATGGCCGTGCGCCAGCGCAAGGACGCCCAGACCCACGAGATCCAGATTGACGTGCCCCTGGCGTTCAAGAGCACGCTGGCCGCCGCCAGCTGGCCCCTGGCAGCCTTCAAGGAGCTCACCACCGGCAAGCTCACCGAGGCGGACAGCAAGATCACCGTTTCGCCCCGCTGAGAGGCATCTTTACCTTTCTGCCATCCGCTCGCGACCGCAACCCAATCCGATGAAAAAGTTCCTCACCACCGCCCCTGTTTTTGCGGCGATCTGGTTCACGATTACCGCTGGAATCATGATCGAGTTCAACCGCTTCTTCCCCGATCTGCTGTTCCACCCACTCTGAACCGACCCACCACCGCAGCTGGCGGTGTGGCAGAGCCAATCACGGGGCCCAAGCGAGGGCCCTTTTTTCATGGCCGCAAGTCGCTGCCCATGGCTTGCGACAGGCCTCCGCTCCACTCAGGCCGCACCGGCAGGAGCCAGGCCGCAGCAGCGCTCCAGCTCGACCACGGCGCGCTCAAGGTCATCGTTGACCACCACCGCGTCGAACTCCGCCTCCGCCTGAAGCTCCTCACGGGCCCGTGCCAGCCGCCGGGCGATCGCGGCCTCGCTGTCGGTAGCCCGGCCGCGGATGCGCCGCTCCAACTCCTCGAACGACGGCGGCCGCAGCAGCACCTGAAAACCGCTGGGGAAGCTGCGTCGGACCTGGCGAGCCCCCTCCAGTTCGATCTCCAGCAACACCATGCGCCCCGCCTGGAGACGCTCCTCTACCGCGGCGCGCGGCGTGCCATAGAGATTGCCGGCAAACTCGGCCCACTCCAGGAAGCCGCCTGCCGCCACCTGGCTCTCGAAGGCGGCCCGGCTCAGGAAGAAATAGTGCCGACCCTCCTGCTCGCCGGCTCGGGGGGCGCGGGTGGTGGCCGACACCGAGAGCCACAGCTCGGGATGGCGCGCCAGCAGGCGGGTCACCAGCGTGCCCTTGCCCACGCCGCTGGGGCCAGTGATCAGCAGCAGCCTGCCGGAGGGGGCGGGAGAGGACATCGGCGCGGTGAGGCGGGAGCTGCCACGAGAGTATGGGGAGACAGGCGCGGGGGGAGGCCGATCCGGCGCGGCGATGGCAATGGAGCAGCGGCGCGAACAGGCGGGGCCGGCGATCCAGGCCCTCGACGCCACCGGTCTGCGGGCGGTGCTGGCGGAGCTGCGGCCGGCCCTGCTGCCCAGCCGGTTTGAGAAGGCCCAGCAAAGCGATGGCCACACTGTGCAGCTGGGTCTGCGCAGCCTGCACGGCCAGCCCTGGCTGGAGCTGAGCTGGCTGGCGGAGGCGCCCAGGCTGCTGGCGATCCCGCCGCCGCCGCGGCAGGGGGAGGGCAGCACCCTGGCGCGCCAGCTGCAGCATGGGCTGCGGGGCCTCACCCTGGTGAGCCTGGCGCAGCAGGACTGGGAGCGGGTGGTGGAATTGGCCTTCGCCCCCCGCCCCGGCGAGCCGCCGCGCCGCACGCTGGTGCTGGAGCTGATGGGGCGCCACAGCAACCTGTTTCTGCTCGACGAGGACCGCCGGGTGATCGCCCTGGCCCACCAGGTGCGGCCGAACCAGTCGCGGCTGCGGCCCATCGGCACCGGCGACCCCTACCGGCCGCCTCCGCCGATGCGGGGCGATGGGCCGCGCCTGGAGGAGCCCGAAGCCAGCTGGCGGCGCCGGTTGAGCCTCCAACCCCTGCCGCTGCGGCAGGCCCTGGCGGCCGCGTACCAGGGCATCAGTCCGGCTCTGGTGCAGCAGCTCTGCGCAGGCCTGCCACCGCCCGGGCGGACCCCCGAGGCCGCGGGGGCGCCGCTGGACGGGCGCAGCGTGCAGGAGCTCAGCGAAGCCGACTGGCAAGCCCTTCACCGCCGCTGGCGGTGCTGGCTCGAGGTGGTGGAGACCGAGCGCTTCCAGCTGCGCTGGCTTCCCGGCGGCGGCTGGCGCTGCTGGGACGATGGCGAGGCGGATCCAGCCGAGGAGCCGGCGGCGGAGCCGCCCGAACCGCCCGCCCGTGCCACAGGCCCCGGCCTGCCGCTCAATACCGGACTGGCGCACTACTACGCCAGCCGCCTAGGGGAGCGGCAACGCCGCCAGCGCCGCCACAGCCTGGGCCGGCGGCTGCAGCAGGCCCTCGAGCGCGAACGGCTCGAAGCGGGGCGACAGCAGGCCCTGCTGGACGCCATCCCGGCAGGCGAGGGACTGCGCCAGCAGGCCGACGCCCTGCTCTGCCGCCCGTCGCCCAGCCGCGCCGAGATCGAGGAGGCCCAGAAGCTCTACCGGCGTGCCCGCAAGCTGCGGCGCTCCCTCGAGCAAATCACACCCCGGCTGGAGGCGCACCGGCGGCGACAGGAGGCCCTCGAAGCCAGCCTGACGTTCCTGGAGCAGGCCGACGATGAGGCCGCCCTGGCCGCCCTGGAGGAGGAGTGCGGACCCGATCCGGAGACGCCGCGCCGGGGCCGCGCCGTCCAGGAGCCCCAGCCGCTGGAGCTGAGCAGCCCCGGCGGCCTGCGGCTGCAGGTGGGCCGCAACCACCGCCAGAACGAATGGATCAGCCTGCGCCAAGCCCGCCGCGGCGACCTGTGGTTCCACGCCCAGGAGCTGCCGGGAAGCCACGTGGTGCTCAAGGCCTCGGAGGCGGCGGCAACGGAGGCCGATCTGCAGGCGGCGGCCGATCTGGCGGCCCATTTCAGCCGTGGCCGGGGCAACCGCCGCGTTCCGGTGGTGATGGTGGCGGTGGAGGATCTGCAGCGCATCCCCGGTGCCACGGCCGGCACGGTGCGCCACCGCGGCGGCACGGTGCTGTGGGCGGAACCGGATCGGGCCACCGTCCTGCTGAGCGCCCCTAACGTCGCCGGGGAAGGCACGCCATGAACGACCCCGACACCCCCCCCCCGGACGACCAGTTCCCCGGCGAGGTGGAGATGACCTTCGTCGAGCACCTGGAGGAGCTCCGCCGCCGCATCCTGCGCAGCCTGCTGGCGGTGCTCGTGGGGGCCGGGCTGTGCCTGGCCTTCGTGCGGCCGCTCGTGCGGCTGCTGGAGGAGCCGGCACAGGGCATCCGCTTCCTGCAGCTGGCGCCGGGCGAGTTTCTGTTTGTGTCGATCAAGGTGGCCGGATACGCCGGACTGGTGCTGGCCCTGCCCTGGGTGCTGTTCGAAGGCTTGGCCTTCGTTCTGCCAGGCCTCACCCGCCGTGAGCGCCGCTTGGTGGCACCGGCGGTGGCCGGCTCCACCGTTCTGTTCGCCGCCGGGCTGGCCTTCGCCTGGTGGGCGCTGGTGCCGGCTGCCCTGCGCTTCCTCGTCAGCTACGGCGCCGATGTGGTGGAGCCGATCTGGTCGATCGAACGCTACCTCGACTTCGTTCTGCTGCTGATGGTGGCCACCGCGCTGGCCTTCCAGCTGCCTGTGCTGCAGCTCCTGCTCGGCGCCCTCGGCCTGATCGATGCCAGCGCGATGCTGCGGGCCTGGCGCTGGGTGGTGTTGGTGAGCGCCCTGGCCGGCGCCGTTCTCACTCCCTCCACCGACCCGGTGACGATGCTGCTGCTCAGCGGCGCGATCACCCTGCTGTACCTGGTGGGCGTGGCCCTGGTGGCCCTGGCCCAGGGCATGCGGCCAGGCCTGGCGGGGCCGGCCAGCGCCCGCTAGCCCCGCGGATGCTCCTAGAGCAGAAATTCGCTGCTGCGGCCCGCGGGCAGCTCCAGGGGCAGGGAAAGGGCGCGGCCGAGGCGCGGTCGGTCGCGGGTGGTGCGCAGCCACTGGCGCACCTGCTCCGCCACCCCCAGGCCGTTGAGCGTGGCCACCAGCTCCTCCAGGTGGGCCCCGTAGGCCTCGGCGCTCATCGGGAACGACTGCTGCTCCAGGTAGCCCCACATCACCTGCAGGTACAAACGCCCCCGGCGCACGATCAGTTGCAGGTCATAGCTGGCCTGCCAGCGGCCGCGCAGCACTTCGAGGAGCTCGTCGACGCTGAGGGGGGCTCCGGGCCCGGAATCGGACGGGGGTGGGTCGAGCGGGGGGCCGGAGGGCGACACGGGGGCGGGGACGGTTCGCGACAGCATGTTGCAGCCGGGACAGGCGCGCCGCAGGGCCGGCGCGGCAGGGGAACCGCACGGTTCATAATGGGCGCCACGTCGGCCGGGCATCCCGGTCCGGAACCCCGGAAGTTCTCCATGACCCAGATCCCTGCAGGCTCCGCGAGCGGTGATGTGCCCGGAATGGGTCGACGCCAGTTCATGAACCTGCTCACCTTCGGCTCCGTCACCGGCGTGGCCCTCGGTGCGCTGTATCCGGTCGTGAACTACTTCATCCCCCCCAAGGCCGCCGGCAGCGGTGGTGGCACCAGCGCCAAGGATGAGCTGGGCAACCCCGTCACCGCCAGCGGCTGGCTGAGCAAGCACAAGGAGGGCGACTACGCCCTGGTGCAGGGTCTCAAGGGCGACCCCACCTACCTGCTGGTGGATGGGCCCGAGTCGATCGGCAACTTCGGCATCAACGCCATCTGCACCCACCTGGGCTGCGTGGTGCCCTGGAACGCGGCCGCCAACAAATTCATGTGCCCCTGCCACGGCAGCCAGTACGACGCCAACGGCAAGGTGGTGCGCGGTCCTGCGCCCCTCTCGCTGGCGCTGGCCCACGTGTCTGTGGAGAACGACAACGTGTTCCTCAGCCCCTGGACTGAAACCGATTTCCGCACGGGGGAGAAGGCCTGGTGGGCCTGATCCCGCAGCCAACCGAACGCCTCACCGTCCCCGCCTCCGCCGCCCGCTCCCCCGTCGCCCAGCCCCCGACCATGCGTCGCCTCCTCTCCTCCCTCACCGGCCTGCCGATCCGCGCCACCGGCCAGCCCGTTCGCGCCCTGCTTGCCGCTGGCCTCTGCCTCAGCGTGCTGCTCGCCGGGGCAACCCCCAGCTGGGCCTATCCCTTCTGGGCCCAGCAGAACTACGCCAGCCCCCGCGAAGCCACCGGCAAGATCGTCTGCGCCAACTGCCACCTGGCCAAGAAACCCACCCGCGTCGAGGTGCCCCAGGCCGTCTTCCCCGACACGGTGTTCAAAGCGGTGGTGGAGGTTCCTTACGACACCTCCGTGCAGCAACCCTCCGGTGACGGCAGCCCCACCGGCCTGAACGTGGGGGCGGTGGTGATGTTGCCCGATGGCTTCCGCCTTGCCCCACCCGAGCGCCTCAGCGAGGAGCTCAAAGAGGAGACCCAGGGCATCTACTACACCCAGTACAGCGAAGACCAGCCGAACATCCTGCTGGTGGGCCCGATCCCCGGCGACCAGCACCAGGAGATCGTGTTCCCGATCCTCTCTCCGGATCCCGCCCAGGACAGCGCCATCCACTTCGGCAAGTACCAGCTGCACGTGGGCGGCAACCGCGGCCGCGGCCAGGTCACCCCAGAAGGGGTCAAGACCAACAACAACGTGTTCACCGCCCCGGTGGCCGGCCGCATCGACGCCATCACCGACGGTGAGAACGGTGCCTCAGTGGTGGAGATCAAGGCCGCCGACGGCACCACCACCAGCGAGACCATTCCCGCCGGTCCGAGCCTCACCGTCGCCGTTGGCGACAGCGTCGACGCCGGCTCGCCCCTGACCAACGACCCCAACGTCGGCGGCTTCGGCCAAATTGACGCGGAGGTTGTACTGCAGAACCCGGTGCGCATCTACGGCCTGCTGGCCTTTTTCGCCGCCGTGGCCCTGGCCCAGATCATGCTGGTGCTCAAGAAGCGCCAGGTGGAGAAGGTGCAGGCCGCGGAGGGCATCTGAGTCACCCGCCCACTCCCTTCGCCACCATGGCCTCCCTGGCCGTGTTCACCTCTCCGGGGGCCGAGATTTTCCAGCTCGGCCCCTTTGCCCTGCGCTGGTACGGGCTTCTGATCGCCACCGCCGTGCTGGTGGGACTCACCCTCGCCACCCGCCTGGGCCGACGTCGCGGCATCGATCCGGCACTGATCACCGACCTTCTCCCGGTGCTGGTGCTCGGCGCCGTCATCGGCGCCCGGCTCTATTACGTGCTGCTGGAGTGGGACCAGTACCGGGGCAACTGGCTGAATGTGTTCGCGATCTGGCGCGGCGGCATTGCCATCCACGGCGCCCTGCTTGGTGGCACCACGGCACTGCTGCTGTTCTGCCGCTGGCGCCGCCAGCCCTTCTGGCCGCTGCTCGATGTGCTCGTGCCGGCACTAGCGCTTGGCCAGGCGATCGGGCGCTGGGGCAATTTCTTCAACTCCGAAGCCTTCGGCCTTCCCACCGATCTGCCCTGGAAGCTCACGATTCCGCTGGCCAACCGCCCCGCCCCCTTCCTCGACCAGAGCACCTTTCACCCCACCTTCCTCTACGAATCTCTCTGGAACCTTGGGGTTTGCGTCCTGCTGCTGGTTCTCTTCCAGCAAGCGAGCAAAGGGCGTCTGTTCCTGCCGGCCGGAGCCTTGAGCTGCGTCTATCTGATGGCCTACAGCAGCGGTCGGGTTTGGATTGAAGCCCTGCGCCTCGACCCGCTCTGCCTGTTTTCCACCCCTCCCTTCTGCCAAGGTGGAGTGCGTATGGCCCAGCTGGTGAGCCTGCTGTTGATCGGCCTGGGCTGGCTGGGTCTGTGGTGGCTCTACGGCCGACGCCGGTCGCTGCCCGATCCCAGCGGGGTCGGGGCATGAGGCCCCATCGCGTACAGATCGTCGGGGGCGGCCCCGGAGCCCCCGACCTGCTCACCCTGCGGGCCGCGCGGGCGATCGAGGCGGCCGAGGTGCTGGTTTGGACCGACTCGCTGGTCAATCCGGCGATCGCCGCGCTGGCCCCTGCGCAGTGTGAACGCCTGCGTACCAGCACCCTCACGCTCGAGCAGGTGATGAAGGTGGTGGTGGAGCGGGCCCAAGCTGGCCGCCGTGTGGTGCGCCTGCACGATGGCGACCCCTGCCTGTACGGGGCCCTGCAGGAGCAGATATGTCGCCTGGCCGACGCCGGCTTGGAGGTGGAGGTGATCCCCGGCCTCAGCGCGTACCAGGCCACCGCGGCGGCCCTCAGCGCCGAGCTCACGATTCCCGGTCTGGTGCAAACGATCGTGCTGAGCCGAGCCGGCGGCCGCACCGGCACGCCGGAGCGGGAATCCCTGGCCCACCTGGCCGCCCTGCGCGCCTCCCTCTGCCTTTACCTCAGCGCCCGCCACGTGGAGGAGGTGCAGGAGGAGCTGCTGCGCCATTACCCCGCCGACACCCCCGTGGCGATCGGTTACCGCGTCAGCTGGCCCGATCAGTGGCTGCAGGTTGTGCCGTTGCAGGAGATGGCGCGGGTGAGCCGCGAGCGGCAGCTGATCCGCACCACCCTGTACGTGGTGAGCCCGGCGTTGCAGCCCCCTGGCGAGGCCCGCTCCCGGCTCTACTCCGCCAGCCATCAGCACCTGTTCCGGGGCGGAGCGGAGGCCTGATCGGCCAGTCGGTCGATCAGCTCCGCCAGCTCAGCCGGCTCGGCCTTCAACAACTTGTCGCGTTCCACGTTCGTCTGCCGGGGGCAGGCGGGATCCGGCTCCAGACAGCCCAACACCAGCCAGTTGAGCTGCTGCAGGCAGGCCTGCAGCTGGTACGTGCTGGTGAGCTTCACATCGGAGCCATAGAGGCTGATCACGGTGCGGCCGGCGATCGAGGTGCCGAAGTACAGCAACAAGTGCAGGGCGCTGCCATGGGGCCCAGCGATCACGGAGGCGTCGCGCAGCTGGCGGAGCTGTTCGGGCAGGGACTGGGTTTCGGGCCAGGCGATCGTCCAACCCCGTTCGCGCAGGGCCTGCTCCAGGCCCTCCTCCCCCACCACCCGGCGGCAGGGGGGCGCGAGCCGGGAGCGGCTCAAGTAAAGACGGCTGCCATCGGCTTCGCCAGCGCTGGGAGGCGGTAAGCGCACCGTGGGGCCGAGGCGACTCTGCAGCAGCAATCGCAGGTGGCGGGGGTGCTCCGGGCGAATGCTGTGGCCGTTGCGCATCGAGGGCAGCGGCAGCAGCGCGCGGCGGGCCCGCAGAGGCTCCGTCAGGGCAGCGCTGCAGCGCCAGCGGCGGGGCGCCACCGGCAAGACACGCTCCAGCACCTCCAGGGCCGGGGCCGCCTGGGCTCCCACCATCAGCACAGCGTCGTCACCGGCGGCCGCCAACCAGTCGCGGCCGGGATCGAGCAGGGGGCCGAGCCAGGCCGCCGTTTCGGTGAGCATGTGGCCGAAGTGGCCAAACTCCGCATACGGCAGGAACACCAGCGTGTCGACCATTGCGGGGGCAACCGGGGCCGCGGTCTTGGAGGGCTGCGGCAGGGGGTGGGGAAAGCGCTCCAGCTCGGCCCCGCGCCGCAGCCAGGTGGCTGGCAGGGGCTGGCCCGCCTCATCGACCAGGCCGTCCGCGCCCGGCAGCACCACGGCCGGCCCCAGCTCCAGGCGGTGACGCTCCGGCGGCAGCGGACCAAGGCGCACACCCCCATCGGGATCGCGTTGCAAGCCACCATTGGCCTCGAGGCGATACAGCGTGAAGGGCGGCGGCACCGACAAATCCGGCGGCGTCTCCAGGCCCTCCAACCCCGGATCACCGACGGCAAGGGGGGAGGGATCCATCCACGCAGACCGCTGGCGCTGGCAATCGTATCGGCGTCGCCACGGCCACAATGCCGTCAGCGCTGGCGCCGCAATGGCCCCCCGCCCCGCCATAGCCGGTTCTGATCGGTTCCCCGAGCCGATCCCCGATCCATTCAGCGACGACCGCAGCTTCGAGTACACGGTGGATCACCGGGTCGATCCGGCGGCGCGGCCGCGGTTCCTGGCCACGATGGCGCAGCTGGCCGCGGCCGAGAGCCGCTGGCCGGGCTTCCTGGCGGGGCAGGCGCCGCAGCTGCTGGAGCGGGGCCCCGAGGAGATCTGGCGCTCGCGCATCCGCTGGCGCGACCTGGAGAGCTGGCTGGCCTGGATGGACAGCGAGGAGCGGCGGCGCATCCTCAGCGAGGCCGGCTCCGGTGGGGGGTTCCGCTACTCGGGGCGCACCAACTGGCAGGGCTACGCCCGCTGGCTGGCCAGCGCTCAGGCGGCGCGCACCCCGGTGTGGAAGAGCAATCTGCTGGTGCTTCTGGTGCTCTATCCCACCGTGATGGTGCTCGGCCCACTGCTACGGCCCCTGCCGCTGGCGCGCCCTGGCGCAGTGCTGCTCAGCGCCAGCGTGAGCGTGGCGATCACCGGCTGGTGGCTGGTGCCGCTGGCAGCGCGTGTGTACGACGGCTGGCTGACGGGTCGCGGCACGGCGCAGCAGCAGACGTTAGCGCTGGCCTCGATCCCGTTGACCCTAGGGCTGCTATGGGCCCTGTTCCTCCGCCTCGGCTGGGGCTAGGGAGCGGCGGTGGGCACGGGTGCCGGAGCGCCAGGTGCCGGATTCGCGGCGGCTTCGTGGAGCTCGCGCTCCAGCCGTGCCTGATCGAAGTGGCAGCGGAGCTGGGCGGCGATCGCGGCCCCATCCTGCTCGGCGATGCCCAGGCAGCAGGTACCCCCGGGGGAGGGGGTGACGTGGAAGATGAGACCGGGGACGGCCGGGATGCTCACCTCCCCCAGCATCAGCCGGCGGGCGCGCTTGTCGATCAGCTGCGGACGAACCCCGCCGAAGCCGTCGGCGAAGCGCAGCTCCTCCAGCCGCAGCCCGGGCACGATCTTGCGCACATCGGCCAGGAACAGCCGCCGGCGCAGCCAGGGCACTTCGTAGAGCAGGTTGCGCAGGATGTAAGTGCGGATGTCGGCGACGCCGAACAGCTGCCAGAACACCGCCAGCACGGCCCAGTCGAGCCGCAGCACGCGCAGGAACTCCCAGAAGGAGGAGGCCACGTAGCGCTCCAGGCGTGGCAGCAGCAGGGCGGTGGGGCCGAAGCGGGTCTGGCCTGGAACCCGCACGTCGGGATCGCCGTGCAGGGCCGCAAAGGGCAGGCGGTCGTTTTGAACGGTGTAGACCTTGCCGCGCAGGCAGGCGGGGGTGAAGTAGAAGCTCCCAGCCACCGGTAGGCAGGAATACTCCAGCCCGAAGCCCATCTGCTGGGCCATCAGCAGGCTGTGGGCGCCGGCATTGACCACCACCTGGCGGGCCCGCAACCAGCGCCGGCCCTCCGGCCCTGCCAGCTCCACCAGAAACGACTCCGGTGCCGCCGGATCGGACCCTTCCGGATGGATCGCCACCACCTTGGTGCCGAGCTGCAGGTCGAGCTGGCGGTCGCCATCGGCCAGGGCGGTGCGGGCCTGGGCCACGAAGGAGGCGGAGAGTTCCTCGTAATCCACCGCCGTGGCGGCATCGCGGATGCCGATCGCCACGATCTCCTCCGGCCTCGGCACGCCGTCACAGAGGGCCACCGCGGGCTCCCAGGCGGCGATCGCCTCAGCATCGAGCAGCTGCATCGCCGGGAAATGGGGCGAGAAACGCGCGAAGCGCTCCCGCAGAAAGGAGCATTCCCGCTCACCCACGCCCAGCACCATCTTCGGCGTATGAAAGACGCAGCGGGCCGCTTCCTCGGGATCCAGCAGGGCGGCATAGCGGCCGATCATCTCGGCGGTGCGCTTCACCGCCAGGGCCTTCTCGAGGGTGTAGTTGGTCTCGATGTCGCCGCAGTGAATCGTCTGGCTGTTGCTGGTGGCCTTGGAGTTGACCTGCGCCAGCTGCGGATAGCGCTCCACCAGGGTCAGCCTGGGCAGGTCGGTGTAGCGGGCCAGAACGAACAGCAGGGCCGTGCCGCAGACGCCCCCCCCCACAATGAGCACATCGGTGTGGGCGATCTCCGCGCCGGCAGGGAGCGAAGCAGCGGGCATCCCCAGCGGCGGGGGCGTGACGGAAGGCGGTGGCGTTGCCGCAGGCCTGGATGGGGCGGCATCGGTGGGCCCTGGCTGCGGCACCGGCGGCGGCGAACATCAGCTCCCATGCTGACCGATGGCCGTTCCGCCGGCGGCGGCTCCCAGCACGAGCACCGCCCCGATCAACATCAGGGCAACGGCGGGCAGGCGCTGAAGCGGCCGGGCCTCGCCATACAGGAGACCCCCGGCGGCGGCGCTGAGCAGGGTGCTCAGGCGCTTGATCGCGATCACGTGAACCACCGCTGTGCGCTGTACGGCCGGGGGGCAGAGCAAGGGGGGCGCCGAGCACCAGCAGAAGCACCCCCGCCAACGCCAGCGGCCCAGGCTTTTCCCCCAGCAGCCACCAACCACTGCCCAGCAGCACCAATGGCGAGAGGTTGGTGAGGGGCAGCACCAGGCTCAACTCCCCGCAGCGCAGGGCTCTCCCATAGGCCCAGAACGCCAGGCCGTTCACCAGCGCCGTGGCCAGGCGCGCTCCCACCAGCACGGCGGCCTGGGGGCGCGGGCCCCCGGCCAGCGCCACCGGCAGGCCGAGCACCACCGCCACCAGACAGCCGGCGCCCATCACCAGGCGCACGCTCAGCCCGAAGCGGCGCAGCAGGGAGCGGGCAACCAGATCCTGGCCGCTCTGGCAGAAGGCGGTGACCAGGGCCAGCAGGGGCCAGGTCATGGCGCTGGAGCTGGGGACAGCCGTGCCCTATGCTCCAACCAACGCCGCCTGCTCCTAAGGGAGGGCGCGCTTGGGCGATTAGCACAGCGGTAGCGCACTTCCTTCACACGGAAGGGGTCACTGGTTCGAATCCAGTATCGCCCATTAACATCTCACCTTTCCTCCGGGCAACAGTGCAACACGAAGCACCCTGGAAGCGGTGAAGACAGCCTAAACACCAGCGAAAACTCTGGCCTTCTTCGGCTAATCTGGCCATACTGACGCCGCAGGATTCGCCCGTCCCTGGTGTCTGAATCGTCCGCCGCCTCCCCGATCCATCCACCTGCCCCCGAGCCCATCCCTGAGTTGCTGGAGCTGGGCCAGCGGCTGCGGCGGGCCCGCGAGGGTCGGGGCATCGGCGTTGCCGAACTCGCCGACCGGCTGCACCTGGCTCCGGAACAGCTGACCGCCCTGGAAAGCGGCGACCGACTGCATCTGCACGAACCGGTGTTCGTGATCGCCCAGGCCAAACGGGTGGCCCAGGCCCTCGGTGTCGACGTAACCCAGCAGGTGGAGCACCTTCGCCAGAGCCGCCTGATGGAACGGCCGGCTCCTGCCCAGGCGACTGATCTCTCCCGGGCGGGCGGCGACGCCGGGCTCGAGCCAGGCGAGCGCCCCCGGGCGCACTGGGGACTGGCCGCCGCCGTGGCCGCGCTCACCGTGCTCCTGGCCGTGCTCCTGGCCCAGGCCTTGCGCCAGTGGCCTACCCCACGGCTGGGCGATTCGCTCCGCCCGGCCCCCCAGCCGGCCCCCGGCCCGGGCCGCAAAGCCGCCGCCACGGTCAGCCCGGGCGTTCTGGTGCTGCGCAGCGAGGAACCGAGCTGGGTGGAAGTGCGTACCGCCAGCCGCCAGATCCTGTTCAGCGGCATGCTGGAGAAGGAGGCTCGCTTCCGTCTCGGCCCGGGCCTGCGGGTGCTGGCGGGCCGGCCGGACCTGGTGACGGCCAGCGTCGGCAGTGCGCCACCCCGGCGCCTGGGCACGATCAGCCAGGTGGACTGGCAGGACTTCCCATCGTCGCCTGCTCCGGCGGTGGTCCCGGGAACGGCTCCGGCGCCGGCCCCGGCACCGTGAGGCGCAGCCCCGTCTGCTCGAGCACCACCTCCGCGCAGGCCCCCAGGCTCCAACGCTCCAGGCTGAGATCCACCGGCGGCTCGCCGGCCGCGGCCTCGGCCGGCAACAGTTCGATCACCAGGCCACTGGGCCGCCCGGGCGGCCCTTCTGGACGCAGGCGCAGGCCGGCGATCAGCGGGGAGGGCCGGCGGTCGAGCGCGGCGGCGAGCCGCAGCAGCAGTGCCATCGACTGCACCAGGCGCCGCTGGTCGCGCCCCTCGATCAGCTGCCATGACTCGTGCCGCTTCTTGGGCAGGCTGCGGCGGTGATAGCGGGCGATGGCGGCCACCATCAGATGCTCGATCTGGGAATGGCCGAGCAGCTCGCCGTGGCGAATCAGATACCAGGTGTGCTTGTGGTAGGCGCCGATATTGATGAACTTGCCGCAGGCATGCAGCTGAGCTGCGGCCCACAACAGGCGGCGGCCCTCGCCGTCGTCATCGTGCAGCAGGCCGCGGCTCTGGTCATAGAGGCTCAGGGCGTGGCCGGCCACCCGCTCGGCCCGGTCGGGGTCGACCCCATAGGTGCGCGCCAGGTGCAACACCGCCCGCTCCCGGATTGTGCTCTGGAAGGCGAAACGATCGCCGAGCAGGTCGTTGCGCAGCATCCAATCCACGATTAGCCCCTCCCGCAGCGCGCGGTCGCAGACAACCAGCTCCTCGGCACGGAGCATCGCCATCGCGGTCTGGAGGATCAGGGCGCCGGGCACGAGAATCTCGGCGCGGCGGTCGTTGATCGCCGGCAGGGCCCGCCGTTGCTCCAGCGGCATCGCCAGCAGGCGGTTCACCAGGCCGTCCAGGCGCTCCCGGCTGATGCGGTATCCCTGCAGCTTCAGCGGCGGCCGCGGGTCTTCCGAAGCGGCCAGGGCTGCCAGACTGAGGGCGGTGCCGCTGGTGGCCACCAGCAGCGGCCGCTCCTCGGCACGCAGGTGGCGGCGCACCTCCGCCACCGCCGGATCGAGGGCGCCGCGGATGTAGGCCTCCAGGAAGGTGCGGGTGCCCGGCGGCAGCGGGTCGTCGTGACAGAACTCCCGCTGAAGCCGCACCGCCCCGATGCGGGTGCTGGTGAAGGCCCGGCCGTCGTGGCCGTCGGCCAGGATCAGCTCGGTGGAGCCGCCACCGATGTCGAGGATCGTGTGCGGCCTCTCCCCCAGGGGCATGGCCGAGAGCACGCCGAGATAGATCAGCCGCGCCTCCTCCGGGCCGCTGATCAGATCCACCGGCAGCCCGAGGCGTTCCTGCAGGGTGAGCAGGAAGTCGCGACCATTGGGGGCCTCGCGGGCAGCGCTGGTGGCACCGGTCACGATCTGCTCGACGCCGTGGCTGTCGGCCAGGTCGCGGAAGCGGCGCAGGGTCTGGAAGCCCCGCTCCAGGGCCTCGGCGCTGATCGCGCCAGTCTCGGGATCGCGTTCCCCCAGGCGCGTGGTGGCCTTCTCGGCCAGGAGCACGCGGAAACTGTGCAACGCCGGATCGATCGCGGCGATCAGCAGGTGCGTGGAGTTGGTGCCGATGTCAATCGCGGCCACGCGGCGCTCTCCCGCTGCAGCCCCGCTCGGGGCGGGCCGGTCGGGGCTCTGGACCATCGGTTCCGCTGCTTGCGGCGCGGCCCACTTTGCCACCGCCCCCCGCACGCGGCGCCGACCCCGGTGCTGGACCCAGGCCTAGGGTGCCTGCGCACGAGGATTGGGGCGTGGGTCTGGGGGGGATCGGGGATCTGCTGCGGCTGATCCGCTGGCACAAGCCCAGCGGTCGGTTGATCCTGCTGATCCCGGCCGGCTGGGCCCTGTGGCTCAACCCCGCCGCGCCACCAAAGCCGGCGCTGGTGGTGCTGATGCTGGTGGGCGGCCTGGCGGTGAGCGCCGCGGGCTGCATCGCCAACGACCTCTGGGATCGCCGCATCGATCCGCTTGTGGAGCGGACCCGCGACCGGCCGCTGGCGACGGGCCGGGTGGGGGTACCGCTGGCGGTGGCCCTGCTCCTGTTCTGCCTGGCGGTGGCTCTGGCCACGGTGCTGATCCTCCCCTACCCACGCCGTGACCTGGTGCTGGCGTTAGCGGTCGCCGCCCTGCCGCCGGTGCTGCTCTATGCCTCCGCCAAGCGCTGGTTCGCCTTCCCCCAGCTCGTGCTTGCCCTCTGCTGGGGCTTCGCAGTGCTGATCCCCTGGGCCGCCGCGAGCGCCTCCCTGGCGGGCGGCTGGCCGCTGCTACTCACCTGGCTGGCCACGGTGGTGTGGACCTTCGGCTTCGACACGGTTTATGCCATGAGCGACCGTGAAGACGACCGGGCCGTGGGGGTGCGCAGCAGCGCCCTCACGCTCGGGGAGCGGGCCCCCCAGGTGGTGGGGGTCTGCTACGCCCTCACCTGCATCTGCCTGGCCTACGCCGCCCTGCTGCAGGGGATCGCCCTGGCCAGCTTCTGGCTGCCTTGGCTTCTGGCCACAGCGGGCATGGTGCGGGAAGCGGCCCGGCTGCAGCATCCGCAGCTGCCGCGATCGGCCTACGGCCTCCATTTCCGCCATCAGGTGTGGCTCGGCGGGCTGCTGCTGCTCGCCGTGATCCTGCCCCAGCTGGGGGGGCTGGGATGAGCAGCGTGGAGGCCCGTCCCCTGCCCAATCCGGCGCCCCTGCGGCCAGGCGACCGGGTGCGGTTGGTGGCAGCCAGTTCGGCGTTGGCCGACTGCGAGCGGCTGGAGGCCGGGCTGGCTCTGCTGCACGAGTGGGGGTTGGTGGTGGTGGAGGAAGGTCGGGGGATCCGCGAACGGCGCTGGGGGTATCTGGCCGGTCGCGATCACGAGCGGGCCGGCGATCTGGCGCTCCCCGGCGGGGACGCGCCGCCGGCGCTGTGGGCCTGCGTGCGCGGCGGTTGGGGCGCGGCCCGTCTGCTGGAGGCGCCGCTGCAACAGCCGCCGGGCTGGCTGCTGGGCTTCTCGGATGTCACCTCGCTGCTGTTCGCGCGGGTGTGCAGCGGTCTGGGAGGTGGCATCCACGGCCCACTGCTCACCACCTTGGCGGCGGAGCCCACCTGGAGCCAGGAGCGGCTGCGGGCGCTGTTGTTCGGCGAACCGCTGGCGGATCTGCAAGGGGAAGGCTGGCAGGGCGGGATCGCCGAGGGGCCGCTGCTGGTGGCCAATCTCACCGTGGCCACCCACCTGCTCGGTACCCCCCACATGCCGCCGCTGCGCGGCGCGATTCTGGTGCTGGAGGATGTGGGCGAGGCGCCGTACCGGATCGAGCGGATGCTCACCCACTGGCGCCTCAGCGGTGCCCTGCATCAGCTGGCTGGCCTCGGCTTCGGCAGCTTCGCCGGCTGTGACGAAGCCGACAGCCGTGCGGACGAACCGGCGGAGCACCGCTTCAGCCTGGCGCAGGTGCTGCGGGAGCGCAGCCTCGACCTGGGCCTGCCGGTGGTGGCCGGCCTGCCCGTGGGGCACAGCCCCGGCAACGCCGCCCTGCCCCTCGGGCGCGTGGCCCGCCTTGATGGCAGCCGGGGCCGCCTGCAACTGCGCTGAGCCCAACGCTGGCGGACGCAAGGAGAGCCATGAACCGGAACGCACAATTCCGCTGAACAGTGCTAGACCAAAAGCAGCTGAACAGTGCGAGACCAAAACAGAAGGGAGACCCGTCGGAGCCCGGAGAATTCCGCCCTCCGCAAGTTGGGCCATCCCTCGCAGATACATGAACCTAAGACGTCTTTGAGGCTAAATAACAATAACTTAATCCAGGGCGATTCCGTCGCTTACATAAAAGCCGATTTGTTCATTTTCCCAGGATTGACTTCATCTCCCTGGCCCCATTCCGCTCCCATTCCCCAACGCCCCCCGTTCCCGATACCCCCCCTTCTGCCTGCCCGCCTGCCGCACCCCTGCCACGCCGGCCCCTCCTGCCATGACCTCCTCGAAGCTGCTGCTTCAGCTGCTCCTGCACCAGCGCCACCGCCACGAGAGGGGCTTCGGGCTGCTGCTGGCCCTGCTCGTTGCCCTGGTGACGGTGATCAGCGCGGTGACGATGCTCAACCGCACCCAGCTTGGCTGGCTGGGCACCGCCGAGGCCAGCCAGAGCCGCCTGGCGCGCCAGGCGGCGGAAGACGGTCTGGCGGTGGTGATCAGCGAACTCAACCGCCCGGCCAACCGCCGCCTGCTGGTGGCCCCGGTGGCCTTCACCCGGTGGAGGGAGCTGGCCAGCGAGACGGCGGGCACCACCGCCTACGCATCGGTCACCAACCCCTGCCTGGCCGCCGAGAGAACGGGCCGCCATGCCCCGCCCCCGGGCGAGACCCTGCTGCAGATCGCCGATCCGCGCCTGGATCGGGCCAACGTCAGCCTGGGGTCGCCGACCGCCGGCATGGAGCGTCGCTTCCTGTTGCAGAGCGTGCGGCTCAGCACCGCCGACCGCAGCCGCTGGTTCCGCAGCGACCGCAGCGGCGCTGTGGAGCGCAGCCAGGGGCAGGCGACCTACGAGGAGGGGCTGATCCGCTTTGATTCGGCCACCACGGTGGGGGCCATCGAACTGGTGGTGCAGGGTCAGGCGCTGCGAGGCGGCAAGGTGGTGGCGATCGCCAACCTCAGCCGCGAATACGCGGTGGTGCCGAAGTGCTGCCAGCGCTCCCTCGGGGGGCCGGAGCAGATCTTCGGCAACGATGTGCGCTGGTGCAGCGGCTACGGCAACGCGGGCTTCCCGGCGCTGGTGGTGGGCCTGTCCAACACCACGGGCCAGCGCAAGGGTGGGGTGGCAGTCTTCTCCGACACCACACCAGAGCTGCGCCAGCGCACCGAACCCGGTGAGCGGCCGCTCGACATCCTCTGCCGCCTGCCGGCGGGGGGCGCGGACGAGCGCTGCGACGGGGAGCGGGAGGTGGACGGAGTGAAGATCACCACCACCACCGTGGATTTTCCCGATCTGCCGCGGCTGGGCAGCGACGGCCTTCCCTGCGCCCGCGACGACCGGGCCTGCCTGGAGGGCCCCTCTCTGAGCGGGGCCTATGCGCTGGAGTTGTTCGACCATGAAGGCGGCGCCTCCGGCAACAGCCCCACCGATCGCTACGCCAAGGACTACCTGCGTGTGAACGCCGGCAGCAAAGAGGTGGAGATCTGCAACAAGACCCACTCGCCCAGCGGCCCCTACGCGGCGCAAGCCACCAGCGATGGCAGCGGCTCCACAATCGACACGACCCCGACACTGGTTCCAGGCAGCTGCACAAGCCTCGCCCCGTATTGCGCACGACTGGTCAAGGACAATTACACCACCCATCACTGCCGGATTTCCAATATCTTTGTGAACGACTTTGGGGCGACAAATGATCGCGAAGTACGACACAACAATACGCTATTTATTGACACCACTAACGGCCCTATCTACCTGTATATCTATGAAGCCTGGGCCAAGAAAAGCCCCGACCCCACCCTGTTGGCGCAGATGGAGAGCTTCGACTATGCCGGCGACAGACCCCGCTCCGATTATGCACAGATCTACACCGTCGGCGGCTACAACGACGGCCAGATACTGCACGTCTACTGCCCCGACAAGGCGGGCTCCAGCAGCGACACCAACATCTGCGTCGAGCCCGTAACAGGAGCCCAGCAAAGCAACCAGGCCTCCAGCAACATGACCCGGGCTGAAATCCTCTCCGACATCCGCAACGCCCCGGGGAACGCCGACGACTTCGCCGTGCTGCTGGGCGATGACGGCTTCGTTCGCGACCTGTTCTTCTGGATGCCGCGCGCCAGCTTCCACATCGCCGGCGACCCGCGCATCCTCGATCTGTTCGGCGATGTGCCCCAGGGCAAGCCCCAGGTGTCGGCCGGCCTGTGGTTGAACAAGCTGGCCTTCGTGCGCCGCACCACCCAGCTCTACCTGCCCTCGCCGCGCGACAACTACTTCCCCTTCCTGCTCACCCCGCAGGATCGCCTGCGCGCCGTGGTGCACGACTGGGTCGCCCGCAGCGCCACGGTCAGCTCCCTCTATCAGCTGCTGCCATGAACGGCCTATCCCGGCGACGCAGATCCACTGGGCCAGGCGAGCCGTGCGGCACTGGCTTCACCCTGGTGGAACTGGTGGTCGCGATGACCTTGCTGCTAACGAGCCTGCTGATGGGGGTGCTCTCGGGGGAGTCGAACGTGGTCACGATGCTGCGCAACCTCAACCTCAGCAGCCAGGAAAACCTGATCGAGGAGGATCTGGCCCGCATCCGCCGCCTGGCGGAGGAGTACACCTGGTGCAGCGGTCGCGGCACCGTGGGCAGGCCGGCGGGCAGCAGCAGCTGCGCCAGAGACGCCGCCCTCTCCAGTCGGTTTTACTTCCCCGATCTGCCCGCCGACCCCAGCGAGCCCGATGCCCAGCCCCCGGAGTGGCCGGCGCCGATCCTCGCTTTCACCGAGGCCTGTGCGGACCGCAGCCTCACGGAACCGCTGCGTCAGGCGATCGAAAGCCTGCCCACCCCCAGCCATGGCGACGGCAGCGCCGGAGCAGGGGGCAGCACAAGCGACCAACGCCTGCACCTGGAGCGCCGTGTGGAGCTGTTCGATCCAACCGCCACCGGCAGTGCCCAGACCCACCTGCTGCGGGTGCGCTACCGCTACGTCCGTCCGGCGGATCCGCGCCGAGCCGCCGACTACCCACCGATCGACCGCGACGTGCTGATCCTGCCCACCGTGGCCGCCTGGTGCCCATGAGCCGACCCCCTTCCCCCGATTCCCGCCCGGCCCCGGCCGGCAGCACCCTGGTCGATGTGCTGCTGGTGGTGGCCCTGCTCGGCCTGATCCTGGTGGGGGTGACCCGCTTCAGCCAGCGCGAGATGGAACGGGCGGAGATCAACGCGCTGGCCATCGAGCTCAGTGGCTGGCTGGAGGCGATCCAGAAGGCCTCGATGCGTCTGCCGGCGCCCCCGGGCAGCGGGCTGGAGGCCGGGGGCTGCGAGGTGATCTTTGTGGAGCATCCAACGGGGGCGGCGGCCGGTGCGACCATCGCCCGGGTGCGACTCAATCCAGCCAGCCGCCGGGGCCGCAGCCCGACGGACGCCCTGCCCGACAGCGTCTGCCACCCGGAAACCGACCTGCGCATGCCCGGCACCCGCAACGCCAGCGCCGGCAGGCAGCCGGCCGGGTTCGTGGCCACCACCCTGCGCAATGCCAGCGATGCCTCGGTGATCTTCACCCCGCGCGGCACCGTGACGGCCACCCGATCCCTGGAGCTGGTGATCCGCCACCGCGGCGAAAGCCGCGCCGCCCGCTGCGTGCGTGTGAACGCGATCAGCGGGCTGGTGGAGCTGGGGCACGACAACAGAGCCGCCGGCGCGGGCGACCCCAGCATGGGCTGCCCCGAGGCGAGCTTCCACGACCTGATCTGATCCGGCGCCGCAGTTCCCGATGCCTGCCTCCCCACGCCCCAAGCTCCCGCGCTGCCTCAGCCACAGCAGCGGCTTCACCCTGGTGGAGCTGCTGATGGTGGCGCTGCTGGCGGCGGGCATCACCGCAGCGGTGAGCAACAGCCTGATCGCGATGATCCGCAGCGGCAGCCGGCTGGAGCTGCAGCAACGGGCCATCGACCAGTGGAGCCGCATCAGCTTCCTGATCGACGCCGAGGTGGCCGAGGGGGAGGAGGTCCGGCGCGAGCAGGCGTTTACGGAGTGCGGGGGCGGCACCTCCCTGTTCAGCGTGCGCGTACCGGTGCCGGAGGGGGGTCCGGCCGCCCCCACCCTCGGCAGCCGGACCATCCACTACTTTCTGCGGGGAACCAGCTTGCTGCGCTGCGGGCCTCCCTACCACGCCAACGGCAGCCTCAACAGCCTTGCCCCATCGCAGCAGGCGCTGGTAGCCCGGAGTGTGCGACTGCAGCTGGTGCCGCCCCAGGCGGACGCTGGGGATCCAGAACAGCGCCGCTCCGTGCATTACCACCTCAACATCCTCACGGCCGACCGGCAGGAGCTGTTCCATCCCGACCGCAGCAGCGTCGCCCGCACGCGCGTGGCGCCGATCCGCGACGACTGAGGGGGCTCAGGGGCGGCGGGGCACCGTGCTGGCGCTGCCGTCGCGAACGGCGTGGTAGCCAGGCGAGAGGATCTCCACGCCGGCATCGGCGAAGTGGTCCTGAATCGCGCCCAGCAGCTCCGAGAGGGTTTCGCGGTAACGGTCCACATTGTTCACACAGGCGTCGATCTCGTAGCTGATGTGGAAGTCGTTGAGGGCGGTCTGCAGCACCCTGGGCGGAGGGTCGGCGCAGATGCCGGGCACGCTGTCGGCTGCGGCGAGCATCAAGGCATGCACTTGCCGCCAGGGCACGTCGTAGCCGATCGTGATCGTGGCGGCCAGGGCCACCGGCCGCTGGATCTCGCGATCGGCGAGGCTGTAGTTGGTGATCGAGGCACCGATCACGGTGGCGTTGGGAATGCTCACCAGCTCGTTGCGGGGCGTGAGCACCCGCGTGACCAGCAGAGCGCTGTCCTGCACCACCCCGACCACACCGTTGATCTCCACCCGGTCGCCCTCACGGAAGGCGCGCGTGTAGATCAGCATCAGGCCACTGATCACGTTGGTGGCCACGGCGCTGGAGCCCAGGGCCGCCAGCACGCCCACGAAGATGCCCGCCCCCTGGAACGCCTCGCTGCCGGATCCAGGCACGTAGGGATAGGCGATCACGACCCCCGCGAGCAGCAGGGCGCCAGCCACGAGCCTCTGGGTGGGCTGGGCCCATTCGGGATAGAAGCCCGGGATGTGCAGCCGTTCGCGGGCGATTTCGGTGAACCAGGCGTTGCAGGCACGGATCACCATCGCCGTGACGGTCAGGATCAGCGCGATGCTCACCAGATTGGGGATCGAGCCCACCAGGCCGCTCAGCAGTCCTTGCACCACCCGCAGCATGTGGGCCCGCAGGCCCTCGGCGATCATCTGGGTCGGCGGGAACAGGCCGAGCAACAACGGCACAAGCAGGTAGCTCACCAGCAGCAGCAGTGACCAGTGCAGGGCGCTGCGCAGCCACTGGAGCAGGGCTCGCATCTGGCGTTCATCGAGCAGGCGGATGCTGCCCAGGCGGATGCTGGAGAGGGGCAGGTGCTCCCGGGTCGCCAGCCAGGCGGCCAGTCGGGTGTTGAGACCGCTCTGAACGCGCAGCCACAGCAGGTAGAGGAGCAGCACCGCCAGCGCCTGGGCCGTGCCCCAGAGCCAGGCCGAGAGGCTATGGCTACTGCGGTACTGGCGGATCGCGCCCCGTAGCTGGTCGCGGTACCGCTCGGCGAGCGCCTGGCGCCCAAGGCCGAAGGCAGCCGCGGCCCGGTCGTCAACGGCGAGCAGGGGCTGGAAAGCGCCTCCCTGCGCCTCCAGGCCGATCATCGTGTAAGGCGGATCCTCCCGCACCAGCAGGCGCTCGGGGTCGATGCCGCGGTCCTCCGCCAGGGTGCGCAGGCGTGCCGAGGCGCGGCCGGCCACCTCCTGCAGGTTCTGGGCCCCGGCGACACGGCGCAGCTCCAGCACCGGCCGCCCCTCCAGCGTGACCCACACCGGCGGCGGGGAGGCGGCGGAGCCGGCGGGTGGGGCAGCCACGGGCGGCGGCAACGGCAACGGCGCCGCCACCCCGGCGGCGCCAGCAAGCGGCAGGACCAGGGCCAGCAGCAGGGCCAGTCCTGCGAGCAGGGGGCGCAGGCGCGATCCGCAGCGGCGGGCGCCAGGGAGCCGCCGTGGGCGAAGCTCAGCCATCCGGCCGCTGGGCGGCATCCCAGGCGCGCCAGTCATCGTGGATCCGGACTTCATCAATGAGGGTTCGACGCACCAGCTGACCATCGCGCAGCGTCTGGGTGACGCGGTGGCGGCGGCGCCCATCGGCGCTGACATGGATCAGCTCCAGCATCTGCGGCCCCCCCGGCTCCCGCGACCACAGCCGCAGCACCCCCACCGTGTCTCCATCGCCAGCCGCGCCGCCCCCGCCGCCGGCCGCCGCGGGCACATCGACGGCCCAACCCTCGAACTGCCCGTTGCGGACCCAGATCCGCCCCTCACGGATCTCGCCGTGGGAGTCGATCGTCTGCTGCGAACCATCCGGCCAGCGGTAGTGGTTGCTCTGGTGATAGCGCGCCCCGCCACACCCTTCCTCAATCCGCACCACCACCGTGCTGGCGAAGCGATCCTGCAGCACCCCGTCGGCGTCGTAGCGCTGAAACGTGCCCTGCCAAACCCCCTGCTGACGCACCAGGGCCGGCGGCGGGCTGGGCTCGACAGCATCGGGCCCGAGCCGATCGAACAGCAGCCAGCTGAAGCCATCGATCTCGCCGCGCACGCGGCCATCGGCCAGCCGCAGGCTGCGGTCGCGATACCAGAGCTCGCCAGCGCGCAGGAGCATCTCGTACTCGGCGGCCACCTCGCCATCGCCCGGATGGCAGTAGGTGCAGGCGCCCGGCCGCATCGCCCCGCGCCAGCGATCCAGCTCCGGCTCGTGGGTGAAGAAGAGATCGCAGCCCGGATGGCGCTGAAACGCCTCGGGGGCCAGCTCCGCCACCGCCGCTGGCGCCCGCGGCGGCCGGTCGTAGGTAGGCCCCTCCGCGAAGAACCACTGCTCGGCCCGCACCGCGCCTGCGGCCCCGTCCCAGACCAGGGTCAGCACGCGCTGCCGCTGCGCCACCTCCGGCCGGGAGGCGCGGAACTCCTGCAGGTAGAGCACCACGGCCCCCAGCTGAGGCGCCTCCAGGCGCTGCACCTCCAGGCGCCGCCGCTCCCGCGTCAGCTCCGGGGCCGGGGCGCCGCCGCGGGCCAGGGTTGCCGCCACCTGGCGGCTGTTGTCGAACCGGCCCTGCCAGAGCGCCAGGATCGCTTCGATCTGCTGCTGCGGGTGCATGGCTGGCGGCGCAAGGCCTCATCCCTCCAGGATCGCCTGTCGCGCCGCCAGCACCGCCTCGGCCACCGTGAGGTCGAAGGGGGTGGTGAGCTTGATGTTGGAGGGCGGCGCCTCCAGCACCCGCACCGGCAGCCCCAACCGCTCGTAGAGGGCCGCGTCATCGGTGACGCTCCAGCCCTCGGCGGCGGCGCGGGCGTGGGCCTGGCGCAGCTGGGCGACGGAGAAGGCCTGGGGCGTCTGGGCCGCCCAGAGCCGGCTGCGGTCGGGGGTGGCGGTGATCGTGCCGGCGGGGTCCACCTCCTTGATCGTGTCGGTGACAGGGGTGGCGGCGATCACGCCGGCGCCGGCCGCCGCCGCCTCGCGCAGGGCTTCGCCGCAGGCCGCCAGCAGCGCCGGCTCCACCAGGGCGCGGGCACCGTCGTGGATCAACACCAGCTCCGCCGCTGCGGGCAGGGCGGCCAGGCCTCGGCTCACCGATTCCTGGCGCGTGTCGCCGCCGAGGATCCACTGCACCGGCGCAGCCACCGCGAGCCCGGCCCGCGCCGCGTCCACCAGGGCGGCGATCGGCGCCGCATCCACCGGCTGGCCGATCACACCGATCCAGGTGATCGCCGGGCAGGCCAGCGCCGCCTCCAGGGTCCAGGCCAGCACCGGCCGACCGGCCACCGGCAGCAACAGCTTGTTGCCCGCGGCTCCCATGCGGCGGCCACTGCCGGCGGCGGCGATCAGCAAATGCACAAGCTTCCCCTCCTGCCGAACAGTACGAAATGGAACCGCTCCATACAATCAGCCGGCCGCGCCGTCCCAGCCCCGCCCGATGCGTGCCCTTTTCCTTGTACCGGGCGACGAGACCTGCCAGCTGCAGACCCTGCCGGCAGTAGCCGCGGTGGCCGAGCAGCTGGGCTTCGCGATCCAGGTGGTCTGCCCGGCGGCCACTGCGGCGGTGTGGTCCCTGCTGCCGGCGGTGGAGAAGGTGATCCCCTTCCCCTTCGACGACGCCTCCCTGGCCGACTGGGCCAACCTGCTCGGCTCGGTGCGAGAACCCGACTTCCAGGCCTGCATCAACCTCGCCAGCGGCCGCCAGGTGGACCTGATGCTCTCGATGAGCCACATCCCGGTGCGGGTGGCCGCCGGCGGCTTCTCCGCCACTGCCCGGTTGGCAACGACCGGCGGCGGACAGGGTTGGCCAGCCCAGGCGATGGCCGCCTACCTCACGCCGATCGGCGTGCGGCTCGATGCCGACGCCTTCCGTCTCAGCCTGCCCCAGCCGGCCCTGGCCGAGGCGGTAGCCTCCCTGCCCGCGGGCGACGGTCCGATGCTGCTGCTGGCCCCGGCGGGCGTACCGGGCGATTGGCCGAGCGAGCGCTGGCAGGAGCTGCCGGCCACGATCCGCGCGCGGCTGCCCGCCCTGCGCAGCCTGGCCCTGCCCGCCGGCGGCGGCCCGATCCGGCAGCGGGCGGCCCGCATCGCCGCCAGCGATGTGGTACTCGCCAGCGATCCGGTCAGTGAGGAACTGGCCCTGCTCTGCGGCGTGCCGCTCGTGGCCCTCGGGCGCACCGAGGACAGCCTGCCGGCGCGCGCGGGAGTAAAAGGGCTGAGCGCGGCCGACGGATTGGGTGCCCTCTCCACGGACACGGTGCTCACCGCTCTCGGCCTGGGCTGAACGACGATGAGGTTCCGGCTCCGCTCGCGGCGCCGGCCGCCCTCCTCTCGGGTCCGTCATCCCTGGCTTCTGCCGCTGGTGTCGCTAGCGGTGGTGGTGAACGCCTCGGCCCTGGGCTACCGCCTCACCGAGGGCTGGGACTGGGGAGACTGCTACTGGATGGTGGCGATCACCATTCCCACGATTGGCTACGGCGAAGTGCATCCCCTCAGCACGGAGGGCCGCCTTGTCACTGTTTTTTCCATCATCGGCGGGCTGGTGGTGGTGCAGCTCACGATCCGGAGCCTCGTTGAGCTTTCGGAAACGGGCTACTTTCGTCGCTTGCAAGAGCGTCGTCTCCTTCATTGGCTGCGAACGATGAACGACCATGTGATTCTTTGCGGTTATGGCCGCATCGGCCGAGAGATTGCCGCCCAACTGAGCAAGGAAGGCACGCCGCTGCTGGTGGTGGAGATGGATCCAGATCGGCGCGATGCGGCAGAAGCTAAGGGCCTGCCCGTGCTTCTAGCCGATGCCACCCTGGATGAAACCTTGGTGGATGCGGGCATCCACCGCTGCAAGAGCCTGGTGGCAGCCCTTCCCAACGATGCCGCCAACGTTTACGTCGTGCTCAGCGCGCGGGCCATTGCTCCCCGCTGCCGGCTGATCGCCCGTTCTGACAGTGAGGAGGCCGAGCGCATCAGCATTAGCAAGGATCAGACCACGATCCTGGCCAGGGAGGAGCACAAACCTGCCATTGCCCAGAGGATCGCCGCGATCAAAAGGGAACTAGAGCTC
>JBKDSQ010000028.1:0-9805 GCA_046340895.1 Synechococcaceae cyanobacterium | reverse complement strand
CGATGCCACCTTGATCGCAGCTCCCAGCTCCACCAAGAACAAGAAGGGAGAGAGAGATCCCGAGATGCACCAGACCAAGAAGGGGAACCAGTGGTACTTCGGCATGAAAGTCCACATCGGTGTGGACAAGGACAACGGCCTCATCCACTCAGTAGAGACAACCGCTGCCAACGTCCATGACCTGACCCCAGCCGCAGAGCTCCTTCACGGAGACGAAACAGTGGTCTACGCCGATGCTGGCTACCAGGGGATCGAGAAGCGAGAAGAGATGCAGGGCAAGGGTATCGGCTTCCGCGTGGCGATGCGACCAGGCAAGCGGCGCGCTCTGCCCGATAGCCCTGAGGGGCGGCTGGATGATCTGATCGAGACCGCAAAGGCTCACATCCGTGCAAAAGGTGAGCATCCGTTCCGCGTCATGAAGAGGCAGTTCGGGTTCCAGAAGACCCGTTTTCGAGGCATGCTCAAGAACAGCTGCAAAGTCAACGTGTTGGCAGCCCTTGCGAACCTGTTCATGGCTCGCCATCTGTTGCTATGCAAGACTTGAGCGAGGGAATCGTGTGTCCACTGAGAGCAGTAACTCCCCAAAAGGACGAGGAATCACCGGAGATGCAGGAAAAGCAGGTCAATTGAAGCCCGATCAGCTCAGAAACTGTTCACACCGAGCACAACGCGGGCCCAGCCGCTCTGTGCGACCTTGTTGCTCAGAGCTTCCCTAAGATGGTTGAAGATAAACAGAAGCGATGGGATCCTTCTCTTTCACAACGGAAATCAAGGAAGACCGCACTCTGCAGCTGCCGGCTGGAACTCCCATGGGCCGTGTAACCGTAGCGATCACCTCGGCTGATGAGGCCACGGCGGCAGGCCGCAGGCTGTTGGCCAAGTTGCAGGATCTTCAGGCTGCCATCCCGGCTGCCAAGGGGCTTAGCCGGGAACACATCGATCATTCGTTGGAGGTCGAGCGAGCCTCCTGGCGTTGAGCCATGCGGCTCTATACGGCTGCAGACAGCGGATGCGATCCACCTGGCTGCCGCTATGCACTGGAGCTGCGATGCGCTGCTCACCAATGATCACGCTTTCCAGCTCTCCCAGTCAGGGATCCACTTGCTGCGCCTGGAACCGGATCAGCCCTTTAGCTCTCTTGCCTGATCTTTCCCCCCACCTCATTCCCCCAACGCCGCCGCCACCGCCCGCTGGAACACCGCCTCCTCCGGGGTCACGCCGGTCCAGCGCTGGAAGATCTGCATCGCCAGTTGCACCAGCATCTCCACCCCGTCCACCACTGGACAGCCCCGCTCGCGGGCCGTGGCCAGAAACGGGGTGATGCGCGGGTTGGTGATCACATCCACCACCAGGCAGGTGGGATCCACCGTGTCCCAACGCACGGGCACCAGCTCCAGCTCCGGCGCACAGCCCAGGTGGGTGGCGTTCATCAGCATCGTGGTGCCCGCCGGCACCGTCACCTCCCCCTGCCACGGCTGCCACACCGCCGGCACGCCGCTGACGCGCGTCACGGTGGCGGCCACCTCCTCGCCCTGCTCCTGCCGCCGCGTCACCAACGTGAGATGGGCGGCACCAGCCCAGGCGATCTCCACCGCCATCGCCCGGCCGGCCCCACCAGCCCCCAGCATCACCACCCGCTGCCCCGCCAACGGCGTCACCTTCCCGATCGCCTTCACCACGCCCTTGCCGTCGTTGTTGTGGCCGATCAGGCGGCCCTCCTCCACCGTGAGGTAGTTGGCGGCACCGATCGCCCGCACGTCGTCGTCCACCTCATCCAGCAGCGGCATCACCCCCACCTTCCAGGGCACGGTGATGCCCATGCCCCGATAGCCCAGCGGCACCAGTGCCTTCACGGCCAGGGCCAGATCGGTCTCCGTGGCGATGTCGCTCTTCCAGAACTGCCACGGCAATCCGTAGTGGGCATACACCGCATCAAACATCAGATCGATCGGGTTCTCCGCCACCGGATGGCCGAGCATGCCCGTCATCTGCTTCTGGGGTGGGATCACAACACGCCCTCGGGTCGTCCCAGCCTGGCAACGGTGCGGCGGGCCAGCCAGAATCAAGTCACATGGTCAGTTGATGATGGTGCCCAGCCGCGTCGAGCCGGAACACCTGTTTCGCCATCGGCCGCCGGTGGATCGGGTGATGGGCCTCGAGGATATGGAGCAGGCCATCGCCGCCGGCTTGGCCAGCTCTATGCAGGAGCTGGCCGAGCTTGCCGTTCAGGGCTGGTGCCATGGGTCTCAGCGGGAGCAGCCGCACCGGAGCGAGCAGCTGCCCAACAGGGGCGACTGAACCGCCTGATGCAGGCAGATCGCTGGCTGAAGGCCCATCCCAGCGTCAGCGTCTGACTCTCCCCAGCACCCTGATGGAAACTTCGCTGGAAGCGGTGGCGTCGGTGGTGGGCCAGCGGGACCGGCGCAGGAAGGCCGCGCAGGAGGATCGGAGTTCTCCCCGCTGAACGACCGTGCGCCGTCTCGCCGATGGCCTCACCCTGGCCCGGGCCCTGCTGGGCCTGCCCCTGCTGCTCGCCCTGGCGGCCGGGAATCAGGGCCTGGCCTGGCTGCTGCTGCTGCTGGGCGGCCTCAGCGACGCCGCCGACGGCGCCCTGGCCCGCCGCGCCGGTGGCGGCTCGGTGTGGGGCGCCCGCCTCGATCCGCTCACCGACAAGGTCCTGATCAGCGCCCCGCTGCTCTGGCTCGCCGCCCAGGGCACCCTGCCGCTGTGGGGGGTGTGGCTGCTGCTGGCGCGGGAATTGCTGATCTCCGGCTGGCGCGCCGGCCAGGGCAGCGGCGGGCCGGCCTCCTGGGGCGGCAAGGCCAAAACGATCCTGCAGTTCGCCAGCCTGTTGCTGCTGCTCTGGCCCAACGGCTGGGATGCGGGTCTCGGCGGACCGGCCGGTTTCGGGCTGGTGGTGCTGCTGCGCAGCGTCGGCTACCTGCTGTTCTGGCCATCGCTGCTGCTGGCGCTCACCTCCGCCTGGGGGTACCTGCGCAAGGGCTGAAGGCGGCCCGCCGCCGCGGCGGCGGCAACCCCGGAAACCCTGTTACGCCACATTTGAGGCGTTGGTTGCACATCAGACGCTTCTGAGGCATTGTGAGGTCGAACAGCAGCAGTGCCATGGCAGTTCAAGCGCTCCCTCCGCAGGCCCCCGCGGCGGTGAACGAGCCGCAGCTGCTACGCAAGGCGCTGCAACGGGCCGGCGAAGAGCTCGGGCTCTCCGCCCAGGAAACGGCCCAGGCGATCGGCAAAAGCCGCACCTTCTTCGAGCAGGGGCGCTCCCACACCCGCATCGATCTCCACACCCAGCGCATGATCGCCCTGGTGCTGCGCCTGCACCGCAGCCTCTCCGCCCTGGTGGGCGATGACACCGAGCTGATGCGCCACTGGCTCACCACCCCCAACCGCCACACCCGCGGCATCCCACGCCAGCAGCTGCAGGATCCCGAGCAGCTGGTGGAACTGGTCCAGTACCTCGACGCCATGCGCGGCCGCCCTTGACGCACGAGCCCAGCGTGGATCTCCAGGCCAGGCAGAGCCTCGATGGGGTGGTGCTGCGGCTGGTGGAGCAGCAGGGATCCCAGGCCAGCCGCCGCATCACCGACAGCCTCTCGGAACAGGCCTGGCTGGAGGCCTTTCTGGAGCCGAGCAAACCGGAGCTGCCCGATCCCCAGGAGTGCCCGCTGCGCCACCGGCTGCTGCTCACCCCCTTCCGCTATCGCAAACGGCATGGCTCGCGCTTTGCGGCCCGCTGGGAGCGGGGATTGTTCTACGGCTCGCGCAGCCGCCATGGCTGTCTGCTGGAGGGGGCCTACTACGAACTGCTGTTTCAGAGCGGACCGGAACAGCCCTTCCCCCGCGCCGCCGCCATGCGCAAAACGCTCTTCCACGTGCGGATCAGCACAGCGCAGGGGCTGAAACTGCACCAGCAAGGCTCCAGGGCCCTGCAACAACGGTTGCGCGATCCGCTCAATCCGCACTTCTGCCAAGCCATGGGCCGCAGGATGCGCGAGGCGGGCATCGAGGCCTTTGAATACCACTCGGCCCGCTGCAGCGAGCCCGTGCTGCAGGTGGGCGTGATCAGCTGCTGCGTGTTCCGCAGCACCCCCTTTGATCAGGTGGAGGTGCAGATGGAGGCCAGCGCCGATGCGGTGCTCTTTCGCTGCCTCGACGACAACAGCATCAGCCACTTCAGCCGCGAGCAGTACAAGGTGGCGGGCCTGCTGCCGCAGCCGGCGGACTGAGGCAACCCAGCCGCGCCGAGCCCCCTCACACCAACCGCGAGCCGCTCGCCCGCGCCCGCTGCTGCGGGTCGAACACCGCCGCGATCGTGCGCAGCAGCCAGCGACCCACCGGCGTCACGCGCGCCGTGGCCTCCGCCCCATGGCACTCCAGCTGCACCAGCCCATCGGCCGCCAGCTGCTGCAGGTCGGCCCAGGCATCGGCATGGCGATCCGGCGCGAAGCGCACGGCGAAACGACACATCACCTCGCGGATCAGCCGCCGGCGTTCCAGCAGCTCCGGATCCCGCACCGCCAGACCCCGCTCCACCGGCAGCTCGCCGCGCGCCAGGGCGTCGCTCCAGGCCTTGAGGTGTCGCTGGTTCTGGCTGAACAGATGGGGGAACTGGCTGATGGCGGTGGGGCCGATGCCCAACAGATCCAGGTCGCCGCCGGTGGTGTAGCCCTGGAAGTTGCGGTGCAGCCGGCCCTGGCGCGCCGCCACCGCCAGGCTGTCGCCGGCGAGGGCGAAATGGTCGAGGCCGATCGCCTCATAACCGTGGCGGCAGAGCTGTTGGTTGGCGTCCTGCAGCATGGCGATCCGCTCGCGCGGGCTGGGCAGATCCGCCGCCTCGATCTTGCGCTGCAGCGGCAGCTGCTCCGGCAGATAGGCAAAGGAAAACAACGCCACCCGCTCGGGCCGCAGCTCACCCACCAGCTCCAGGGTGCGCGCAAAGCGTTCGCGCGTCTGCCGCGGCAGACCGCAGATCAGATCCGCATTCACGCTCTCGAAATCCGCCTCCCGCAGCCAACCCATCACCCGCCGCAGCTGCTCCACCGGCACCACCCGATTCACCGCCTGCTGCACCTTGGGATCGGCGTCCTGAATGCCGAAGCTGAGGCGGTTGAAGCCCAGCTGGCGCAGCTGCAGCACCGCATCGCGGCTGAGGAATTCCGGGTTCACCTCAATCGAAGCCTCCAGATCCGGCGCCAGATCGAAGTGCGCCTCGATCAGCTGCCACAGCTGGCGCGTTTCCTCCAGGTTGAGGTAGTTGGGCGTGCCGCCACCCCAGTGCAGCTGGGCCAGGCGGCGCCGCTGCGGCAGGGCGGCGCTCAGCAGCTCCAGTTCCTTCGCCAGGGAAGCCAGGTAGGGACCCACCACCGTCGAGCCCAGCTGGGTGGTGACCCGGTTGCAGCCGCAATACCAGCAGGCATGGCGGCAGAACGGCACATGCACGTACAGCGACAACGGCGCGTCGCTGGGCTGGGCCAGCTGATCGCGCAGTTCGGCTTCGCCCACCGCCGGGTGGAAGGCGGCAGCCGTGGGGTAGCTGGTGTAGCGGGGCACGGGCCTGTCGTGCTTGAGCAGCAGCTCCAGCGGGCTGAGGCGGGGGGCGGGGGCGTCAGCAGGGGCAGCGGTGGCGGGGCTGGGCATGGAGCGGGGCGGCGATGGAGGGCGAAGGCAGGCAGGCCGGGTAGCGGCGTCAGGCGGACGCCGGGGCGGCCGAGGCGACCGGGTCGGACGGTTCCGCAAGCTGCGCCAGTTCCGCCAGCAGCCGCTGGGTGGCCCGGAAGGCGGCCTCGGCTTCCTCCAGCAGCTCCTCCTCCTGCGACGGCGCGAGGCGGAAGCGCTCGAAAGCGTCGTGCAGGGCCAGCTTCAGCTCCGGGATCGGCCGCTCGAACGCCCAGAAGCTCAGGGCCGGCAACCCTTGGGCGGCCAGGATCGCGTTGGCCTGCTGCGCCAGTTGCTGGCCGCCGGAGAGGTCGCCGCCGTAGCGCACGTAGGCGTGGGCCAGCAGACGGTGCGGGGCGCCGTGGGCCAAGGACCGCAGCTGCTCCAGCCAGGCCGCCGCGGCGGGGGAGGGCGGTGAGGGCGGCAGGGCGGCGAGTTTGGCCAGGTCATGCCGCAGGGCGGCGCTGCGCGCCAGGGCGCTCCAGGGTCCGTCCGCCACCCCGAGGGCCGGGGCCAGCAGAGCGACCTGCGCATCGAGCAGGGCGTAGGCCGGCGCCAAGGCCCGCAGTAGGGCCGCCAGCTGCTGCGCCGTGGCCCGGCCCTCCAGCAGGGAGCGGGAAAACGCCATGCCCTCGGCCTGGTGGTGGGCCTTGCCGATGCGGGCATGGAGCCGCCGCACCCGCGGGCCGAAGCCCTGGCGCAGGGCCCCATCGGCGGGCCTGGCATGCTCCGAAATCGAAGCGGGGAGTGGAAGGGTGGCCATGGCGAAGGAGGAGCAGGGAGCGGAGGCCGCCGCAGCGGTCACCGAGGTAACGATACAACGCTTTCGTGGTTCCAGGATGTGCCGATTACGAAATCGTTGCAACCCCGCCAGGCCCCGCCGAGGCCACCATCGGCTGGCCGAACTGGCGCAGCAGCAGCCCAACAAGACGCACCTTCAGGCCCAGCCCCTGCAGCCAGCGGCCCAACCCGGCGGGCTCGGCGGCGTTGGCCTTGATGGCGCGGTAGGTGGCCACCAGCTGGTCGCGCAGCGCGAAGAAACGGGGCCCCTCCAGATCGAACACCACCGGGAAGGCGCGGCGGGCGGTGCGGTTGGTGTGGCGGAGCACGTCCTCATCGAAGCGGTCGGGGTCGAGACCCAGCAGGCGGTAGAAGTTGCCCCGCTCGCAGACGGTGAGGCTGTGGGTGAGAAACACACTCCACAGAAAGAAGCGGCTGAGCAGTCGGCCGCGCAGGCCGTTGCGCAACTGCGGCCAGCAGCGGATCAGCAGGTTGAAGATATCGCCATGGCGGTTTTCGTCCTGGCACCAGGGCTCGAAGAAATCAAAGAGAGGCGCGAAGTCGTTTTCAGGATGGGCCTTGAGATGGCGGTCGATCAGGATGTAGCGCCAGTAGCCGATCTTCTCGGAGAGATACACCGAATACAGCACCCAGCTCAGCGGGAACCAGGTGATCGGCCGCTTGCCGCTCAGCGACGGCAGGTCGATCTCGATCCCCTCCGCCACCAGCGCCCGGTTCAGGAAGCCGGCGTGGCGGGCCTCATCGCGGGCCATCAGGGCGAACAGCCGGCCCAGCTCAGGGCGCTTCGCCTTCTGCAGCTGGCGCGAGAGCTCCTTGAACAGCAGAAAGCCAGAGAATTCCGACACACAGCTGCGCACCAGATAGCTCTCATAGGCGCTCTTCTCCTCCGGGCTGAGGCTCTGCAGGCGATCGAGCGGAGCGCGCCGATCGAAGTGGTCGCGGTTGTAATCGGTTTCCATCTCCTGCAACATCGCCTCGAACTGCGGCCGCTGCTCCGCCAGGGAGGTGCGGGCGGCCTTGTCGATTTCGGTGGTGTAGAAGCGCGGCGTCAGCAGGTCTTCCCGCAGGTGCGGAGCGGCGGGGACTGCGGTCGCGGCGGCGGTCGCGGGGCTGGCGTAGGTGGCGGTCATGGCAGGGAAGGGCAGCGCCGGAGCGGGGAGCAGCAGCGCAGGAACGCTGCTCAGTCAACGCTACTACGGGAGCGTGATAAAGGAGTTTCGCGATCGGGAGGGATGGCGCGGCGGGACCGGGACCGGTGCCGGGGCGCAGGTGCCGAAACCCGAAAGTCCCCAACCAGGTGCAGCTGGCCCAACCGATCGACCTCCAGCAAGCGCTGCGCCACTGGCTCGACCCTGCCCTTGTTGTCGCCCGCCTGAGAAGCCGCCTGATCCCCATTCGTCGCACCCGCCCTGAGGAGCTGGAGCTCTATGAACCGTTCTGAGCTGGATCGGTGCTGCGAGCGAGCCTCGCACCCCGCTCTGGTGGGGCGTGTTCGATGCGCGAGTGCATCCGCCGAGCCCCATCGACGAGGTGGCTTCCAGGATCAGGCCTGCCGCCGGTACCTTGCCCCCAGTCTTCCGCTGCCCCTTGAACACCGACCGCTGGTTCTACGGCGTGTTCCAGTCGGCGCCGGATCTGATCCGCTGGCTGGCGGGGCCGAACGATTGCAGCCTGGCCGATTAGCCAGTCCCCACGGATCTCGATTGCCAGTACCGCTTCTTGGCCCCGGAGCTCAAGGCCGGTAGCCATCGCCTTGATGGTGTGCTCTGGCCCCTCTCCAGTGACGCCGGAACCCCCGAGCTGCCGGTGGTGCTGTTGGAGGTGCAGATGCGCGCCGATCCCGGCTTCCACCACCGCCTGGCGGCCCAGACCTTCCGCTTCCTGCAGCTCCATCCGGCCATCGAGCACTGGCGGGTGGTGGTGATCACCCCGCACCGGCGCCTCAACCTCGGGCCGATCACCCCGCTGCAAGGTTTTCTCGACACCGTGCACTGGGTGAGCCTCGATGAGCTGGGCCGACAGGAGCCCCTGGATGTCGCCCTTGATCTGCTCACCCTGCCGGTGCGCTCTGAGCAGGAGCTGGGGCAGCGCTGCCGCAGGATCCTCACGAAGCGGAAGGATCTTGAACCGGTTGTTCTCTCTATGCTGTTCGAGCGCTTCTCGCAGCTCAGCCGGGAGGAGATCCTCATGATCGTTGGACTGCCTCTGCAGGAGCTGCGCCACACCCGCGCCGTGCAGGAGATCCTGGAGGAGGGGCGCCAGCAGGAGGCGGCCGCGTTGGCCATTCGCCAGTTAGGTCGCCGCCTTGGGGCACTGGATCCCGCCAGTAGGGACCGCATCACCGCCCTTCCCCTGCCGCAATTGGAGCAACTGGCGGAGGATCTGCTCGATTTCACCGCTCCCGCGGACCTGGACGACTGGCTTGCCAGCAACGCCTGCGACTGAGCGATCAGAACCTGTCCTGCAATCTTCCGCCCCCCCTTGAACACCGACCGCTGGTTCTACGGCGTGTTCCAGTCGGCGCCGGATCTGATCCGCTGGCTGGCGGGGCCGAACGACTGCAGCCTGGCCGATCAGCCCGTCCCCACGGACCTCGATCGCCAGTACCGCTTCTCGGCGCCGGAGCTCAAGGCCGGCAGCCATCGCCTCGATGGCGTGCTCTGGCCCCTCGCCAGTGACGCCGGAACCCCCGAGCTGCCGGTGGTGCTGTTGGAGGTGCAGATGCGCGCCGATCCCGGCTTCCACCCCCGCCTGGCGGCCCAGACCTTCCGCTTCCTGCAGCTCCATCCGGCCGTTGAGCACTGGCGGGCGGTGGTGATCACGCCGCACCAACGCCTCAACCTCGGCCCCGTCACGCCGCTGCGGGGCTTCCTCAAAACCGTGCACTGGGTCAGCCTCGACGAGCTCGCTCAGGTGCAGAGCCTCGATGCCGCCATCGATCTGCTCACCCTTCCCGTGCGCTCCGAGCCGGAGCTGGGGGAGCGCTGCCGCCGCATCCTGACCAGCCGGCGGGATCTGGAGCCGGTCGTTTTCTCTATGCTGTTTGAGCGCTTCCCCAAGCTCAGCCGAGAGGAGATCCTGATGATCGTCGGTCTGCCCCTGCAGGAGCTGCGCCACACCCGCGCCGTGCAGGAAATCCTGGAGGAAGGACGTCTAGAGGGCCGCCAGGAAGGACGTCGAGAGGGCCGGCAGGAAGGCCGCCGAGAAGGCCGCCAAGAAGGTCTAGAGGCTGGCCGACAGCAAGAAGCCGCCGCTCTGGCCATTCGCCAGCTACGCCGCCGCTTCGGGAGCCTGGGTGAGAGCAGTCAGGCGCGGCTCTCCTCCCTGA
>JBKDSQ010000027.1:0-12308 GCA_046340895.1 Synechococcaceae cyanobacterium | reverse complement strand
GATCGACACCAGGCGGGTGAGGGGCACCCCGTAGCCATCGGCGATGGTGGAGAGGCTTTCCCCTGGGCGCACCACGTGCTCGCTGGCACCGCGGCGGTAGCCGCCGGCCGGGGCCCCAGTCGCTGGCTTGGCGGCGGCGGTCACGGCACCGCTCACCTTCAGCCGGCGCCCCGTTTCCACATGATCGGGGTCGCTGATGCCGTTGATCGCCATCAGCTGCTTCAGGCTCATGCCATGTCGCTCGGCGATCTGGGAGAGGGTCTCCCCTTCCTGCACGGTGACGGTGCCGCCGGCAGCCGCGCTCGCGCCGGCGCGAGTGCCACCACCACCTGGCACCTTGAGCACCCGCCCCGCCTCCACAAGGTCAGGGTCGTTGATGCCATTGAGCTGCATCAGCCGACCCATGGGAATGCCCAGGCGATCCGCGATCTCGGACAGGGTTTCCCCCTCCTTCACGGTCACCTGTCCGGCGAGAGCGGGCAGGGGCAACACCAGGGCCAGGGCCAGGGCGACGATCGGGCGGCGCATGGACGCTAGGGAAGGGGCACGCCGGCACCTTAAGGATCATCCGCGGCCTCGCCCAGCCCCCCCGCGGGGCAATTTTGGGAATTGGTGGCTCCGCCAGCGCCATTTCGCCCAGGTTGCGCACCAGCTTGCCCCCCTCCGCTAGCGCAGCAGGCGCTCCAGCCAGGGCAGTTTGCCCGCATAGGGGGGGTAGCGCAGGGGCAGATCCAGCCAGAACGGGCGCCGCAGGACGGTGCGCTGGTTCGAGAAGGCCAGGAATCCCGGCTCGCCGTGGGTGCGCCCCATGCCGCTTTCTCCCACCCCCCCGAACCCCAGCCCTGGCAGGCCGGCCTGCAGCACCACCTCGTTGATCGCCACGCTTCCCGAGCGGCTGGTGGCCAGCACCTGCTCGGCGGCCTCCTCGCTGCGGCTGAACAGGTAGACGGCCAGTGGGGCGGGGCCAGCCCCGATCCTCGCCAGCGCCTCCTCCAGATCGCCCACCTCCAGCACCGGCAGCAGCGGCCCGAAGATCTCCTCCTGCAGCAGCGGATCGCGCTCCGGGTCGCGCACCGCCACCAGCGTGGGTTCGATCCGCAGCCGCTCCCGGTCGCAGCGGCCGCCCACCAGGATGCGCCCCTCGCGCCGGGCCCCCTCGAGCAGAGCTGCCAGCCGCATGAACTGGCCCTCGTGCACGATCCGTCCGAGGTCGGGACTGGCCAGGGGGTCGTCGCCGTGGAAGCGCCGGATCTCCTCTGCCATCGCCGCCAGCAGGGGCTGCCGCAGCGCGGGCACCACCAGCAGGTGGTCGGGGGCGACGCAGGTTTGGCCGGCGTTGAGACCCTTGCCCCACACCAGCCGGCGCGCTGTGACAGCCACGTCGGCGTCCGCCAGGACGATGGCTGGGCAGCGGCCCCCGAGTTCCAGCGTGATCGGCGTGAGGTGGCGGGCGGCGGCGGCCATGACGAGCTGCCCGACCCGGCCGCTGCCCGTGAAGCAGATGTGATCGAAGCGTTGTTCCAGCAACGTCGCGGCCACGGCGGCATCGCCGCAGACCACGCGCACCGTGTCCGCCGGGAGGTGGCGGGCCACCGCCGAGGCGATCAGCGCCGCGGTGGCCGGTGCCAGCTCGGAGGGTTTGAGCACGGCCGTGTTGCCGGCCGCCAGGGCGCTCACCAGGGGGATCAGGCAGAGCTGGAAGGGGTAGTTCCAGGGGCTGAGGATCAGCACGCAGCCCAGGGGTTCCGCCTGGACGCAGGCCCGCGCCGGCCAGGCCCAGGCCGGTAACGCCACTGCCCGCGGCCGCATCCAGGCCCGCAGCCGCCGCTGGGCCAGCCGCAACTCCTGGCGCACCAGGGAGAGCTCGATGGCCGCCTCCACCGGCGGCCGGCCCAGGTCGGCCGCCAGGGCGGAGTGCAGCGCCGGACCGATCTCGGCCAGCAGTGCCTCCAGACGCCCCAGCTGGGCGAGCCGCCAGGCCAGTGGACGCGTCTGGCCGCGGCGCACGGGGGCGCGCAGGGCTTCAAGGTCGAACGGGGGGGGGGCTTCGCAGGCCGGTTGGGTCATGGCGCCGCATGGGGCCGGGCTCCAGGTTGGCAGAGCGTGCTGTCGGCGGCTGCGGCAGCGCTAGCGGCAGCTGCGCTGGAAGGCCTCGAGGCGCAGCGCGTCGAGATCCGGTGCGCTGGGGCCCTCAAAGGCGAACAGCAGGGCGGTGGCCAGGGCCGCCTCGCCCCGCTGCAGCGCCTCCTCCACCGCGCGCCGCCAGCTTTGCGGGTCGGTGCCCAAGGCGGCGAGCCGGGCGTTGCCGCGCGCGAGTGTGGCGGCTGGGGCGGCCTGGAGGTCGACCGTGGCGTACGCGTCGGGGGCGGCCGCTGTGGGCTGGAGCTGGAGTTGCAGGCGCTCCCCGGCGCGCAGCGGTGCCAGCGGCCAGGCGATCGGTCCCTGAAGCGCCTCCCCCGGCGCGGCCTGGCGTTGCCAGAGCACGTGGCCGCCCCGCACCAGCCGCACCCGCGCCAGGGGGTCGCGCACGAAGATCGTGGGTCGGGAGAGAGGCAGGGTTGCGCGGGGGTGTGCGTTGGCCTCGGCCTCCAGCCGCGGCGCGATCACGCAAACCTCCACACCTGGAACCGCCGCCGGGGCCGCCGCCGCCGACGGGGTGGCCAGCAGCGAGGCCAGAAGCAGGGCCGCTCGCCGCCCCGCCCTGCGCCCCCCCTGCTTCCGTTGCGGTAGGTGCGGGTGCGTGGCAACAGTCGGCCAACTCGTCAGCATGGGGACCCTGCCGCCGCGCGATCCGTGAACAACTCTCGCTGGTCAGCCGCCTTGCTGCTGGTGGTGGCCGCCGTGGCGCTGGCGCTGCTGGCCAACGCGCTCGCCGGATCGACGGTGGCGCTGTTCCTGGCGCTGACCGTGCTGCTGGGGGGGCTGGCGGTGATTGCGATCAACGCCCGCACCTGAGGGCGCCGTCTTTCGCAGGAGAGTTGCCGCTGCGCGGCGCTGCGCCGGGGACGCTGGTGACAGATGACCGGCGCAGATGGCGCACACCCCCTCCCCCCTCCGCTATCAGCTGCCGCAGCTGCTGCGCGATGTGCTCCTGCTCGATCTGCTCGAGCTCACCGGCAGCACGCAACAGGCGAGCCGCCACCTCGATCTCTCCCAGCCCACCGTCAGCCGTCGCTACCAGCGCCTGGCGGATGACTTCGCCCTGCGCCGCGACCAGCGGCTGCCCTGGGGGCGTCGCTTCGGCAGCAACGGCAGCATCCGCCATCTGCGCCTTGCGGCCCGCTCCCACCGACTCGCCTGCGGCATGGTGGCCCTGGGCTGCGATCTGCTGCACCGCCCGCTGTTCGAGGGGGGCGAAGGCCTGTTGCTCCCCCCGGCCCGCTTTCTCACCGGCCACGACTGGGTCCATCTGGTGCGGGAAGGGGTGGTGGATGCGGCCCTGGTGCCCGAGCTGGAGTTGGAGTCGCCGCCCCCTGGTGTCCGCGTGCTGGTCCTGGGCGCCTTGCCCCTGGTGCTGCTGGCGCGCGCCGGTGGCTGGGATGGCCCGGTGCTGGCCCCACCCCAGGAGCAGGCACCAGGCTGGGTGGCTCTGCTGGAGCGGGCTGGGCTGCGCCTGCAGCGTGCGCCGCGCCAGGCACAGCACGACTGGCGGACCTGGTGTTCGTTGCGGGAGCCTGCGGGGCTACGGCTCGTGGTGCCGAAGCCCCTGCAGGCCCTGGCGTGTGCCACGGCCAACCTGGTGCCATGGCCCACCCCTCCCGCTGGCGGGTTGGTGGAGACCTTGACCCTGCTGGTTCCGGAGGAGCTGGCGGATCAGGGCATCGAGGAGCGCATCCGGATGGGCCTGGGAGCAGGCATGCCGGCCCTGCCTCCGCTCACAGAGACAGCAGGGGGAGCCAGCAGCCGCCGGGGGCCAGCTTCTCGATGACGACCCCGCGCTCGCCTGCCGCCACCGCATCTCCGGCATAGGCGCGGGCCAGGGCCAGGCTGGCGAAGCGCGGGGCACGCACCTCGTCCGGCACGGTGTGTTCGTGGGCCACCACCGTGCGCACGCGATAGGGCCCTGGCACTGGAGGGATCAGGAACGGTTGCCGCCGCCGTAGCCGCCGCCGTTATAGCCGCCACCGCCGCCGAAGGCACCGGCGGGTCGCCGGTCGGAGCGACGGGGACCGCCACCGGTTCGTGGTTCCGCTTTATTGACGCGGATCGCCCGGCCCATCCATTCGACATTCTGGAGGTCGTTGATGGCGGCATCTTCCTTTTGGGCATCCTCCATCTCAACGAACGCGAAGCCCCGCTTGCGGCCGGTCTCCCGGTCGAGGGGCATGGAGCACTGCCGCACGTCGCCATATTCGGCGAAGAGGCTGCGAACATCCTCCGCTTCGGCATCGAAGGAAAGGTTGCCGATAAAAATGGTCATTGAAACATTGAAAACTATGAACCGATTCGTCGAAAGCCCTGGAGAGGGTCGCTGGCCTGGTGGGGAAATCCTTGGCTTGATTTGGCTGGAGTCGCCGCCTCGGGAAGAAACCTGCTGAAGAGTGGTTCGGGAATCAACTGCACTCTACAGGATGGGTGTCGGTTGCGACGTCTTGGACGCGGCGGTTCTCCTGCGGTGCGATTGGCCTTGGCTCGCCAGCATGGGGTCACTGCGCCCGCGGTGGCCATGCCCCAGCTTCGCCCCGAGGAGGCGTTCGCCCTGCTCGAGGGGGGCACGCCCTTCTGGGCGGGCATGGCCGACATCGCCCTGCGCGATGCCTCCCACCGCCACCCCTGGCCCGCAGGGCAGGTGCCCCGGCTGGGATTGCGCGGACTGCACTTTGTGGATGGTCCCCGTGGGGTGGTGCTGGAGGGGGGTGCCACCACCTTCCCGGTGCCGATGGCGCGAGGGGCCACCTGGGATCCGGAGCTGGAGGAGCGCATCGGCGAGGCGATCGCCAGGGAGGCCCGTTCCTTCGGTGCCAACTGGGCGGGTGTCGTCTGCGTCAACCTGTTGCGTCACCCCGGCTGGGGGCGTGCCCAGGAAACCTACGGCGAGGATCCGGTGCTCCTCGGAGATCTCGGGGCGGCGATGACCCGCGGTGTGCAGCGCCACGCCGTCGCCTGCGTCAAGCATTTCGCCTTGAACTCGATCGACAGCTCCCGTTTCCTGGTGGATGTGCGCGCATCCGCACGCGTGCTGCACGAGCTGTATCTGCCCCACTTCCGCGATTGCGTCGAAGCGGGTGCGGGCTCGGTGATGGCGGCCTACAACCGCGTCAACGGTGAATGGTGCAGCCAGAACGCGGAGCTTCTCGACGCCATCCTCAAGCGGCGCTGGGGATTCAGCGGGTTCGTGGTGACGGACTTCATCTTCGGTCTGCGCGATGGCGTCGCCGGCCTGCTGGCGGGGCTGGACCTGGAGATGCCGTTCCGCATGATCCTGAGCGGCTGCGTGCCGGAGGCCGTGGCCGATGGCCGGCTGCCGATGGCCCGCATCGAGGATGCGGTGCAACGTCAGCTGCGGGCCCAGCTGGCCGTGCCGGCGGGGAGCTATCCCGAGGCGCTGCGGGGGTGCCCCGCCCATCGCGCCCTGGCCCGGGAGGCGGCCACCAAGGCGATCGTGCTGCTGCGGAACGAGGGCAATGTGCTGCCCCTGGCCGGCGCTCGCTCCCTCGCGGTGCTCGGGCCGTTGGCGGCGGTGGCGAATCTGGGCGATCGGGGTTCCTCCGATACCCGTCCCGCCCCGGGAACGGTGCTGACGCCCCTGGAGGGACTGCGGGCGGCGGCTCCCGAGCTGCTGATCCGCCACGACCCAGGCCTCAACCCCCGGCGCGCGGCCCGGCAGGCGGCTGCCTGCGACGCGGCCGTGGTGGTGGTGGGACTGGACTGGCGCCACGAGGGGGAGCACATCCACCCGGGTGATCTGGCCCCGATCCTGGCGCAGGTGCCAGCGCCCGACTGGTTGCGACGGCGTCTCGGGCCGGCCGCGTTGGATCGGCTGTGGACGCCGCTGGCGGGCCTGATCGCGGCGGTCACCCGCTTTGGTTCGGCCCGCAGTGGCGGCGACTTCGCCGCCGGCGACAGGATCGATCTGGCCCTGCCGGCCCGCCAGGTGGCGGTGATCCGTGCGGTGGCGGCCGCCAATCCGCGCACGGTGGTGGTGCTGATGGGAGGCGGTGCGATCCTCTGCCAGGAGTGGAGCGCGCAGGTGCCGGGCCTGTTGCTGTTGTGGTACCCCGGCCAGGAAGGGGGGGCAGCCCTGGCGGATGTGCTGCTCGGGCGGGTCTCGCCCTCCGGGCGGATGCCGTTTTCGGTGCCGGCGAGCGCCGAGGACCTGCCCCCGTTCGCGCCTCGCGCGGAGCGGGTGGACTACGACCTGTGGCACGGCTACCGACGTCTGGCCCGCAACGGGCGGGCGGCGGCATTCCCGTTTGGATTCGGCCTCTCCTACAGCCGCTTTGCGCTGGGCGATGCCGCTCTGGAGTTCCCCCCCGGCGCCGATGGGGTGACGCTGCGCTGCACCGTGCGCAACGCCGGGTCGATGCAGGCCGCCGAGGTGGTGCAGGTGTATCTGGAGCCGCCGGGGCAGGTGGTGGAAAGGCCGCGGCGGCAGCTGGCGGGCTTCCAGCGGCTCTCGCTGGCCGCGGGGGAGGTGCGGCGCCTGGAGCTGGCGATTCCGCTGCGGCGCCTGGCGTGGTTCGACGAGAGCTGTGAGGCCTTCCGGCTCGAGCCCGGGCGGCACCGTCTTGTGCTGGCCCGCCACGCGGAGGATGGCGGAATCCCGCTTGATCTGGATCTGTGCGACACCGTGCTAGGCCCCTGAGCCCCTGGGGTTTCAATCGCGCAGACGCCGCAGCAGCCGCTCCAGGCGCAGGCGGTTGTAGCGCTGCACCAAAAGGCAGGGAAGGTTGAAAACGGTGGCGAAGATCAGATTGATCACCACCCCCAAGGGAGGAAGCCACAGGGCGGTGATGATCCAGAACGGCCAAAGGGCCCGGTGCACGAGCTCAGCCCGGCGGGTCTCCAGCCTCAGCCGCTCGAGCCGTGTCCGGTCACGGCGCGCCAGGCTCGCCTTGCGCACCCCCCCGGGCAGGGCGGCGCCCGCATCCGGCAGCCAGGGCTTCCAGCGGCGAATCGCCACCAGCTGCTCATAGCGCTCGGGGCTCTCCCGCTTCCCTGCCGCTGCGCTGGGGCTGCCACCCGCCAGCCAGGCGGGTGGCAGCCGATTGGCCAGGCCGCCCACCAGCAGCGACCAGAGTAGCCAGCCCAGGGCCGAGCTCAGCAGCGGCGCGGCCGGCGCGGCCATCAGCGGGTGGAGACCCGGCGGCCTTTCCACACCACTTGGCCTCGCTCGAGGTTGAGGATCGCCAGCAGGAAGACGCCAAGGAAGAACAGCACCGGCAGCGGAAACACCAGACTGATCCAGCGGAACCGTCCCACCGGACGCGTGATCACCAGCAGTTGCAGGGCGAAGGCCGCGTAGAGCACAAGAGTGGCCAGCGGCGTCGGATCCCCCACCAGCGGCCACCCCAGCAACGAGGCCGGCAGGCACCAGGCGGCCCAGAAAAGGCCGGAGAGCCAGAGCAGCACGGCGAGCATCCAGGGCCAGCGCACCTCACCGGCGGCGGTGGCGAAGTTCTTGTCGAAGCCGATCACCATGTCGCCCAGCCCGCCGGGATACATGCGATAGGCGATCTGCCCATGGCCGATCCAGGCGCTCACCGGCAGGCCCGCCGCCTCATAGGCATGGGCCAGGAACCAATCCTCCACCACCTTGCCCGCCACAGCGGCGTGGCCGCCGCTGCGGTGGTAATCGGCCCGGCTGCTGATCATCGCCGGCCCAAAGGCCACACCGCAGCGGGGCCCGAGGGGCACCGCCATCAGCCCCACGAGATTGAACAGCAGCGACAGCAGCTCATAGGGCCGCTCCGTGCGGTGGTAGGGCTGCACCGAGATCAGCCCGCCCCAGCGGCCATGCGCCGCCACCAGGCTGGCCAGGAACCGGGGCTGCGGCTCGGTGTCGGCATCGAGAAACACCACCAGCTCGCCGCGGCTGGCCGCGACGCCGTGATGCAGGGCCCAGGTCTTGCCGCACCAGCCCGGTGGCAGGGGTGGCGGCTGGATCACCCGGACCCCGAGCGACGGCACCGCCTCCACCGCCACCGCCGCCGTGGCGTCGTCGGAATGGTCGTCGATCACGATCACCTCCAGCGGGCTCAGGCTCTGCTGTGCCAGCGCCACCAGCAGATGGGGCAGGGTCGCCGCCTCGTTACGGGCGGGGATCAGCAGCGAAGGGGCCTGGGAGGGACTGGCGGGGGCGGCGGGGCCGTCCGGGGCCTCTGGGAGAGCGGGAAGGCGCAGCCCAAGGATCCACCCCAGCAACCAGCGCACCAGCAGGGAGATCTCCAGCCAGCCCATCGGACCTCGTCGCCCTGGGGTGCCCCCACGCTATGGGCCCCCGCCGGATGTGGGGCTCAGGGCCGCAGCAGCTGCTCGGCCAGGGGGCGGATCGCGGCCGGATCGCGCAGCAACTGGGGGTGGGTCCACACCGGCAACAGCCGTCGCGTGCCCACCGGCAGCACCGCCCGCCAGCTCGGCAGCACCACCAGGTCGATGGCGGAATAGAAGCTGCGGCAGTCGATCCGGCGCAGGGTTTCCAGATCGCCGTTGAGCCGCTGCAACAGCGGACTGTCGGCGCGTAGATCGGCGATGCCGGCAAACAGCCGGCCCGGCCAGGGGCGGGCCGTGAGGGTGCCCTGTTGCGGACTGCCGACACTGAAAAACCGCTCGGTGCGGCGATGCCCCCCCAGCAGCTGGATCCAGGCTCGGGCGATCACACCGCCCATGGAAAACCCGAACAAATCCAGGGGCCGCTCGCGTCCGAAGGCAGCCTCAATCCGCTCCCCCAGCAGCTCGGCCGCCTCCAGTACCGGGGTGCGGCCGAGGCGCAGCGGCAGCGCCGGGATCAACCGCGGCTGCCTCCTCTCCCCCAACGCGCGGCAGAGCCCGTCGAACACCCGCGGGGTATCGAGCAGGCCGTGCACCAGCACCAGGGGAGGGTGGAACGGGGATCGGGCGGAAGGCTCCGTCATTCCGGCTGGAGCGAGCGCAGGTAGCGGCGCCGCTGGGGGGAGGCCCAGAGGTCCTCTCCGCCGGGGAGGCCGGCAGGAAGCTGGTCTGGCGCAGGGATGCGGGTGGCTGGCGCGTGGGCCGGTGGTGGGTTGCTGGCAGATTCCGCGTGGAAAAGGGTGTAAAACCTATCGCTTCTTTTCATGTCAGCAAACTAGGCCGTCCCCTGCCGTCGCCCGTGGCGGGGATCCGATCCAAGGGGTGCCCGCTGCGGTGGTCGCCGGGGCCGCGGCGCAGGCGGATGCGGTAGGTGATGTGGGTGGGGCCCAGTTCGCGGATCAGGGTGTCCCGAGCCTCGTGGTGCCACTCCTCTTGCGATCCGGCGCTCACCGTGAGCCGTGGGCGCTCGGCCGTGGCCTCAAGGTGGCCCGGCCGCTCGGCGGTGACCCGGAAAACGATTTCGCGCATGGCATGGCGGGACGAATCCCCAGCCTGCCCGTGGTGGCCGGCGATCACGGGGCGCCGGCGATACGGGGATCCGTGCTCTGGGCGTCACCCCGGCAGCACCGGTGGCAGCCCCTGGCGGATCAGCAGTAGCGAGAAGTAGGGCTCCTCGCCGGCAGGCAGGTCGATCGCCGGAGCGAGCCGTTGCTCCGGCCAGCCGATCCGTCCGGCGAACAGGGCGTCTGCCAGCAGCCCCCGCTGCTCCAGCAGGGGCCGCACCCAGGCCCAGCGGTGCCCGAGTTTCAGCAGGGCGAGCACCCAGTCCGCGGCGGCCGCCTGCTCGAGTAGCTCCGCCAGCGCCTCGCGGCTCTCGGGGGTGGGGCGGATCAGCAGACCCTCTGAGTGCAGGGCCAGGGGGAAGGCTGCAGCCGCGCCGGCGGCGGCGACCGCGCTGATCCCCGGAATCAGCCGCACGGGCAGATCGGGGTGGTGACGACGCAGGGCCAGCAGCACGTAGCTGGCGGTGGCGTAGAGCGACACATCGCCCTCGCAGAGAAGCACCACGCGGCGGCCGGCCGCCACGGCGCTCGCCAGCGAGGCGGCGGCTGCCCGCCAGGCACTGCGCCGCGGTTCCGCCTCCACCACCATCGGAAACAGCAGCGGCAGGCGCTCCTGCCCGGGGTGGATCCAGGGGGCCGCGATCGTGGCCGCCATGCCCTCCGCCTCCGGGCGGGCGACGGGGTAGGCGACCAGATCGGCGGCCTGGATCGCCCGCACCGCCGCCACGGTGAGCAGCTCCGGGTCGCCGGGACCCACCCCCACCAGGCTGAGGCCGCCACGGCCGCTCTCGCCGGCCGCCGGGGGGTGCCCAATCCCTGCGGATGGGCGTGATGCGGCGGCGAACGGGGCGGTGGGCAGGGCTCCGGGCTCGCCCCGGGCAGGCATCGGCAAGGTGATGGCGGGGAATGGCGTCGCAGCCTTTCTAGGCTGGGCTGGACCTCGCTTCGGGCCGGCCGCCGTGACCCAGCTGACGATTCACCACGATCCGGCCGCCGCGCCGACCCTGCTCACCAACGACCGGCCGCTGATCGTGCGGGAGCTGGCGGCGCGAGGGGTGGCGCTCGATCACTGGCCCGCCCGCGCCAGCCTGCCTGAAGGGGCTGACCAGACGGAGATTCTGGCGGCCTATGCCGAGGAGATCGCCCGGGTGCAGGCCGACGGGCGCTATGCCACGGTCGACGCGATCCGCATGACCCCGGACCACCCGGAGCGACAGGCCCTGCGGGCGAAGTTTCTGGCCGAGCACACCCACAGCGAGGACGAGGTGCGCTTCTTCGTGGAGGGCCGCGGCCTGTTCTGCCTGCACATCGGCGAGGAGGTGCTGCAGCTGCTGTGCGAGCAGAACGACTGGATCGCGGTGCCGGCCGGCATCCGCCACTGGTTCGACATGGGGCCTGAGCCCCAGTTCTGCGCCCTGCGGTTCTTCAACGACCCGGCCGGCTGGGTGGCCGATTTCACCGGCGATGCGATCGCTGATCGCTACCCCCGCCTCGACGACCCTCAGCTGTGCATGCGCGGCTGAGGGTGCAGGCGCTCCAGCAGGGCCTGCTCCTCGGCCGCTAGCTCCTGCAGCCGTTGCGTGAGCGCCTGGCGCGGGAAGCGTCGCTCCGCCAGCACCCAGTAGAGGCCGAAGTGGCGCGCCTCGCTGGCCAGCAGTTGGCCCCAGAGGGTCCGCAGTTCGGGATCGGGGCTGTGGGCCGCCAGCAGGGCCATCCGCTCATGGCTGCGAGCCTCGATCAGGCCCGCCACCAGCAGGCTGTCGAGCAGCCGCTCGGGCTCCTGCCGCCGCACCAACCGGGCCAGGCCGGCGCCGTAGGGCGGGGCCGCCAGGGGCCGCAGCGGGATGCCGCGCCGCTCCAGCAGCGCCTGCACCTGCTCGAAGTGCTCCAGCTCCTCGCGCGCCAGGGGGCTGAGGGCCCGGGCCAGGTCGGCGTCGGAGGGGTAGCGGAACATCAGCTGCAGGGCCACGCCGGCCGCCTTGCGCTCGCAGTGGGCGTGATCGAGCAGCAGGGTGTCCGGGTGGGCCAGGGCCTGTGCCAGCCAGACCGCGCTGGTGGGGGCCGCCAGCCAGCGCACCCGGGCCGGGGCGGCGTCCTGGGCGGCGGTGGTTGGGGTGGGGCTCATCGCGACTCCCGGGTGCGCAGGTGGGCGACCAGTCCGTCGAGGGCGAGGCTGTAGCTCAGCGGCCCGAACCCGCAGATCACCCCCACCGCCTTGTCGGCCAGGGTGGAGTGGTGCCGGAACGGCTCGCGGGCGTGGACGTTGCTGAGGTGCACCTCCACGAAGGGGATCGCCACTGCCAGGAGGGCGTCGCGGATGGCGATCGAGGTGTGGGTGTAGGCGCCGGCGTTGATCAGGATGCCGTCGAACCAGCCCCCGCCGGTGGCGGCGCCGGCCTGGTGGATCCGCTCCACCAGCGCCCCCTCGTGGTTGCTCTGGAAGCACTCCAGGCCCACTCCCAGGGCCCGGGCCCGCTCCTGGAGGCCGGCGTCGATGTCCGGGAGGGTGGCGTGGCCGTAGAGGCCGGGCTCGCGGCTGCCCAGCAGGTTGAGGTTGGGGCCGTGGAGCACGAGCAGGTGCATGGGGGGCGCGTCGGCTGGTAAGTTCTCGGGGTGTGGTTCGGGTCGGTGCCCGAGTGGTTAATGGGGGCGGACTGTAAATCCGCTGGCTCTGCCTACGTTGGTTCAAATCCAACCCGGCCCATCCTCCACACGCCCTTGTAGCTCAGCGGTAGAGCACTCCCTTGGTAAGGG
>JBKDSQ010000026.1:0-3555 GCA_046340895.1 Synechococcaceae cyanobacterium | reverse complement strand
GGTGCGCTCGCTGCTGCTGCTGCTCGGCGGGGCGTCTGCGCCGACGGCGGCTCAGTAGCAGCAGGTGCCGCTGGCCCGCTGCTCCCGCAGGCGGTCGTGCTGCTGGCCGATCAGCAGGATCGCCAGGGTGGGGTGGTTGTGGAGCAGGTTGAGGAAGCGGAGCCGGTCGAGCCGCAGCACCTCCACCGGCGTAAGCGCCACGGCATCGCTGCGGTGCAGGCCCTCGCGCCACACGATGTCGAGATAGCGGAACAGCTCACCGGGGCGGTAGCAGGTTTTCTCGCCCTCCTCGCCCGTGAGCTCCACGATGCCGCGCCGCACGCCATAGATGGCATTGGCGGTTGCCCCCCGCTGGAACACCTGGGCGCCGGTGGGAAGGGTGATGATCTCGCACTCCACCTGGGCCGCCATCAGCTCGAGCGGCGTGGTGGGCGTGGGGCTCACGACCAAGGCGGGGCACCTCCAGGGCGGTGGTTGAGATTGCTTAATTTAGTTGTACCGGAACCCAGCCTGGGCCGCGCAGTAGCCGCGACTACTCGATGGGGCATTCCCCACGCGATGAGGGTGCGGCGCAGCGGCAGCGCCTCAGCCCTCCTCCCGCTCCATCCCGGCCAGGGTGAGCTGCTCATCGGCCGGGGGCTGGGCGGAAACGCCATGGGGGGCCATCACCGGCAGCTTCGGGGAGCGGGCCGTCCAGTGGTGGCACCACAGATCACCCGCCAGATCGGGGTGAATGGCCAGCTGTCGCAGCTGGCACCAGATGGCCTGCCCACCGTCGGGTGGGCTGGAGTGGCGGCAGCTGCGGCAGCTGGGGCGGTTGCCCATCCGGAAAGGGAGGCTGGGCCGCTCAACGTAATCACTCCACGCCCGGAAGGCCATGGGGGAATCCGGATCGTCAGCCTTTCTGCGGACTTCGGAAGCGCAACCGCAGGCCGGCCCCTCTCCATAGGATCCGGCCACCGCTGCCCCTGCGCTCCCATGGCCGCCCCCGACCCCGCCGCGCCGCCCCTCGCCCGCACGCCGCTGCATGAGGCCTCCCGGGCCGCCGGCGGCCGCATGGTGCCCTTCGCCGGCTGGGAGATGGCGGTCCAGTTCGGCGGGCTGGTGCAGGAGCACCAGGCGGTGCGGCAGGCCTGCGGGGTGTTCGACATCTCCCATATGGGCGTGCTGGAGCTGCGCGGCGATGGCGTGAAAGACGCCCTGCAGGCCCTGGTGCCGAGCGACCTGTTCCGCATCGGCCCGGGCGAGGCCTGCTACACGGTGTTGCTCAACGACGAGGGCGGCATCCGCGACGACCTGATCGTCTACGACCGCGGCCGGCGGCCGGCAGGGGAGGCAGGCGGCGAGGCGGTGGGGCCGGACACCGATGAGCTGGTGCTGGTGATCAACGCCGCCTGCGCCGAGGCCGACACCGCCTGGATCCGCAGCCAGCTGGAACCGCAGGGGATCACGGTGCGCGACCGCAAGGGCGACGGCGTGCTGCTGGCCCTGCAGGGTCCCGAGGCGCCGGCCCGGCTGGAGGCCCTCAGCGGCGCCGACCTCTCCGGGCTGCCCCGCTTCGGCCACCGCGATCTGACCCTGCGCGGCGGCGCCCTGGAGGGGGCGCCGGTGTTCGTGGGCCGCACCGGCTACACCGGCGAAGACGGCTTCGAGCTGCTGCTGAGCCGCGAGGCGGGCCTGGTGCTGTGGGAGCGTCTGCTGGCGGAGGGGGTGACCCCCTGCGGCCTCGGCGCCCGCGACACGCTGCGGCTGGAGGCGGCCATGCACCTCTACGGCAACGACATGGACGCCACCACCACGCCGCTGGAGGCATCCCTGGGCTGGCTGGTGCACCTGGAGATGCCGGCCGCCTTCATCGGCCGCGCCGTGCTCGAGCGCCAGAGCGCCGAAGGGGTGCCGAAGCGCCTGGTGGGCCTGAAGCTGCAGGGGCGCGCGATCGCCCGCCACGGCTACCCGGTGCTGCACGACGGCCAGGTGGTTGGCGAGGTCACCAGCGGCAGCTGGTCGCCCACGCTGGCCGAGCCGATCGCCCTGGCCTATGTGCCGGCGGCGCTGGCCAAGATCGGCACCGAGCTGGCGGTGGAGATCCGCGGCAAGGCCGAGCCGGCCCGGGTGGTGAAGCGGCCCTTCTACCGCCGCGGCTGAGGCGTGGACACCCTGCACATCCGCGGCCTCCGCGCCTACGGCCACACCGGCTTTTTCGACGCCGAGCAGGAGCTGGGGCAGTGGTTTTCGGTGGATCTGGCGATCCGGCTCGACCTCTCCCGCGCCGGCGACGACGACGAGCTGGCCCACACCCTCAATTACGCCACGGTGATCGAGCGGGTGAAGGCGCTGGTGGAGGGCTGCCGTGATCGCACGATCGAACGGTTGAACAGCCGCATCTGCGACGCGGTGCTGGCCTTTCCGGAGGTGTGGGAGGTGCGCTCCAGCCTCACGAAGGTGGCGGCGCCGATCGCCGGCTTTGACGGCCGCGTCGCCATCGAGATGGTCCGCCGCCGCGTTGAAACCGCATGAGCGCGCCGCCGCCCCAGCAGGCCGCCATCGCCATGGGAGCCAACCTGGGCGACTGCCGGGCCACCCTGGAGGAAGCCCTGGCGGCGCTGGCGGCCAGCCCGGGGGTGCGGCTGCTGGCCCGCTCCCGCTGGTACCGGAGCGCCCCCGTGGGCCCGCCCCAGCCCGACTACGTGAACGGCTGTGCCCTGCTGGCGGTGGCGCTGGGGCCTGAAGCCCTGCTGGAGCGCCTGCTGGCGACGGAGCGCCGCTTCGGCCGGACGCGCGGCGAGCGCTGGGGCCCCCGCAGTCTCGACCTCGACCTGCTGCTGATGGGCGACCGCCGCCTCAACACCCCGCGGCTGACCCTGCCCCACCCGCGGCTGCGCGAGCGCGCCTTCGTGCTGGTGCCCCTGGCGGAGATCGCCCCGGACTGGATCGATCCGGTCAGCGGCCGCAGCGTGGCGGAGCTGGCGGCGGCGCTGCCAGCGGCGCTGAAGGGCGAACAGGCACTGGCGGCGCTGGCGCCATAGGTGGCCGCAGACGGCTCAACGTGTGCGTTGACAATCCCGAAAACAAAAGGCGAGCAATTGCATACAGCCCACCAATACACCTGTATCATAGACAGATGACTTGCCGGTCGACCCAGGCAATCTCATGTCCTTCACAACAGAGGCCCCTAACACAGGATCGAGAGACAACGCGCCTCTGGATCCGGCGGGCTGGGTCTCCCTGGCGGCGGGCGTTCTGATTATTCTGGCCACCTTTTTCACTTCCTACAGCCATGTCGATCCCTTCGGATTCCTCCACTTCAAAGTTAATCAGCAAATCGGAATTCCTCTCCTCCTTGCCGCCGTGGCGGCGCTGGTTGGCGAGGTTAAACTGGCATCCAACAGTCGACGCGCAGATCAGGGTGCTCGCGAGCGAGAAGCGAGAGAAAGAATGGCAGAGGCGCGCGCAAGAGAGCGAGAGGCGAACGAAGCTGATCGAGAACGATATCGAGCGTCTCGCCGCGCTCGAATCCAAGCTCGATTCCTTGTTGCTCAGTGCCGATTCCTCCTC
>JBKDSQ010000025.1:0-94402 GCA_046340895.1 Synechococcaceae cyanobacterium | reverse complement strand
CCCCAGGGGTGCTCCCTGGGGCCTGTTGGCCGGCAACTCCGCCAGATGGCCCGCCAGAACCAGGAAATCCGCATCCGAGCCGCAGGACTTGCGGATCCCGTCGGTGCAGAGCAGCAGCTGGAACGGCGGATCGGCCGCCGTCTGCCGTTGCAGGCTGCTGCGGGCCCTGAAGTGGCGCTCCGCCTGGGGCATGCACAGGCTGTAGGTGGCCTCTCCCGCCATGTCCCGCTCTGGCTCCTCACTCAGCAACTCCGCCGGTCCGCCGCAGCGCAGGCGCACCAGGTCCCAGTCGCCGAGGCCGGTGTGGCCCCACCAGTGGGGGGTGAGCACCAACAGGCCGAGGGTGGCGCCATAAAGCACAGCCGGATCGGTCCCCTCGCTGTCTGTCTCGGGATGGGCCCGGTCATGGGCCTCCACCGCGCGGCACCAGCCGGCGACGATGCGCACCGGTAGATCCCAGGCCAGCCACTCGGCCCATCCCCCCTCGCCAGAGTCGGTTCCCCGACTCCTGCCGGTGGCGGCGGTCTCCATCGCCCGCTCCACTTCCTGCAGGGCGATCGTGCAGGCCAGGCGGCTGCCGACATCACTGCGCCGGTAGCGCGCACCGCCGTGCCCGTCGGACACCACAAGCACCTGCACCGGCTCGTCGGCGGCATCGCGCAGGCCCTGCCAGCCGCAGGCGTCCTGGCAGGGCAGGCCCCGGCGCAGATGGGCGGCGCCGGTGCGGCTGGCCAGCACCGGCCGGCGCCACCCGTGGCTTGCCGGCATCACCACACGATCACGCTCGGATCATTGGGATCGAGCTGGGTGGGGGGCAGATCGGGCAGGGGCATGGCGGCGTTGACCGGCGGGCTGCCGATCTGGCTGCGGGGCTGGGAGGCCGCCCCCACCACGGCGGTGGAGGCCCATTGGATGTAGCGCGCCAGGGTGCCGCTGTCGTTGGCCTGCAGCGGTCGGCTGCCGGGGGTGGCCCCATGCCCTCCCTCCGCTGGACCGATGAATTGCTGCAGCACGTCCAGATCGGCGTCGTGGCCGATGGCGATCGCCAGACGTACGGCCTTGCGCGCCCAGGGCTCGTGCATCAGGGCGGCCAGTCCCTCGTCAAGGTTGTCCGTGGGCGCCCCGTCGGAGATCAGCACCAGCACCGGCGGCAGGGCACGTTGCTCCATCGCTGGGCTGCGCAGGGCCGCCGCCACGAGCTTCAGGCCCTCGCCCATTGCGGTCATGCCACCGGCTGGCAGATCGCTCCACTCCGCGGCCACCTGTTCCACAGGGGTCGGGGTGGCCAGATGCCAGCGGGCCTCGTTGGCGAAGGACAGAATCCGCACCAGGATCCGAGCCTCGGGGTTGGCCTGGGCCACCTCCACCATCGCCGGCAGCGACTGACGAATCGCCTGGTTGAGTGCCTGCATCTTGCCGCTGGCCAGCATCGAGCCGGAGCAGTCGCAGAGGTAGATGAAATGCAGCGGGCGACGCGTGAGCTGGACGTCGGGGAAGGGCATGGGGCGAATCGGTGTGGAGCGGTGGGAAACGACAGATCAGGGCACCATCGCCAGCGGGCCCAGCGGGGTGTGCAGGCGGGAAAGGAGCGCGAGATTACAGCGCTTGCCTGGCTCCACACTGTGGCTCCCGCCGCTCCTGAGCTCGGCGCTCCAGGGCTGGTCGCCAAGGTTGAGCAGACCCAGGACCCCTGGCTTGTGGGGATGGACTTCGATGCGGCCCAGGGGTGCGTCGATCCGCTCCGCTGCCAGGGGATCGAAGTGATGGCGATGCAGTTCGTTCCCCGGTTGGGCCAGCACCACGCCGGCAGGGGCGATCAGCCTCCCTGCGGGCGGGAAGCTGCCGCTGCAGTCCCAGCAGTGACCGGGCACACCGGGCTCGGGGAACACCTCCTGGTGGCAGTGGGGACAGTGAGCCTGCTGGTCAAGGCAGCGGCTGAGGGCTTTCATCCACTGGCTCGTGTAGACCCGCCGGGCCGGATCGCGTGCGCCGCGACCCAGGCTTTGCTGCAGCAGGGCCTGGAGGTGCGTCGGATAGATCGGCCAGGTGCGCAGCGGCGCCGGATGTTCGATTTCATCCGGCCGGTTGCGTCCGTCGACGGGATCGAAGATGAAGACCGGATCTTCACCGTAAAGACGCCGCCGCGCCGCGGCGTCGAGGCAGCGGATCTCCAGCTCCATCAGGCCGCGGAAGGGATCGTGGCGTGTGAGCAGGCGGAACAGCAGCACCGCCAGGGAGAACAGATCACTGGCCGTGCCGGGCCGACTGCGGCCCAGCAGCACCTCCGGGGCCATGAATCCCGGCGTGCCGCTGACACCGCTGAGATCGCTGCCGTTAACATCGACGTTGTCGTTGTCGCAGATTAGGATTCGGCCGCTCGCGGGATCGAGGAACAGATTCCCCAGGGAGATGTCCTTGTAACAGAGCCCCTTGCTGTGCAGTGCGTGGAAGGCCTCCGCTAGATGGAAACAGACCCGCAGCAGCTGGCGCAGGCTGATGGCGATTCGGCCGGCATTGTGCTCCACCGCCGCCACGAATTCTGGGGGCCGCAACTTCATCACGTACCCGAAGCTGGTTTCCGGGATTGCCAGTTCCCGCCGGCAGTCCGGGGTGGCATCGAGCACCAGGATCGGCCAGAGAAAGCTGCCGTTGGGATCGGCGCTGCGGGTGCACTGGCGCAGCCGCTCCTTGAGGCCGGGATCGCGGTCCAGGCAACCGGGGAAGTACCACTTGAGGGCCATCGGTTCACCGGCGAACTCCACCTCGAACACCTGGCCCTGTCCGCCACCCCCCAGCAGCCGGATCACCCGGGCCGGGGTGGCGGTGCCGCTGAAGCGCAGCCGTGCGCCCTCGCGCAGCAGGCCGGTCATCGGTCCTCCATCCCCTGGCCGATCGCCCTGCGGATGCCGTTGCAATGCCCCAGGGCGGTGATCCGGTTGGCGAAGCCGTGGTGGTGGGCCATGCCGTCCTGCAGGGTCACGATCACCTCGTGCTCCTTGCGGGAGCCCAGCACCATCCAGGCTGCCATGGCGCCGATTTGCAGGGGCCAGAACAGCCAGGGCCAGGGCAGCATCACCAGCCCCCCCAGGCAGACCAGCAGCCACCAGCTGAAGCTATGGGGGTGGCGGGGGCGGCTGCGCACGTGGGTCGAGCGGATCCGCTCGAGGGGGATCCGGCGGCCCGCGAAGGTGAGTGGAGCCGGGGCCGCCGCGGTGTGCACCGCCTGGATCTGCGGGGCCAGCTGGAACACCAGCACCGGCCCCTCGTCGCCCAGCTGGATCTCATCGCCATCGCTGAGGGGCCGACACCGGCGCAGGCGCTGGCCCCGAAGCCATGTGCCCGCGGCTCCGCTCTGCCAGTCGCAGACAATCCAGCCATGGCGGGAGGAGAAGCGCACCACCGCGTGATGGGCGGCCACGCCCGCCCTCGCGGGAAAGCAGAGGCGGTTGCTGGCGGCCTGGCCGATCGTCAGCGGCCGGGCCGGATCCAGGGCCGCCTCCTTGCTGGGGTCGTGTTGCATCACCAGCCGCGCTTTGGCGTTCATCGGCCCCGTGTTCCCCGTCGGACAGCACCACTCCCACCGCCGCCGAAGCCGCGACGATGCCACCAGTGGCGCCAGTCGTCAGTGATCTCCGCCCAGAGCCCCGGTTCCCCTTCCCGCCAGGGCTCGACCCGGGCGGGGAACAGCAGCGCTGCGGCCGCCAGAAGCAGCGTCCCCAGGACCATCAGCAGCAGCACCCAGCCCGGGATTGCCCCTAACCAGCGCACGGGCGGCAGGGGGCTCGTGAGGGACACGGCCCGCGCGGCGAAGAGCCCGATCGTGAGGGCTACCCAGAAGCGGAACGGGGCCCAGGGATCGCGGCGCTGGTCCATCGTGGCGGCCCGGAGGCGCGACGTAGCCTATGCCAGCGGAGCTGAGCCACCGGAGTCGTTGATCGTGGTGGATTCCCGCGCCCACGCTGGCGCCACCGATGCGCTCCGGCTGAGGCCCGGCATGGCTGGCCTTGCCGATCGTCTAGGCGCCGCCCGACGTCTGTTGCAGCTGGCCCGTCAGCGCCAGGCCAGCCTGGAGCTCTGGCAAGGCCGCAACCTGCTGCAGAGCGTGGTCCTGGCGGAGGAGCGCCTGCGCATCGGCCGTGATCCGTCCTGTGAGCTGGTGTCCGATGCCGTCGGCGTCAGCCGCATCCATGCCTTCGTCGAGAAGGATCGAGCGGATGACCGCGACTGGGTGCTGGAGGACTTCAACTCCGCTAATGGCCTCTACTGGCGCGACCGACGCATCCGTTCGATCCGCCTGCGCCATGGCGACGCGGTGCAGCTGGGTTCACCCCTGCGCGATGCGCCGGTTCTGCGCTACCGAAACCCTCGCAGTCCGTGGGAGCAGCGGGTGCACGGGGTGGGGCTCAGCGCCCTGATCGGCTCGGGGGTGGTGGTCGCGGCCCTGCTGGGCTTGAGCACGGTCAGCGGTGGTTCACGGGTCGACTTCATCGGTGGGCCCGTGAAGATCATGGCCGCTGATGGCCGCCGGATCGACGCGCGCGAAGGAGCCGCCACCGCCCTGCCCACGCTGGAGGACTACCCGCTGGTGCTGCGCCAGGCCCTGATCGCCTCAGAGGATTCCCGCTTTGGCTGGAACAGCGGCCTGGACATCGGTGGCACCATGCGTTCTCTGTTGCAGCGCAGCGGCGGCGGCAGTGGTCTTACCCAGCAGGTGGCGCGCTTGTATTACCCCTGGGTGAAGAACGGCAATTCCCGTTCCCCTTGGCCCTGGGTGCGGATCCAGGAAGACGATGCCAACCCCTCGACCCTTGCCACCTTCGCCCGCAAGCTCCGCGAGCTGCCGGTTTCCTGGCAGCTGGAAACCCGCTTCGACAAGAACCGAATCCTGAAGATGTACCTGGACCGCGCGTACCTGGGCCTGGGGGCCGAGGGGTTCGAAGAGGCGGCACAACTCTATTTCCGCAAGTCGGTTCGCCAGGTCGATGCCAGCGAGGCGGCCTATCTTGTCGGCCTGCTGCCCAGCCCCAATGGCTACAACATCTGCGCTCCGTCTCCCGCCGAATTGCGGGCCAGGCGGCTGGAGCGCGAACGGCGCAGCAACCGTCTCGAGACCCCCCTGCCCGACGAGCAGGTCTGGACCCCCAAGCTGCGCCGCGACCTGGTGCTGGGCCGCATGCACGCGGAAGGATTCCTCAGCCGGGAGCAGTATCGCGATGCTCTGCGTCGACCGCTGAGCTTTGATCCCAGTGCCTGCCGCGCCTCGCGCTGGATCAGTTACCCATTCTTCAGCGATTACGCCTTGTGGGAGCTCGAGGGCCAGCGCTTCTCTCTCAATATCGATCCGCGCAAGGAGGGGGGCAACTACCACGTGGTCGCCACGATCGATCCGGAGTTGCAGGCCCGCGCCCAGCGCATCCTGCGCAGCTTCCTGGAAAACCGCGCCAGGCCGATCGGGGTCAACCAGGCGGCGCTGATCACCCTCGATGTCTCCTCGGGGCGGATCCTGGCCTATGTGGGCGGTGGCGATTACCGCTTCGACCGGGTCCAGTCCCTGCGCCAGCCAGGGTCCACGTTCAAACTCTTCACCTACCTCGCGGCCCTCGAGCAGGGTATCCAGCCCGGCACCATGATTTCCTGCGCTCCGCTCTATCAGCTGCAGGTCGGCTGCAGCCGCGGTGGGGCGGCGGGCCTGAGCATGGCGGATGGCCTGGCCTACTCCGAGAATCCGGTGGCCCTGCACCTGGCCGAGCGGGTGGGTTTTGACAAGGTGATTGCCATGGCCCGGCGCCTGGGCATCTCCTCCCCCCATCTGCAGCCGGATCCGAGCATGGTGCTCGGCGGCAACGAGGTGCTGCTGTACGAGATGGCGCGCGCCTTCGCCGTGGTGGCCAACGGCGGCCGCACGGTGCCGATGCACGGTGTGAGTCGCATCTACGACCTCAACATCTGTCGCTCCGAGTTGGTCCTGGCCAGCTGCCCGGCCCATGGCATCTTCGAGCCGCTGATGGAGAAGCCCCAGCAGCTGCTCAGCCCGGAGGTGGCCGCTCAGATGGATGCCATGCTGCAGCAGGCGGTGGCGGTGGGCACCGGCCGCGCCGCCGGCGTGGTGGCTGATGCCCGCGGCAAGACCGGCACCACCAACAACGGCCGCGATGCCTGGTTCATCGGCTACTCCCCGGCTCAGGGTCTGCTCACCGGCATCTGGATGGGCAATGACGACAGCCGGCCGGCTGAGGCTGCCGCCGGGGCCCTGGCCGCCGAGCTGTGGGGGAGATACATGCGCGGCATCGCCGGCTAGAGCTTCCCTTCAGCTCGCCGCGCCAGCCCTGAGCAGGGTGGTGAGCCACTCGTCGGCGCGGGTGATCAGTGCCCAGGCCATTCCCGCCAGAGTTCCCCACCACCAGGGGGAACTCCAGAGCCGCTGCGCCGGCCAGCTGGTGTCCTGGGGGTTCTGATGGGGCATCTGCCAGCTCAGCTGCAGGCCCGCGTTCACGACCAGCAGCACCCAGGCGGGGATGGCGAGCGGGCCGGCGCGGAACAGATGCTCCCGGCCCTGCAGCAGACTGAGGCCGGCGGCCAGGGCGATGAGGGCGGCGATCGCTCCCGAAGCGCCACCCCAGCGGCGGATCACAGTGCAGCGGCGGGCGACCAGCACGGCTGCCGCCTGGCAGGCCAGGCAGGTGAGCAGATACCGCAGCACCACCTTGGAGGCCCCCAGGGGTGTGGAACCGAGCACGACCAGCAGCAGCACGGCATTGAGCAGGGCTTCCGTTGGCACGGCGTGGATCCAGGGGGCGCTGATCCAGGTCCAGATCCGGTGCGGATCGGCGCTGGAGGGCTGGTCCATCAGCCACTGGCGTCGCAGGGGGCGCAGCCCGGGCAGCAGGGTGAGGAGCTGCAGCAGCAGCAGCACAAGGGCCAGCGCGGCCCCGCTGCTCCAGCCGATGCGCTCGAAGGTCCAGCGATAGAGCTCCCCTGAGCCCCAGGCCAGGACGAGCGCCCCGGCAAAACCGGCGAGCAGGCCAGGGGTGATGGCGAGCAGTTCGGCTTCCCAGGCGGGATGGCGCCGCAGCAGCCCGGGCCAGCCCCTGGTTAAGGTGCCCCCACCACTACGGGTTCGCGGCGCGATCGACGGAGGGCTCGGGTCTGTCGGAACCGAGGTGGCCGGCGCTGCCGGGGGAGCTGCGGCGGCGGCGCCGGTGGCGGCCTCCAGGAGATCAAGCAGCTCGGTGAGTACCCGCGGGCTGTAGGTTTCAGCCAGTAACTGCCGCAGCGCTTGCAGTGCCGCCTGTTGTTCGGCGCCCCGCAGGCTCAGGGCCCGCAATGTGAGGGGCTGGGCCGCCAGATCCCGTAGGGGAGCCCGAAGACCCGGCTCGGCCCCCAGGGCGTCCATCAGTCGGTTGGTTAGGGCGGGACTGCTGCTTGGATCCAGACCTGTCCGGATCCACTCCCGGAGCTGCAGGCCCAGATCACGCCCGATGCCCATGGGGTGCAGAGGGTCAGGGGGAGAGGCCGGCGCATTGGCCGGCAATTCACCGGCGAAAATCCCCAATTGCCGCTGTCGAAGGGACTGCGGCAATTGGGGAATCCAGCTGGTGCAGGGTGGAGTACGGCCGTCAGCCGGCCCGGCTTGCCTGCAGGCGGGCCCGGGCTTGGGCCAGGGCCTGCTGGGCTTTCACCTTTTCGGTGCTCGGCGGCTGGCCTTCGAAGCCGGCGGCCGCCTGCTGGGCGGCCTCGAACTCCTTCTCGGCAGCAGCGGCATCAATGCTGCGGCCCAGCTCGGCCGCATTCACAAGCACCGTGACGTCGTTGGCATCGACCTCGGCAAAGCCACCGCTCACGGCGATCGACTGCCAGGTGCTGCCGATGCGCAGGCGCAGAACGCCGCTGTCGAGGGCGGTGAGCATCGAAACGTGACCGGTGAGGATGCCCAACTGGCCGGTGGTGCTGGGCAGAATCACCTCATCGGCGCTGCCGTCGAAGACGCTCTTGTCGGGGGCGAGGATGCGCAGGGTGAGGGTCATGGGAGGTACTCCGATCAACCCTTGGCGTCGGCCAGGATCTTCTGTGCTTTCGCCTTCACCTGATCAATGTTGCCCACCAGGTAGAAGGCGGCTTCCGGCAGATCGTCGAGCTCACCACGCAGGATCTGGTTGAAGCCCAGGATGGTTTCTTCCAGCTTCACGTACTCCCCTTTCTGACCTGTGAAGATTTCCGCCACGAAGAAGGGCTGGGAGAGAAATTTCTCGATTTTGCGGGCCCGATCGACCGTCAGACGGTCTTCTTCGGAGAGCTCGTCCAGGCCGAGAATGGCGATGATGTCCTGCAATTCCTTGTAGCGCTGCAGGGTGCTCTGCACAGCGCGGGCGGTGCGGTAGTGCTCCTCTCCCACCACACTGGGCTGGAGCATGGTGCTGGTGGAGTCGAGGGGGTCGACGGCAGGATAGATGCCCTTGGAGGCCAGGCCGCGGCTGAGAACCGTGGTGGCATCCAGGTGGGCGAACGTGGTGGCGGGGGCGGGATCGGTGAGGTCGTCGGCTGGAACGTACACCGCCTGAATCGAGGTGATCGAACCCTCAAGGGTGGATGTGATCCGCTCCTGCAGACCACCAACATCCGTGCCAAGGGTGGGCTGGTAGCCCACAGCCGAAGGCATGCGGCCCAGCAGCGCGCTCACCTCGGAACCGGCCTGAACAAAGCGGAAGATGTTGTCGATGAACAGCAGCACATCCTGCTTGTTCACGTCGCGGAAGTGCTCGGCCATGGTGAGGGCCGACAGGCCGACACGCATGCGGGCGCCCGGCGGTTCATTCATCTGGCCGTAGCAGAGTGCCACCTTCGACTTGGAGAGATCCTCGGAGTTGATCACCCCAGACTCTTTGAACTCTTCGTAAAGGTCGTTGCCCTCACGGGTGCGCTCGCCCACGCCGCCGAACACCGATACACCGCCGTGCTCCTTGGCGATGTTGTTGATGAGCTCCTGGATCAGCACCGTTTTGCCCACGCCGGCGCCACCGAACAAGCCCACTTTGCCGCCTTGGCGATAAGGGGCCAGCAGGTCGATCACCTTGATGCCGGTTTCGAAAACCTTGGGCTTGGTCTCCAGCTCGGTGAGGCTGGGAGCTGCACGGTGAATAGGGGCCGTCGCGGTTGCGTTTACGGGGCCCTGCTCGTCGACGGGCTCGCCGAGCACGTTGAAGATGCGGCCGAGGGTGGCCTCACCCACGGGCACCGAGATCGGGGCGCCGGTATCGAGGGCATCCATGCCGCGCACCAGGCCATCTGTGGAGCTCATCGCCACGGCGCGCACGCGGTGGTCGCCCAGCAGCTGCTGCACTTCGGCGGTGAGAGCCACATCAAGGCCAGCGGGGTTCTTGCCCTCGATGCGGAGCGCGTTAAAGATCTTGGGCAGCTTCCCGGGCGGGAATTCCACGTCGAGCACCGGGCCGATCACCTGTCTGACGGTGCCTTTGGTGCCGGAGGCGGCGGGAGCTGCAGCAGCCATAAGAAGAAGTGGGGGCGGGGAGGTCCAGCGGGAATCCGTTCCCGCGTGGAGCGGCGCAACCTTACCACCGCGACCACCGCGCACGGCCTGGTTCGGTCACCCGCACGCGGCAGGGACTGCCGCAGTGGCCGGCTGGCGGCGTAAGTTGGCACTCGAAGGGCGCGAGTGCCAGATCGTCCTTCCGGGATGGCTCCGTTTCCGTCTTCCTTCCGCTCCAGCCATTGGGATCGCAGTCCCTGGGCCACAGCGTGCAGTGCGGCGGCAGCGGAGCCCACCCTTGCCAAACCATCCCCGATTCCCGCAACCATCCATGGCTGCTGTTTCCCTCAGCGTCTCCACGGTCAAGCCGCTTGGAGATCGCATCTTCATCAAGGTGTCCGAATCCGAGGAGCGCACTGCCGGCGGCATCCTGCTGCCCGATACCGCCAAGGAAAAGCCCCAGGTGGGCGAGGTCGTGCAGGTCGGCCCCGGCCGTCGCAACGACGACGGCTCCCGCCAGGCTCCTGAGGTGAGCGTGGGCGACAAAGTGCTCTACAGCAAGTACGCCGGTACCGACATCAAGCTCGGCACCGACGAGTACGTGCTTCTCTCCGAGAAGGACATCCTGGCTGTTGTGAACTGAGCCTCGCAACCGTTTTACCGATTTCAACCGTTCCCTCATTCGCGAATTCTGCCTTCCATGGCCAAGCGTATTATTTACAACGAGCAGGCTCGTCGCGCCCTCGAGCGCGGTATCGACATTCTCGCTGAGTCGGTGGCCGTTACCCTCGGTCCCAAGGGCCGCAACGTGGTTCTGGAAAAAAAGTTCGGCGCTCCTCAGATCATCAACGATGGCGTCACCATCGCTAAGGAGATTGAGCTCGAAGACCACATTGAGAACACCGGTGTTGCCCTGATCCGTCAGGCCGCCAGCAAAACCAATGACGCCGCCGGTGACGGCACCACCACGGCCACCGTTCTGGCCCACGCCATGGTGAAGGCCGGTCTGCGCAATGTGGCTGCCGGCGCCAACGCCATCACCCTCAAGCGCGGCATCGACAAAGCTGCCGACTTCCTCGTCAAGAAGATCGAGGAGCATGCCCAGCCGATCAGCGACAGCAACGCCATCGCCCAAGTGGGCACCATCTCCGCCGGCAACGACGAAGAGGTGGGCCGCATGATCGCCGACGCCATGGACAAGGTCGGCAAGGAGGGTGTGATCTCCCTCGAGGAGGGCAAGTCGATGACCACCGAGCTGGAGGTCACCGAGGGCATGCGCTTCGACAAGGGCTATATCTCGCCCTATTTCGCCACCGACACGGAGCGCATGGAGGCGGTGCTCGATGAGCCCTACATCCTGATCACCGACAAGAAGATCGCCCTGGTGCAGGACCTGGTGCCTGTGCTGGAACAGATCGCCCGCACCGGCCGTCCACTGCTGATCATCGCCGAGGATATCGAGAAAGAAGCCCTCGCCACCCTGGTGGTGAACCGCCTGCGCGGTGTGCTCAACGTGGCCGCCGTCAAGGCCCCCGGCTTCGGCGACCGCCGCAAGGCCATGCTCGAAGACATCGCCGTTCTCACCAACGGTGAAGTGATCTCCGAGGATCGTGGCATGAAGCTCGAGGCCGCCAAGGTGGACAACCTCGGCACCGCCCGCCGCATCACGATCAACAAGGACACCACCACGATCGTTGCCGAGGGCAATGAGGCTGCGGTGAAGGCCCGCTGCGAGCAGATCCGCAAGCAGATCGACGAAACCGACTCCTCCTACGACAAGGAGAAGCTGCAGGAGCGCCTCGCCAAGCTGAGCGGCGGCGTGGCCGTGGTGAAGGTGGGCGCTGCCACCGAAACCGAGATGAAGGACAAAAAACTCCGTCTCGAGGACGCCATCAACGCCACCAAGGCGGCTGTCGAAGAGGGCATCGTTCCAGGTGGCGGCACCACCCTGGCCCATCTGGCCCCCGCCCTGGAGGAGTGGGCCGCGGCCAACCTGTCCGGTGAGGAGCTGATCGGTGCCACCATCGTGGCCTCCGCGCTCACCGCGCCGCTGCGCCGCATCGCGGAGAACGCCGGTGCCAACGGCGCCGTCGTGGCGGAGCACGTGCGCAACAAGCCCTTCAACGAGGGCTACAACGCCTCCACCGGCGAGTACGTCGACATGCTGGCCGCTGGCATCGTTGACCCCGCGAAGGTGACCCGCTCGGGCCTGCAGAACGCCGCCTCGATCGCCGGCATGGTTCTCACCACCGAGTGCATCGTGGCTGATCTGCCCGAGAAGAAGGAAGCCGCCCCCGCCGGTGGCGGCGGCATGGGTGGCGACTTCGACTACTGATCGTCGCTGCGATTTCAAAATGGGGCCCGCCAAGGCGGGCTCTCTTTGGGGGAGGGCGTATGCCCTCCCTTTCTGCTTGCGATATTCAATATCTGCAGGCTTGGGGGCTTTCGGTTTGTGGAGAATCGTTGTGGAGTTGCGTGGGGTTGGACCCTGGGGTGCCGAGATTCCCTGTTGACCCGAAGCTTGCTCTCCGGCTTCTGATTTACTATCTCTGGCGGATAGATGTTTTGGGGAGATCTCTGGGGCTGGGTTGTTGGCAGCTGGGTTGGGCTCTCCCCTGAAATGGCTTTTGGTTTTCGATTGTGGTTTGAAACTCCTCGAGGCTTGCGGCGCCTACCAGCTGTCTCGGCGAGCCGCCTCTTCTCGGGGCCTGAGGCGTGCGCTGGGATCCTCTCGTTCTCCCCACGAGGCCAGGCCAATTAGCTTCCGCCTTCGCACACCGCCGGACCCGATGATCCAAAGGGCCGTGGGGCGGCGAGGGCTAGCGCGCCCGTTGCAGAAGTTGGCGTACCAGCAAGATGCTGGTCATCAGCACAACGCCACTCACCCAGATCGTGCCGCTGCGGGCCTCGAGCCAGGCCAGCCAGGCGGGCAGTCGGTGGCGGCGGTTGGCCAGCCAGAGGGTGAGGCCGGTCAGCAGCAGCAGCGGCAGCCCGAGGGCAAGCAGCAGCTCTGCGCCCATCAACGGGTTGGTTTCGACGCCGGCACGAACTGCAGGGCCACGCCGTTGTTGCAATAGCGCTTGCCGGTGGGGCGCGGGCCATCGTTGAACACGTGGCCCTGGTGCCCGCCGCAGCGCCGGCAGTGGTATTCGGTGCGGGGCACGATCAGCTTGAAGTCGGTCTTGGTGGCGATCGCATCGGGCAGGGGTTGCCAGAAGCTCGGCCAGCCGGTGCCGCTCTCGTATTTCGCCTTGGAGCTGAACAGGGGCAGGCGGCAGCCGGCACACACAAAGGTGCCGCTGCGCTTTTCGGCGTTGAGCGGGCTGCTGAACGGCCGCTCGGTGCCCTCGCGCCGCAGCACCTCGTAGGCGGCGGGACTCAGGCGTTCGCGCCACTGGGCATCGCTCAGCCGCCAGGCCGGATCCGCGGCAGGAGAGGCGGCGTCGGCTGGATTGCTCCTCAGGAACGGGAGCATCCCGCTGAGCGGTGCACCCAGCGCCAGCAGGCGGTTGAGAAGGGCGCGGCGGGGGTGCGGCATGGCCTGCGGGTCAACCCACCCAACCGGCCGAAAGCACCGTGGCTAGCCCGAGGAACACGGCCACCAGGGTCCAAGTGACGCGGTTGAGAGCGGCTTCGGCTGAGCGGGCGCTGCTGAACATCGAGCCGCCGCTGGCGGCCAGGCCGCCCATGCCATCCCCCTTCGGGCTGTGCAGCAACACGGTGACGATCAGCAGAAAGCCGCTGAGCATCCACAGGGCGGTGAGCAAGTTCTTGATCATGGCTGCAGGTTACCGGCCACCGCGGGCAGCTGCTCCAGAACGACTCGCCAGAGATGGTCGCTCAGATGCGGCCGCAGCTCCTGCAGCAGCTCCACCAGGTGTTCCTCTGCGGTAAACCCCGGCGGTGGCGCACTGCTCCCCTGCAGCACCTCGGCGGCGTAGGCCAGCAGGATGTGGGGTGAAGGATCGCTCAGATAGGAGACCTGGAGGCGGGTGGCCTCCAGCACTGCCTGGCCGGTCTGGGTTTCCGAAAGGGTGGCGGGATGGCGGCGGCTCTGGGCCTGGAGGTCCGGCACATGGCCGATGCGTTCTGGTACGGCCCGGAAGGCGCGCAACCAGTACTCAAAATCGAAGGCGCAGCGCAGCGAGGCGTTCCAGGGGCCCAGCAGCACGCTCAGGCTCCGGCGCCAGAACACCGTCGGCTGGCACAGGAAGCAGTAATCGCGGAAGCCGGCCAGTCCCACCTGCGGCGCCCGGGTGGGGTAGCGATCCAGGGGGTGCCCTGCGGCGTCGATGTGTTCGCCCTCTCCGTAGACCATCAACCAGTGGGGATGGGCAGTCAGGGCCGCCACCGCCCGGGATGGGGCGCCGGGGGTGTAGCGGTCGTCAGCATTCAGCCAGCCGATCACCGTGCCGCGGGCATGGGGCCAGGCGCGGTTCAGGGCATCGGCCGGGCCATCGTCGGCGCGGGACACCAGCCGCAGGCGCGGTTCCCGGCGGCTGCGCTGCTCGATCCGCTGCAGCGAGCCGTCGTCGGAGCCGCCATCGGCGATCAGCAGCTCCAGCACCTGCGGATCAGCCAGGGCGCTGTCGATCGCCTCCTCGAGAAAGGGGCCGGCGTTGCGGCAGGGCATCAGCACCGACACACAGGGGACCACGGGTTCCTGGGGGGCCACAGGGGGCGGGGGATCCGGGGGGCCCCAGCCTTCCCATGCTGCCCCTTGCACGGTTTCGGCGGTCGTCGCGCCCGCCTAGCCTGGACCAGCACGGTGCTCTTGAGATGCAGCGCTTCGCCGATCAGCCCCTGGGGGATCGGCCTGTGCTCACGGTGCTCGGAGCCGCCAAGCTCGGCAACTACGTGGTGCTGCAGCCCCTGTTGAAGGAGTTGCGCCGCAAGTATCCCCGCGCTGATCTCACCTACATCGGCAGCCGCCGCACCGCTGAGCTGGAGCGATGCAACCCCTGGATTGACCGCAGCCTGCCGCTGGCGGAACAGGGCGCGGCGGCGGCGGCCGTGCTGGCCCGCTGGCGGCAGCGTCGGGGGCCGATCGACCTGGTGATCAACGCCGACGGCCATAGCCCCCATACGCGCCTGTGGGTCGAGGCCCTGGCGCCGCGGTACGTGGTGGGGGAGGCGCCCCTGCCTCCTGGCCCGCACCCACTGCATCAGCTGGCGCTCGATCCCGACTGGAGTGCCCCCGATCTGGAGCGTCGCTACGCCGGCTGGATCGGCGCCAGAGGCATCGCCGCCCTGTTCTGCCGGGTGGCCTGGCTGGGCACGGATGGTGAACCACCGGTGCTGCCCGCGGTCCCGCCGCCGGCGGGGCTGCCGCCGGTGCTGCTGGCGGTGGACGGCGAGCGTCCCGCCAAGCTCTGGCCCTTGGAGCACTGGCGGGCCTTGTGCGCCCGGCTGGAGGCGGAGCTGGACCTGCCGCCGTCCCGGCTGGGGCTGGTGGGGGCCCCTCCCGTCGGTGCGGGTGGGCCGGGCCGGCGGATCGAGGCGGGGCTGCTGGCTGATGGCGTGCGTGATCTGCGTGGCCAGTTGCGCCTGCCGGAGCTGGTGGGGGCGATGGCGGCCAGCCGGCTGGTGCTGGCGATCGATTCCGGGCCGATGCACCTGGCGGCCGCCGCCGGCTGCCCCACTGTGGCGATCTTCGCCACCGATGCCGCCGGCGTTGGCGCCAGCCCGGGGCGGCTTTGGGCGCCTCGCAGTCCGCGCGTGCTGGTGACGCGCACGCCGGTGCGCTGCGAGGGATGCCAATCGCTCGCCTTTGCCAATGACGCCTGCGTTGTGCCCGGCCACCCCTGCATGGCTGCCCTGGGGGTCGAGTCGGTGTGGCCACTGGTGCTCCGGGCCTGGCGGGAGGGGGGCTCCCCGCTGCCCAGCGCCCTCTCCTGCGCCTAGTCCCCCCAAGCCAGGCTTTCCAGCGCCGGAGCGCGTGCGCTCACGGCCCAGCGCAGCGCCGGCCGCTCCGCCAGCAGGTCGGCGCCGATGCGCAGGGCCGCCCCCCAGAGACGTTCCTGCAGGGGGGCCGGCCTGTCGTCCACCAGCTGGAGCAGCAACCCGGCCCCGTCCGGGGCATGCGCACGCCAGCGGCGCAGTTGCAGCGGCAGCCCGGCGGGATCCGCCAGGGTCCAGATCTCCACCGGTTGCGTCGCGATTCCGGCCTGCAGGCGCTCCAGCGCCCGCTGTCGAAGCAGCGCATCGGGATCGGTGAGAAAGTCGAGCACATCCGTCACGAATGTCTGGGGGCCGTAGCGGGTCCAGAGGGCCGCTCCGGCGGCCTGCATGGCCCGGAGTCGCTCCCGATCGGCACGCAGGTCGGCCAGCTGCTGTGGCAGGGCCGCCACCGCCGCCTCCCGCTCAGGCACGAACAGCGCCGCCTCCTGCCAGGTCGCTTCCGGCCCCGGCAGGCGCAGGCTGTCGGAGAGGATCACCGGAATGGCGCCGAAGCCCAGGGCCTCCCACAGGCGGATCGAGTTGGGCCCGGCCCCGGATGGACAGAGGGCGAAGCAACTGTCGGCCAGCACGTCGGCGTAGGCGCGCGCATCGGCATCGAGCTGGCGCCGCCGCTGTGGGTCGGGGGGCAGGCCGTGCACCTGCTCCCGGTACACCTGCTGCTCGAAGTGCCATTCGTCGCGGCTGGCCAGCAGCGCATCGGGGCGGGGCGGCAGGGCGAGCAGCCAGCGCCGCACGTCGGTGAGGTAGCCCTGGGGTGGATGGAAGCCTTGGAAGCAGTAGAGCCAGCGGCGCGCCTGTGGGGCCCGCTCCGGGCGCGCGGGAGGATGGCTGAGGCAGCGCACCGGCAGAAGCGGGAAGGGGTGCAGGCGCAGGCCGCTCCGGTGGGTATCGGCGCGGGTGGCGTGACTCCAGAACAGGTCCGTGACCCCGGCGGCCCGCATCGCCTCGAGGTGCTCCAGGGCCCAGATGTGCTGGCAAACCGTCGCCACGGGCGCCTTCGTCGGCCAGCGGCGCAGCGGTGGTTCGGGGGGGTGCAGGCCACGCTGCACGGCGTCGATCCAGCTGGCCCAGGGGAAGGGCAAATAGCTGGCGCCCGCCGGGGTGGGGGCGCTGCCCGGCCCGCGGTCGCGGATCCGTTCCCAGGCGGTGCCCTCAGTGTTGTTCGGCTGCTGCCAGGGCAGGGGGGCGGCTCGCGGCGAGGCGGCCACCCCTTCAGAGGCGCAGGTCGTCACGCACCAGCTGCAGGATCGTGGCGATCTTCGTGCGGTCGATCTGGGCGTTGAGCTGGCTGTTGAGGAAAAGGGTGCGGCATTCCTGCTCCAGGGAGGCCAGCCGTTGGGCCTGCTGCTGGGTGCTGTTCCGTAGCCATTCGAGTCCCTGGAGGGCCTGCTGCAGCTCCTGGCGGGCCTGTTGCAGTTCCAGCTGGGACTGCTGCAGTTCCTTGCGGGCCTGCTGGGTTTCCAGTTGGGCCTGCTGGGTTTCCTGCTGGCGCTCCTGGAGCTCCTGGCGCGCCTGGTTCCGCTCCTGGAAGGTGTGGCTGAGCTCTGCCTGCACCTGCTGAAGCTGCAGCAGGATCAACTCCCGTTCCTCTTCTCCGTCCCGCTGGCGCGCCTCCTCCTCGGCCACCTGCCGCCGGGTTCGCTCCAGTTCCTGGCAGGTCTGCTCCAGCTCCTGGCCCTGCTGCGCGAATGCCTGGCGCAGCCGGTCGGCCTCCTCCTCGGCCTGGCGCTGCAGACCCGCCACATCCGCGAGCACGCCACTGGTGGTGGCCAGCTCGTCCTGCCGCAGCTCCAGATCGTGCCGCAGGCGTGCCAGGGCTTCGTGCTGAGCGGTGCGGCTCTCCAGCCACTCGTCGAGCAGCCGCTCCGCCAGCACCAGGCCCCGGGCGGGTGGTGCCGCCGTAGGCAGCTGCGGTTCGCGGCCCAGCAGCTCGGCGCAATTCTCCAGATCGGCCAGCAGCTGGTCGATCTCCGGCCGCTGCGCCAGGTAGTGGGCCACCACTGCCGGCAGGGGGGGGGGCGAGGGGGCGGCGGGAGGGGCTGCGCTGTCGAGCTCGGAGGCATCCGCGGCCGGGGTGGCTTGGGCGTCGAGGTCGGGCTCGGGGGGGCTGGCGGCCTCGCCGCTGCCGACCTTTGCAAGGCGGCGCAGGAGGGCCGCCTGCGCCGGACCCTCGAGCCGGCTCAGGTTGACCAGCAGCACGCCGGGGCCGCCCTGGCGCTGCAACTGCAGCATCCGCTCACTGGCCCGTTGCCAATCCCTCAGCAGCGCCACCGGGTCCAGCCCGCTGGCATCCGGCACAGGGTTGTCGTCGTGCAGCGTCGGCGTCAGCAAGGCGGCAAGGGCGCTCCGCGGTTCGGCGTAGCCGAGCAGCAGCAGACCGTCGGTTGCGTCGTCGTCTGCCGGCCCGGGGTGCCGGCTCTCGAGCTGACAGACCGTAACGGGCCCGCGCTGGTGGAGTTGCTCCAGAAGCCCTTCGGGCCAGCGGGCCAGCGGTCCGGCCAGCAGGCGCACCCCTGGCGGGGCCGGCTGCGGCTGCGGGGCGGACGCCTCGTTGGCCGCCAGAGTGGCGGTGGCGGTGGCCGTGGTTTCGGCGCCCATGGGCAGGGGTGCGCGCCCGCAGCCGCGGGACGGGGAGGCAACCCAAGACTAGGCCCGAAGCAGAGCTGGATCCGCTGCAGCGGGCGTCCCTAGGATCAGCAGTGCCCGCCTTCAACGCCCTCTTGGCGATCTCTCCGGTCTGCGACGCCGCCCCCCCCTGGCAGGTGCTGATCGGTCCCTTCGCCGCAGAGCTGATCGAAGCCGAGCGTGACCATGGCGCCCCGCTGCTGCTGGTGCCCAACAACCTTGAGCAGGCGGAGGAACTGGCCCGCCTATTCCAGGGCCGCAGCGGCGCCGGGCTGTTTTTCTCTCGCGAGCTGCTCGGTCCTGAAGACCGGGAGATGTGTTGGTACCGCTACAACGACTGCCGCTTCGATGGGGTCAGCTCCCCGGACCAGCTCCGCCCCCTGGCGCCCAACCTGCGCCTGCGGGATCTGGAGCTCCGTCCGCTGGTGCGGCTAGACAGCCTGATCCATGGCTGGGCCAACCACGATCCCGAGCTGGCTGCCCTGGTTGCCGCGGGCGGGGGCCGGGTCTGGTTGCAGTGCAAACAGCCGGCGCCGATCGTCGCCGGCGTCAGCCGCGTGGTGGAGGTGATCAGTGAGATCTGCTGGACTCCCCTCGGCAGCGCCGAGGACCCCGCCCTCGGCGAATCGGTCCTGGCCACCGTGTCCGCCTGGCTGGAGAGCAGCTGCTTTCAGGCCCCCGAGCGTCGGCCTGTCAACGCCCATAGCGCTGCCCAGAGCCTGATCTGGCGCCAGGACCCGCTGCGCTTAGCCACCGCCCGAGCCCAGCAGCTGGAAGTGGAGCTGGCGCGTCTGCGCGAGGAGCTGGAGGGACAGCGACAGGCGTTTGCGGCGGAGCGGCAGAGCTGGCAGGAGGGGGCCGAGGCGGAACGGGCCAGCCTTGCCGTGGCGCAGGCCGAGGAGAGCTCGCGGCTCGCGGAGGAGGCGGAGGCGCTGCGGCAGGAGCTGCAGGCGCTGCGGCAGGAGCTGGAGGGGCAGCGACAGGCGTTTGCGGCGGAGCGGCAGGCCTTTGCCGCGGAGCAGGAGGCCCTTCGCCTGAGCTGCGACGCCCAGGTGAGGGCCTGGCAGGCCGAGCGCGAGGCGGGGGCGACAGAGGCGCACGTCCTGGCCCAGGCTCGCGAGTCTGAGATCGCAGGCCTGCAGGCCCAGCTGGCTGACCGGACTCAGGCGTTGGTCCACCTCCAGGGCGAGGCCGAACGCTGGCACGCGGAGGCGGAGCGACAGCGGCAGCGGCTGCAGCAAGCGGCGGCGGAGATCGACGCGATCCTGCTGTCGCTCGATCCCTCCCCGGATCTCATGGCTCCCTGAGAAGCTCCCGCAACGCCTTCAGCCGTTCAAGCGCCTGCTCGCGCTGTTCGGCTTCAGCCCGCTGCTGCGCCTGCAGCTCGGCATAGAGATCGCTCACCTCCCGCAGGCGGTCGTAGCTGCGCTGCTCGCTGCGGGCCAGCTCATCCTCCAGCAGGCTGCAGCGAGGACAGGCGGGGGAAGGCTCGCCGAACGGGCTGCGGGATTTCTTGGCCATCGGCTGGGCAGCGGCTGCGGGCGGGTGGCGGGCGGTGCTCAGACCGGAGGGTGCGGCATGTCCCGGTAGGGGAAGGCTGCTTCTGGATCGGCACTGTAGGCAAGTCGGTCGCAGAGCGTTTCGTAGTGGGTCGAGGCGCCCAGCTCCCGGATCAGCTCCGGTTCCACAGGCCGGCGCGGCCGGGGCTGGATCACGGTGGACATCCGGCCGCTGTCGCCAGACACCTCGATTCCGCCGAAACGTTCCAGGGCCGAGGGATCGAAGGGAAGCTCCAGGGTGCTGGTCAGCAGCGCCAGACCCCGGCTTGGCGCCAGAACGAAGTCTTCATAGGCCAGCTGTGGCAGATCCGGCGCCGCCTCCAGCATCGCCAGGCAACGCCGGCAGAATTCATCAACGCTGGCGAACGCCGTGTGCTGCACCCAGTCGGTGAGCCGCAGTGACAGCCAGCAGTCGAGCGGGTGGCGCACCGTGAGCAGCCGCAGCTGCTGGCTGCGGTCGGCCATCGCCTCGGCCAGGGTGAAGCGCAGCCCCGGCAGGGCGCCGAGGAAGAAATCCAGGTGATCGTGGCTGCGGACCACCAGCCGCTGCCCCTGGGACTCGCTGCGCCGCAGCACCGCCTCCAGGCCGCCGCAGAAGGCCGCCAGCACGAGCACCGGATCGCGGCCGTTGCGCGCCAGCGACAGCTGCTGGCAAAGGTCGGTGGGTTCGTAGGCGCGGGGCTGGGGAGAGAGGTGGCGCAGGTGCGCATACGGGTGCACCTCGTTCAGCAGCAGCACCTGGGGCAGGCTGGCCACCACCTTGCTGATCAGGGTGCCGCCGCTGCAGGCCCAGTGGTGCAGAAGCCGCAGCTGCGGCAGGGGAGCGGAGGCAGCCACGGCGGCGGTCAGGGCGAGTCGAATACGTATTCGAAATCCTCCGAGCGCTCGCCATCGTGCAGTCGCCCGCGGATCGCCACCAGGCGGCAGCCCTCGTACTCCCACAGCTTGAGCGCCGGCACCAGCTCCTGCGGCTCGATCAGCCTGCCGTGAGCCACATACCAGTCGGTGAAATGGGGACCCATGTCGGCGTGGTGCTCGCGGCCCTCAGCGACGTATCGCATCACAGCGCTCACCTGCGGCTGCTCCAGCCGCGCCGGGCCGATGACGCGCCGCACATGTTCCGGGTACTTCATCGTGCAGCGGCGGGTCCAGTCGTATTCGGCGCGCAGCACGGCGGTTTCCGAAGCGCTGCGCAGGGTGATGGCGCCATCGACGAGCCGCTCGAACGGATCAATCTCCCCTTGCGGACCCTCAATGCGCACCGCGAAATGGGGCAGGCGCACCCCCACCAGCGCCAGCAGCCGGCGATGCAGCGGATGGGCCGACCCGCGCAGGCTGGCGCAGACGGCCTGCAGCTCGTGCGGCTCCACGCGCCAGCGGTGGTCGCTCTCCTGTCCCACCATCGGGAGCTCGGCGATCACCAGATCCTCGGGCGCCAGCGCCAGGAGGCAGTCGCCGGGATCCTCCTCGAACAGTGCCTCCGCGTCCGGATCCACGATCGCCAGGCTGCGGGCCGCGCGGCAGTCAGCCCCCGCTAGCCGCCCGCAGCGGATCCGCACCCGCCGGTGCCGCTGCGCCTTCAGGTCCAGCCCGGCGATCGTGGTGCGCAGCGTCTCGAACAGGCTCTCAATCGTGCCGTTGCGGCCGAACCACTCCCAGCAGGCCCGCGACATCTGCTCCCACTCCTGGGCGCCCGTTTCGCGCACGATCCGCGGCACATCCTCACGGCAGCGCGCCAGACGGTAGTGCACGCCTTCCAGCAGGGGTTCCGGATAATCGGTTTCCAATCCTTCCGTGAGGATCATCGGCGTGCCGAGGGCCAGGTATTCGATCTCGCGGTAACACTTCGGACCGTTGCCATGGAACGACACCCCGAAGCGGCTGCGCATCACCAGTTCCATGTAATCGGGCAGGCGATAGGGGCTGGCTTCCGCGCGGTTGAGCTTGTCCGCGCAGGCGTATATCTCGATGCACTCGCCCCAGTCGCTGAAACGGTTGCGGAAATATTCCTGGGTTTCGTTTTCTACCGAGCCAGCGAATAGGCTGCCAATGTCGCGCTGATCCCAACCGCGTCGGCCGCCAAGCCGCAGTTGCTCCAGCAGAACCGGCGCGTAGCCCCAGTAGGTGAGTTTGTGGTTGCGGGCGCTGGGCAAATGATATTGGTTGCCGAAGAAAGCATGCTTGTAGCGGACTTCTCCAGGCCATCTAGGCGGGTTTTTCTTGCCATCTTGCAGGTTGATGATCAAGTCACGCTCAAACAGCAGCACCTCGCCCTCTCGACCCCACCAGAAATAGCTGCCCTCGCTGAAACGCAGATTGATCCAGCCCCGCAGATACCACTCCAGGACGATGTCGTGGAAGGCGCACTTGCGGCTGCGCCAGAACCAGCGATCCCGCGGCCCGTGCAGTGGCACCTCCACCGTGGGTCGCTGCGGATCCGCCAGTCCAGGATCGGGCGGAGGTGTGGGCGCTGTCCGCTGGATCGCCCCGAAGCAGACGGCGGCCTGCCGTTGCCGATGGGCCGCCAGCGCCCGCGCGCTGCGGGCCGCGATCTCCGACTCCGTCAGCGCGGCCAGCCGCTCCGGCAGCCTCTCCAGCTCCGCCACGGGGTGTTGCAGCACGATTTCCTCCCAGTTCGGTCCCTCGGGAAGGGCTGGCCTCTCCCCGAGCAGCACCGGGATCGCCCCCACCGCCAGCGCCTCCCAGAGCCGGCCAGGGCATCCGCCTGCGGCAGTTGGGCAGAGGCGGAACACAGAGTCGCTCAGGATCCGATCGTGGCGATCCCACGCCGCCGGCTGCCCGGGCGCAGGCCCCTGCCAGGTCGGGGCGATCTCCACATGCCAGCGGTGCTCATGGTGCAGGGCCGTCAGGGCCGTATCGAGGGCCGCGTCGCCGCTGCTCTGGCCCTGGAAGCTGATCAGGAAGGGCCGTTGCTGCGGTGGCTTCACCAGCAGCCGCGGGCGCCTGCGCGGATCGTCGCCGCCGAACGGCAGCAGATGCCAGGGACGCAGCTGCAGCGCCCCGAGCTGCTCCTGGTCGGCCGGGGCATGGGCCAACCACAATGTGGTGACCCCGGCACGGGCGACCAGATCCGCCTGCTCGCGCCAGTGGGGGTGGGCGCAGACGCTGTGCACCGCAAGCTCCAGGCCAAATGGGGCCAGTGCCTCTCCCAGCGCCTTCAGGCGGCTGCCATGGGCCTCCAGCAGCGTGTCCGGCGCCCGACCGCGGTGCCAGAAGCTGCTCCAGGGCAGGCCGAGATAAACATGCAGCATGGACCCCTGAAGCTGCGGTCCTTGCAGCAGGCCGTGGGCCTGCCAGGCGTCGGCTTCGGTGCCGCAATCGGGCCACCAGAACAAAACATCGTCGCGGTGGCGGGGTCGGGGGGCCACCTGGCCCGGGCGCAGTTCCTGGCGCGGCTGGGCAAAGCCCCAGAGCAGCAGGGCCAGAGGGTCGTTTGGATCGATCGGCAGCGTTTCCGCGTCGCACTCCGCCAACCAGGGCCAGTAGGGATCGTCGAAGACGAAGCGTTCGCCATCGCCATCCGTGGCCGGTCTGCGCAGAACCCGGAAGCGGCGGCCACACCGGAGCACCTCCCCCCCAGCGCCCGTCTCCCCGCTCGGCTCGCGCCGCCGCCAGCGCAGGGCGGGCTCCGGCGCCTCCTCCTGGGACTCCACCGGGGCCGCTTCGCTGCCGGCCTCGGCAATGCGTCGCAGGCTCTTGCTGGTCGCCGCCCCTTCGCGGCCGAAGAGCACCAGCTCCAGCCCCGCGGCGCTGCCCAGGCGGGCCGCCTCGGTGGTGGCTCCGCTCAACCGCAACCGCAGCTCCTGGTGCAGGCTGTCGCTGCCGGGCGCCAGGGGTAGGAAGGTGCGGGCGCCTTGATCGGCCAGCGGCAGCCGCTGGGCCGCCAGCAGTGGCGCCACCGCGCCGGTGGGATCCACCGTGAGCAGCTCCAGCTCCAGTCCCGCCGGGCAGTCCCGCGGCAGCCGCACGCAGGCTTCGGCGATCGGGCTCGGGCGGCGCAGGCTGATCCGGCGCCAGCCCTGGGCCAGCTCCGCCAGCGGCAGAAAGATGGTGTCCTCGCTGGGCCAGCCTTCGCGGTCTCCGGGGGGAATGGTGTGCACCGATCCCAGGGCCTCCCGCGTCCAGCTGAGGCCGCTGAAGCGCTGCTGGCTCTGGAAGCTCTCCACCAGCTCAGGATCGGGATGCAGCAGCGTGTGCAGGCCGGCGCCGGCGGCCTGCTGGTTGACCACCAGCCCGCCGGTGGGGCCGCTGGCACGGGTCCACAGGGCGTGCTCCAGCTCCGAGGCCTCTTGCGGCGTCAGCGACGGATGCACGTAGGTCACGCCGCCGTAGAGACGGTCGTCGGTCTTGTCGTAGCCCCGGCCGGTGTCGGCGTGGCGGTGCACGGTGCGCACGTGGTAGCCCGGGTTCTTCAGCTGGAAGCCGTGGGTCCACATCACATAGGCGATGCGGTTGTCACAGCCCGGGAAGCCGAGCGGGAAGCCGCTGGCATGCAGAAGGCCGGCGCTGATCGGGGCATCGCTGCGAACGCCCCAGCAGTCCTGGGTCCAGTGGGGGTAGTCGTTGAGGCTGCTGCCCCCATCCGGGAGGGGGTTGTAGCGGGTCAGCGCCAGAAAGGTGTCGGGCTGCTCGAAGACCGCCGGCAGGTGCTCCACCCCCTCCCCCATGTGGATGTCGGCGTTGAGCAGCAGGGCGATGGCGTTCTCTTGGCGGGGCACCTGGCGCAGCCAGTCGGCGTAGGTGAGGCGCGCGTCGTGGCGGATGGTTTCGCACGGCACCCTGCCCTGCGGGATCTCCGGTGCGCCCTGCTCGACAAACAGCACCATCTTGTCCACCAGCGGGTGGTTGAGGTTCTGGTCGAGGCAGGCGTCGATCTCGCGCTGCCGCGCGGGGTCCCTGGCCCGGTAGTACTGGCTGAAGACGACGATGCGCATGCTGGGGCTGCTTGCGCGAACGGGCTCGAAGGGCGACGGGCCGTTGCGGTGGGCCGATCAGACAGGAAGAATACGCGCTGAGTGCAAGATTGGTCCCCACTCGCCACGCCTCAGCCCAACCCGCGTTCCGCTCCGCTTCCTGGAGCCGCTGCAGCCGGATCGAAGCGCAGGATCCGCTCCCACCAGTGCTCCAGACCCAGGCGCTCCAGGGTGCGGCGGCGCCCCTCCGGTGTGTCGATCGCGGCGATCAAGCTGCGCTGCCACGCCGCCAGCTGCTGCGGCTGCAGCGCCTCGGCGCTCCAGTTCTCCACGAAGGCCACCGGCAGGTCCCGGTAGGCCCCATCAAGGGCTGAGGACTGCACCACCGGGATCGTGCCGTGCAGCATCGCCAGCCAGGCCTTGGGCGAGGGATCCAGCCCCCCGCCGGCCACGCACAGCACGAAGGCGTGCTGGCGCAGCAGCTGGATGAAGCGTCGCTCCGGCACGTCCTCCTCCAGGACCGTGCACCAGGCCGCCAGCTCCCGACGCGCCAGCTCCTGCACCCGTCGACGCGGCTCCCACTGGGGTCCTTCCCGTACCCGGTGGGCGCAGAGCAGTCGCAGCGGGCGGCAGGCCTGCGGGGGGATGCGTGGAATCGGCAGCGGACGCTCCGCGCCAGCCTCGGGGAACGTGAGTCCAAGGGGCAGGGGCATCAGTTTCGGATGGATGGCCGCGTCGAGGTTCTCGGCGGCCCAGGCGAGCAGCCTGGGGTCGTCGAGAATGCGCTCGATGCGCTGCTGCTCCTCCGCTGTGAATGGCCGCCAACGCAGGTCGAGCTGGCGGGGCAGGGTCACATCCTCCGAGCCGCTCACCAGCCGGAAGGGTGCGCGGATGCTGGGCAGCACCTCCTCCTCGAAAAAGGCGAGCGCGGCGTAGGGCTGCCGCAGGGACAGGAAGACATGCCGCGGCGATTCCCGCTCTTCCCGGCGCCGCAACACCACCTGTGGCTCGCGCTCATCGCTCAACACCACCCAGTCGCAGCGGGCAGCGATGCCGTTGAGGACATAGGCCTCGGCGCCACCATATTTCGGGAACAGGCGGGTGGAGTGAACCGTCAGAGCGGTCGCCGGTTCCATGCCAGCCCGTGAGCCGGCAGCAGCGGGGGAGGCGGGGGAGGCGGATGGCGAGTGCCAGGGAGCGGCGATCCGCTGCAGCTCCTCGTACAAAGCCGCTGCTTCGCCCTCCAGGGGCTCCTCCGGCGGCAACGGCGTGCGCAGTTCCGGCGCGAAGAAGCCCGCCGCCGCCGCCTGGCGGCGCTGCGGCAGATCCAGCGCGGCCAGCACGGCGGCGAGGCCCTGGCGCACCAGCGTTGGATCCGCGTGAAATTCGAGCAGCGGGAACGGGCGCTGGCGGTGCCAGGCGACCAGCCGCCGGTTGTAGGCCGTCCAGAGCGCGATCCCCTGGGCGAGTGGGAAGCCGTTGCGGCGCTGCAGGGAGCGTGCCACCGGCAGGGGATGGCGGAAGATGCCCACCGGCTCCAGCTTGGGCAGGGCCTCCAGCCAGCCCTCCAAGGTCAGCACCGTGCGCGGATCCTTGAAGCCCCACAAGGGCACCCCCGCCCGCGACTCGATGAACAGATCGCGCACGCTGCGGTGCAGCTCCCGCCACTCCACCGAGGCAGGGGGGGCATGCCAGCTGCCACCGCTGGCCTTCAGCAGGTTCTCGTGCATGTAGAGCACGGCAGGGGCCTCCTGCAGCCCCTTGCGGTTGCCGTCGATGCTGTCGCCCAGCACCTGACCGATGTGGACGCCCGCGTCCCGCAGGGTGCCCATCAGGACGCTGGTGCCGCTGCGGTGCATGCCCAGCACCACCAGGCAGCGGCAGGGGGGCGGCTCGGGGGATCGCTCGTGCGGAGCGCCCATCGGGTCATGAAGGGCGTTGGAACCCTAGCCCTCGCCCCTGCCGGGGCGGGGATGCCGAAGCGGGTGCGCCACCTGGCTGCCCGCCCCCGGCGCCAGCACCCGCAACAGCCGCTCCCGGGCGGCGGCAGGGCCGCTGGGGCACAGGGGATCGCGGCGTCGCCGGAGCTGCTGCCATTCCTGCCGCCGATCGCTGGCCGTCCCGGGATCGGTCCCAGGAGCAGCGGACGACCGCTGAGGTCGATGCTTTCGCTCTCCGCCACGCTCCCATCCGGCAGGGCTTCTGGGGGGGTGTACGAGCCACAGGTCGCGGAGGCCGAGGGCCTGCCACCAGCCCAGCAGCCGCTCCGGCAACGTCCCGCGCTGCAGGAAGGTGCTCCATGGCAGGCCCCAAAAGGGTGTGCGTCGTTCGTCGCGTCCCCTGGGTCCGGGGGGGGGCCAGCCGGGCGTGACGGTCGCGGGCTTCCTGCTCCTGCGGTGACCCCTGCCAGTGCGGCCCGGCCTCGCCGTGACCGGCCAAGCGCGGGATCCAGTCGGGTTTCCACTCCAGCAAGGGGGGCACAACGGCCTCCACGAACCAGGCCGCGGGTCTGGTCCCTTGCCGGGCCATCAGACGCCGCGGCGTGGGCCAGAAGCGATCCCGGGCGACAAGGGCCTGCCCCTGGGGCTAGCGGCCTTCGACCAGCACCTGCAGTTCCAGGAACCGGTCCTGCTCAGCACCTGCCTGCACCTCCGATGGCACCAGCACCGCAAGCTGCAGCCAGCCGACCTGCGCGTCGGGCCAGGGACCGGGAAGCAGCAGCCGTTCGCCGGCCCGTCCCGGGTGAAGGGGCAGCTCCACAGAAGGGGGGGGGGCAGGCGGCATCTGCCCTGCCGCGGCCCCGTCCGCCAGGCCCAGCTCCAGGCGCAAGCGGCTCCCCTGGGGCAGCTGCAATGGCAGTCGCATGGCAATCCCCCTCAGCCGCTGGGGAGCCAGCAGGGTGAGGCGGCTGCCTTCCCCCGCCAGCCTCGCCAGGGGCAGGAACAGGCAGGCGGCGCTGGCGGGGACCGGCGGCGTGTCGGGGCCGGGGGCGGCGAGGGGGCCACGCACCGCCAGTTCATGGGAGGCCAAGGGCCGGCCGTTCGCCGCCAGCGCGGCCAACGCCTGGCGGTCGCGAAAGGGGGTCGCCACCCCCCTGTCGGCCGCGGGCAGCGTCACGGCCGCCAGGTAGGGCTGCTCGCCCCCCTCGCCCTGGAGCGGTTCCACCTGCACCACCAGGCCGCCGGAGCGCTCCGGTTGGCGGCTCCAGAGGCGATGCTCGAGCTCCGACGCTTCGCCGGGCGCCAGCGTCGGATGCACGTGGGTGCACGCGCCCAGCAGGCGCTGCCGGCTGCGTTCGTAGGAACCCGCCCGCTGCTGCTGGTGGTGGAGCGTGCGCAGCTGCAGGGCCGGATTCAGGAGGCGGAAGCCGTGGCTCCAGAGCACGTGGGCGATGCGGTTGTCGGAGCCCGGCCGGCCGAGCGGCAGCTCGGCCGCAGCCACCAGGTCGGCGTCGATCGGGGCGTCGCTGCGGATCGCCCAGCAGTCCTGGCGCCATTGGGGATCTGCATCGATCCGTGCCCCCCGCGTCGTCGTCGGCGCCTCATGGCGGCTTAGGGCCAGGGCATCGCAGGGGCCTGCCAGGAAGCGTTCCAGCCGCGTGAAGCCTTCCTCCAGGCTGATGTCAGCGTTGGCAAGCACCACGATCGCGTCTTCGGAAGCAGCGGCCACCCGCAGCCAGTCGGCGAAGCGCAAGCGCCGCGCCAGAGGCCGCACGTCCACGGGCACCGACCCCGGGGGCAGCGGCGGTGCCCCCGGCTCCACCCACACCACGGCGGCCGCCAGCGCGGGATGGCGCAGGTTGCGGGCCAGGCAGTGCACGAGCTCCTGCTGACGCTGCGCAGTGGCGGCGCCGAAGGTCTGAAGACAGAGAATCGTGCGCATGCCCCGCCCGCAGTCCGCCACCCTTGGCCTTCCGGCGGATTCTGCCTAATCTCTGCCGATGGATCGCCCCGCCTGCCTCGACGACGCCCCCGTGGAGCCTTCCGGGATCGCGTCCGGCGAGTGCCTGATCGAGATGCCGCCCGGGCGCCCCTGGCTCGCGCCCGCAGAGCTCAACCGGCTGATGCGGCAGCAGGGTCTGGCCCTGGCGATCGCCCAGGCCTGGGTACTCGATGAAGTGGTGTGCGCGGTGGAGCTGCCGCCCGAGGAGGAGGAGCAGCTGGTGGCGGCCTATCTGCAGGCCGAAGGCGCCAGCGATCCCCAGGCCCGTGCTGCGCTGCTCACTTCGATGGGCTTCGGCGAGGACGACCTTCGCTACTTCGCCACCAAAGGCCGCCGCCTGCAGCTTTACCGCCAGCGCTGCCATGCCGATGAGGTGGAGCTGCGCTTCCTGGAGCGCAAGCTCGATCTCGATCTGGTCACCTACTCGCTGATCCGGGTGGAAGAACAGGAGCTGGCCGAGGAGTTGTACCAGCAACTGCGCGAAGGCGAGGCCGATTTCCCCGAGCTGGCGCGCCAGCACTCCCGCGGTCAGGAGCGGTTCACCCGCGGCCTGGTGGGGCCTGTGCCGATCTCGCGGGCCCATCCGGAGGTGGTTAACCGTCTGCGCAGCGGCGAGCCGGGGCAGCTCTGGGAACCGTTCGAGCTTCCCGATGTGTGGCTGGTGATGCGGCTGGAGCAGGTCTTCCCGGCCGAGCTCGACGAGGCGATGGCTGAGCGGATGATGGCAGAGAGCTTCGACCGCTGGTTCAACGAGCGCGTGCGCATGCTGATGGCCGGCGAGACGCTGCCTTCGCTGCCGCGGCAGCGCCTGGAAGTGGCATGAGCGTCACCCCCACCCCTCTGCCGGATGGCGGTTTCGCGGACGAGCCATCCACTAGCCCGTCTGCCGAACGGCCCGATCCGGCTGCAGCAGCCGTTCTGCCGGCCGAGCTGGCGGCATTTCCGCCCTTTGATCGGCTCGCGGACGAGGTCCTCGCCAGCCTCGCCGCCCGCAGCCAGCGGCGCCACTATCGGCTCGGCCAGGTGGTGCTGCGCGAGGATGCGTTGCCGCCGGGGGTGCTGCTGGTGCAGCAGGGACGCCTGCGGATGCTGGCCAGCGATCCGTCCGGGGAGGGGACGATCACGATCGAGCGACTCCAGCCGGGAGCGGTGGTTGGCTGGAGCGGTCTGGTGCGGCAACGTCCCTGTGAGCATTTGCGCGCCAGCTCCCCCGTGCAGGCCCTGCTTGTGCCAGCGGCTGACTTCCTGGCCGCCCTGGCGGAGCCGAGCCCGTTCAGCGCCTGGTTCCACGGGCGCCTCACCGCCGCCGAGCTGCACCAGCTGCTGCTTGCCCTGGTCCGCCGCGATGCCTCCGCCGCCCCCCTGCTGAGCCAATGGACCTCGGCCCAGCTGGAGGTGACGCTGATCAGCCAGCCCGCTGGAACCGCCGTCGACCCGATCGATCCTGCCGACGGCCGCTCCTGGTGGATCAGCAGCGGCGGGCCGCTGGCGGCGGCATGGGAGGGCGCTGCGGTCGGTGCTGCCGCGCCCGCCGGCCCCCTGCCCTGGCTGCGGCTGGTGGGTCTGCTGCCTCCTGCGGCTGCCGCGTCAGCCCCAAGACCGCCCACGGCTGAAGCCGCCCCCGTTGCCAGCTCCAGCTCCGCGGCAAGCTCCTCTGCCGCGGCAGGCCCCTCCACCGCGGCCGATCGCAGGGCCGCCCCCTACAGCCTGGCGCCGCCCGCCCTGCCGCCGCTTACGTCCACGGACCAGCCGGGCAGCACCCGCTTGCGTCTGCCGCGGGCGTCCGGTCCCCGCGATGTGCCGATGGCGCTGGCGGTCTGCCTGGCCCGCTACTTCGCCGTGCCGCTCAACCGCGACGGCATCCGCGACTTCATCGACGGCAGCCTGCAGAAGCAGCTGCGCTTCAACCTTGTCAACGCCGGTCAGCTGATCGATTACCTCGGTCTGCGGGTGGTGCTCAGCCGCATTCCCCGCGACCGCCTGGCCCGCGTTCCCACGCCTGCGGTGCTGCTCCAGCACGGCCAGCTGGTTCTGCTCGACGGCGTCGATGCAGACGGCCGGGTTCGGGTGCTCGAGCCGGAGCTTGGCCCTCTGCGGCTGCCGGCCGAGGAGCTGCAGGGCTGCGCCGACGCCCCCGATCTGATCGAGCTGCTGCTGGTGCAGCGCCATCCGGGCAGCAAAGAGGTGAATTTCAGCTGGGCCTGGTTCCTGCCCTATCTGCGCCCGCACACCCGTGGCCTGGTGGAGGTGCTGATGGCCTCGGTGGTTGTCAACCTGCTGGCGCTGGTCACACCCCTGGGGATGCAGGTGCTGATCGATCAGGTGGCCCGCTTCCAGAACATGGGCGCGCTGATCAGCATCTCAGCCTTGCTGTTGCTCTCGAGTGTGGTGGTTGCGGTTGTGCGCACCTTGCGCACGATTGTTTTTGCCCAAATTACAAATCGGGTTGATCAGGACAGTAAATCAACCATTCTCGATCATCTCGTGCGCTTGCCGCAGGAATTTTTCGATTCCCGCCCCGTTGGGTACGTGATGTATTACTTCAACGTGCTCGATCGGCTGCGCGAGTTTCTGGTGGGCCAGAGCCTTACCACGATCGTCGATTTCCTGTTCAGCTTCCTGTATATCGCGGTGTTGCTGATGATCAACCCGCTGCTTACTCTCGTCACCCTCAGCACCCTGCCTCTGCTGTTGGCGGTTGGCTTGATCAGCAATCCAATCTTTGAGGGTCAGGTGCAGCGAACGATGGCCCGTGCAGTGGTCACAAGCTCCTATCTAAACGAATCGATTACTGGCATTCAAACCATTAAATCTCAAAACGCCGAGTTGAAGACACGATGGGAATTTCTCAACCGTTATGCCGCCTACATCGGCGAAGACTTCAAGCTCAAGCTCACCAGTGAAACCACTGCCAATATCGCCGCTTTTGTCACCGAATTAAATGGCTTGCTGGTGATCGGATTTGGCATCTGGCTAGTGATGCAAAATCAGCTCAGTCTTGGTGGTTTCATCGCATTTAGAATCATTTCGGGCTACATCACACGTCCGCTGATGCAGGTGGTAATCACCTGGCAGCAATTCCGCATGACCAGTCGCCAAATGGAGCTTGTCTCCGAGATTGTCGATCGACCCACCGAGCAGTCCGATGAGGAGGCGGCCAACATTCCGATGCCGCCGATTCAAGGGCATGTCCGCTTCGATTCTGTTGCCTTCCGCTTCGCCGATGACGGGCCTCTGGTTCTTCATGGCATCAATCTCGAAATCCCCGCCGGATCGTTTGTGGGGATGGTTGGCGGTTCGGGCAGCGGCAAGAGCACCCTCCTGAAATTGCTGCCGCGCTTCTACCGCGCCCTGGAGGGAAAGGTGATGATCGATGGACTCGATGTCAGCAAGGTTGAACTGTATTCCCTGCGCCGTCAGGTGGGGGTAGTGCCGCAGGACAGCCTGTTGTTCGACGGCACAATTCGCGAAAATCTTTTGTTGGTGAAGCCCGACGCCACCGTCGAAGAGCTGATCCGCGCCAGCCGCATCGCCTGCGCTCACGACTTCATCATGGAGATGCCGCTCGGCTACAACTCCAGCGTTGGCGAACGGGGGGCCGGCCTCTCCGGCGGCCAGCGACAGCGCCTCGCCCTGGCCAGGGCGGTGCTCCAGAATCCCCGCATGCTGATCCTCGACGAGGCCACGAGTGCCCTCGATGCCAGCACCGAACGCCAGGTTTGTTTGAATCTTTTTGAGGCTTTCCGCGGTCGTACGGTCTTTTTCATCACCCACCGCCTCAGCACGGTCCGCCCGGCCGACATGATCGTGCTGATGGACAAAGGTGCGGTGATGGAGGTGGGCAATCATCCGTCGTTGATGGAGAGGCGGGGCTGGTACTACGCCCTCTTTCGCAGCCAGATGCAGGAGGGGCTCAGCTGATGGCTCCCTCTCCGCAGCCCCCTTCGCCGCGCCCCCCCTCGCGCCTTGCGCGCAGCGTCGAGTTCTTTGTGGCACCGATGCGTCGTCGCCCCACCCCGCTGCCTGGCGCTCCAGAAGCGACGGGGGACTGGGAGTTCCGCGAGACCGTGCTGTTGCACAAGAGCTCCCTTCCCTCCTCCCTGTTGATCTGGACGGCTCTGGCCGCCATTGGGCTGGTGGGAGTCTGGGCATTCACAGCTCCTCTGACCCAGTCGGTGGCTGTGCCGGGCAAGCTCGAGCCCGGCGGCAGTGTGCGCCAGATCGATGCGCCGCTGGGGGGGCTTGTAGATGCCGTGTTGGTGAAGGAGGGGCAGCGGGTGCGTCAAGGCCAGCCCCTGATCCGCTTTGATTTGCGTGCCCCCCGCAACGCTCTGACCTCGGCGCAGGCGGTGCGGGACCGCCTGATCAACGAAAACCAGGTGCTCCGCGCCAGCCTCGGTGAGATCTCCGCCGCCGGGCTCTCCCTCAACCAGCAGAGGCAGCTGGGCAGCCAGCAACTCGATCTGAGCAGCAAGCGCCGCGCCTCGGAGGAAGAACTCAACAAGTCCAGCGAACGCGCTCGCGGCCTGGAGTCCAGTCTGCGCATCGCCAGCGACATCGTCCGCCGCTATCAGGATCTGGTGCGCAGCGGCGCCGTCAGCGAGGTGCAATTGCTCGATGCCCTCAACAAACAGCAGCAGCTCCAGTCGGATCTCAACGCCGAGCAGCGCGAGATCGCCCGCCTGGAGGCGGTGGTGCGCAGCACCAGCACCACGCCCGACGTGGAGCTTCGCACCCGCATTGAGGCGAACCTGCGCCAGATTTCCGAGCTCGACCGCGACATCGCCCAGGCCCGCCTGCAGATCCAGTACGGACTGCTCACCGCCCCCGCCGATGGAGAGGTTTTCGACATCAGCGTCAGCGCAGGCAGCGTCGTGCCCCCCACCCGCCAGGGCGATCAGAAGCCGGTGCTGCGCCTGGTGCCCACCGATTCCCTGCAGGCCAAGGTGTATCTCCCCAACAACATCATTGGCTTCGTTCGCGTCGGTCAACAGGCTGATATCTCGCTCGACACCTTTGATGCTTCTGACTACGGTCGCCTGCGGGCGAACGTGAAGCGTATCGGCTCCGATGCGCTCAATCCCGAGGAGCTGGTGCGCGCCCTGGGGGCGGATGCCAAGGGGCTCTATTTTCCGGCCACCCTGCGTCTGCAGCGCCAGACCCTGCCCGCCGGCCGCAAGGCGATTCCACTGCAGCCCGGCATGACCCTCACAGCCGACATCAAGTTGCGGGAACGCCGTTACATCAATATCCTCACCAGTTTCTTTGAAGATAAGGTGCGCAACCTCGAGCGGCTGCGCTGAGAGGGCTATGGGCGTCTCCCCTCCCACCCGGCCTGCTGATCTGCGCGATCACCCCTGGTGGAAGCACGTGCCGCCGGCCAGCCGCGCCCAGCGTCGTCGCGAAATGGCCCTGTCGCGGCTCAAGGCCTTGCTGTTGCGGCGCCGCGTGGCCCTCGTCGCCAGTCTGCTGTTCTACGGGGTTCTCTGCCTGCTGCCGTTGGGTTTCGGCCAGCCGCTACTCACGGTTCTGGCCCTGCTGCCGCTGCTGGTGGTTCCCCCGGTGATCTACATGGCCTACCTGATCGCCTGGCATGAGTTTCACCGTTGACCCCGGGGTGGGTGGAATCCGCGCTTGGAGCGAGAACGGCAGCTCCGCTTCAGAGCCCGGCCAGCTTGGGGAATTCTTTTTGGAACCAGACTGGCAGCAGGCTGGCACGGTCGCCGAGCTCCATCCGGCCCTGGGGGCAGAAGAGCATCGCGGCCAGCATCGCCTGCAGATAACCGGGGTGGTTGAGATCCGTGGCCACAGCCAGCAGCGCATCGCGGTGGCTGCTGTCGCCCTCTTCGAGAAGGTGGGCGCCGAAGTTGCTCGCCAGCAGGGCCCGGTACAGGTCCCCCACGGCGGTGCCGCGGTAGAGCTCTTCCACCTGCTCCGGGCTGACGTCTAGCCAGATCTGGGCCAGCACCCGCCGCAGGGCGCCCAGCTCACGCAGCACCTCAGGGTTGTCCGCTTCGACGGCGAACAGATTGATCAGACCGCGCATCCGCTCCTGTACCTCGGCCTGTTGCAGCAGGGAGAAACTTTCGCTGCCGCTGTTCGGGCTGATCTGCGGCAGGGGTGCTGCCTGCGGAACGGCTTCAGGAGCTGCGGTCGCGGCAGGAGCGCCCGCAGCAGGGTCCACCGCCGCCCCCATCACCGGCTCAGCCGGCTGATCAAGCAGGCCCAGGGGTCGCCCCAGCTGGCCGGCCAGCGAGGGGTCGAAGCAGCTGGCGTAATCCCCCAGCAGCCATCCCGGCAGCGTCTCCGCCGCCTGGCCCACCTGCAGCTGTCCGCGCTGGCAGTAGGGCATCAGCGCCAGCAGCAGATTGAGCCGCTCCGGCACGGAGAAATCCCGCTGCAGGGTCTGGCTCAGGCTCTGCTGCCAGGCTTCCTCGTCGGCGGCCAGGGGTTGGGCTGGCAGGCCCCCGTGCAGCAACAGTCGCTGCACCTGTCCGATCGGTCCGGCGTAGATCGCCTCCAGCTGGTCAATCGGCACCTGCAGCCAGAAGCGCGACAGGCAGTGGCGGGCGTGGCGGGCCTCCAGCTGAAACTGCGCATCCGCGGGGCTTGCGTTGGCGCGGCGCACGATCCGCTCCAGGCGTGCCACCGTCCAGGCCAGCGGCTCCGGCTGGCTATGGATGCCGATGTTGGCCGGCGGCGGCAACGGCTCCGGCTGCTCCTCCTCGACGAGGTTGATCGGGCGAGGCGCGATTGGCGACGGGGCGGGGCTGGCGGCGGCAGGGGCGCTGGGGCGGCCGAGGAGTCGACGCAGGAACGACATCGGAAGAGCAATCCGCGGAGCGATCCGCAAGAGGGAGCGGGAACGGATCAGGAATCCGTTCAGGAATCCGTTGGCCAGGGTTGCCTGCCGGGCTTTCCCCGGGTCCCCGCTGGCCCCCTGCCTCGGGGAAATTCCGTGCCATCGTACCGGGGAAACGGCAGCGCTCCCTTCCGTGTGCCTATGCCGCAGAAGACCCCGAACAGAGCGGCCCCGATGCGCCTGTTGCTGATCCATCAGAACTTTCCCGCCCAGTTCCGTCATCTCGCCCGCGGTCTCGCCCAGCGCGGCCATCAGGTCGCCGCTCTCGGCACACGCCCGCTTGCGGACCAGCCTGCCGAGGATCTGCCTCCGGGCGTTCTCTACGGCGGCTACGGCCGCGAAGCTCCCATCCCCGTGGCCCCCTGTCTTGACCCTGAGTTCGAGGCCAGCCAGCTGCGGGGGCTGTGGGTGGCCGATGCCTGTCGCCAGCTTGTGGTGCGTGGTTTCGAGCCCGAGGCGGTTCTATTCCACAGCGCCTGGGGCGAGGGCCTGCATCTGCGGGATGTGTGGCCCGAGCTGCCCCTGGTGGCCTATCCAGAGCTCTACGGCTCGGCGCAGCTGTTCGGCTACGGCTATGACACGCGCCTCGGCCCCGCCCCCCCCCAGCTGCAAGCGGGCTTCCGCCGCCAGAACCTCCTCAGCCTTGCCGCGATCGCCGACAGCGACGCGGTGGTGGTGCCCACCCACTTTCAGCACAGCACCTTCCCGGATCTGGCCCCCGAACGCTTCCTGGTTCTTCACGAGGGCATCGATGTGGAGGCGATTGGTCCCGATCCGATGGCCGCCCTCACCCTCCCAGGCGGCCTGACCCTGCGTGCCGGTGACCCGGTGGTCACGTTCTGCAGCCGTGCGCTCGAGCCCCTGCGCGGCCTTGGGGCTCTGTTGCGCGCCCTGCCGGCCCTGCAGCGTGCCCATGCCAGCGTCCAGGTGGTGATCGTCGGCTCCAGCGGCCCTGGCTACGGCCCGCCATCCCCCCATCCCGGCGGCCATCTCGGCGCCCTGCTGGAGGAGCTTGAGGGCCGACTGGATCTGGCCCGACTGCACATTCTCGAGCCCCTTCCCTATGCCCAGCTGATCCGTCTGTTCCAGCTGAGCGCCGCCCACGTTTATCTCTCCTATCCCTATGCGCTCTCCTGGAGCGCCCTGGAGGCGATGGCCTGCGGTGCCCCCCTGGTGGGGTCCCTGGGCCCCACCCTGGCCGAGTTGATCCGCTCGGAGCAGAACGGACTGCTGGTCGGGTTCAACGAGCCCGGCCAGCTGGCGGCGGCCCTGCTGCGGCTGCTGGAGGATGGGGCGCTGCGCCGGCGCCTTGGCGCCGCCGCCCGCCGCACGGTGGTTGCGCGGTACAGCCTCCAGGCCGGTCTCGACGGCTATGAGGCGCTGTTCAGCCGGTTGATCGCTGCGAGAGCCAAGGCTGGAAACGCTGCAACACCTGTCGCACCAGGCCGGGCCAGTCGCGATGGCTCGGTTGGCGCAGCAGGGTGAGCGTGGGGTACCAGGGGCTGTCCTCGCGTCCGCGCAGCCAACGCGGGTCGGAACCCCAGGGCAGGAGCACCCAGCCCGGCAGGGCCAGGGCTCCCACCAGGTGGGCCGAGGCGGTGTCCACCGTGATCACGAGATCGAGGCCGGCCAGCAGGGTGGCTGTGTCGGCGAAGCTGGCGCCCTGGGGTAGCTCCGCGGCGAAGCGTCCGCCCCAGGCATCGGCCAGCCGTCGGTCGCCGCCCAACTGCAGGCACACCAGCTCCAGCGCCGGAGTGTCCCCCCCCTGCATCCGCCCCGCCCGCTCCAGTCCCACGAGCAGCTGCCGCAGGGCATCCGCAGGCATGGTGCGACGTTCGTATTCGCGCGCCATGAAGCCATCCGCCAGCTTGCGGCCGGAGGCCCAGACCAGGCCCACCCGTGCCGGCCCCCCGGCCTTCGCCGGCGACCACCAGCGCGGCGAACGCAGGTAACCGCGGCCACCCTCGCTGCTGTCGGCGCCGGCGAAGGCTTCCGCCAGCGGTGCTCCCCCCAGCCGGTGGGGCAGGCTCAACAGCGAACCCTGGCAGGGCGCCGGCAAGGGCCGGGGCCACAGGCCCTGGGGGGCCACGGTCAGGGAATCCCCCAGGCGGGCCAGGCCCTCCCGCAGCAGGGGCACCAGCACCGGTTCCACCTCCAGCCGCACGCGCACACCTCGGGCCACCAGAGAGGGCACCCAGCGCACGTACTGGAGGGTGTCCCCCAGCCCCTGCTCGTTCCAGACCACCACCTCCGGGGGGGCAGAGGCGGTGGGGGCATCCTCCGGCCAGCCTTGCCAGTAGGGGCCCGGCCGCCAGGCATCCAGGCTCTCCACCCCGAGGCGTCGCTCCGCCAGCTGGTAGGCCTCTTCATAGCGCTCCAGACCAATCAGCGTCTGGCTGTGGCTCCAGGCGGTGATTGGCGCGCCGCCTCCCTCCAGCCGGCTGGTTTCCGCATAGGCCGCATCCGCCTCCTCAAAGCGGTTCAGATCCCGCAGGATGTTGGCCCGGTTGCGGTGGGTGAGCGCCGCCTCAGGCTGCAGCCGCAGGGCTCGCTCGCAGAGCACCAGGGCGGCGGTGGGTTCGTCGGCCAACCAGAGGGCGTGGGCCTGGTTGGTGAGCAATCGATGGTCGCCGGGGTGGGCAGCCGAGGCCCGGCCCCAGGCTTCGGCTGCGGCGCGCCAGTGAAGGCGTTGTTCGGCGGCGAGGGCCTCCCCGATCGGATCGCCGACGAATTCCCGTCTCGGGAGCCCCGGACGGGAAGCGTCAGCTGTTGAGGGTGACACTGCCGCTGCCGAGGTGGGCGTTGGCCTTACGGGAGTTGCGGATCACGGCGTTGGTGGCCAGCGGTAGATCGATGAACAATTGAAAAAAGCCCCCCAATGGAGGGGGGCTTGGTGAGCTCTTGTTGTGGAGCCGAAGCGATCAGACGAGACGAATGCTGCCGCCGCTGTCAGCAAAGAAGGTGTTGATTTCGGCTTGGGTGCGGAGCGTGCTGCTGCCGATGCGCACCTGGTCGAAGCCCTGGGTGAAGTTGCGGATTTGCAGGCCAGAGTTCTGGAAGGTGCTGCGGGCAGCGCCGAACAGGATGTCGAGGTCGCTGTTGCCCTGGGTGCCGAAGTCGATGAGGATGTTGCTACCGACCACAGTGCTGCTGCTGAACCGGATCGAGTCAGCACCGGAGCCGGCGTTCACCAGGGCCTGCCCCACCGTGCCTTGGTAGGCATTGGCTGCGTTGCTGGCGAACACGATCGAGTCGCGCCCCGAGCCAGTGAGAATGCTGGAGTCTGCGCCCAGGGTGCCGGAGAAGGTGACCGTGTCTCCCGAGGCTGAGAAGGCTCTGCGGGTGGGATCACCAGCCTGCACCTTGGCGCTGGCTACGTTTTGCTCGAAGGAGATTCTGTCGCCCGCATCGATCACGTTGGGGTCGGACAGTGTGGTGTCGACGTTCACGCTTCCCAGAGCGGTCTTGAAGGTGACCGTGTGGGAAGGCGTGGACTGGCTCGGATTGGTGCTGGTGTTGACCACCAGGGGGGTCACCGCCGTGGAGCTGGTGCTGACCTCGAACCTGGCGGAAGACGGATTGGTGACCGTGACGCCAGAGCCGCTCGGCGGATTCAGGGTGAAAGTATTGAGACCAAGGGTGAGCGTTGCGCCCGGCATGAGGTGGGTACCAACTCAGACACCCCACCATAGGCACAAATGCCCGCACTGGGCGGAAAGTTCTGATTCCGAAGCTCTTTTCGCGATTGATTCGGGCAAGACCCATCCAAGACCGTGGATGGGGCTGGAGAGCTCAGGCGCCCAGGGTCTGCGGGACCTGGGAGGGGGCTTGGGCGGGGCTGGCGGCCGGCAGGATCAGGGAGGTGCCCGTCATCAAGGCGGGCTTGGGCAGGCCGAGCAGCTCGAGCAGGGTGGGGGCAATGTCGGCCAGGCCACCGTGGTCGCGCAGTTGAACGGCGTTGCCATGGCCGGGGATGGTGCGCTTTTCGCCTTCCACCAGGATCACCGGCACTGGGTTGGTGGTGTGAGCCGTCCAGGGGCGGCCATCCGGGCCCTTCATCAGCTCGGCATTGCCGTGGTCGGCGGTGATCATCAGGCAGCCGCCCATGCGAACGGTGGCCTGGAACAGGCGCCCTACGCATTCATCGACCGTAGCGATGGCTTCTGTGGTGGCCTCCATGGCCCCAGTGTGACCAACCATGTCGGGGTTGGCATAGTTGATCACAATGAGTGAATAAATTCCCTTCTGGATTGCCTTGATGCAGCTATCGGTGAGTTTTTCGGCCGACATCGCCGGTGCCTGGTCATAGGTGGGCACCCGAGGGGATGGAACCAAATGACGATCCTCGCCTGGGAAGGCCTGTTCAATGCCCCCATTCATAAAGTAAGTAACGTGGGGGTACTTTTCGGTTTCGGCCGTGCGAAACTGACGTAGGTTGTGTTCGGAAATCACCTGGCCCAGCAACCCGTCGAGGGATTCGGGTGGGAAGGCGATCTGCACCGGCAGGCCTTGCTCGTATTGGGTGAAGGTGACGACGTGCAAGGGCGCCAGACGATGCCGCGGGAAGCCACTGAACTCTTCCAGGACCAAGGCGCGGATCAGTTGCCGGGCGCGATCGGGGCGGAAGTTGAAACACACCAAACCATCACCTGCCTGTAACAAGACTGGGGAGAAGCGCAGCGGTTCAAGGAACTCATCGGTGATTTTTTCGGCATAGGAGGCCTGCAGGGCCTCCTGCGGCGGGACGGCAGAGACCGGGCTGGCCTCGGTGAGCAGACGGTAGGCTTTTTCGGTTCGCTCCCAGCGGTTGTCGCGGTCCATCGCCCAGTAGCGGCCGCACATCGTGGTGATCGTGCCGACGCCTGCTGTTGCGATCTGCTGCTCAATGCGATCCAGGAAAACCCCGGCGCTGTTGGGGGGGGTGTCCCGACCGTCGGTGATCACATGCAGGAACACCTCGGAGAATCCACGGCCTGCGGCCCAGCGCAGCAATCCTCCAAGGTGCTCCACATGGCTGTGTACGCCGCCATCGGAGCAGAGGCCCAGCAAGTGCAGGCGTCCACCCTCTGCGAGAAGTCGGTCGGCAAGGGCGTTGAGGGCAGGGTTGCGGCCCAGGCTGCCGTCTTCCACCGCCTGGCCGATGCGCACTAGCTCTTGGCGGATGATCCGGCCCGAGCCGATCGTGAGATGGCCCACCTCGGAATTGCCCATCTGCCCCTCGGGCAGGCCCACCGCTCCGCCGCTGGCCTCGATCAACGTGTGTGGGTAGGCGTGCCAGAGAGAATCCATCACCGGCGTGGCTGCGGCGCGGATGGCGTTGTTCTCATCGGTGGCTCGATAGCCCCAGCCGTCAAGAATCGCCAACACCACGGGCGCCACCGGTAACTCCGAGGAATGGTCAACGGGTAAAGATCCCTGCAGTGATGACCGGACCGGCTTCTGCGGCGGCGGCGGCAGGGGGGTGTTCGGTGGGGAGGGAACGACGGTCACCCTGGTGATGGAATGCAGCATCGCCTACTCGCCAACCTACAGCCAGGCCGGAGCTCCTCCCCTTCCGGTCGCGCCGGCGTCAGCTTTCGTGCACACAGCGCTCCCATCGGCCCCAAATAACATCACCGCCATCAATCCGCCCCGTCGCTCGCCATGGTTTCGCCGGCGTCTTCAGGTGATTCACCCTCCGCGGCCGGCGGGGCGCCGCGGCCCACTCCCGTGAGGCGGGCCCTGCTCTCGGAACCGGAGCTGGGCCGCACCCTTGATCGCCTCGCCTCCCAGGTGCTGGAGACGGTCGGGGACAGTGGCGATGTGCTGCTCGTCGGCATCCCCACCCGCGGCGTGGCCCTGGCGCGGGTGCTGGCCACGCGTCTGGAGGCGCTCTGCGGCCATCCGGTGCCCTACGGCAGCCTGGACCCCACCTTCCATCGCGACGATCTCGAGCGTGTGGGCACCCGGCTGGTGGAGGCCACCCAGCTGCCGGACGGCGTGGATGGTCGGGCCGTGGTGCTGGTGGATGACGTGATTTTCACCGGCCGCACGGTGCGGGCCGCGCTGGAAGCCCTTCAGGCCTGGGGGAGGCCCCGGCGCGTCCTGCTGCTGGTGATGGTGGACCGGGGCCACCGGGAGCTGCCGATCCAACCCGACTTCTGCGGCCGCGTGGTTCCCACCACCCGCCAGGAAACCATCCAGGTGTGCCTGCGCCACATCGATGGCGAGGAGGGAGTGTTCCTACAGCGGGGCTGAGGGCCGCCGATTGGCTTAGAGGGCTTCCAGCTCGTCAGAGCGGAAGTGGGCGCGGAAGCGGCCGAACGCCACCACCACCGGCAGGGTGGGGCTGATTGTTCGGCCCTTCCAGTCGCTCAGCACGGAATGCACCTGTCCCTGCTGCCCCTCCATGTCGAACGCCTGGCCGCGGTGCTCGGGATGGTTGTAGAGCACCACGCTCCGGCTGACCCTCACCTGATCCCCTGCCTGCATGACCCCTTGGTCCGGATGCGCGGCCAATCCTGTCACGCGTGGGGGAGCGCTGGCGGATTCAGCGCTGGCAGGCGCTCTCCGGGCCGGCCTCGACGACGCGACCACCCAGCTGGCGGCAGGCTTCCTCGAAGGCCTTCCACTCCTCCATGCCGCCGGCGATGCGCCGTTGCACCTCCTTGTCGAGCTGGGCGGCGGAAACGGTGTGGGGCAGGGCTCCATGGCTGTCGCGTTGCTGATCCTCCCGCCGGAGCCGCGCCAGCCCTGTGCTGACCTTGCGGCGGCGGTCGCTGCTGCGCGCTTGCCACCATGGATGGTCGAGGCGGTTGAGGGCATCGAGGGCCTCCCACCAGCGCCCCTGGGCGATCAGCTGGTCGGCCCGCTCCAGTTGCTGTCGGTTGCGCTCCCAGATGGCGCGCATCTCATCGCCGATGCCGCGTCCATCGCCACGGCGGTCTTCTCCGAGGGGATGCAGCGCCTGCAGCGCCCCCTGGAGGTCGCCGGCGGCGAAGCGTGTCAGGGCCTGTCCGTGCAACTGCTGTCGCCAGCCCTCCAGCTGCTGGCGGTCGGCTGGGGTGGCGGCGACCGAGGTCACGAGCTGCTGCTGCAGCCGCAGCGCTTCGCCCCAGCGACGCTCTTGCCAAAGCTGGCGTGCCCGCTCACGACGACAGCGGCCCTGCTCTGGCGCCGAGCGGCCCGGCAGCCAGCTCAGGGCGCTGAGCTGGTCGCCATAGCGCAGGCAATCCTCCAGCCTTCCTTCGGCGGCCGCCCGGCGCAGCTGGCTGGGCAGCTGGCGCTCCCACCAGTACACGCCGGCAATGCCTGCAAGAACCGGCCCGAGCGTGAGCAGCAGCCAGAAGCGAGGCAACCGGTGGTGGCGCAGCGCCAAGGCGGGACGCTCCTGGGAATTCCGATCCTTTGTATGCAGGCGTGGGGCCCGCATCCGCCGCCACGGGACGCTCAGCGCACCGGACCCAGGCGCCGGGGCTCCAGAACCGCCTCCCCCGCAGGCCGGGCCAGATCTTCCACTAGCACCACCAGCTGGCCGTCGCTATCGATGGAGAAGCGCAGCCGCAGGCGGTCCTCGCCGCGCCGGCCCGCAGGGCCCAGGGGCAGGGTTGGGGGTGGGGACCTCCAGGGCCGGACGGCGGCATCCCCGGCGGGGCGGCTGCGCAGCACCGGCAGGCCGCCCTCGAATACCACCTCGGCCCGGCTCTCGGGCTCCGGCTCGCCCAGAACCAACTCAAGCTGCGTCTGCCCATCTTCGCTGCAGGCCAGCACCAGCTCCAGCGGTTGCTCGGTGGGCCAGCTCTGCCCGGCCACGAACAGCGGATGCCAGCGATGGCTGCGGCTGCGCTGGTCCCAGATCCGCAGCGACACTCCGCGGCTGAGCACATCGCGCAGGCGTACGCCCGGGGTGAGAGCCAGGGCGCCCAGCGCCACCGCCTCCACGGGCCTTTCGCCGCGAAGGGGAACCCCGGGCAGGCGCTCCGCCAGCCAGGAGCGCAGCAGGGGCAGGCGGCTGCCCCCCCCCACCGGCAGAACGGCGTCGATCCTGCCCGCCTGGAGGCCTTCGCGCCGGCCTCCCGCGAGCACCGCCTCCAGCAGCTCGTCGAGGCGGGCGAGCAGCCCCTGTTCCCGCAGCAGCGTCTCCAGGGCGGAGCGGCTCAGCCGCAGCTCCCGCGGCGGCCCGCCGGCGATGGGGCAGAGCTCCAGAGCCTCCTCGGCCTCGCTGAGGCGGCACTTGAGCCGTTCCGCCGCCTGCAGCAGGGCCCCCTGGGCCGGCACGTCGGGGCAGAGGGCGGCGGCGATCCAGCGGTCCAGGTCGCGGCCGCCCAGGCGCAGGCCGGCCTTGCCGATCACGCGGGCGCAGCGCAGGGTCTGGCCGCTGCGCTCCAGGTCGCGCCCGGCGAAGCGCAGCAGCTGGGCGATCGGGGCCGCCCGTCCCTCGCCGCCCTCCAGCGCCACCAGGGAGAGGTCGACGGTGCCGCCGCCCAGGTCGACCACCAGCACGCGGCTGCCCGGGGCCAGGCCGGCGCCGATGGCCGCGGCGGTGGGTTCATCCACCAGGGCGAGCTCCGCCACCGGCAGCTCCCGGCAGGCCTCCTGGAGCCAGCGGCGGTAGCCGCGGTAGGCCTCGATCGGGGCGGTGAGCACCAGCCGCTGCGGGGCGATCCCCGCCGGCAATGCCTGCCAGAGCCGTTGCAACAGAAGGCCGCCGGCCTGTTCCGGGGTGAGCCAGCCGGCGGCTGCAGGCCCCTCGGTGGGCTCCTCGCCTGCGGCGGTGGCGGCGCCGATGCGGCGCTTGAAGTCGCGGCAGAGGCCGGGGCCGTCCAGCGCCGCCAGATTCGCCTCCAGGACCTGCCGGCCAATCAGGGGTCGGCTGCTGCCGGGTCCGGGAAGCCAGAGCAGGCTGGGCACCACAGGCGGGTTGCCGTTGCTGTACGGGGCCAGTTCCAGCAGCCGCGGTGGCCCGGCCTCCTCCTGCCAGGCCACGACGGTGGTGCTGCTGCCCAGGTCGATCGCGAGGGTGCCGGCCATGGCGGCGCACGGGGCACGACCCTTCTAGCCCGCCGGGCCGCGGCGCTGGCCTACCGTGAACAACCAACTGGAGAGAGCCTAAGCCGCATGCCCAGCAGCGCCGATCTCAACCCCAAGGACCTGGCCAAGCGCGCCGAGAGCCTGATCCGCCACTCCAGCAATCGCTACCTCACCACGGTGCGCATCGCCTTTCGCGCCAAACAGCGCCGCTTCGACGACTTCGACGGCCTGCTGGAGGAAGCGATGGTCAAGCCGGTGCAGCGGGCGATCATCGAGCTCAGCGACGAGCAGGATCAGCCGGATCTGCTGCCCGGCTGAACGGGCGGAGCCACCGGCGCGGCGGCGGCCATGCAGGTTCAAGAGGGGGAGGGCTGGCGGTTGGCGGTGGATCCGTCCCGGCAGCCCTTTCCTGTTTTGGTGGGGGGTCAGGGCTGGGCGGCGGAACTGCGGGCGGAGGAGGCGCAGCTGTTGCGCCAGGGTGTCGCCCGTCTGCTGGAGCAGCACCGGCAGTTGGTGGGAACGCTGCTTGAGGAGGAGGCGATCGAGCTCGAGCTGGAACTGGTCCTGGCGGAGGGCTGTTTGTGGCTGGCGCTGGAGGGGAACCGGTGCCGCTGGCGGTTGCGTTTCGTGCTGACGCCGGAGCCGGGACAACGGGGGCTGGAGGGCTCCTGGCCGGCCGGGCCGAGTGCGGCGTTCGCCACAGCGCTGGAGCAGGTGTCTGCGATTGCCGACAAAGGTGCCGACCCGGCGGCCGCGGCCTGAGATCGCCTCCAATCCGATGCATAGATTAGCAATACTGATCACTCACGCTTTCCCGTTGTTTCCGAGCCAAGGCGCAGTTTTTTCCCCAGGTTTTCCCCAGGGGCTCTCCTGCCGGCGGCGGGCCGGTGGGCTGCTCTGGGGAAAGCTTCGATTGGGCCGCGTGGGGCCTTGACGCCTCGGGGATTGGCTTCCCATGCAGCGGCTTTGGCCGATCTTGCTCGCCGCCCTTGCGGCCGGCTTTGGGTTCTCGACCTGAGACGGCATGGGGCACGTCCCACCGTGGTGATTTGACGCTGGAGCGATCCTGTGGAGAACTGGCTTGAGTGCGAATGAATCCCGGGATGGATCAGGGGAGTGACCAAAGGCGGCCGTTGCAGGGCGAAGCCAGTGATGGGGGGATGGTGAGCCTCACTGCCGAGGTTCCGGAGCCGCTGCTGCAGGCCATGCGCTCTTTCATCGAGCGTCACCCGCACTGGGATCAGTACCGCCTGTTCCAGGCCGCCCTGGCGGGATTCCTGGTGCAGAGTCCAGTGCGGGACCGGGGGATCACTCGCTGCTACCTGGCCAATCTGTTCCCGGGCAGCGGTCGCTTTCAGGCTCCACTTGCTGCCGGGGGCTCCGGTGGCGACTACGCCAGGCTGCGGCCGGTGCCACGCCACCAGGGGGCGACCACAGGCGAGCGTCACAACCCGGCCAATCCAGGCTCCCTCGCGGCTTGAGTGGTTCGCCAGAGCGAGGCAGGAAATGCACCAGAAATCTGCCTTGGCTGGCTGATCCCAATCACGGCTTGCAACCCTCTGCATCTCAGCCACAGGTCTGCAGATGGTACGCTTCGCTCCAGGAGATTGCCATCCTGTGGAGATTCTGTTTTCGCAAGGACCAACAACACACAGCAGGCTTGCCAACAGTCTGCTCTGGATGGCACGGGCCTATCCAGAACTTGTCAAAATTAACGATTGCAACTACATCTTTCCCTGGGGCCGTGAAGTCTTCCTTGACTATCTCGATCCCAAGTCTCCCTGGTTGACCTGCCCATCCGCTCGGGCTGAGGAACTGTTCAACCGCGTCTCTGGCACCCCCCTGACCTCCCACTCGCTGGCGATCCTCTCTCGCGAGCTGGAGGCTGCCTACGAGGCCCGTGAGGGGCTGGCTCCCTATGCCTGGTCAAGCTTGAGCTTGAGGCACAGCGTCAATGGTGTTGACCTTGCATATATCGTTGGTGCCGACCTTCCCTTTCGGTCGATGATCGAACAGGTTCATGGTGCGGATCTTATCGTCATCCATGAGCCGTTTCAGCTCCACTTTTCCGGGCCTAGCTTCCCTGAGCATGAGCTAGAACATATTGCCCCAAGTCCCCTCGTGTTGGAGGATGCTCGTCAATATATTGCCGCTCTAAATCCCGAAGATGATACTGTGGTAGGGCTTCATGTTCGACGAGGTGATTATGCCATCTGGGAGCAGGGAAAGTTCTATTACGATGATCAGTTCTGGATCGATCTGTGCGAGCAGAAGCGAAGCGAAAATCATCAAGTGTGTGTGTTTACCAATGATCCCAATGACGATCTTTGCCTGAAGCTTGCCGCCCTTGGTGCCCACGTTTCAGCGGGATCCCCCGCTCAGGATATGGTTCGGTTGATGCTGATGGATGCCGTGTACGGTCCCCCTAGTACATTTCCGCTGATGGCAAGGACTCTCGCCAAGTTTTGTTTGCAACGTGATATGACCTATGAGATGCTAAAGCCAATGTAGAGTCCCGATTTGTTATTGTCCGACACGCGCTGACTATTATTCGATGAATGGATTTCGCGGCCGCTTGTAGAGGCGTACTCGATTGCCCAGCATATCAGCATCCGGAGCAAATCCCGTCTTGTAGACAGCAATGCACATCAGGTTGAACTGACGCTGCCCGGTATCGCCAAGATCATCCAGCTTTTGTTTTTCAATCATCCATTCCTCCATGCCACGCCCAGGCGCGTAGGGATCATTGAAGCCAACGGCCGCTACTGCCGGACAATAGAGTGACCAGGCAGACTTCAAAACCTCACGCAGACTTATTTGGTATTTATAGTTACCAACTTCTTCGTAATCGTCGCAGTAGGAGTTTTCGTCGAGATAGGGTAATGGCGTGGAATGCATGACATCGTACGGTTCAATCAGCAGGATCGCTTTCTTGGCAACCCGCAGCATTTCATACAGGCCAAGCATTGGTCTTGGCCAATGATGGAAGGCTTCCTTGGCGATCACGCAGTCCAACTCGCCTTCCGTGAACGGCAGCGACTCGACATCAGCTGAAATAACCTGATCAACCCAGCCGTCAATCACCGCTTGTTGAATGCCATTGGCGTAAAGGTCGCTGGCTATACAACGGGCTTCGGGAAACTTTCGTTTGAAATAGCCGGCATCTCGAGCTAGATTGTCGCCTACGCTGAGGATTGATTTTGGCGTTAAATGATTGAGAAGTCCATCGCTTGATGAAAGCATAGTGTAATGGCGCTTGGTATCTTCGTGCTCGGGATCGAAGGCGCCTGCCCAGTAGGACATCGCATATTGTTTATGAAGGATCTTGCTGTGAGAAGTGAAGTCTGCTGACGCGTTTGGGGTCTGCATGGCAATGGTTCTGTTGGGGGCAATCTAGCGGGCTTCAGGAGGGCAAGGTTTCTCCTAGCAACGTACCGATTCGGGTAGCGGCTTCCGGCTCCACGGGCAGTACGGACAGCCGGTTGCCACGGCGCACTACGGCCAGCTGTTCCGGACTGAAGTGTTGGCGAAGTTCATCGAGGCTCAGCATCCTTGCGAATGTGCGGTGGTGGCGAAGGCGCACACAATCCCACCGAGGGGCTTCAGGCTTTGAAGCTGGATCAAAGTATTTGGAGTTTGGGTCGAACTGACTGGGGTCGGTGAGGCCGACTTCAATCACCTCCATGAGGCCAACAATGCCTGGAGGACTGGTGTTGGAGTGATAAAAAAATGCAAGATCGCCTACCTGCATGGAGCGCATAAAATTCCGCGCTTGGTAATTACGGATCCCGTCCCACAATGTGTTTCCATCTCGCTCTAGCTGGCCAATGCCGTAAACATCTGGCTCACTTTTCATTAACCACCAGGCCATGCGCGTGCGGCAACCGGGAGGATCGTAATCGAGTTGGTGCGTCTGCGGATGCCCGGCACTGCTCAGCTCTGCGCTGGCGGTGGTCGCTCCCCCCACCCCTGCCATCGCCACGGAAAAATCGAACAGAACAGGCCCCGCTGTATCAGAAGCCAGCCCAGGGGGCTGTTTAGTTCGCTGAATGTAACGTCCGGTGTGCTGCGCTGTTGCTTGAAGCTATCGTTTGAATCTATTGCTCGATTCCGATGCCCCGCAAGAATGAGATTCTGTCAGAGGTTGGCAAAGTTCTTCATGTTGGCGCCAATAAAGGGCAAGAAGCGGAGTATTACGCGCGGATGGGGGTTCGAGCCTGGCATGTAGAGGCCATTCCCGATCTCTACGAGCAGCTCTGCGAGCAGGTGAAGGGTCTCGATGGGCAGACCGCGCTGTTGGCCTGCCTGTCGTCGCGGGTGGGCGAGCGGGTTTCGTTTCAGGTGGCGAACAATGGCGGCGAGTCCTCTTCCTTGCTCCCGCTTGGCAACCACCGCAACTGCTATCCGATGGTTGCCTATACCCATTCGATTGAGGTTGAAACATCGACTGTTGATGAGCTCATTCGTCAGAAGGCTGTCGATGCCGATGTGGATCTTCTTGTGATTGATGCACAGGGAGCTGAGTTGATGATTCTCGAGGGTTCTCGCGCGTTGCTCGCCTCGGGGAGCTTGCGGTATCTGCTGGTTGAAGTTTCGGTGGAGCCGCTATACGAAGGGGGGGTGTCTTATTTGGAGGTGGCTGCATTCCTGCGCCAGTTCGGATTGCATCTTCGTGATCTTCAATTCAATGACAAGGGCTGGACTGATGCCTTGTTTGAGCCGGTGTTCTGGCCTACTTCCCAGCCATTCTCTTCTGAATATAAGGGGATTAATGTGGCTCCCTCGGCGGCTCTCTCGTTCAGCTCCCAGTTCATCGTTCCCGCTCCGGCGCACTTTTCCGGAGGGAGAACTGGTGGGTTTAGCTTTCATACAGCCCTGGAAAAAGACCCGTGGGTGAAGATGGATTTCCCGCGACGATATGATTCAGCTACCGTCGTCGTTTTCAATCGCTGCGACGATTGCCGCGAGCGTGCCTATCCGCTTAGCATCTACGCCAGCACCGATGGTGTTGCCTGGGAGCTCCTCAAGGAAAACAGCGAGCCCTTTGGCGGGGTTGACTGGCCTGGCCCCCTGCACATCGAGGTCCCGGCCGCATTCACGACGTTGTTGTTCAAGCTTCGCGGCACCGACTACCTGCATTTCGACCAGATCGAGGTATATGTAAACCCAGACCCTGCTTGAGGCGGCACCGCTTCTGGGGGGCGTTGCATCCTGTGCCCACCGATTGGAGCTGGACTGAACGGAAGAGGATTCCAGGGCTGTCGTGGTCTGCCTCAGTCCGGCAGTGCCGCCACAAGCTGGCGGAAATGGTCACCGCGCGCTTCGAAATCGCGGTATTGGTCGAAGCTGGCGCAGGCGGGGGAGAGCAGTACGGCCCGGGCAACGCCGTTGCCGCTCAGCCGATCCGCATGGGCAACGGCCTCCTCCATTCCTTCGCAGTGGGCGACTGCGCCGGGGTAGTTGGTTTCCGAGAGCAGGGCCGCGAAGGCATCGCGGGCCGAGCCGAACAGCACCACGGCCGCAGCCTGGTGTTGCAACTGCTCCAGCCAGGTGCGGGGATCGCCCTGCTTGGCTTCGCCGCCCGCCAGCACCACCAGAGGACCCTGGAGGGCCCGCAGGGCTACCTCTGCAGCATCGTAATTGGTGGCTTTGCTGTCATTGAACCAGGTGACGCCGTGCCGTTCGCGGATCCGCTCCAGCCGGTGCGGAACGCCCGGGAAGGTCCGGAACGCCGCCTCCATCTCCGCAGGCGCCAGGCCGAGCTGGACACCCACGGCCGTGGCCATCAGCAGGTTCTGGCGGTTGTGGGCCCCGGGCATGGCCAGGCAGTCGGCTGGGAAGAGGGGGGCCGCCGCGTTGCAGACCATTCCGTCCTCCACCCAAAGGGTGGGCTCAAGCCCGGAGGGCAGGTCGCGGCGGGGGGCGGCCGTCACCCACTCGGCAGCGTCCCAGCTTGCGGCGCGCTCGCGCAGGTCGGGGTCGTCGGCGTTGAGGATGCGTCGCCGAGAGCGCTCCAGCAGGCTGCGCTTGATGGCGCGGTAGTTCTCGAGGGTGCCGTGGCGCTCCAGGTGGTCGGGCGTGAGGGTGGTCCAGAGGCCGATCGCCGGTGCCAGCTCGGGCGTTTGCTCGATCTGGTAGCTGCTCACCTCCACCACCAGCCAGTCGGGCCGTCTCTGGCCGGGGCGGGCGCGCTCCAGGGCCAGCTCCGCCGCGGAGAAGCCCACGTTGCCGCAGAGCGGCGCATCCAGCCCGGCCTGGTGGAGCAGGTGGTGCACCAGATGGGTGACGGTGGTTTTGCCGTTGGTGCCGGTGATGGCGATCCAGGGCACGTCCGGGGTGGCGCGCCAGGCCGCGAGCAGTTCGCCCTGCACCGCGACGCCGCGCTGGCGCAGCGCCTCCAGGGTGGGGTGGTCCCAGCGGATGCCGGGGCTGACCACCACCGCCGCCGGTGCCGCGGACAGGGCCGTGAAGCTCTCCAGCAGCAGGGGGGTGCCCAGGCGCACGCCGATTCCTTCCGATTCCAGCTGGGCAGCGGCGTGCTGCAGCTCGGGCGTGTTGCGGCTTTCGAACACCAGCACCGGCAGGCCCTGGTGGCGCAGCAGCCGGGCGGCGCCCAGGCCGGAGCGTCCCATGCCCACGATCACCGTGGGGGCTGCCGTCGGGGGCGTGGGATCAGGCACGGATCGCTGCGGGGGCCTGGGATCTGGGGGAATGGGCGATACTGGAATCGAACCAGTGACTCCTACCGTGTCAAGGTAGTGCTCTACCTCTGAGCTAATCGCCCGCAAACCGGCGTGGGGCCAGCCTGGAGTGCGTCGCCTTGCCGCGCGCATCGCCCAGGAACCTAGCAGTCGGAGCGCCTGGGTCACTGTTGCCGCGAATCCGGCGCCGCACCCTGCCCTCAGCGGCGCTCCATCACGATGCGCAGCCGCTCTCGCTTGGTGGGTTCGATGGCCAGCACCTCCAGCTCGCCCCGGTCGCGCAGCTGCACCCGCTCGCCCACCCGGAGCTCGCGGCTTGGGCTGCTCACCGGCTGCCAGTCGACCCGCACCTCCCCCTGTCGGATCAGCGCGGCCATGCGGCTGCGGGAGACGCCGAAGCCGGCGGAGGCCACCGCATCCAGCCGGCTGGAGGCCTCCACGCTGCTCAGCCGCCGCGGCGCCCGGGTCGCGGGTGGGCGCAGCTCCGCCAGGGGCCGCGTTTCGAAGCGCACCGGCACGGTGCGCACCAGCGCCTCGCGACCATCGAGAGCGCTGCCTGCCGCGCCGGTGACCACCGCCTGGGCTCCCCGGTCACCCCGCAGCCACAGGTCGCCCAGCTCCCCCTCCGACACGCCAGCCGTCCCCAGGGCGGCGCGGAATTCCTGCGGGCTAGCCGGATCGAACAGAAAATTGCCGGCGATCTCGAGGCCGGTGAGGTCGGCCTGGGGAGGCTCCACCGTGGTCGCCGCATCGCTGCGCTGCAGCCACAGCCGCTGCCGTTCGGCGCCGGGATGGCCGCCCTCACTGGACAGCCGCAGCTCGCTCAGCCCGCCAAGGCGCGCTTGGGCTTCCTCCCGAAGCTCCGGTGGCAGGAAGGGGCTCCAGCGGGGTTCCCAGGTGCGCAGCACCGTCTCCGCCAGGTCGACCAGGGCCTCCAGCGCCTCAGGCTGGCGGCTGCCCTGCAGGATTTCGCGACGCGGCAGCATGGCGATGCCTCAGCCCTCGCCGAGCCGCACAACGCCCTTGGGCCGCGCCTGCTGCAGCACCGACCAGGGCACCTCGCTGCCCGGTGCCGGCTCGATCAGCAACAGCCAGCAGCCCTCCTCCAGGCGGTTGCGCAAGGCGCGGATGCGGTCGTCCTGCTCCGAACCGACGCTGGCGGCGGCGGCGAAGCTTCCCAGGAAGCCTGAGCCCATCCCCAGCAGACCGCCCAGCAGCGGCTGGCCCCAGGGACCGGCGAAGTCGAACGTGTGCAGATCGGTGATCTGGGTGAAGGTGAGGCCGGCCAGGAAGCCGAAGGGAATCAGCCAGCGCGCCATCGCCCGCTGCAGCCGCCGCCGCGCGGCGCTGGCATCCAGCTGCGCCACCTCCCGCAGCGGGGTCTCCTCCGCTCCGATCGCCAGCAGCAGCCGCGGGGCCGGCTGCTGGGCCGCCAGCGTTTCGCGCAGCTGCCGCAGCCGGTTCCGGTCGTCGAGCACCACCACCACGCTCTGGGTCACGCGTTCGCTCCGAGGGTCGCCACAGGGTCGCTCTCTACACTGCACCTCCGGCCCGCCCTTCGGGGCGCACCTGCTCCCCCCACTCCAGGCAGCCCCGCCGCGCTGCCGGAGCGCCCACGGCGTTCCAAGACGCCGCCCACGCCGGACAACACGGACATGACGAAGGTTCTGGTCTCCGATCCCATCGATCAGACGGGCATCGACATTCTCTCGCAGGTCGCCCAGGTGGACGTGCGCACCGGCCTGCCGCCGGAAGAGCTGCGCGCCATCATCGGCGAGTACGACGCCTTGATGATCCGCTCCGGCACCCAGGTGACCGCCGAGATCATCGAAGCCGCCCCGCGGTTGCGCATCATCGGCCGCGCCGGCGTCGGCGTCGACAACGTCGACGTGCCCGCCGCCACCCGCCGCGGCGTGCTGGTGGTGAATTCGCCGGAGGGCAACACCATCGCCGCCGCCGAGCATGCGCTGGCGTTGATGCTCTCCCTCTCGCGCCACGTGCCGCACGCCCACGCCAGCACGATGGCCGGCGGCTGGGACCGCAAGACCTACGTGGGCAACGAGCTCTACAAGAAGGTGCTCGGCGTGGTGGGTCTGGGCAAGATCGGCTCCCATGTGGCCCGCGTCGCCCGCTCCATGGGCATGGATGTGGCCGCCTATGACCCGTTTGTCTCGCCGGAGCGGGCCCAGCAGATGCAGGTGCGGCTGTTGCCCCTGCCCCAGCTGTTCGCTGAGGCCGATTACATCAGTCTCCACCTGCCTCGCACGCCGGACACCGAGAACCTGGTGAACGCCGAGCTGCTGCGCACGATGAAGCCCACGGCCCGGCTGGTGAACTGCGCCCGCGGCGGCATCGTCGATGAGGCCGCCCTGGCCGAGGCGGTGGAGAAGGGGGTGATCGCCGGCGCCGCGCTTGACGTGTTTGCCAAGGAGCCCCTGGCGGCCGATTCGCCTCTGCGCGGCGTCAAGGAGCGGCTGGTCCTCACCCCCCACCTGGGCGCCTCCACCGAGGAAGCCCAGGAGAACGTGGCGATCGACGTGGCGGAGCAGATCCGCGACGTGCTGCTCGGCCTGCCTGCCCGCAGCGCCGTGAACATCCCTGGCCTCAACGCCGAGCTGATGGAGCAGCTCAAGCCCCACCTGCAGCTGGCTGAAACCCTCGGCCAGCTGCTCAGCCAACTGGCGGGGGGGCAGATCAGCGAGTTGGAGGTGCGGCTGCAGGGCGAGTTCGCCGCCCATCCGGCCCAGCCGTTGGTGGTGGCGGCGCTGAAGGGGGTGCTCTCCACCGCCCTTGGCGACAGCATCAACTACGTCAACGCCGCGATCGAGGCCAAGGAGCGCGGCATCCACGTGCTCGAGGTCAAGGACGATGCCAGCCGCGACTTCGCCAGCGGTTCGCTGCAACTCGTCTGCCGGGGCTCAAAAGGGGGCCATAGCGTCACCGGGGCGGTGTTCGCCGACGGCGAGCTGCGCATCATCACCATCGACGAATTCCCGGTGAATGTGGCCCCCAGCCGCCACATGTTGTTCACCCGCCACCGCGACATGCCGGGGATCATCGGCCAGCTTGGTTCCCTGCTCGGCCAGCACAACGTGAACATCGCCTCGATGCAGGTGGGACGCCGCATCGTGCGCGGCGACGCCGTCATGGTGCTCAGCCTCGACGATCCGATCCCACCCAACCTGCTGGCCTCGATTCACGCCATCAGCGGTATCCAGGAGGCCCTCCCGGTCACCCTCTGAGGCTCCCGCGATGCCCGCCGAATCCCCGTTGCCCTCGCCTGAGCTCTGGCGCCTGGAGATGGCGATTCCGCCGCCGCTGGAGGAATCGCTCCTGTGGAAACTGGAAAGCCTTGGCGTGCAGCGGCTGGCGGTGCGCCATCGGCCCGAGGCACCGGAGGCGCGGGAGCTGGTGGGGTGGGTGGCTGCGGCAGCCTGGCCCGTCGCGCGCCGGGACGCTCTGGCCGCGGCCCTGGAGCCTCTTGGGGAGCCCTTCGGGGTGGAGGTGCCGCCGCTGCACTGGCATCCCCAGGTCGAGGAGGACTGGAGCCACAGCTGGAAGCAGCACTGGCGGCCCGATCCGGTGGGCGCGCAGCTGCTGATCCTGCCGGCGTGGCTGGATGCACCGCCGGAGCACCAGGCGCATCGGCCGCTCCGGCTCGATCCGGGCAGCGCCTTCGGCACCGGCAGCCACCCCACCACCCGCCTCTGCCTGGAGGCGCTGGAGCGCCTGGCGGCCGAGCGGCCGGCCGAACTGGCCGGCCTGCGGGTAGCCGACCTGGGCTGCGGCAGCGGCGTGCTCTCCCTGGCGGCGCTGCTGTTCGGGGCCGAGGCCGTAGCAGCCGTCGATACCGATTCCCTGGCGGTGAGCGCCACCCGGGCCAACGCCTCCTTGAACGGCACCGCGCTGGCGGAGCGCCTGCGCGTGGCCCATGGTTCGGTCGACACCCTGGCGGCCCTGCAGGGTCCTCCGGCCGATCTGCTGCTTTGCAACATCCTGGCGCCGGTGATCGAGGCCCTCGCCCCGCGGTTTCAGCAGGTGCTGGCCCCCACTGGCCTGGGACTGCTCAGCGGCCTGTTGGTGGAGCAGGCTCCGCGCCTGGAGGCGGTGCTGGCCGAGGAGGGCTGGCAGGCCCGGCTGGAAGCCCGTCAGGAGCACTGGGGGCTGATGAGCCTGCGCAGACTCCGAAATGTTGCATAAGTCACGCTGATCGGTGATCCCGCTCTGATTGGGCTTCCCGGCCTGAAGCGCACGAATCAGCAGGAACGCCCCCCGTCGGATGTATGAAGGTGGCGTCCTGCAGGCTCTCCGCTTGGGTGCCTGTCAGCTCCCATCCCATTCATGGCTTCCTACAAGGTCACCCTGGTCAACGAGGCTGAGGGTCTCAACAAGACGATCGAGGTCCCTGACGACCAGTACATTCTCGACGCCGCCGAGGAGCAGGGCATTGACCTGCCCTACTCCTGTCGTGCCGGCGCCTGCTCCACCTGCGCAGGCAAGCTGACCGCTGGCAGCGTCGACCAGTCCGACCAGAGCTTCCTCGACGACGACCAGATCGAAGCCGGTTTCGTTCTGACCTGCGTCGCCTATCCCACCTCCGACTGCACCATCAAGACCCACGCCGAGGAAGAGCTTTACTGAGCTCCCGGTCTCCATCCCCGAGCCAGGGTTGCACCCTCGCTTTTCTCTGCCACCCTGCGGGGTGGCTTTTTCATGAGCACTCCGATCCACACGTTGTTGGAGCCCGGCAGCGAGCACGCCAGCCCCGGCGGCCTCTACAGCATCCGCATCCTCGGGCCCTGCTGCCGCCTGTTTGATCGGGAGGAGCTGCCCTGGCCCTGCTGTCGTCTGGCCTGGCGAAGCAAGGAGCCCAGCTGGCGGCGCGTTGGGCGTCGCTTTGTGGCCGATCTGGCGGCCCGTCGCTGCCCCTCCTACGCCGTGGAGCTTCTCCAGCCCGGCGCCAGGCCGACTCGGACCGTGATCACCCTGTTCCCGCAGCGGCTCGGACCGGCTCTGCAGGAGTGGTGGTATAGCAAGCTGCCTGCCTCGATGGACCCAGCCAACCGGGAGCCGCCGCCGTCAGCTCCGCTGTCCTGATCCATTCCTGCCGCCCCGGGGCAGGCAGCGGTGTGTCGCACCCATGCCAAAGGTCACAAAAAAGCCGGCGTCCTCAGGACGCCGGCTGCCGCTACGGGGGTGGGCTGGGAATGGATCAGAAATAGATCTTGCCACCGCCCCACTGCTGGCCCTGAACCTTTGGCGCCACCAGGATGTAACCGGCGATGAGGCGAAGGTCGTCCTCATCGAGGTCGCGCATTTTCACGAAAACATCAGCGCTGCGCAGGCTCGGGTGCACATCGGCGATGCTGTATTCGCCGTCGTAGGAGGTGGGATCCTTCAGGTAATCCACCAGCGCCTCGACGGAATCACGGGCCGGGGTGGCCAGGGCGAGGGTTTCGGGATCGAGACCCACATTCTGGTTTGTTTTGGTGATGCCGCCCGCGTGGCAGGTGCCGCAGCTGTCGTTGAAGATCTTGCGGCCGGCCTTGATCTCCTTCTCGCTGAACGTGACGCTGCTGCCATCGGGACCGGCGGGCACCGTGAGCTGCTCGGGCGTCCACTGGGCGGCGGCCACGGGACCGGCGAAGCAGACCAGCAGCGCCAGGGGCAGGACCAGCAGGGTCCGGGCGATGGCGCGGAGGGTCGAGCGGAGGAAGGGGGCCATGGGAGAAGCCGGGGAAGGGGCGGTAAAACCGCGACTGAGACCTTGTATCACGGCCGGAGGCCCCCCCGCTGCGGAAGCATGTGAACTGTTGCAGGCCGACGGTACGGCTCAGTCGTCGGGCCGCACCTCGAGGCTGAGAAAGTCTCGTGCCAGCTCGGTGTTGGGGAAGATGGCGCGCGCCTCCGCCAGCAGGTCGTCGGGGCTCACGGCGCCGCCCGGCACGTAGCGGGGGCTGAGGTGGGTGAGCATCAGCTGGCCCACCCCCGCCGCCAGGGCCGTCTGGGCGGCCATGGTGCTGGTGGAGTGCTGCCGCTGGATCGCCAGCTCGGCTTCGGCGTGGCAGAAGGTGGCCTCGTGGATCAGCAGATCCGCGCCCCGGGCTAGCTCGACCGCCGCTTCGCTGAATACGGTGTCGGTGCAGTAGACCACGCTGCAGCCGGGGCGCAGCGGCCCGCAGAGGCTGGCGCCGTTGATGATCCGACCATCGGAAAGGCTGACGCTGCGGCCGGCCTTGAGCTCCGCGTACACCGGCCCGGGGGGGATGCCCAGGGCGCGGGCCCGCTCCACATCGAAGCGGCCCGCCCGTGGTTTGCGCTCCACGCGGTAGGCGTAGGCCGGAACCCGGTGGGTGAGGGGTGCGCAGCGCACCACGATCTCCTCGTCTTCGTACAGCACGGTGCCGCTGCGGGCGGCCTCGCGTACCCGATGGCTGCGCAGTGGGTAGCCGATGCGGGTGGAGCTGGTTCGCAGCACGCCCTCGAGATAATCGCGTAGCGGATCCGGGCCGTAGAGGTCGAGGCCGTCGGGGCAGCTGCCGGCCAGGCCCAGGCTCGCCAGCAGCCCCGGCAGTCCGAACACGTGGTCGCCGTGCATGTGGGTGATGAATACCCGTCGCAATTGCGACACCCGCAGGTCGCTGCGCAGGAACTGGTGCTGGGTGCCCTCGCCGCAGTCGAACAGCCACAGCTCGGCGCGCTGGGGCAGCCGCAGCGCCACCGCCGAGACGTTGCGAGCCCGGGTGGGAACGCCGGAACTGGTGCCCAGGAAGGTGACCTGCACGCCGGTCCGCCCGCAGCGCTCTCGGTCGGCATGCTGCCACGCGGGCGCCGCTGGCGCCGCGGGGATGTCCTGGGCACAATGGGCAGCCCTTGCGGCCCCCTCCGCCCCGAACTGGCGTGACCCTGCTCTCCTCCCTCGGCTGGCCATGGCGGCGCCGGCCGTTGCTGCCGATTCTGGCCCTGCCCCTGGCGGCCCTGCCCCTGGCGGCCCTACCGCCGTTCGCTCCCGGACGCAGCGCGGCTGAGCGCACGGCCCCCAGCCCGCCGGCCCCCTATGGCGGTCCGGTGCTGCGGGTGCTGCTGCGTCAGGAGGCCACCCTCACCATCGGGGCGAGCGAAGGGATCGCCCGGCTCACGGATGGGACCGGACGCACTGTGGCGGAGCTGGCCCCAGGCCAGCCGCTGCGCCTGGAGGTTGACCCCCAGGGGGAGGGTCTGCTGGTTGAGCTGGAGGCCGGTGCGGCGGGACCGCGGCGGCTGCTGGTTGCGGAACTGTGGCTGACACCCCGTCGCGAGGGTACGGCCCAGGGCCTGGTGCAGCTGGGTGAGCAGGCCTTCCGGGGCCGGCTGCAGCTCAGCCGCCAGGGCGGGATGCTGCAGGCGGTGAACCACGTATCCCTCGAGAGCTACCTGGCCGGCGTGGTCGGCAGCGAGATGCCCGCCAGCTGGCCCCTCGATGCGCTGCGCGCCCAGGCGGTGGCCGCGCGCACCTATGCCCTGGCCCAGCGGCGCCCTGCCGCCCCGTACGACCTGAAGGCAACGGTCGCCAGCCAGGTGTACCGCGGTGTGTCGGCTGAAACCGCCTCCACCCGGGAGGCGGTGGCCAGCACCCGCGGCCAGGTGCTGATGCACGGAGGCTCGCTGATCAACGCGGTGTTTCACAGCAGCAGCGGCGGCAGCACCGAGAACAGCGGCGAGATGTGGACCCGCCAGCTCCCGTATCTGGTGAGCGTGCCCGATTTCGACCAGAGCTCGCCGGTGCACCGCTGGGAAAAGAGCTTCGATCCGCTGCAGCTGCGTCAGGCCTTCCGCGAGACCGGCGGCCTGCAGGCGATCGAGGTGCTCGTCACCTCCAGCACGGGCCGTATCCGGCGGGCCCGTGTGCTCGGGCCTGGGGGCAGCGTGGAGCTCAGCGGCGCCGAGCTGCGCCAGCGCCTGGGCCTGCGCAGCACGTTCGTGACCTTCCAGCTCCAGCCCGCGGGGGGCGCTGGCTCCCCGGTGTTCTCCCCCGCCACGGCGGGCGCGCCGGGCGCCGTGAGCGGAAGCCTGCGTCGCCTGCTCGGCGCCACCCCGCCCCCCCCCCCGCCCCAGGCTGGGTGGCCCGATCCGGCCAGCGGAGCGTCGGCGGAGCCAGCCCCGGCCACCGGGGCTGCCGAGCCCACCGCGGTGAGCCTGCCGACGTTGGTGGTGAGCGGCCGCGGCTTCGGCCATGGGGTGGGCATGAGCCAGTGGGGGGCCCATGCCCTGGCCCTGCGCGGCGAGGACTACCGACGCATCCTGAGCCACTATTACCGGGGGGCTGAATTGCGAACCCTCCCCTCCCCTTGACCCCAGCCGACAGCCTCGCCTCCCGTCCCCGTGCCGCGCCACTCCCCAGCGGCGGCCGGCTGGAGTTGATTGAGCTGCCCGACGCCACGGCCGTGGCGGAGCGGGTGGCAGCGCGCCTGCTGCAGGCCCGCCGCCGCCGCCCCGACCGCGCCATCGGCCTGGCCACCGGCCGCACCATGGAGCCCGTCTACGCGGCGATGGCGCGCCTGCTGCCGCTGCTGCCGGCCGCCGAGCAGGCGCGGGTGCGGCGGGGCTGGCGCAGTTTCAACCTCGACGAATACGTGGGTCTCGCCCCGGACGATCCGCGCTCCTTCCACGCCGTGATCGCCCGCCAGCTCACCGCGCCGCTGGGGCTGGATCCAGCCGGGGTGCAGCTGCCCGATGGCCTGGCGGCCGATCCGCAGCTGGAGGCACGCCGCTACGGAGAGGCCGTGGCCGCGGCGGGCGGCATCGGCTTGCAGCTGCTGGGGCTTGGGCTCAACGGGCATGTGGGCTTCAACGAGCCCCCCTGCGGTCCGGAGGCGCCCTGCCGCTGCGTCGAGCTCAGCGATGTGACCCGCTTCCAGAACGCCGCCTCCTTCGGCGGCGAGGCCGCGGCGGTGCCTTCACGCGCTATCACGCTCGGGCTGGCGGAGATCCTGGCGGCCGACCGCATCCTGCTGGTGGTCACCGGTGCGGCGAAGGCCCAGGTGCTGCAGCGGGTGCTCGCCTCGCCCCCTACACCCGACCTCCCCGCCAGCTGGTTGCAGCACCATCCTGCGGTAACCGTGATCGCCGACGGGGCGGCCCTCGGTCGCGGCTAGCCGGCGCTGCTCCCCCAGCGCCGCGACACCAGCAACGCCACCAGGATCAGGGCCGCCCCCACGAGGGTGCGCGCTCCGATCGCCTCCCCCAGCAGCCAGTGGGCGCTCGCCAGGGCCACCAGCACGGCCGCGTTGCCCCACAGCGCCACTGCGATCGCCCCGAGGCCCCGGTAGCTGGCCAGCAGGGCCAGGTCGCCGCCGAGGTTGATCACCCCCGAGTACACCACCAGCACCCCCACCAGCCACCACAGCCGCATGTGCAGGAAATGGTCGGGCCCGAAGAGGGCCAGGGCCAGGCTGCCGAAGACCAGCGCCGCTGCCAGGTTGGTGAGCCCCAGGGTCAGGCCCAGGCCCCAGCTGCGCCGCGCCACCAGCCGGTTGAGCACCCCGGCCCCGGCGAAGGCCGCCACCGCCACCAGGGCCCAGACCAGGCCGCGCGGATCGAGGTCGGCGCCCGGCTGGGCAGCGCCCGCCATGCTGCGGCTGATCGCCAGGCCCCCCGGCAGGAGCAGCAGGGTGAGGCCAAAGCGTGGTGGCAGCGGTTCCGCCAGCCAGGCGTGGGCCAGCAGGGCTGTGACAGGCAGGATCAGGGTGAACAGCAGCGTTTGGCTGACCACCGAGAGATGCTGCAAGGCCAGGAAGTAGGCGCTGGGGCCGACCAGGAAGCCAAGGCCGGCCCGTGCCCCCAGCAGCCCCAGATCGCCGGGCCCCAGCTTCGGCAGCTCCCGCTCCAGCCGACGCCGATCGGCCACCGCCAGCACCAGGCCACTGAGCAGGGTGGCGAAGAAGAAGACATTGCACAGACTGATCGGGTCTTCGCCGCCGCCGGTGCGCAGCGCGGTGGCCACGCCCCGCTCCTGCAGCCACTTGAGAACACTCGCGTCGCAACCGCGGATCAGGATGTAGGCCGCAAGGGCCAGGGGCGCCAGCCGCGTCATGCCAGCTCCGCCTGCAGCAGCGCCTCGTCGGCCTCCAGGTTGGCGGTGACCGAGCGCACGTCGTCGAGCTCCTCGAGGGCATCGAGCATGCGCAGGCAGGCGCGCAGGGTGTCGGGATCGTCGAGGGGACAGGGGGTGCCGGCGATCCAGCGGTGCTCCCAACCGGCCACGGGCAGACCGCAGGCCCGCAGGCCCGCCTGCAGGGCCTCCAGGTCTTCGTAGGCGCCGATCACCTCGGCCCCCTCGTCGTCGAGGGTCCAGCCGATGGCCGCCGGGCCGCCCCCCTCCTCCAGGGCCAGCAGCTGCTCCACCAGAGCCTCCTCCTCCAAGGCCCCGGCCAGGCGCACCACCGCGCGGGGCTCGAACAGATAGCTCACACAGCCGCTCTCGCCGAGGTTGCCGCCGTGCTTGCTGAAGGCCAGGCGCAGGTCGGCGGCGGTGCGGTTGCGGTTGTCGGTGAGGGCCTCCACCAGCACTGCCACGCCGCCGGGTCCGTAGCCCTCGTAGCGCACGGCCTCGAAGGCGGCGGCGCCGCCGCCGCCGTGGCCGGAACCTTTGGCGATCGCCCGCTCGATGTTGGCGTTCGGCACCCCGGCCGACTTGGCTTTCTCGATCGCTGTGCGCAGCTGAAAGTTGCCGGCGGGATCGGCTCCGGCGCGGGCGGCCACCATGATCTCCCGGGCGATGCGGGTGAACACGGCGCCGCGCTTGGCGTCGACCACCGCTTTGGTGCGCTTGATCTGGGCCCACTTGCTGTGGCCGGCCATGGTGGGAGAGGTGCGGGAACGGGGCGGAAGGTGCCGGGCAGGGAGGGGCGCCCGCTCAGCCGGCGGCGTCGAAGACCAGCCGTGGGCGCAGCCAGCCGGTCCCATCGGCCCGGGCGATGCCCGCCAATTTGCCATCCGGACCCACGATCGCCAGCGCCTGATCGGCCTGATGGTCGGTGGCGGCTTCCAGGGCCCGTCCGCAGCGCCAGCTCCCCAGCTCGGCGGGGCTGAGGCTGCGGCGGGGCAGGTGCGTTAGCGCCTGCAGCGGATCGAGCAGCGGTGGGAGTGCCGCCAGGTGCTCCAGGGGTACCGCCTGCGCCAGGACGAAGCCGAGAGCCTCGGTGCGTTGCAGCGTCGCCAGGGCGCCACCGCAGCCGAGGCGCTCCCCGAGGTCGCGGGCCAGGGCGCGGATATAGGTGCCGGCGGAGCAGCGCACGGCCAGCTCGAGCTGACCGGCCAGCGGATCCCAGCGGAGCAGCTGCAGTGTCTCGATCGTCACCGGCCGGGGCGGCAGCGCACTGGCTTCGCCGCGACGGGCCCGGGCGTAGGCCCGCTCGCCGTTCACATGCACGGCCGACACCTGCGGCGGCACCTGCTGGATCGGGCCGCGGAAGGTGGAGAGCGCCTCCTCCAGGGCGGCCCGATCCAGCGCAGGCAGCGGCCGGCGTTCCAGAACCGCGCCCTCCAGGTCGTCGCTGTCGGTGCGCAGCCCCAGTTGCACCACACCGTGGTAGGCCTTTGTGCCGCCCAGGTAGGGCAGCAGACGGGTGGCTGGGCCCACAGCGATCGGCAGCACGCCGGTGACGGCAGGATCCAGGGTGCCGCCATGGCCCACACGCCGCAGTCCGTAGGCGCGGCGAACACGGGCCACACAGGCGTGGGAGGTGAGGCCGGCCGGTTTGTCGATCACCAGAAAGCCGCAGGAGCTGGGGACCCCTGCGGGCTGGGCGTCAGCGAGGGGGGACACGCCGGGGCGCCGGAAGCCGCAATTCAGGCGGCGGTGACGTGCACCCGCTTGCGGTTGCGCAGGTTGCGGGTAATCGACTCGAACGTGACCACGCCATCGACGAGGGCGAAGAGGGTGTCATCGGAGCCGCGGCCCACGTTGAGGCCCGGAAGCACCGAGGTGCCGCGCTGGCGGATCAGGATCGAGCCGGCGCAGACGCTCTCGCCGCCGTAGGCCTTGACGCCCAGGCGCTTGGAGTTGGAGTCGCGGCCGTTGCGGGTGGAGCCTGTGCCTTTCTTGTGGGCCATCGGGAAGACGGAAACGGGTTGACGGAAATGGAAGAGGAGCGAACGGGCCCGCGGCTGGGTCGGGGCCCGGCGCAGCGATGGCTCAGCCGAGCTTGCTGCCACCCACGGAGATCGACTGCACCAGGACGCGGGTGAGCTCCTGGCGATGGCCATTCTTGCGGCGGGTTTTCTTCTTGGGGCGCATCTTGTAGACCAGCAGCTTGGGCCCGCGGCGGTGGGCGAGCACCTTGAGCTCCACGCTGGCACCCGCGACGTAGGGCTGGCCGACCGTGGTGCCTTTGGCATCCTTCACCAGCAGCACCGTGTCCAGGGTGACCGTGCTGTCGACCTCGGCGGCGAGGCGGTCGATGTCGAGGTAGCGATTGGGCTGAAGCCAGAACTGCTGGCCGGAGGCCTCGACGATCGCGTAGACGTTTTCGGCTTCGCTGGCCGCGGCAGCGGCTGGGGCCGTTGTGGGGGTGGCACTCATGGGCGCGGGGGCGTGGCCAGGCTGGCGGGGACCGCCATTGGGCCTGGGCTCACGCAATCGAAAGACAAACAAAGATCCTCCCGTCCCGGCCTCCCGTTCGTCAACATGCCCTCAGCCCCCAAGGGCGACCCGCGCCCCTCCGATGCCCGATCCGGCCCTGACGATCGCCGCCCTGATCCGCGATGCGCGGCTGGCGGAGGTCTGCGGCCAGTGGTTGCGCGGCGGCCGCTACCAGCTGGCCCTGCTTGAGCAGAACGACGACCCGGTGGCGGCCCTCGAGCGACGCCGTGACGAATTCGATGCCGTTCTGCTGGAGCAGGGGGTGGTCTCGCCAGAGGGCTACCGCACCCTCCAGGAGATGGGGTTGCTGCTGCCGGCGGTGGTGGTGGGCGAGGTCACCGGCCAGGTGGAGTACCACGAAGCGGAGGTGCACCTCCCGCCCGATCAGCTGGAGCAGCTCAGCTACAGCCTTGATGCGGCCATCTCACGCTTCCTGCGCCGCGGCCTGGCCAGCTCCCCCGGCCTGGGGACGGTCGGTGACGGCGTCATCGCCGATCGCTGGAAGCTGGCCAACCGGCTCAAGGGTCGTCTGGGCTACCTGGGCGTCTATTACAAGCGCGATCCGTCGCGCTTCCTGCGCAACCTTTCGGAGCCGGATCGGGAGGAGTTGCTGCGCTCGCTGACGCGCACCTACCGCGATCTTCTGATCGGTTACTTCCGCGATCCGGCGGCGGCCAACCAGGCGCTGGACAGCTTCGTGAACACGGCTTTCTTCGCGGATCTGCCGATCACCAACACCGTTGAAATTCACATGAATCTGATCGATGGCTTTTGGAAACAGCTAAAATTGGAAGGGCACAAAAATGATTTTCTTCAAGATTATCGCCTTGCCTTGCTTGACGTGATGGCCCACCTCTGCGAGATGTACCGCCGTTCCATCCCTCCCGACTTGCCGATTCTGGCGGCGGGGCTGGATGGTTCCCATGCTGACTCTCAGTCAGGCGCCGGCGTTCTTACCCAGGAGCACAGCTGAGATGGCCCTCCGCAAGACCTACATCCTCAAGCTTTACGTTGCCGGCAATACGCCCAATTCGATGCGGGCGCTGAAAACTTTGCGCAACATACTCGAAACTGAATTCCGTGGTGTTTACGCCCTGAAGGTGATCGACGTTCTCAAGAATCCGCAGCTGGCGGAGGAGGACAAGATCTTGGCTACGCCAACCCTGGCCAAGATTCTGCCGCCGCCGGTGCGGCGCATCATCGGCGATCTCTCCGACCGGGAGCGGGTGCTGATCGGCCTCGACCTGCTCTACGAGGAACTCACCGAAGAGGGCTATGCCCTCGGCGAGGAGGAGGCGGCGGCGCGGAGCAGTTTCGGCGCTGAGCCCACCCTCCACCCCGACGTGGAAGCCGAGTCCGATCCCGGCCTGGAAGAAGATTCTGGCGATGGGTCCTGAGCCCGAACCACCCCTCCCCAACTCCCCTCCGCCCCTCAAGCCGTCTCCGTACCCGATGCAGGATCCCAGCCTGGCCAGCAACGCCTCCCCGAGCTCCGTGATGCAGGTGCAGAAGCTGCCCACCGGCATCGAGGGCTTTGATGACATCTGCCACGGCGGCCTGCCGGTGGCCCGTGCCACGTTGATCTCGGGCACCTCCGGTACCGGCAAGACGGTGTTCTCGCTGAATTTTCTGTACAACGGCATTCGTCAGTTCAACGAGCCGGGAATTTTTGTCACCTTCGAGGAGTCGCCTCTCGATATCCTGCGCAACGCCGCAAGCTTCGGCTGGAATCTTCAGGAGATGGTGGAGCAGGACAAGCTCTTTCTGCTCGATGCCTCCCCCGATCCCGATGGCCAGGATGTGGCAGGCAGCTTCGATCTCTCTGGTTTGATTGAACGCATTAACTACGCGATTCGCAAGTACAAGGCCAAGCGGGTGGCGATCGACTCGATCACCGCGGTCTTCCAGCAGTACGACGCGGTCTCGGTGGTGAGGCGCGAGATCTTCCGCCTGATCGCGCGGCTCAAGGAGATCGGTGTGACCACGGTGATGACCACCGAACGCATTGATGAGTATGGGCCGATTGCCCGCTATGGGGTCGAGGAATTTGTGTCCGATAATGTCGTGATCTTGCGCAATGTGCTCGAGGGTGAACGGCGGCGGCGCACCGTGGAGATCCTCAAGCTGCGCGGCACCACCCACATGAAGGGGGAATTCCCTTTCACGATGGGTGCCCATGGGGTGAGCATCTTCCCGCTCGGGGCGATGCGCCTCACCCAGCGCAGCTCCAACGTGCGCCTCAGTTCCGGAGTGCCGCGCCTCGATGAGATGTGCGGCGGTGGCTTCTTCAAGGATTCAATCATCCTCGCCACTGGAGCCACCGGCACCGGCAAGACGCTGTTGGTATCGAAGTTCATCGAGGACGCCTGCCGCAGCAAGGAGCGGGCGATCCTTTTCGCCTATGAGGAATCGCGCGCCCAACTGCTGCGCAATGCCACCAGCTGGGGCATCGACTTTGAGCAGATGGAGCAGGATGGTCTGCTCAAGATCATCTGCGCCTACCCCGAATCCACCGGTTTGGAGGATCACCTTCAGATCATCAAAACCGAGATCAATCAATTCAAGCCGTCTCGTATGGCCATCGATTCACTCTCGGCCCTGGCCCGCGGCGTGAGCCATAACGCTTTCCGCCAGTTTGTGATCGGTGTTACGGGCTACGCCAAGCAGGAGGAGATCGCCGGCTTCTTTACGAACACTTCCGAGGAGTTCATGGGCAGCCATTCAATCACCGACTCCCACATCTCCACGATCACCGACACAATCCTGCTGCTGCAGTATGTGGAGATTCGCGGCGAGATGGCCCGGGCATTGAACGTGTTCAAAATGCGCGGCTCCTGGCACGACAAGGGTATCCGGGAATTCGTGATCACCGGCAACGGTCCGGAGATCAAGGACTCCTTCTCCAACTTCGAGCGCATCATCAGCGGCGTGCCGCATCGCATCAGCGTCGATGAGCGGGCCGATCTGGCCCGCATCGTGCGCGGTGTGGCCGATGATCCCTGAGTGGCGGCCGCCGCGTCGGGTCCTTGGTGGACTCGCCCTGGCACTGCCCCTGTGCCTGGCCCTGGTCTCGGCTCCGGGCGGTTGCGGCGCCCCCTTCGCCCGCTTCAGCCCCGGCAGCGTGCGTGAGGGGTTGCTGCTCCAGCGCGCCCAGACGCAGGTGCAGCAGGGGCTGCGGGTGAGTCTGACGGCGTTGGGTGCCGAGGAGGCGCGCCGGCTGGTGGGTTTTGATCTGGCTGGGCGCGGCATCCAGCCGGTGTGGGTGAAGGTGGTCAACCGCGAGGAAGGCCGTTACTTCCTGCCGCCGATCACGATCGACAACGACTACTTCTCGCCCCTGGAAGTGGCCTGGCAGGGCCGCCGCTGGTTCGACCCCGACACCAACCGCCGCATCGAGCGCCACCTGCACCGCCTGGCCCTGCCGGCCTTCGTCGAGCCTGGCGCCAGCGTCTCGGGGTTCGTGTTCACGAACCTGGATGAGGGGGTGAAGTACGCCAATGTGGAGCTGGTGGGTGCCGGCCGCCGCACAGTGCGGCGCTTTTCGTTCCTGGCGCCGGTGCCGGGCCTGCCCACCGACTACCAGCGCACCCCCTGGAGCGCCCTGCAGCCCGCGGCCACAGCCCCCCGGCTCGACGACGACGGCATCAAGGCCTGGCTAGAGCGGCAGCTGCCCTGCTGTGCCCTCGGCGGCGACGGCCGCACCCCCGCCGATCCGCTCAACATCGTGCTGGTGGGCCCGCCGGAAGCGGTCTTCCCGGCCCTCGCGCGCCGCGGCTGGCATGTCACCCAGCGGCTCACGATGGGCTCGATCGGCCAGACGATCCAGTCGGCCCTGTTCGGCCGTCGTTATCGCTACTCGCCGGTGTCGGCGCTGAAGGTGTTCGGCCGCCGGCAGGACATCGCCTTGCAGAAGAGCCGCAGCGATGTGAACCAGCGCAACCACATGCGGCTCTGGCTGGCGCCGGTGACCGCCGCTGGCACGCCGGTGTGGGTTGGCCAGATCAGCCGCGACATCGGCGTTCGCCTGACGCGCCGCACGCTCACCACCCACGCCATCGACCCGGATGTGGACGAAACGCGCTGGTACCTGCTGCAGGATCTGTTCTTCTCGGAGGCCCTGGAGCGCTTCGGGCTGGTGGCCGGGGTGGGGGCGGCGCCGCAGGATCGGCCCCGCCATAACTACACCGGTGACCCTTATTTCACCGACGGTCGCCGCGCCGTGCTCTGGCTTACGTCCCGGCCGGTGAGCTACCACCACGTGGCCACCCGCTGGCCTGCCCCGCGGCAGAAACAGCCAGGGCTGCGGGCCTGCCCGGATCTGAACCTGCACTGCTGAGGGCGCGACGCTCGGCCTGCAGGGCCAGCTCATCGCTGTCGGCGTGCTCCAGGGGCAGGTCGAACCAGAAGGTGGTGCCCACCCCCGGCTCACTGGCCATGCGGATCTGGCTGCCGTGCTTGTCGAGGATGCCGCGCACGATCGAGAGGCCCAGGCCCGTGCCTGCCTCGGTGTGCACGGCGTTCTCGACGCGGTAGAAACGCTCGAAGATGCGCTCCTGATCCGCTTCAGAAATGCCGTAGCCGCTGTCGGCCACCTCCACCCGCAGACGCGGCAGGGGGGAGGTGAGGGCGCAGGTGGGGTTCTCGCCCGGCGCGGTGCCGGGATCGAGGCGGCAGAGGTCGGGCCAGGGGTAGGCGCGCAGCACCAGCCGGCCACCCGGAGCCGTGAATTTGAGGGCGTTGCCCACCAGGTTGTCGAACACCTGCAGCAGCAGATCCCAGTTGCCCATCACCCGAGGCAGCTGGGCGTCGGCTTCCATCAGCAGGGCCACGCCCTTGTCTTCCGCGTTGAGGCGATAGGTGCGCAGGGTCTGCTCGATCGCCGGGGCCACCTCGAGCGGCTCGAAGGCCCAGACGCGATCGGATTCCAGCCGCGAGAGGTCGAGCACGTCGTTGACCAGGCGCGTGAGACGGTCGGTTTCCGCGTTGGCGATCGCCAGGAACTCCTGCTTCTGGGTCTCGCTGAGCTGGTCGCCCAGGTCGTGCAGGGTTTCCACGTAGCTCTTGATGTTGAACAGCGGCGTGCGCAGTTCATGCGACACGTTGCTGATGAAGCGGCTCTGGGCGGCGTTGAGCTCCACCTCGCGGGTGAGGTCCTGGATCGTCATGGCGATGCCCTTGAGCGTTTCGCCGCTGGCATCCCGCACCGACTGCAGCACGATGCGCAGGGTGCGGGGGGGCTCGCCGAGGCTGCAGCGCACGTCGGCCAGGTCGCGCTCGCTGGCGATCAGGCCGCTGAGCAGCGGGTGCAGCTCCATCGCCAGGCGGTCGGGCAGCTGGCCTTCGAGATCACTGCCATCGAGCTTGCGGCCCTCCCAGCGGAACAGGCGGCGGGCGGTGGGGTTGGCGAGCACGATGCGGCCCTCCTCATCCAGCAGCACGGCGCCGTCGGCCATGGTGGCGATCAGCGACTGCTGCTTCACCTGGGCGGCCTGCAGCTCCTCGATGTTGGCTTCGTCGTAGGCCTCCAGGCGCGAGGCCATGGTGTTGAAGCCCTCCAGCAGCTCGCCCAGCTCGCCACCCACCGGCAGGGCGATGCGGGCCGCGAAGTCGCCGCCGGAGATGCGCCGCACGCCGCGCAGCAGCTCCTTCACGGGCTGGGTGATCGTGAGGGCGTTGAACACCGACCCCAGGATCACCAGCACCCAGATCGAGATGAACACCGCCACGGTGACCTCGCGGCTGAGGGCGGAGCTGGCCAGCAGGGTTTCGTTGGGGTTGATGCCCAGGGCCACCACCCCCAGATAGCGCTCGCCGTCCACCAGCGGCACGAACACGTCGGTGACCTGGCCGTCGGGGCTGAGGTGCTGGCGAATCAGGGGGTTGTCGGGGCGTTTCTGCAGGTCGGGGGGCAGCTCGAGTCGGCGGCGCAGCAGCTGCTCCTCCCCGGGCGAGGCGATGCCGTTGCCCATCGGGATGCCGAGGTAGATCACCCCTTCGGCGTCGGCAAAGACGATGTAGCGCAGGCTGCGGCTCGACGACCAGAACCGTTCCGCCACCGCCGCCAGGGCCCGGTCGTCGCCGCGGGCCACCAGCGGGTTGACGTTGGCGGCCACCAACAGGCCCAGGTCGCGGGCGTAGCGGGTGTCGCTGAGGCGCACATCCTGCTGGATGCCATTGAGGGCGAAGAAGGTGATGCCCGTCATCAGCAGGCTCACCACCAGGGTGGCGCCCGCCAGCAGCTTGGTCTGCAGGCTGAATTCAGCCCACCAGCGGGCCAGGCGGGCGCGCCAGTCGACCGGGACGGGGACCCGGGGCGAGGCGGCGTCGCTCATCGCCGCACCTGATGGCCGATGTCCCGGCGGTAGGTGATGCCGGCGAACTGCACCTGCTCCAGGGCGGCGTAGGCCGCGGCGAAGGCGGCGTCGAAGTCGTCGGCCTGGGCCACCATCGCCAGCACCCGGCCGCCGGCGGTGCGGCAGACGCCGTCGTCGTCGCGGCGGCTGCCGGCGTGGAAGAGCTGCAGACGCTCCTCGCCGACCGCCGGCGCGATGATCGGATCGCCACGGCGCACCTCGCCCGGGTAGCCCTCGGCCGCGGCAATCACGCAGGCGCTGCAGCCCGGCAGGATCGTGAGCGGCGGGGCAGCCTCCAGGCGCCCTTCGGCGCAGGCCCGCAGCACCACCGCCAGCTCTGGGCCGAGCAGGGGCATCAGGGTTTCGCATTCGGGGTCGCCGAAGCGGCAGTTGAATTCGATCACCTGCAGACCGCTGGCGGTGAGCATCAAGCCGGCATAGATCACCCCGCGGTAGTCGATGCCGCGGGCGCGCAGCCCCGCCAGGGTGGGCTCCAACACCTGTCGGCGCACCGCTTCGAGACCGGCCGCATCGAGCAAAGGAGCCGGCGCGTAGGCGCCCATGCCCCCGGTGTTGGGGCCCGTGTCGCCCTCGCCGATGCGCTTGTGGTCCTGGGCGGGGGGCAGCAGCACCATGGTGCGCCCGTCGGTGAGGGCGAACACCGACACCTCAGGCCCCTGCAGGCATTCCTCCAGCACCAGCGAGGCGGCGCCGAAGCGGCCCTCGAACACCTCGCGGATGGCGGCTTCGGCCTCAGCCACGCTCGCGGCCACCGTGACCCCTTTGCCGGCGGCCAGGCCATCGGCCTTGACCACCAGCGGCCGATTCTGGGCGCGGAGCACCGCCAGGGCGTCGTCGAGGCGGTCGGCCGGCCAATGGCCGGCGGTGGGAACCCCCGCCTCCACCATCAGCGCTTTGGCCCATTGCTTGCTGGCTTCCAGCCGGGCCCCATCGGCGCCGGGACCGAACACGGCGAAGCCCTCCGCGCGCATCCTGTCGGCCAGCCCGGCCGCCAGCGGCGCCTCTGGACCCACCACCACCAGCTCGATCGCTTCGTGGCCGCAGAACGCCAGCAGGGCCTCGGCGTCGGATTCGGCAATCGCCAGCTGCCGGCAGCCGGCCAGCTCGGGGGTGCCGCCGTTGCCCGGGCTCACCCACACCTGGTCCACGCCGGGGCAGCGGGCCAGGGCCCAGCCAAGGGCGTTCTCCCGTCCACCGCCGCCCACCACCAGGATCCGGGCTGGGGGGGCGAGGGCGGCGGCGCTGGCAACCATGGCGGGGGTGGCTCGAAAGGACAGGGTGCGCGGGCGCCGGTAGGTTGAGCGGCCGGGCGCGCTCCACGGGGCCACCCGCTAGGGGACCCCCTGCCATTGTCCGTGACCGTGTCCGTGAGTGCGACAGCGATGCAGGCGCCCCGGCCGCGGCCTGGGGCCGCGCGGCGGGCGGGGCGGTCGCCCGTGCGCCCACGGGCGCTGGCCCTGCTCGCTTCGGCCCTGGTCAGCCCTTTTCTGGCGCCTGCGGCTGTGCAGGCCGGGCCAGCGGCCGCCCCGGCGCCGGCGGCCATCGCCAGCCCCACGCCTCTGCCCGGTGCCGCCCCCCAGCCCCTGCCGCCGCTGAGTGAGGCCGAATTCAGTGCCCGCCTGGCTGCCGCCGACCTGGCGGGGCTCGACCTCCTCTGCCGCCGCACCCTGGCGGAGGACGATCCGACGCGGCTGCGGCGTCTGCACGCGCGCCTGCTCGCGATCCACCCGGCCCCCCAGCCCCTGCCGGTGGTGCTCGCCAACGCCGATGTGCTTCTCGCCTGCCGCGCCCCCCAGGCCGCCATGCAGGTGCTCGACCGCTACGGCCCCGGCCCCGGCGCCGAGCGGGTGCAGTGGCTGCTGCTGCAGTGGCGCGCCGCCAGCGCCGGCCTCGATCACCGCCGCGCCGCCCTGGCGCTGGAGCGCCTCAGTGCCACCGACCCGGCGAGTCTGCAGGGCCTGGTGCTGCCGATCCGCCGCCGCGACGACGGCAGTGTGCTGAGCCGGCCGGCAGTGGATCTGCTGGCCGCGCATCTGGAGGGGCGCGGCCTGCGGCAGGCCGCCGCCGAGCTGCTGCTGGCCTCCCGCCAGAGCGGCGTTGCCGGAGCCGAGCGGTTGCAGCAGGCGGTGCGCCTGTTCGATGCCCTCTCGGAGCCCGAGCGCGACGCGCTGCTGGAGGCGGCCCTGGAGCAGGCCGCCGCCGCTGGGGCCTGGAGCCTGGTCACCGCGATCCTCGACGAGCAGGTCGACCTCGATCCGCCGTCGGCCCGGGCGATCGAGCGGCGCTTGCGCCTCAGCGGCCGCCTCGATGATGCCTACGGGGAATGGCGCCTGCGCCGGCGCGATCCTGCCGCCGCCGCCCGCACCCGCCAGCTGGAGCGCCAGCTGCGCTCCCCCCGCGCCCCCGACGGCCACAGCCCTGAGCCCGCCGCCGCCCCGCCCGCCGCCGGGTCCGCCCCCACTCCGATCCCCACCACCCCTTCGCCATGACCGCCTACGTCCTCGGCCCCCTGCTCCACGAGGGCAAGGCCAAGCGGGTGCACGCCACCGACCGCGACGATCGGGTGGCCGTGGAGTTCAAAGACGACGCCACCGCCTTCAACGCCCTCAAGAAGGCCCAGCTGGCGGGCAAGGGGGCGCTCAACTGCCAGATCTCGGCGCTGCTGTTCGAGCACCTGGAGGGCCGAGGCGTCCCCACCCATTACCTCGGTGTCGACGGCGAGCGTTGGATGCTGGTGCAGCCGGTGCGGATTGTGCCGGTGGAGGTGGTGGTGCGCAACGTGGCGGCCGGTTCCCTCTGTCGCCAGATGCCAATCGAGGCAGGCACGCCCCTGCAGCCGCCCCTGCTCGATCTCTATTACAAAGACGACGCCCTTGGCGATCCGCTGCTCACCGAAGCGCGGCTGGAGCGGCTGGGTTTGCTCACCCCGGAGCAGCGCCGGCGGCTGGAGGAACTGGCGCTACAGGTGAACGGGGAGCTGCGCGACCTGTTCGCTTCGGTGGGGCTGGAGCTGGTGGATTTCAAGATCGAGCTGGGCTTCACCGCCGCTGGCGAGCTGGTGGTGGCCGATGAGATCAGCCCCGATACCTGTCGGCTCTGGGACCGCGCCATCGCCGATGCCGGCGACCGCATCCTCGACAAGGATCGCTTCCGCCAGGATCTCGGTGGCGTGATCGAGGCCTACGGGGAGGTCCTCAAACGGGTCCAAGGGGTATGTCCTGAACCCCGTTCCTACCGGTAAGGTCTGCTGCGATGTGCGGCCTGGCCGCTCCGCAGACCCCCTCCATGTCCGGCGCTCGCCTCCGCAGGTCGACCCCCCTCGTTCCGGCCGTCCTGCCTGGCGCGCTCGTGGGCGGGCCGTTGCTGGCCCTGATGTTGCTGGGGGCCGGCTCCGTCCGCGCCGAAGAACCCGCCTCTGCCGAGGCCCCTCCTGCGAACCCGGCGCCGCTGGCCCAGGCCCCCGCGGCTGCCCCTGAGGCCACGCCCGAGCCAGAGCCTGCGGCCACGCCCGAGCCAGCTCCCGCCGCCGACCCCTTCGCCCCCCTCGGCGACAGCCCCGCCACCACCCCGGCCCAGCCCCCCGCAGGTGGCGCACTCCAACCCCCGGCCGATGCGCCCGGCAAGCCTGCGCTGCAGCCCGGCACCGGCAGCGAGCCCATCTCTCCCCAGGCCGAAAGCCAGGAGCCGCGGGTGCTGATCAGTGAGATCGCGGTGGAGGGTCTGGCGGGGCACCCCGAGCAGCAGCGCCTTGAGCAGGTGGTTTACGGCGCGATGGCGGTCAGCCCCGGCACGGAGGTGACCCGCAGCGAACTCAAGACCGATCTGGCAGCGATCTACGCCACCGGCTGGTTTTCCGATGTGCGCATGGCGCCGCAGGACGGTCCGCTGGGGGTGCGCCTGATTGTGACCGCCACCCCCAACCCCGTGCTCACCAAGGTGAGCCTCGACCCCCCCGATGCCGAGGTGCCGCCCCAAGTGGTGCAGGACACCTTCGCCGGCGACCTGGGCCGCACCCTCAATCTGCGCATCCTGCAGACCCGCATGGAGGAGCTGCAGAAGTGGTACGCCGACCAGGGCTATTCGCTGGCGCGCGTCAGCGGCCCCAACCGCGTCACGCCGGAGGGGGAGGTGCAGCTGGCGGTGCGCCAGGGCACGGTGGCCGGTGTGGATGTCCAGTTCCTCACCAAGGAGGGCTCTGCCACCAACGACAAGGGCGACCCGATCCGCGGCAAGACGAAGCCGTGGGTGATCACCCGCGAGATCTCGCTCAAGCCGGGTCAGATCTTCAACCGCCGCAACCTTGAGGAAGACCTCAAACGCCTGTACGGCACCGGCCTGTTCAGCGACGTCAAGGTGACGCTCAAGCCGGTGCCGGCCAGCCCCGGCGAGGTGACGATCGTTCTGGGCATCGTCGAGCAATCCACCGGTTCCCTCTCCGGCGGCCTGGGCTACAGCCAGAGCCAGGGTGTCTTCGGCCAGGTGCAGCTGCAGGACAGCAACCTGCTCGGCCGCGCCTGGGACCTGGCGACCAGCTTCACCTACGGCCAGTTTGGTGGCCTGTTCGACATCACCTTCACCGACCCCTGGATCAAGGGCGATCCCTTCCGCACCGCGTTCCGGATCAAGGCGTTTGTGAGCCGGGATGTGCCGCAGCTCTTCCAGAGCCAGAACAATGGCAACATCTACACAGCGTCAGAGTTCTATAAGGCTCCCGGCACCGATGTGGCCTACAACATCAACAGTAACGACAACCCGGTTGGCAAAGTCTTCGGCAATGTGGGCGAGGCGGAAAACGCCGACAATGACACCAGCTGGTTCAACTACAACGGCAATTCGGTCGTGATTCAGCGGGCTGGTGGCAACCTCCAGTTCGTGCGGCCCCTCAACGGCGGCAACCCCTACAAACGGGTTCCGTGGAGCGTGGTGCTCGGCCTGAGCGCACAGCAGGTGAGGCCGATCGACTTCTCCGGTGATTCGCAGCGCTACGGCGTCGCCACCAACAACTTCAGCAGCAACGGCGCCAAGGTGCCGATCGATTCGGTGATCTGCATCGCCTACAACTGCGCCACCACCAACCAGCTGGTGGGTCTGCGGGCTGCCGCGACGATGAACACCCTCGACGATCCGCGCAACCCCACCCGCGGCAACTTCCTCAGCCTCGGCACCGAGCAGTTCTTCTCCGTCGGCCCCGATTCCCCCACATTCAACCGACTGCGGGGCAGTTTCACCCACTTCATCCCGGTGCGCTGGCTGAGCCTCTACAAGGGCTGCCGGCCCCGCCCGGGCGAAACCGAGGACTGCAAGCAGGCGCTGGCCTTCCAGGTGTCAGCTGGCACCAACATCGGCTCGCTTCCCACGTATGAAGCCTTCTGCGTGGGGGGTGGCAACTCGGTGCGCGGTTACTACGACTGCGACCTGGGCGTGGGCCGCAGCTTCGGCGAGGCCACGATCGAATACCGCTTCCCGATCTTCAGCATCATCAGTGGCGAGCTCTTCATCGATGGCGGCACCACCTTCGGCTCCCAGGCCAACGTGCCGGGCAACCCTGGCGAGTTGCTGCAGAAGCCCGGTGAGGGCTTCTCCGTGGGCACGGGCCTGATCGTCACCACACCGGTGGGTCCGCTGCGGCTGGAGGTGGCCAGCCAGGACTTCTCGGGCGACTGGCGCTTCAACCTCGGCGTGGGCTGGAAGTTCTAGTGACGGCCTGGCCCTGCGATTACGAACGGGCCTGGACCCTGGCTGCCGCGGTGGAGCGCCGCGGCGTTGGGCTTCATGGCGGCGCCGAGGCGCGGGTGCGCCTGCAGCCCGGCGTGCGGCCGGGCTTCTGGGTGGGCTGGCTGGACCGGCCGGCGGAGCCACTGCAGCGCCTGCATCCCGGCCTGGTGCACGAAACCCAGCTCTGCACCGCCCTGCGGCTGGAGGGCGGCCGGCTGGCCACGGTGGAGCATCTGCTGGCGGCCCTGGCCGGTTGCGGCATCAGTCAGGCGGAGATCCTGGTGGAGGGCAGCGAGATCCCTCTGCTCGATGGCTCCGCCCTGCCCTGGGTGGAGGCGATCGCCGAGGCCGGCCTGCGGGAGATCGGCGATCGCGAGCCGCTGCCCCTGCCCGCCGAGCCGCTGCTGCTGCGCCAGGGCCTGGGCTTCGTGGCGCTCACTCCGGCCGAGCGCCTGCGGCTGGTGGCGGCGGTGGAGTACCCCCAGCCAGCGATCGGCCGCCAGCTGTTCTCGATCGAGCTGAGTCCCGCGGCATTCGTGCGCGAGGTGGCGCCGGCCCGCACCTTCGGTTTCCGAGAGCAGGTGGAGCAGCTGCGCGCCGCCGGCCTGATCCAGGGCGGCGCCCTCGACAACGCGCTGGTCTGCGATGGGGCCGAATGGCTCAATCCGCCGCTGCGCTTCGCCGACGAACCGGTGCGCCATAAGCTGCTGGACCTGTTGGGGGATCTCGCGCTGGTCGGCCTGCCCCGGGCCCAGGTGTTTGCCTACCGGGGGTCCCATGGTCTGCACACCGCCCTGGCGGCCGCCCTGGCGGGCACGGCCGCGGCCGGCGCCGCCCCCACCGGAGCCGGCACCCCCTCCCCGTCCCGCCAGCCCCTGTCCGCCTGAGCCCCTTGACCGTCACCCCCACCCCCGCCAGCGCCGCAGCCCCCGCACCCTCGCCGGTGCTGCTCTCCAGCGAGCAGATCCTCAACCTGCTGCCCCACCGCTACCCCTTCGCCCTGGTGGACCGGGTGATCGAGTACACCCCCGGCAAGCGGGCGGTGGCGATCAAGAACGTCACCTTCAACGAACCCCAGTTCCAGGGCCATTTCCCCGGCCGCCCGCTGATGCCCGGGGTGCTGATTGTGGAGGCGATGGCCCAGGTGGGCGGGCTGATCGTCACCCAGATGCCGGATCTGCCCAAGGGCTTGTTTGTGTTCGCCGGCATCGACGGGGTGCGCTTCCGCAAGCCGGTGGTGCCAGGCGACCAGCTGCGGATCAGCTGCGAACTGCTCAGCCTCAAGCGCCAGCGCTTCGGCAAGGTGAGCGCCGAGGCCACGGTCGACGGCCTGCTCGTGTGTTCGGGCGAGCTGATGTTCTCGCTGGTGGACTGAGCGATGACCAGCGCAGCGATGGCCACCAGCGTTCACCCCACGGCGGTGGTCGACCCCCGCTCCCGCCTCGGCTCCGGCGTGGAGATCGGCCCCTTCGCCGTGATCGGCCCCGAAGTGGAGATCGGCGATGGCAGCCGCATCGGTCCGCACGTGGTGATCGATGGCCGGGTGCGGATGGGCCAGAACAACCGCATCTTCCCGGGGGCCTGCATCGGCCTGGAGCCCCAGGACCTCAAGTACGACGGCGCTCCCACCGAGGTGGTGATCGGCGATGCCAACACGATCCGCGAGTGCGTCACGATCAACCGCGCCACCCATGAGGGCGAGCAGACGCGGCTGGGCAGCGGCAATCTGCTGATGGCCTACAGCCACATCGGCCACAACTGCCAGCTCGGCGATCGCATCGTGATCGCCAACGGCGTGGCGGTGGCCGGCCATGTGGTGATCGGCGACCGGGCCGTGATCGGTGGCGTGCTCGGCATCCACCAGTTTGTGCACATCGGCACCCTGGCGATGGTGGGTGGCATGAGCCGCATCGACCGCGATTGCCCCCCGTTCATGATGATCGAGGGCCATCCGGGTCGGGTGCGGGGGCTGAACCGCGTTGGTCTGCGGCGCAGCGGCCTGATGGAGAAGGATGGCGGCGACCAGCTGCGCCAGTTGCAGGAGATCTGGCAGCTGATCTACCGCGGTGATCGGGTGCTGGTGGAGGCGCTGGCGGAGGCCCGTCGCCGCTCACTGCTGCCCGCCGCCGAGGAGCTGTGCGCCTTCCTGGAGGCCTCGATCGGGCCGGGTCGCCGCGGTCCGCTGCCGGCCCAGCGGGGATGACGCGGCTGCTGGTCAGCACCGGTGAGGTGTCGGGCGATCTGCAGGGTTCGCTGCTGATCGCCGCCCTGCATCGGGAGGCGGAGCGCCGGGGCCTGCCGTTGGAGGTGGTCGCCTTGGGGGGGGCGCGCATGCGCGCCGCCGGTGCCGAGATCCTGGCCGATACGGCGCGGCTGGGGGCGATCGGCCTGTGGGAGGCGCTGCCGCTGATCCTGCCCACCCTGCGGCTGCAGGCGCGGCTGCGGCGCTGGCTGCGCCAGCACCCGCCCGATGGCGTGGTGCTGATCGACTACATGGGCGCCAATGTGAACCTGGGCATGCGGCTGCGCCGCCAGTATCCGCAGGTGCCGATCACCTATTACATCGCCCCGCAGGAGTGGGCCTTCCGCCTCGGGGATGGCGGCACCACCCGCCTGATCGGCTTCACCGATCGGATCCTGGCGATCTTCCCGGAGGAGGCGCGCTTCTACGGCGGCCGCGGCGCCCAGGTGACGTGGGTGGGCCATCCGCTGATCGACACCCTCGGCACCCCGCCTGCGCGCGAGGAAGCCCGCCGCCAGCTGGGCCTGCCCGCGGCAGCGCCGGTGCTGCTGCTCCTCCCTGCCTCCCGCCCCCAGGAGCTGCGCTATCTGCTGCCGCCGATGGCGGCGGCAGCGGCGCAGCTGCAGCGGCGGCGCCCGGACCTGGAGCTGCTGGTCCCCGCGGGGCTGTCGGGCTTCGAGGCGACGCTGCAGCAGGCCTTTGCGGCGGCGGGCGCGCGGGCGCGCGTGCTGCCGGCCGCCGAGGCCGACGCCCTGCGTCCCGCCCTCTGCGCCGCTGCCGACGCGGCCCTCACGAAGTCGGGCACGGCCAATCTGGAGCTGGCGCTGCGGGGCGTGCCGCAGGTCACGGGCTACCGCGTCAGCCGCCCCACCGCCTTCGTGGCCGAGCACCTGCTGCGCTTCCACGTGGCCCATATCTCGCCGGTGAACCTGGTGCTGGATGAGCGGCTGGTGCCGGAACTGCTGCAGCGCCAGTTCACCCCGGAGGCGATCGTGGCGGCGCTGGAGCCGCTGCTCGATCGGGAGGGGGAGCCGCGGCGCCGCATCCTGGAGGGCTACGGTCGACTGCGGCGCGCCCTGGGGGAACCCGGCGTCACCGACCGAGCCGCCGCCGCCATCCTCGACCAGCTCCCCCCGCGCCCGCCATGCGCTCCGCCCGGCCCCTGATCGCCCTGCTCCTCGCCCTGGTGGTGCTCCTGGGCGGGGCCACGCCGCTGTGGGCGGCCACCGAGGAGGCGGTGTTCGCCGGCGGTTGCTTCTGGTGCGTGGAGCACGATCTGGAAGATCTGCCCGGGGTGCTGGATGTGACCAGCGGCTACAGCGGCGGCAAGGTCGCCAACCCCACCTACCGGCAGGTGTCGGAGGGGGGCACCGGCCATCGGGAGGTGGTGCGGGTGCGCTTTGCCACCACCCGGCTGCGCTACAGCAAGCTGCTGCGCGCCTACTGGCGCAATGTGGATCCGTTCGATGGCGGCGGCCAGTTCTGCGACCGCGGCAGCTCCTACCGGCCGGCGATCTTCACCACCAGCGCCACCCAGGCCGTGGAGGCCCGCAATTCGGTGCTGGCGGCGGCGCGGGAGCTGGGCCGGCCGGCCTCGGCGCTGAAGGTGGAGGTGAAGGCGTTGAGCAAGTTCTGGCCGGCGGAGGACTACCACCAGAACTACGCGCGCCGCAACGGCGTGAAGTACCGCTACTACCGCTGGTCGTGCGGCCGCGACCGGCGCCTGGATGCGGTCTGGGGCCGCCGCGCCCGCAGCAGCGAGGCCTGGGGAGGCCCCGGCGATGCCGCCCGTCAGCTGCTCGACACCGAATCTGTGGAAATCCTGAAGGTGTCGGATGCCACAAAAGCCCCGAAAACCCCTTGAGCCATGGGCTTTGCCCCTGTTCAGTCCCGGGGAATGGCCCTAGCGTGGATGGGTTCAACGCGATCGGTTGTGTATGTATCTGCTGACCATCCGCGACGGTCTGCAGACCCGTCACATCGGCCCCTACCCCTCGCCAGCCGCGGTGGCTGACCAGCTCGACCAGGTGCTGGCCACCTGTGGCGAGCGGGCCCACTGGCAGATCCATGAGCTGGAGCCGCCCTTGGCCGCCGGCGGCAGCCTGGTGGACAGGCCCCGTCCCGCCCCCGCCGAGCGCTCCCGTTCTTCGCGCGGCATGGCTGCCGCCTGAAGGGGGGGCTGGCTCCAGCCCAGCTACGGGTCAACAGGGTGGATCCCCCTGCTGATCCCCATTCTTGTCGATGGCCAGCAGATCTTTGGATAGCGGTAGGTTGTGCCCCGGATCGGCATATAGCAAACAGCTCAGAAGTTGATCCTTCTGATCGATGCTATTGTCTGATCTTTGAATGCCGGAATCTTGCATGATGCGCCGCAGGCTGTGCAGCGCGTCAAGGATGTTCTCCCCTTTGTTGAGCATCAGTGCCTCCGCCCGCGCCCCCATGGCCGCATCGGTGATCTCCGCCCGTGTCGCCAGTCCCTGGTGGGCCAGAGAATCCAGCACCTGGGTGGCCCAGATGCATGGCACGTGGGCGGCAGCGCATACGCGCAGAATCTCCTCCTGCAGCCTGGCAAGCGCCTCCCAACCGCACTCGATGGCCAGATCCCCGCGCGCAATCATCACGCCAAGGGGCGATGGATAGCGCATCGCAGCCAGGAGTAACCGAGGTAGGTTGAGGAATGCCTGTACGGTTTCAATCTTGAGCACAATCCCCCGCGGGCTGCTGGCCTGCTGGGCAAGTGCTTCAAATAGAGAGGTGATATCCGCTTCTGAATTGACAAAGGAGTAGCTGATCAGATCAGCATGGCTGCTGATGAATGCCAGATCCCCCCGATCCTTGTTGGTGAGTGCCGGCAATGCCAGCGGCGTATCGGGCAGGTTGATGCCTTGATCGGCCCGCAAACGGCTGCCACGGGCTTTGGCGCGGGTGATCTCCAGTTCCACGGGGCCCCCCGGAACGACGGCCGCCGCACGCACCCTGGCTGCGATCCGGCCGTCATCGAACAGCACGCGATCGCCCTGCGCGAGCCGGCTCAGAACCTCTGGCAGCGAGCAAGGAATCCCCTCCGGCCCCGCCGTGAGCAACGGGCGATCCCCCACCCGCAGCACCAGCTCTCCTGGTTGATCCGGCAACGCCGCCACCACAAGGCGGCCCGTGCCGCCCCGCTGGGTGAAGACCAGCCCTGAGGTGAAGCGGCAGTGTTGGCGGCACAGGAGCAACAGGCCATCGGCTGTTCTCTCTTGCACCACCAGCTCCCGCAGGCGCTGGGACGCATCCCGGCCCTCGAGGCGGTCACCCGGCTCTAGCTGCTGCCAATCCCCCTGGAGAACGGGCAAGCGCACCAGCCTGTCGGCCGTGGGGGCCTGATCGGAGCGGCTGGCTGAACCCTCGGTAGGGCTTTCGGCAGACACCGCCAGGATGCGGGCCAGCTGCAGCAGCCGACCGTAACGATCCCGCTGCACCCGAGCGGTGATCACCCCTGGCAAGGAGGGGAGGGGTCCCGTGCGCAATTTGGGACCGGCCAGGTCCATCACGATGCGGCAGGGTCGACCCGTGGTCTGGGCCGCGTGCCGCACCTGGCGCGCCAGGGAATCCCAGACTGCGGCCCCGTCGTGGGCACAGTTGATGCGGGCGATGTCCATGCCTGCCATCACCAGATCGGTGATCAGATCGGGCTTCTCGGCGGCTTCCCCCGGTAGGGTGACCACAACCGCGGGGCAGTGGCCGAGCAGGAGCTCGGCATGGCGCCGCAACAGAGCGTGACCTGCCGTGAAGTCGGCCGGCTCGGCCAGGGGCGGCTCCTGGGGGTCGGGCCGGCCAGCCTTGGCCTGCCCCTGCAGGGTGCCCACCACGGCGATCAGGGTGTTGATGCTGGCCAGCAGGTGCGGATCGCAGCCGGCCAGGGTGCTGAGACCATGGCGGCGCAGGCGCGCCTGCAGGCCAGGGTGATTGTGGCGGTGGAAGGCGATGAAATGCAGCAGGTTGCGGGCGCTGGCGAGATAGCACTCCGCCACGGAGGTGAGCACGGATGCCTGCTGTTGCTCGAAGGCGATCATTTGCTGGCGAAAGGCCAGCAATTCAGCGTGCAGCTCAAGCATTGGCGGGTAGGGCACAGCCCATCACCAGCGGGCGGGGCTGAACCTGCCAGATGCGCTGAGCGTATTCACGAATCGAGCGATCCGAGGAGAAAAAGCCACAGCGGGCCGTGTTGAGCACACTCCTGCGTTGCCATTGCTCGACGTTGCCCCAGCTGGATGCCACCCGCTCCTGGGCGGTGAGGTAGTCGGCGAAGTCGACCAGGACAAAATAGGGATCATAACCCACCACATTCTGCACAAGGGGCTTGAAGAGATCAGCATCCCCCTCGGAGAAGAAGCCCTGCTCGACCATGGCCAGGGCCTCGCCCAGCTCGGGAAGATCGGCCAGCAGTTCCCAGGGAGTGTAGTGGTTGCGAAGGGCGGCGATCTCTTCGCTGCTGCGGCCGAAGAGGAAGAAGTTTTCGGCACCCACATGCTCACGGATTTCCACGTTGGCGCCATCGAGGGTGCCGATTGTGAGCGCCCCATTGAGGGCGAACTTCATGTTGCCGGTGCCGGAAGCCTCCAGACCGGCGGTGGAGATCTGCTCCGAGAGATCGGCAGCTGGATACACGCGCTCGCCCAGCTTCACGTTGTAGTCGGCCAGAAATACCACCCTGAGCAAGTTGCGGCAATCCGGATCATTGTTCACCACGTTGGCGATGCCATTGATGAAGCGGATGATCAGTTTTGCCATGAAGTAGCCCGGTGCCGCCTTGCCGCCGAAGATCACCGTGCGCGGCACCAGGTCGCTGGTGTCGCCCTGCTTGATGCGTAGGTATTGCACGATCACTTGAAGGGCATTGAGGTGCTGGCGCTTGTATTCGTGAATGCGCTTCACCTGCACGTCAAACAGGCTGGTGGGATCCACCAGCAGTTCCGATTGATGGTGAATGATCGCTGCCAGCCTCCGCTTGCTCTCCAGCTTGCAGGCGGCCCATTGCTCCAGGAAGCCCGGGTCGTTGGCCAGCGGTTCCAGGCCCGCCAGGGCATCGGCACGGCCGGGCCAGCCTTGGCCGAGCTGCTGCTCGAGCAGCTGGTTGAGGGCTGGATTGGCCAGCGCCAGCCAGCGCCGCGGTGTGACGCCATTGGTGACGTTGGTGAACCGCTCCGGGAACAGCCGGGCGAATTCGGGCATCAGGTCTGTCTGCACCAACCTGCTGTGCAGGGCGGCCACGCCGTTGACATGGTGGGCTGCCACCGTGGCGAGGTGGGCCATTCGCACCGACCGGCCGTCCCGCTCATCAATGATTGACAGCCGCCGCAGGGCCTCGGTGTCGCCGGGCCACCGCAGCCGCACCTGCTGCAGGAATCGGGCATTGATCTCGAAAATGATTTCCAGATGACGCGGTAGCAGGCTGCCGAACAGGCCGAGGTTCCAGGTCTCCAGCGCTTCGGGCAGCAGGGTGTGGTTGGTGTAGGCGAAGACGCCAGTGGTGATGGCCCAGGCCTTATCCCAGCCCAGCTGCCGTTCATCCACCAGCAGCCGCATCAGTTCCGGCACCGCGATGGCCGGGTGGGTGTCATTGAGCTGTACCGCCCAGTGCTCAGCGAAGCTCTCCACCGGCAGACCCCGGCGGTCGAGGTTGCGGAGCATATCCTGCAGCGAACAACTGACAAAGAAGAACTGCTGCTGCAGCCGTAGCCGTTTGCCGGCATCCGAGCCGTCGTTGGGATAGAGCACCTTCGAGATGGTCTCGCTACTTACTTTCTCCTCCACCGCCCGGCTGTGGTCGCCGTGGTCGAAGGCGTGAAAGTCGAAGTCTTCGGCTGCTTCCGAGCGCCACAAGCGCAGGCAGCCACAGGTGTGCACCCGATAGCCCTGCACCGGCACATCATGGGGAATGCCCACCACCACCTGCGCGGGATGCCAGCGCCGATGGTGCCGGCCATGGGCATCGCGGAAGCTGGAGAGGTGGCCGCCAAAGCCCACGCGGCAGTTTTGGTCGGGGTGCACGATCTCCCAGGGCCAGCCGCCCTTGAGCCATTTGTCGGTGACTTCCACTTGCCAGCCATTTTGGATCAACTGATCGAAGATTCCGAATTCGTAGCGGATTCCATAGCCGATTGCCGGAATCTCCAGGCTGGCGAGCGATTCGAGGAAACAGGCTGCCAACCGTCCCAGGCCGCCATTGCCCAGGCCCGGCTCCTCTTCCTGATCGAGGATCTCGCCCAAATCGCCTAGGCCGAAACGGGCCAAGGCCTCGGCGGCGGCATCACGAATACCCAGCATCAACAGGTTGTTGCCCAGTTGGGGCCCGATCAGAAACTCCGCAGAGAGATAGGCGACCACCTTGCTCGGGTCGCTGCGCAACGCGTCCATCGTGGCCAGGTGGCGCGTCATCAGACGATCGCGCACCGCATAGCTGAGGGCCATGTAGAGCTGGTGGGGCGAGGCCGCACTGGCCCGTTGGCCCAGGGTGAAGAAGAGGTGCTCGGTGATGGCGTCGAACAGGTCGTCGGCCGTAAGACCGTTGCGCTGGGGATCGCCGTAGCTGGCCGGCTCGGGGATGCCACCTTGGAGCCGCTGATCCGGGACCTGGGGTCGGGCCTGCGGGCTGATGGTCATGGCGAGGGCGGCGAGCCAATGCCTCCAGACTGCGGTCGGCAGGTTAAGGGTGAGGGTGGGTCACTCCGGCTTCCCGCCCGCCCCCTTCGAACCGCCCGCGCCGCCGAACCGGGAGGAGCAGCCCTCCGTGTCATCCGGTGCCGATGGGGTCGAACGAAGCAGGGATTCCCGTGGTGATTGGGAAGGCGCGAGCGCCAATCAATCCCTGATGCGCCCCGGATAGCCCCGCAGCAGGCCGCTCTCGATCATCAGGCCCACGCCGGCGTTGATCAGGATCAGGCCAAGGGTGCCGTACCAGAACCAGGGGCCGCGCTCGGGCTGAAACGCCTTGCGGATCACCGCCTCCCCGAACACGCACAGGCCGGCCGGCAGCAGCAGCACGCCCAGCTGGGCCTTCACGTACCAGCGGATCTTGGGAACGGCCATCGGCGCCGGTGAAGCAATGGCCAACCTAGGCCGGCGCCCCCAGGCGGGGCTTCAGGCCGGCGCTCCGTCGCAGATCCAGTTCACCAGGGTCTGCACGCCGAAGCCGGTGGCGCCGGCGGGATCGCTGCCGCGGGGCTTGTCGCTCCAGACGGTGCCGGCGATGTCGATGTGGGCCCAGGGGATTTCGCGCGGCACGAACTCACGCAGGAACAACGCGGCGGTGATCGAGCCGCCGGGGCGGGGGCCGGTGTTCTTGAGGTCGGCCAGGGTGCTCTTGAGGCCGCCGCGGTAGGAGTCGCGCAGGGGCATGCGCCAGAGGGCCTCGCCGCCGGCGGTGGCGCCGGAGAGCAGGCCATCGGCCAGCAGGTCGCTGCTGGTCCAGAGGCCGGCGATCTCCTCGCCCAGGGCGATCACGCAGGCGCCGGTGAGGGTGGCCAGGTCGACGATCGCGTGCGGTTCGAGCTTGCTGGCGTATACGAGCGCATCGGCGAGGGTGAGGCGGCCTTCGGCGTCGGAGTTGTTGATCTCGCTCGTGGTGCCGTTGGAGGCGGTGAGGCTGTCGCCGGGGTGGCTGGCGTTGCCGCTGATCATGTGTTCGCAGCTGGCCACGATCACGTGCACCTCCACCCCCTCGGGCCGGCGCTGGCCGATGGCGCGGGCGGCCCCGAGCACGGCGGCGCTGCCGCCCATGTCGTACTTCATCATCTCGATCTGGGAGCCGGCCGTTTTCAGGTTGTAGCCACCGGAATCGAAGGTGAGCCCTTTGCCCACCAGCACCACCCGGCGCAGGTTCTCGCCGACGCCGCGGTAGATGAGATGGATGAACTTGGGCGGCAGGTCGGAGCCCTGGGCCACGCCGAGGAAGGCGCCCATGCCGAGGGCCTCGCAATCGGCCTGCTCGAGCACCTTCAGCTCCATGCCGTATTCGCGGGCGATCTCGGCGGCCACATCGGCGAGGGCCTGGGGGGTCGCCACGTTGGGGGGTGCGGCCACGAGCTGGCGGGCCAGCTCCACCCCACCGCAGATCGCATCGAGGTGGGCGAGGCCTTCGGCTCCCTCGTCCCCCAGCCCCAGCAGCGCCACGCGCTCGGGCAGGCTGCGCGGCTCGGCCTCGCTCTTGAAGCGCTGGTCGGCGTAGAGGCTGAGGCGGGCCGATTCGGCCATGGCCGCGGCCGCGGCGGCGGCGCCGAGGCCTTCCACCGGCATCAGCAGGCCCAACTCCTGGCAACCCACCTTGGAGGCGATGCGGGTGGCGCTGGCCACGGCATGGCGCAGGGCGGTGAGGTGGAACTCGGCGGCGTCACCGAGGCCCACGATCGCCAGGGTGGAGGGGGACTGGCCGAGGCGCTCGATGCAGAGGCATTCGCCGGGCTTGGCCTTGAAGCGCCGCAGCTGCAGATGCTCCTCCAGCTCCGGGCCGAACAGGGCCGACAGCTGGGCGCGGCCGGGGTGTTCGGCATCGCGGAACACGCCCACCGCCAGGGTGTCTCCGTGCCAGGACTCGAGCACGTTGTCGGATCGGGCGGGACAACGGAATTCCATGCTCCAGGCCGGGGCTCTTGGGCCGCGATCGTAGCGATCCGGCCTGCGCGGCTCGGTCGCCATCGGCTCAGTCGCCGTCGGCGGTGAAGGGGGTGGCCCAGCGGCCGCGGGTTTCCTTGTTGAAGGGGGGCAGCCAGCGGCGGATCAGGGCCTGCTCCAGGGCGCGGCGGGCGCCGATGGCGGCGGGCACATCGAGCCAGAAGCGGATGCTGAGCCGGGCTGGCAGGCCGGCGGCGGCGAGGGCCTCGCCGTAGGCCGCCAGATAGCTCTTGCAGTCGTGGTCGCCCTTCCAGCGGCGATCGGCGCGGCCGGTCTCCCCGACGTACAGGAGGAGTGGCGGCGCCGGATCGGCGGGACGGTCGAGCACGAGGTACAGGGCGGCGCCGCGATGGGGGGCACTGGGCCAGCGCCAGAAGGAGAGGCTCTGGGGCGCCAGCGCCAGCGGATCGAGGCCGGCCGCGGCGGCGTGGGGATCGGCGGCGAGGAGGGCGGGATCGCCGCTGTCGGCGGGGGATGCCTCGAACAGCAGCCCTTGGGCGGCCGGGGCCCCCTCCTGGCGGGCGAACAGGGGCCCCTGGTGCGCGCCCACCCGCGCCTGCCAGGCCAGCAGCTGGTGGCGCAACAGCGGTGGGGGCAGCGGCTGGGGGGCGGCGCCGGCCAGCGGCGTGCCGGCGCGGGCGTGGTCGGCGAAGAGGTCGCCCTGGCGGCTCATCGGCGGACGGTGGGCGGCAGGGCCGGCCCGCTCGGGGGCGGATCGAAGGCCACCTTGCCGATCCAGCCCTCCACCAGGGCGGGGGGCAGCTGCAGGCGCTGCTGCAGATCGGCCAGGTCGCGGAAGGGGGCGCGGCCGCGCTCGCGCAGCAGGCGGCGGCAGCGCTCGGGTGAGAGGCCGAGCCTGCCCTGGAGCTCCGCGGCGGCGGCGCGGTTCACCGCCACGGGCGCTGGCCCGGCGGTGGCGGCTTCGCCGTACCAGTGGAAGCGCAGCAGCGGCAGCCAGGCCTGCAGCTGGCGGTGGTCGAGATCGAGCAGGCGCTGCAGATCCTCCGGGCCGCTGAGCTGCACGCCCCCGGCCTGGAGGCGCAGCAGCAGGTCGGCCTGCTCGGGCCGGCAACCGGGAAGGCGCAGCCAGTCGGCGGCGGTGGCGCGGTTCACATCGAGGCTCCAGCCGAGCCGGGCGGCGCGGCGCACCTCGTCGGCATCGCGCAGGCGCAGGCCGGGCTGCTGGGCGAGCCGCAGGGCGAGCAGCTCCAGTTCAACGGCTTCCTGGTGGTCGCGTTCCCGCAGGCTTTCCTCGCTCTTCCGGCGGGCCGTGGCGCTGCCGGCCGGTGGGGTGGGGACCGCAGTGGGCACCGGAGCAGGCTCAGGCGGCAGCTGGCCGGCCGCGATCAGCAGCCGGCGCGCCAGCGGATCCAACCAGGGGCGCCTGGCCACGGCGGAGCGCACAGCCGTACGACGCGATCGAAGTTAGCGGTCTTCGAGCGGCTCGGGCCAGTCGACCAGGCCGAGCTGCAGGCCGCGCACGGCCGCCTGGGTGCGGTCGCGGGCGTGCAGCTTGAGCAGCAGGTTGCGCAGGTGGGTTTTGACGGTGTCCACCGCGATCAAGAGGTTGGCGGCGATGTCGGCGTTGCTCTCGCCGCGCACGAGCCGCTCCAGCACGTCGTGCTCGCGCTGGCTGAGGCTGGGGGGCGGCGGACCGTCGCCCTGGCTCTCGAGGGCGCTGAGCAGGGTGGGGCCGAGGGCGCGGTCGAGGAAGATGCCGCCGCCGCTCACGGTGCGGATCGCCTCCAGGCCGCTGCCGAGCCCCATGCCCTCCTCCAGCAGGATGCCGTCGCAGCCGGCCTCGAAGGCGCGGCGGATGCCGGTGCGCTGGCGCTCCTCGCGCACCATCAGCAGGGTGCGGGGTGCCTCCGCCAGGGCCTTGACGGCCACCACCAGATCCACGCCGCTGCCCTGTTCCAGCTCATCGCTGGTGAACAGGAAGTCGGGCTGGAGGCGTTGCACCAGCGCCAGCCCCTCGGCCTCGGTGGTGGCGGCGCCGATGATCTTGCCGTCGTTGACGCGGCTGCTCACCAGGAAGCTGATCTGGGCGCGGCTGCCGAGGCAGATCACCACCCGCGCGTCGCGCAGCAGGTCGCCGCTGAGCACGCTGTTCGCCTGCAGCTGGGTCAGCAGGGGGGTGAAGTCCATGCCGCCATCGCCGGATGGGGCCATTCTGGGCCGGCCGGCCGGTTTGGGGAGGCGATGCGTGGATCCGCACTCCCCCGATCGGCCCGGCCTCAGCAGAATCTCAGCCATCGCGCCACCGTTCCGATCCGCCATGGCCTTCTTCGATTCCGAGATCGTGCAGGAGGAAGCCAAGAGCCTGTTCACCGATTACCAGCAGCTGATGCAGCTGGGTGGGGAGTACGGCAAGTTCGATCGCGAGGGCAAGAAGCTCTACATCGAGCGGATGGAGGCGATCATGGACCGCTACCGCGTGTTCATGAAGCGCTTCGAATTGTCGGAGGATTTCCAGGCGCGGCTCACGGTGGAGCAGCTGCGCACGCAGCTGGGCCAGTTCGGCATGACGCCCGACACGATGTTCCAACAGATGCAGCTGACGCTGGAGCGGATGAAGAGCCAGCTGGAAACCGCCGGCTGAGGGGGCCGCTGGGGCAGGCCTGGCCCTGCCATACGATCCCGGACTGCGGCGGACCAACCCGGTGGGGCAGGAGCAGTTCGAAAGCGTGAAGGCCTCGCTGCCGCTCTGGCTGAGCCGGGGCCTGGCGGATCTGTTTCCCGTGGCCACCGGCCCCGATCCCGATTCATCGCTGGCGGCGCGCCTGGTGGAGGCGGAGCAGCAGGGCCGGCCGCTGCGGGTGAAGCTCGGCATCGACCCCACCGGCAGCGACATCCACCTGGGCCATTCGATCCTGTTCCGCCGCCTGCGGGCGTTTCAGGACGCGGGCCATACGGCGGTGCTGATCCTGGGCGATTTCACGGCCCGCATCGGCGATCCCACCGGCAAGAGCGCCACGCGCGTGCAGCTGAGTGCGGCGGAGGTGGAGGCCCATGCGGAAACCTATCTGGTGCAGCTGGGGCTGGGCCAGCCGCGCGAGCGGGCGCTGCTGGATTTCGAAACGCCGGGCCGGCTGGAGGTGCGCCGCAACAGCGAATGGCTGGCGGGGCTGGATCTGCCGCAGGTGATCGAACTGCTGGGCACGAGCACGGTGGGCCAGATGCTGGCGAAGGAGGATTTCGCCAACCGCTACGGCAACGGCACGCCGATTTCGCTGCATGAATTCCTCTACCCGCTGCTGCAGGGGTACGACTCGGTGGCGATCGAGGCGGATGTGGAACTGGGCGGTACCGATCAGAAGTTCAACGTGGCGATGGGCCGCGACCTGCAGCGCCATTTCGGCCAGCGTCCGCAGTTTGGGCTGTTGCTGCCGATCCTGCCGGGCCTCGATGGTGTGCAGAAGATGAGCAAGAGCCTGGGCAACACCGTGGGCCTGCAGGAGGCGCCGCTCGACATGTACTCGAAGCTCGAGAAGGTACCGGATGTGGTGGTGGTGGAGTACCTGACCCTTCTCACCGATCTCGATTTGGCGGACCTGCCGCAGAGCCCTCGCGACCGCCAAAAGGCTATGGCGCTGGCGGTGACGGCCAGTCGTCACGGTGAGACGGCGGCGCGGGCAGCGCAGGCGGATGCCGCAAGGCTCGTAGGTGGCTCGGGTGGCCATGAAGCAGCCGATGCCAAGGTCCCCGAAGCGTCTCTCGAAGGGGTGAATTTCCCCGCCAAAGCTTTTTACCTCATTGGTGCTGTGGGCATAGGAGTGACTAGCAGTGAGGCAAAGCGCAGGATTATGAATGGCAGCGTTAGACTTGACGGCGAGAAGATCAGTGATCCCAACCAGATCTTCTTGAGTCCCGATGATCTCAATGGCAAGGTCTTACGTCTTGACAACAAAACATTCCGGCGCCTGGTGGCTGAAGGTCTGAACGACTAAGGCGTGTCCAGCGTTGTCGCATTTCTAGGTCGAGGCCTTCTATCTGCTCGCTGCTGTGGGCATCTGCCCCCTCGCAGCGACGCCCTCCGCCAGATCCAGGGCGGCGGCGTGCGCCTCGACGGCGAAAAACTGCTCGACCCCAACCAGGAATTCGCCTCCGCTGCGGCCCTCGAAGGCAAGGTTCTGCAGCTGGGGCGCAAGACGTTTCGGCGGCTGGTGGGCTGATCGTGCCCAATGCCTGGCGACCCCACGCCTGCATCGGCTGGCCCAGCCGAGCCAGAATCAGCACCATCCACTTCGCCGGGCCCGCAGCTGGGCTTCGATCGCCAGGGCTTGCTGGAGATCATCGCCGGTGCCGTCGTAGCCCTGATTGCCCTCTTTACCTCCTATGACCACATCACCATCGCCGGCAGTTCCCTCCCCCTCCAGCAGCAGTGGGGTATCGGCTTCATCGCTGCCTCGCTGGCGCTCGTGGTTGTCGATGCTCAACTGGCGACGCGATCCCGATTACGAGAGGCGGATGAATGCGCTCGAGAGCGAGATCGCACAGATCAAGAGCGAAGCCGAGCAGCTCAGGAACGAATCCGAGCTGATCAAGCAAGAAAAAGAGCTGATCAAGCAAGAAACCGAGCAGCTGAGGCTGCAGAATGCCAGGGGTAGGAATGGCTCGCCTCCACCGATGCGCTCTCTTTGCCGGACGCTTCCAGCTCGACCCAAGCCCCGCCAACGGCGACCAATATCGCGCCTTGCTCGCCTTGATGGGGGATTTGGATGGGATAGGTGCACGGCCTTGTTAGCGAGTGGCAGCATTGTCTGGAGCAAGCAGGGGCAGGATCCTTGCTGTAACCATCACCAGCACTTCAGACGATGCACGCTCTATAAGCTTCGCCTTCCTGGCTCGCCAGTCCAGGCTCTTCAGCTGATCTGCAAGGACAATACCGACCACACCACTGCCCTCAGGCAAGGCCACTTCGAACGGATAGCCCTTGATGCGTGATGTCACCGGACAAAACAGGGCCAAGCCAACCTTTGCGTTATAGGCCTTCGGCGAGATTACCAAAGCAGGACGCCTTCCAGTCTGCTCACTACCCGTCTGCGGTGTGAATTCCAGCCATACTAAGTCACCCCGATCAGGCACATACGCCGCAGTCACTAGAAGATCTCCGCACCGACGGCTGAACCCGTATCGATAGAGGAATGGAGGTTCTCCTCTGAGACCTCTGCCAAGAGATCGTCGAGGCTAAGGCGAGCAGGAAACAAGGGCGTCACAACAATCTCGCCATCCTTGGCACTCAAGCTCACCTCAGTGCCTGCGCCGAGGCCAACCTCCTCAGCAAGACCACGTGGGATCCGCACCCCAAGGCTGTTTCCCCATTTCTGGACCCGCGTCTGCACAGCAATCCGGCGGCTATACAGGGAGTATACTCGCTCGGGACTGCAACCGCTTCGCCCCCATCTCTCTAACGCTGGCGCTCACCTGCTGCTGGAAGCCTGAGCGACGCAGGAGCGTAGGCTTCTTGCAGTCAGGTGCAGTGCTGCTATGTCGCCGCGCACTCAGCCCTGCGCACACCTCAGTTCAGACGATACACACGGAATGGGAAAGCGCGCCATACACGATACGCAAATCTGTCGTCACGATAGGTGTCCCATAACTCCTTTCTAGTATGGAATAAAGCAATCTCCGGTCGCATGCCCTCCTGGAGGCGCTTGAAGAACAATTGCATAGTCTTGGTGGACGAGTTTCCTGCCTCGTTACTGAGGACTGGGGCAACGAAGTAAAGTGAGCCCATTTTCATGAAGGCCTTCAGGAATCTGTTACTCACGCCTAGGCGGCAAGAATCGAAGTACGCAAGTCTCGGCTTGATCATCGAGAAATCGGTCGCTGAGCCTGACCCGTTGCCAAGAACGACATGATCGGCCGTAGTGTTGTCGATCTGGCCATGTACACTCATAATCAACAGATCAAAGGCATGTTGCCGCCGGAGATACGCCGGGTCAACTCTCGTTACATCAAGATAAGTCGAGTCAGCGAAGTTGCTTGCAACCTTCTCAGCAGCCCGCTCAGGGTCAGCGGTGACATCGGAGACCACGAGTGCTGAGACCGGCAACGAAAACCCCGAGACGTGCCCAAGAGGCTGCGTGACCCTGTACGACACGGGCTTCTGCAAGAAAAGCGGCTGTCCTTTGTGATAGAGAAGGTCGAGTGGCATTTCCAGCAGGTCGTCGGATACTATGAATACGATCTCATCGGCAGTTTCGATGAGTATCTGAAAAGGTTCGAGTATTTGTCTCCCAAGCTCCTCGATCATGCGCTGCCCGGCGGCATCTGAGAGGCGCCGTGATTCTAATGCCTTATAGAGGTCTAAGCTTCCTTTGAGGAAGTCCGCTTTGTCGATTCGTTCCATTCTCGTCTCATACTTGCTGGTTTGAGCCGCAATGCGGAGATATTGCGCGTCTTCCGCCAGTGCGATGTACAGGACATTGGATTGCGATTCCACCGCCGCGACCGATGGGCCACCGAAGACCTGAAGGCGCACTAGACCAAGAAGCGTCAGCAACACAAATGTGTGAGCGAGGATTCTCTTCATCAATCTCTTACTCATGGCGACCTAACGCTCAAGATCAGAAGCGGACACGGGATTTACAATAAGAAGTAATCAAGCGCTCCCGTCTTCAGCATCTTGTTGTTGGGCATCGCCAATAGCAAAGTCAATAGATTGCGCTAATGTATTCAAAGATGCATTTAAGCTGGAAATCTGTGCAGCAGTGAACTCGGCTCCAACTGAATGGAATGAAAGTGACATTGGGGCTGGATGCACTAGATCAAAAGAGTTAAAGAAGATTGAGCTTGCTGCAGGCTTAACGTTTTCCAGAAAGCTCAAGGGTATTTCTGCAAAACAGGCAACGAGCTGCCCCTCACTATATAGCTCATAACTCTTTCGGCTTATTGATAGCTGGGCAACAACAAGCGCTGGGGATTGAATGCAGAAATTTATAGATGTCCGCAGGAATATGGAGCGTCCGTGTTTATCGGCAATTGATGCCACGAGGAATCTATTATCTTGAATGTACAGGGATGCTCTGCCAAATGCGTCTTCTGGATCTCCGCATTCGATTAGGCATTTGTCAATGAAAGGATCGGCCAAAACATTTAGCTGCAATCTAAGGGCTATATGGAAGCCTTCGCGGCAAATGTCAGTAGCTGCATTAGTTAAGTCCAGGCTTAAATACTTAAGCGAAGGAATAAAATCGGCGGAAGCAAAGATCTTGCTGGCGAGTGCCGGAATTCCTTCTGATGTATTTGCGGCGTAAATATCGGCAAGTAAAGGCAGCCGATCAAGCACCTCCCCATGCGTAACTTGATGATAAAGAATAATGAGCTTTGACTTTTTGCTGATATGCCTTTGAAAGATTCCTTGCAGCTCGGCGTTTGTCCAGTCTTTTGAAAAGAAAAACTTGCTAAGCACGACAATCGCGCACTTGCATTGTGCGAGTCCCTGATTGATCTTCTCCGATAAGCTATCTCCTGGCCGGATCGAGTATTCGTCGTAGAAGACCGATGCTTGATTCTTGATTAGATAGTGAGCAAAGGGTCGAACAAATTCGTCCTTGTCCTCACTTGCATGGCATATGGGCACCTCGAAAATTGCGAATAGAGACCAACTCAACTCGCACTTCGGCTATAATCTAGAGAACTCGATGCGTGCGCACTGTGGGCCAGAGCGGTTTCTGGGATGAACAGCAAAGAGTCGCCAAGCTCCAGGACAAAA
>JBKDSQ010000024.1:0-69749 GCA_046340895.1 Synechococcaceae cyanobacterium | reverse complement strand
ATCGCTCCCTCTTGGTGCGCTTCCTGGCCGTGGTCTGCTCGTAGTCACTGAATCCGAGCTGCTTGCCGCCCATGAACCCACCCATACCCTGCGATCACAAGGGAATTGTCGCGCGGATCGGCTGGGTTTTCCAGAGTCTCCTTAGTAGCAGAAGCTCCGTTCGTACAGCTTCTTGAGGGGTCTCCGAGCCGCGTGTGCCATTGCCGGGTCTACGGTATCGTTTTCAGTGACAGCGCCGGCACGCCTGATGGGGGGGGGTGGAGGGTCTCGAGCGATTCCGTGGCAGGGGGTGGCTGCCGGCGGACACGACGCTACTACGCGATTCTTGACTGGGTGGGGGTCCTGGTGCAACTGGCAATGCAGATCTTCCAGCGCTGGACCGGCGTGACCCCGGAGGAAGCAGTGTTCCAGCGGGCGGTGGCGGCGGCGTTGGGGGAGTGAGGGGAGGGCGTCCTGCTATGCCTTCCGCCATTCATTCGCTACGCAGCTATTGGAACAGGGCAACGACATCCGCACGGTTTAGAAACTCATGGGGCACTCGGATCTCAACAACAACATGGTGTACGCCCATCTGCTCCTGCGCGGGCTTGGACGTCACAGCCGAACCGACCTCGTGTAGCGACTGCGACAAGGGGTTACCGGGTCCGATAACCACTGCTCACTACGAACAGAGTTGCCTGAAAGCGGCTGTGGCTGCTAGGGTTTGAGTTGAGCTATGGAGGTGGTTCACGGAAAACGTCAGGGGTGTCACGGGGGTTCTCGGAAACCATCCAATGAGCGTTCGCCTATTGGTTCTCAATTTATTTTTTCATCGTGATGTTGCAGCCCTACCTCAGAGGATGCGAAGAAGAGACAGGCGAGCCGCTCTTCATCATTCCACCATCACCGCTTGACCAGCGAGTGTTGCTAACTACCCTTGCCAAGAATCGAAGAGAGGATATTCAGATACTATCGTTTCTAGCAATGCTTGCTCTCACGAATGAAAACTACTTATCCGTAGGACTAGCAAAAGGAGAAGATCCGCCAGATTGCATAGTTACGGCGAATGGCATTCCGTATGGGGTTGAACTTACCGAGCTGACTGCTGGCGATACCAGACGAGAAATTGCTGAGGCACGCAGGCTGGGTCGTGATATGCAAGCCAGGATTGAGCATGATTACAGGGAGTTTTTTCATCTCAAGGGCCGCATCATCGCGCTAAGCATTGCGCCACCCCGAGCATTTTCTCCCGCCGAGAGAAGTGCGGCCCTTGAAAAGATAAGCATCGCGCTAAAGACGGATCTTGGTTGTGTCGGCGATGGAGTAGATCTATCACACGGTTTGCCCAGCGAATGGACCAGTAGAAACGGTTTTTACGGAAGTCACCATGGCGTCTATGTGCAAGTTTATGCAGGTGGCGGTGACGAAAAGCCGATGGTCACATCAATGTGCCAAGCCGAAGTTAGGCTTAGCGATTGTCTGCAGACATTGGAGGCACGGGTAAATGCCAAGGATCGGCCGGGAAACGACGTACTTCTTCTTACCTGTGGACTGCCTGACGAACGTGGATACGTATGCCCCGTAGACAGTTGCATGTTTCAGTTTATTCAGGAACATAGTTCATCATTGGAGTTCCGCCCAGCTTACCTTAAGTCAATAGTGTTGCATCTTTGGAATACTCCTGATTGGATCGAGTTATGCAGCGCTGATATTGCGGTGAGCTGGCCGCCTCGGCGAATGTGAGATATTGTCGCAGCACGCAAATGCCTAACGATGTAACTTCGCCAGCATTTTCTTCAGGATATGTAGATATCTGGGCTTCACGGCTAAGTTCTTGGCTGTGTTTTATATCTGTCTGGCAGGCGCCGATGTGATTAGCATTCCAATAGTTTGCCTTACCGTTGATTCCGGCGAACAAGCCCCTCGAGTGGACAGGCCGCCATCAACTCGCTGCTGCGCCACCCCAGGCTTCCTGCCTGCCACTCAGGGGCAGCGTTCAGAAACACTTTTTCGCTGCTTCCTCAGCCGACAAGCACGAACGGCCGATCAGGGCCCTGTGCTCTACACAGGATTTAAAGAGATCCAAGCAAGTCCAAGAACCCCTGCGGCGTAAAGGATCTGCCTAGGCAAGGGATACAGCGAGATTGCTGGGTTGAGGTCGACCCGAAGGAGGCCAATGGATCCTTGCTGATGCGCCGCTCCGTGCGGCGGTTGGGCACGCCAGCTGATCCGGCCCTGCGGCGCCGGGCGGGGCTGATGAGCCCATAAAAAACCGCCGAGCTCCCGCAGGAGCCACGGCGGCGCTGCAACCGGAAGAGTTGAGCTGAGGAAAATGCTCAGCCTCCCAGCTGAATCTTGCGACGCAGGCGGCGGCTCATGCCGAAGGCAGCGGCGGCGCCGAAAAGAGGGAGTGGGCCGGGCACGGCAGCAGGAGGAGGGGGGGGGGCGAGGGTGGCTGTTGCATAAGTACCTGATTCATAGGTTAGCCAGCCAAAGTTAAGCACAGTTGAGGGGGCTTGAAATACTTCACCGTTGACATAAGTGCCACCAAATAATGTAGGGCTGAGGCTGTGGGCAAATTCTGGTCCGTACACGCCATAAGTTGGGGTCCCTAGGCTTACGCCAACTGCAGTTGCAAACTGTTCGGCGAGACTTTCATTTCCCCACCAAGGCATCAAGCCATTGTTGTCGAGTGTATTGAACCACCCGTTGTTCGCGTTGTACGGTCCAGAAAAAGTGTTCACATCGTATGTAGTGCCGTTGACGGTGACCGAGACGGCCTCAGCGGAGTTGGGCGCGAGACACAAGGCCACACAGCTGACCGCAAAGGTGAAAGAGAAAAGTTTCATGAAGCTTTAAGATTTGGGAATAACTCCGAGTTTTATAGGGGGGGGCACCGCAGGCGAAGGCATTCTTATGCCGGTTGTTTAACTGTCCATTAGTGGTGTCGCTGCTTCCTCCGGGCCTTGCTCAATCTTTCGGGCCGAGGAGGCGCCTGGCATGTTGTCGCCCACGCCCTTCAGCGCCGGGCCGCCGTGGAATCCGGTGGTGCGGAGCCTGGTGCCCCTGCAGAGATCACCGCCATCGGCCGCAACGCGTTGCGCCAGGGGGAAAGATTTGAAGGCTGCGAGGTGAGGCCCTGCGGGAGGTGAGCATAGAGCAGGGGCGAGCCTTGGTCTCAGACATCGAAGGCCGGGTTCAAGCCGCTCTACGCGGGCTTGTTGCTCAGAGCTTCCCTAGGTGGGGTATGTGGGTCAGATAGAGGTCTGTTGGGTGACGGATTCGGAGATTGATCGAATCTCTTGTCATTATTCACTCTTCCTTCGAGGCGGAGATGGCATCATTAAGCCATACTAAGTCTTGTTCTTTTGTCTCTGGTATGGTTAGCCTTTGATTGATCGACACATGCATATGAATCCTTCGTCTTTGGCTGCCACCCTATTCAGGAAGGCCCAAAAGTGTTGCGGCGTTCAATCGAGCTTAAGAGCGTCAGTATTGGTTGGCCTGTGCTTCACGGCAATGGCGCCGAAGCCCGCAGAGGCTGTCACAACCATTTATACAGACCGATCATTATTTGAGGCTTCGCTTGGCGCCTCAGTAATTGACGACTACTCAGATCCTGGCTATGTATCTAAACAGTCAAACGCTTACATGAGCAGTGTCCTTGGAGAAACAGAATACACGTCGACTGGATTTATTCCTTTTGCTGAGGTGAACCTTGTGGTGGACCTTTTGCCGCAGCCAAACTCTTACTATTGCGCCGGGTGCAATGGTTCTTTCGTCTTGTCGTTTACATCGACCTCTGTGGGCACGCCAGATGGTGTATTTGGCGTTGGCTTCGATTTCTTTAATAACATCTCGCCGCTGCTTTATAATGCATTCGTAACCTTTGGCGACAACAGCCAGCAGAACATTCCGTTGCCATACGCTAGCTATTCTAATTTCTTCGACTCCTTTTTTGGGATTACCTCAAGCCTGTCCGTCAAGTCAATTTCGTTTGGCCTTCCAAATGGCCAGCCGACAAATCAAGGGTCTTTCGGCATCGACAACTTGACCATTGGCAGTCCAGTCCCAGGCCCACTCCCCCTGCTCGGCGCTGGTGCTGCCTTCGGGTTCAGCCGCAAGCTGAGGAAGCGTATCAAGAGCACGCCTCCTGTCGACAGCGCCAACACCATCGGCTGAGTTCGGCTCACTCTCTCCGGCGGTTCTTCGCAACAGGCTATCTGATATCCTTTTGCGATGAGTCCTTGCTTTCAGCTATTAAGGGAGAAGTCCTGAGCTCGGCATTGCGAACTGCATAGAGATCTGCAGATATGTGCGACACCTATTGGTTCCGGAGTATGTCTATCTAGTGGTTGCGTCTTGCCAGGTTCGTCGGCATTTGCAGGCTGGCCAACGCACCAGCGCCATCTCCGCGGTAGCGGTGGGCGTCCTCGTGAATCTGGGTGTCACGGATCCAGTGCCAGCACTCACGATCCCTGATTTGGCAACGGATCAGGAGATCAGTCATGGCCGGGACATCACCTGGCTCAGACTGCCCAAATTGCTCCCGTTCCGAAAAGCAACTCTGGCAACGGAAACAGGATGAGACGGCTTCCCCAGCCCCCCAGGGCTGGGGAAGCCAGAGGCCCAGGAAGGCCTCTGGCGGTGGAGCAAGAGATCGGTAAGATGCAGGATATCGACTGCCAAGTGATTTGTTCAGCCGTAAGGGAACTAGGGGCACGATTCGTAGCCGAAGAATGAGGAATCTACGTACAACACGCTCCTATCCTGGCCTCCGGGAGGGAGGTCTGCACGCGCCGAGCAGGCACGCCTTTACATCCATTCCAAGTACACCAGTAAGCAGCAGACCTTCCTTGACCTTGTGCACCATTATTACGTGACGATGGGCGTGCAGGAGCTTGCGCAGGACAAGCTCATGCCGTTGTTTCGCCTCCGTTACCAGAACTCCATTGCTGATGCAGTGGACGATCTGGGACATCCGGAAGAAATCAGCCTGCTCTTCTCAGGCTTCCAGAGGTATCTTTACGCAGCTTCTGGCTGATTTCTGTTCGCTTCGCGAAAACGCTATGCAGCCGTCGCTTAACATTGAGAATTGAAGTTTGTATAAATTAAAATCTGCGCAATATCTGTGGAGGTTAGCGCCAGGTCTTCGGTCAATATGCGACTCTCGTAAGTGTAGCCTTTAGGCAGTGGCATGTTGGCGAGGCCATCCAATTGATCGGGCGCGTACTCAGCGCTCGATTCGGGATCTTCAAACGCCGACACCAGCGCATAGCGGTCGCCATTTTCTCCAACAAGCTCCTGAAGAGTATTGTCCTGGTAAAGCGTAGTGACTGTGTGCCTTTCGATTTCGCCTTTTCTCCATTCGATGGCGTGGCTGCTGCTGCTTGATTCGGCTGATCTGATCGGGATGAGAGAAACAATCCGGGCGATTAGCATGAATTCAAGGGGCGTTGTTCCTGCGTTAATCGTTAGTGTACGCGGCAAGCTGGAAGGAGCATCACCTTCATAGGGATAAATGGTGGTTGTGGAGGGGATCGAGTTTTGTCCCGGTACTCCCAAAGTCAAGTTGTCGGGGGAGTCGGATGTGCCAAAAGACACGTAGGTTGGTAGGCTAGGATAAACATCCTGCATGTAGGAGGCTAAATCATCGCCGCTATTGCTGTAGATGAATCCAGCGGATGCATGCGGATCTTGCCGGGCTTCTTGGTTATGGCCGCCGGACGGAATAACTGCTGGTTGGGTCATGAGAGCCTGGCGATGGTGGTGTGTTTGCGATTTCAGAGAAGGGATTAGTAAGAGACAAATATAGCTCAAATATCGTTGGCCTCAGGTGCATAAGCCTTCCGAGCAAGCCTACTGCCTGCCATCCCCTGTGTACGGAAGAAGAGGGCACCAAACAGCCCATCGGACTGGGAAGGAAGAGATGAGGCGTGTTCATTAATGATGGGCCAACACCTCTATTTGTAAATGAGTGCATTGTCAAGCCGCTCGCTCTGTCCATTCATCAGTGGCCAGGTCTCCGGACCCGAGAACCCCCTTCCACCAGGCAGTGGAAGGGGCTGGGCTCCCTCGAGGGTCGCGCCAGCCCAGCAACCCCGCCACGCGCTGGAGGCCTGCATCGGCTGTGACCATCCCGGCGCTGGCATCCAGCAAGGCGATCACCAGTTGCGCTGTTCGTGCAGGTCAGCATCGATGGCGTCGTGCCTTTTGGCGGCCGGCACCGCGGGAAACTCCAGCAACCACTCCAGGCAGGATGGACTGGCCCGCAAGGCTTCCTCCACCGCCGCGATACCGCGCCGCTTGAGCTCAGCGGAGCGGAGCACGCTCAGCGCTGGCTCTCCCACGGGGTTTGGCTCTGGTACTGAATGCCCAGGGGCTGGGGCCCGCAGTCGGGAATCGGGAGGATCGCGAGGCGCTACACCGGTGCCGCCGACCGGACCTGCCAAGGTGGTGGTCCACCAATCCCCGAAATGGATGGCCAGCCCCCAGCCGGAACCAGCCGATTCCCCGTCCATCCTGATCGTGGCGGCCCTGGCCGAGGAGCTCGACCATCCCGGCGTGCTGCACACGGGCCTCGGCAAGATCAACGCGGCCTATGCCGTCACCCGGGAGCTGCAGCGGCGGCGGCCGAAGCTCGTGGTGAATTACGGCACGGTGGGGGGCCTCAACCCGTCCCTTGCCGGTCTGGTGGAGATCCGCCGCGTGCTGCAGGTGGACATGGAGGCCGAACCCCTGGCACCCCGAGGCCAGACCCCCTTTTCCCCGGGGCCCTTCGCGCTGGATTCCGGCAGCGATGGCGTGGTGTGCGGCAGCGGCGATCGCTTCGTGACGGCGGTGGATCCCTGGCTGCTCCAGCACGGTGTGGATGTGGTGGACATGGAACTGTTCGCGATCGCCTCCGTTTGCCAGCGGGAGGGGATTCCCTGGCGCTCGTTCAAGTACATCTCCGACCACGCCGACCGGGATTCCGAGACGAGCTGGCAGGCGCATGTGCAGGGGGGGCAGGAACTGTTTCTGCAGCGGCTCGGGGAGTTGGCGATGGCTTTCCGCTGAAGAGTCAAACCGCGCGACCATGCTCCTGGTGTCCCGAGAGTGCGCAGGGATCGTGGGTGCCAGGCAGCTCGGCCATCGTCCACCGGCCTTGCCAGGTGTGGATGCACCCTGCCGAGCCCGCTCTCATGGCCCACATCAGCTCGGTGCTCTGTTTTCACCAGCGCCCGCTCACGGTGTTCGCCAGCCCTGGCGCTACGTGCAGGGCCCAGGCGCCACCCATGAGCTGGGGCGAGAGCTGCGGCGGCTGGGGCTGAGCGGACGGGTGCTGTTCCTGGCCGGCCGCCCCGGCCAACGGGATCTGCAGCCAATCTGGCAGTAGGTGCTGCCGAAGCTGGGCCTGGAGCCGGTGCTGATCGGCTTCGGAGGCGAATACTCCGGCACTCGCGGGATCATGACCAGCCTGCAGGGGGCCCGGCATCAAGGAGCGAGAAGCTGGGCTCCTGCACTCCACACGAAGACTTTACCTCTGGCGACAAAAGGTCGCCGGGCTTGATATCTCTGCCGACCCAGGAACGCTGGCTGCGCGATATGAAGATTCGCAACTGCTCGAGTCAAATTTGATTGACACATGGAAAGATAAAGTTACACTTTTTAAAGACAAATTAGCAACCTTGCAAAAATCAGGCCTTTCAGCCAACGTTCTGTCATCTGCTTGTTGTTTTCTTCGGCCCTCCGGCAATCCTGGCGTGCCGCTTTTGATTCTGCAGCTGGTTGCGCCTTGGCGCTCCAGGGGCTTGATGGGAGTCGCGCTTGCCGCAAGTATTCTCCTGCCAGCTTCCGCCCTAGCTGGAGGAGGCGCACAAGCTTCGATTCCTTTCAGCAGCCTGAACTACGGGCAGCCAATTGGCAATATAGCGCCCACATCGGTGGGAAATAGCTATAATCAGTCGATCTACCTCGGCGATGGATCAGGCCATTACAATATTTCCCTCGCCAATGGCTGGACATTGCCATCCGGCTTACAACTTACCTTTGCCGATGGTGCTCCGGCCAGTGGCGGCCTGCTGCAGAATGCTTCGAGCTTTAAGATTAGCGGCAGCGCGGCGAGCCCCGGCCAATATAATTTGGTGTTTCAGGCGGTCAGCACCTCCAATCCGTCGCTGATTGATTCAGCGGTTTATCATCTTTTTGTCGCCCCAGCAGCCAGCAGCTTCCAGGGCGCGGTCACAACCACGATGGCGAAGCCCCCCGTGAATGCCGAGATATTGGGATTCAATTCGCTGGTGCTCCCGCCAGGCAGATTGAACAGTATCTATGACGCCACTGTCTCATTCAGCAATGGACTGGTGAAGTCCGTCGCCCTGGTCACCCAAGTGGTGGGAGGCGCCATTGCCTCGGCGATCAACCCAACCACTCCCGTCCCAGGGCTGGTAGCTGGCAGTGGCGGGAATGTGAGCGGATTGGATCAGACCAGCGGCAGGCTGGTGGCTGATCAAGAGGCAACGATTGGTGGGCTGACCGTTAAATGGTCTTCGGCCAGTAACTCGGTTCAGCTGGGAGGTATTCCCAAGATTGCCTTTGGCGGTCTCAACGATCCCCTGATCCTTCAGGTCACTGGACCAAACGACGAGCTGCTTAACTATAATTTGTCCATGACCTACTCGCCAGACCAGATAGCTAAGGCCTATGGCTTTGATAGGGTTAGGTTAAGCAATGGCATCATCGGCGATGGCAAAGGCCAAACGGTGGTAATCTACGCCATTGGCGATACACCTGCCTTTGTCAGCAGTACAAACCCCAATTTCGTCAACAGCGACTTACACCAATTCAGCCTGGCCCATGGCCTCAATAGTTTTACCGACCAAAACGGCCCAATCTTTCTTAAGGTTGACCAGAATGGCGGCACTAATTACCCATTCGACATAGCTTCTCCAGACCCCACTGAAGTGCCGCAGGACATCGAATGGGTCCACGCATTAGCGCCAATGGCTAATATCGTAGTGGTCGAATTCCCAAGCGGTACTATTCCAGATCACAACATTATTCAGAATTGGCCTTTCCCCACAATTCCTCCACCTTCTGTTGTCAGTAGCAGTTTCGGTGGCGCCACTTTGAATGGCCCTGACTCGGCTTATGTCGCGAACGTGAGTTATTTAGCATCCAGCGGCGATTTTGGCTCGAGTGGCTATTCAGATTCTTCGGTTGTCGCTGTTGGCTACTCTCAACTTATGACGACTAGTAATGGCGATTACGGCGGCGAAGCCTCTGTGAGCGGCGGGACCATGCAAACGACTGGCAAATCATTTCAATCCGGTGGCGGCAGCGACTCAAGCCAGGTCCAGCCGGTCTACCAAAGCGCAATCCCCTGCAACTCAGGAGCAGCTAATCCCGTGAGCTCGGCCTACCGTACCCTCCCTGATGTCGCGTTCAACGGCGCCGAACCCTCTGGTCTGTCTGTTTACAACTCACTGATCAACACCACAGCCACCAATTTCAAAACAGCCACGTCCACCCAGGCGGCCGGACCGAACGCCGCTTTGGGTGGCGCCCCCTGGGGTAATGCCTGGGGCACCAGCATCGCCACCCCCTCCTGGGCCGCCCTGCTGGCCATCGCCAATCAAGGGCGCGCCTTGGAGGGAAAGCCGGCCCTGGATGGTGCCACTCAGTTGCTCCCTCTTCTTTACTGCCTGGCCGGCTCAGAGGCCTTCCACCCAATCGGCGACTCAATCAACCAGACAACCCAATTGCTGTCCGATCTCGAACAGGAGGACGGCACAGCGACTTACAACAATTTGGCGGGTCTTGGCAGCCCAGTTGCCGACAAGATGATTGCCAGGCTAGTGGCTCAAGCTCCCTCCCCTGCTGTACCCGGCCCCCTTCCACTTTTCGGCATTGCAACTGCTTGGCAGTACAGCAGAGCGCTTAAGAGAAGAATCAAGACCAAGGCAATCGCCCATCACCCGCAACAATTTCTGCAGCCGGGGTCGGATTCTCAACGCTCTTGACCCTGGCCCAGGGGAGTTACTGGAGTCTTTCCCTGCTGATCCCAATGCAGCTAGGCGAAAAAGCGAACTTCTCGTCCTCGATCCTGCGCTCAGCCGCCACCATCAAACCATGGCCAATTCCAAGTGGTCACCAGCAATGAGAGGACGCGTCAGTGGGACCGTGGCCAGCTGCCTTTGGTGTTGCCTGCGGTTCCAGCCAGCTGGCATTGCAGCTGGTAGACCCTGCCCAGCCACACCGGGAGTCATCACTCGTCGACTGGGGTAGCGCTCTGCTTGGCTGCACCATCACGGCATGGACGCAGAGCTGCACCATGGGCCAATGACCCGCAGGGCGGATTGGGCGGCGACCAGGCCGACCGAGATTCCGAGACGAGCTGGCAGGCGCATGTGCGGGGGGGCAGGTCTTATTTCTGAAGGGTTGGGGAATTGGCGATGGCGCCCAAGTGAAGAGGACATTCGCAGGGACGAGATGATCAATGTGCATCCAAACCGGAATCCATGCCTCTCCAGCAGGTGCCGTTGCATCGCCATCGCCCCTGGTTCATCCGCGGGCCTGCCGAAGGGCGTCTGCCGTAGGTGGCGTCCGGCCATCTTGATTGGTGGCTGACCAGCCACCCAGTCGGGGCCTTGGGCCTGAACGAGGCCAGGGTCCGCCGGCCTTGCTAGGAGGGGAGGCTCCCTGCCACGCACGCTGCCATGGCTCATACCAGCTCGGTGATTTGTTTCCATCAGCGGCCGCTCAGGGTGTTCGCCTGCCCGGGGCGCTATGTGCAGGGGCCGGGCGCCACCCATGAGTTGGGGCGGGAGCTGCAGCGGCTGGGGCTGAGCGGCCGGGTGCTGTTCGTGGCCGGCCGCACGGCGCGACGGGACCTGCAGCCGATCTGGCAGCAGGTGCTACCGGAGGTGGGCCTGGAGCCGGTGGTGATCGCCTTCGGAGGCGAATGCAGCGAGGCGGAAATCAACCGGTTGGTGGAGGAGGCCCGCAGCAGCCAGGCCGTGGCGTTGGTGGGGGCCGGAGGCGGCAAGGCCTCGGATACCGCCCGGGCTGTGGCGGATGAGCTGAATCTGCCGGCGATCATCACCCCCACCCTCGCCAGCACCGATTCCCCCTGCAGCGCCCTGTCGGTGATTTACTCCGAGGGCGGCAGCGTAACTGGGTTCCGCTTCTACAACCGCCATCCGCTGCTGGTGCTGGTGGATACGCAGGTGGTGGCCCGCGCCCCGAAGCGCCAGCTGGTGGGGGGCCTGGGAGATGCACTGTCCACCTGGTTTGAGGCCCGTAGCGTGCGCCAGAGCTGCAGCCACAACATGGTGGGAGGCCTGCCCAGCAGCACCAGCACCGCTTTGGCCAAGCTCTGCTGCGACACCCTGCTTGCCGATGGACCGGCGGCCTGCGCGGCGGTGGAGGCCGGCGTCCCCACGCCGGCGTTGGAGCGGGTGGTGGAGGCCAACAACCTGCTCTCTGGCCTGGGTTTCGAGAGCGGCGGCCTGGCGGTGGCCCATGCCGTGCACAACGGCATCACCGAAATTCCCGCCAGCCACGATTTCATCCACGGCGAGAAGGTGGCGTTCGGGTTGCTCACCCAGCTGGTGCTCGAAGGCCAACCGCAAACGGAAATCAACGAGATCCTGCACTACCAGAAGGCGGTGGGTCTGCCGATCACCCTGGCCCAGGTAGGGGTCGAAGCCCACAACGACGAGCAGCTGCAACGCATCGCCGCCCGCACCGTCATCCCCGGTGAATCCAGCCACAACGAACCCTTCCCGGTGACCGCCGAAGCGGTGGTGGCTGCGCTGAAGGCGGCCGACCAGCTGGGACGGACCCTGGGGTGAGGCCAGAGTCAGCCCCCGCAAGCCAGGGCCGGCGCGGCAGCACAATGGCGGTAGCCCGCAGCATCCCCCCGCCGATGGTCGTCGACCGCCCCGTCTCCGCCGCGATGAGCACCCCGGTGCTGTCGGTGCGCCGCGATGCGCCGCTGCAGGAGGCCGTGCAGTGCATGAGCGAGCACCACATCAGCGGGCTGCCGGTGGTGGGGGAGCAGGGCGAGCTGGTGGGCGAGCTCACCGAGCAGGACCTGATGGTGCGCGAGAGCGGCTTCGACGCCGGCCCCTACGTGATGCTGCTCGACGCGGTGATCTACCTGCGCAACCCGCTGCAGTGGGACAAGCAGGTGCACCAGGTGCTCGGCAACACCGTCGCCGATGTGATGAGCGACCACCCCCACACCTGCACGGGCGACACCACCCTGCAGGAGGCCGCCAAGCAGCTGCACGAGAGCAAGGTGCAGCGCCTGTTCGTGCTCGATGAGCAGCGCCGTCCCGTGGGTGTGCTCACCCGCGGCGACGTGGTGCGGGCCCTCGCCAGCGCGGGCTGAGCGCCCGGGCGGGCTGGCGCCAGGGCAGCACCTGCCCCTCGGCCACCAGCCACAGCCGCTCGCCCTCCGTGCAGGGATGGCCGCCGGTGAGTTCGCCGAAGGCGGGCAGCCAGAGGCGCTGCGCCGCTTCGTCGTAGGCGAAGCAGGGCAACCGCAGCCGCTCGGCCCCCTGCCCCACCACCGCCACCGGATGGCGGTGGCCGCACACATTCAGCAGGCCGGGCCGCTGCTCGGGCTCGTGGCTCAGCCACAGCGCCCCGATCGCCTGGGAGGGTTCGGCCGGCAGTCCCTCGATCCAGCTGCCCCGCTCGTGGTTGCCGCCCACCAGCCGCAGCGGCGCCCCGAGCAGCTCCGGCAGGGCGCGCAGCTTCTGGCGCAGCTCGCCGGTGAGGCCCAGGCGGCCGTGGATCAGGTCGCCGAGCACCAGCACCAGGGCCGGCCGCCAGCGGTTCGCCAGCGACAGCAGGGTGTTGAGCGTGCCGGCGTCGCCGTCGCTGGGCAGGGGGATGCCGTGGGCCTGGAACGTTTCCGCCTTGCCCAGGTGCAGATCCGCCAGCAGCAGCGTGCGCGCCGTCTCCAGCCACACCGCCCGCTGCGGCAGCAGCCGCAGCCGCTCCTCCCCCCAGGCGAAGACATCGCCGGCCTCGCCCCCGCCGCCAGGCCCTGCCCCGCCCCCTTCGCTCATGCCCCGCCGGCCATCGCCGCCTGGTACGCCGGCCGGGCCGCGGTGGCGGCAATGCAGGCCTGCAGCCTTGGCCAGGCGGCCAGATCCAGGTCGCGGCAGAACATCGGGATGTAGGCCAGATAGGCCTGCACGGCGCAGTCCGCAACGCCCCAGCCCGGATCCCCCCAGGCCCCCGCCAGCAGCGAGCCCTCGCCCATCTGGCTCTCCAGCGCGTCGAGCAGGCGGGTCAGCTCCTCCGGCTTGCTGGCCGCCAGGAACATCGCCGGCCCGAGGCTGGCGTTGGCGAACAGCACCCACTGGGCCGCCAGGGAGCGGCGGGCAGCGCCGCCCTCCCCTTCGAATTCGCGGCCGTGGTGCTCGGCCAGGTGCAGCAGGATCGCGCCGCTCTCGAACAGCTTCAGCGGCCCCCCATCCGGACCCGTGAGGCTGGCATCCACCAGGGCCGGCACCTTGCCGAACGGGTTGATCGCGAGGAACGGCTGCTGGCGGTGCTCGCCCGCCGCCATGTCGAGGCTGGTGAATGTGCAGGGGATCTCCTTCTCGCCCAGGTACCAGCGCACCATCGAGGCGCGGCTGCGGGCGCTGCCGTAGAGGGTGAGGGCCATGGAGATCAGAAGCAGTTCTCCCCCCATCATCGGAGCCCGCCAGCCCCCACCCCCAGGGCGGTGCGCCTGGGCTACGCGTCGCGCCGCGTTCGGCTCTGTCTCAGCCGTCGGGCCTGGCCCAGGGCTGCAATCAGCCCGAGAACGGGCAGGGGAGCCGGCACCGTTGGCGAGGCCTTGCCTTCCGTCAGAAAGCTGCTGGAGGTGTAGAGAATGTTGTTGTTCGGGGAATCCCCCCAGCTGGAGCCGATGCTGCCATTTGCGAAGAGGACTCCGATGTCGTCGCCGACGTAATTATTAGGTTCACCTGGATACCAATTGGCGTAGGCAACAGCAGTGCCATCGACCCATTGCCAGTTGCCGGTGGGTTCGACGCTGCCCGCTGGCTGAAACAGGCCGATGTACGGGCCGATGTATGCACCCGTCGAAAAGGTCCACAGCTGGGGGTTGGAACCGAGTTGCTCAAAGATCTCTAGACTCTCGGCTTCGGTGTTTAAAGAAACCAGGTCGGTGCCCAGCGACTGGGCATGGGCACGGGCCTCAGACCAGGAGAGGGGTTGCGTGCTCAGGTAAGAGTCGTAGCGAGCGCCGTTGTAGATCGTGGTGGCCTGCCTGGTAATGGTGGCGGCTGCCGCAGGCTTGAGGCAGGCGAGTACAATTGCTATGGCGGAAACAAAAACCGGCGCGTGTCTCAGGCCGGGCTTCAGGGAGGGGGCGGTCATAACGAAAAGAAACTACACTCCATCAGTTAATCAGCGAATTTTTGGCGATTAATGGCGTGGGAACCACTTCCGGATCCGGTTACGTTCCACAATCAGGGCTGCGCGCCGCCGGCTCCCCATGGCCTCACCCCCTGCTGATGCGGCCGACCCCCTGCAGGCCGCCTGCCTGTTGCGGCTGGCCCCCTACCTAGTGGGCCGCTCCCGCCGCGGCGTGGTGGGCTCCAGCCGCTATGCCCAGGCCCTGCGCCGCGCCATCCGCGAAGCCTCCACCGATCCCGGTCGGCGGCCGGTGCTGATCAGCGGCGAGCCGGGCCTGGAGAAGGACAACCTCGCGGCCCTGATCCATTTCGGCTCGCCCGACCGCCGCCGGCTGCTGGTGCGGCTCAACTGCGCCACGCTGCGGCCCGACGGCGCCGAGCTGTTCGGCACCAGCGCCGCGGAGCCTTCGCTGCTGGCCTGCCTGGGCGAGGGCGGCCTGCTGCTCGACCAGATCGACCGCGCCGATCCGGCCCTGCGCGAGGCCCTCGGCGAGCTGGTGGCCACGGGCCGCTGGCGCGATGGCCACGGCCGCGAGCAGCACTTCGGCGGCCGCCTCTTCCTCACCACCGAAACCGCCCAGCCGGCCTTCGATCCCCTCTGCCGGCTGATCCGCGTGCCGCCGCTGCGGGTGCGCCGCTCCGATCTGGGCGACTGGCTGCGCTACGGCGTGCGGATCAAGGCCCGCAGCCTGGGCTGGAGTCCGCCGCCGCTGGTGGGCGACGCGCTGGTCAAGCGCCTGCAGACCTACGACTTCCCCGGCAACCTGCGCGAGCTCAGCACCCTGATCGATCGCGCCCTGCGCCAGTGCGACGGCGAGCGGCCGGCGCTGCTGCCGGAAGATGTGTTCTGGACCGAGCGGCGAGCGGCCAGCGCCCGCTTCGACCTCTGGCGCTGGAAGCCGCAGCTGCGCGACTGGATGCGGGCCCCGGCGCTGTGGAACGGCCTGTTGTTCGGCCTGGTGAGCTGGCTGTTCGTGCTGTTCAACCTCTGGCTTTGGCGCGGCCCCCAGGACCGGGCCCACAGCGGCGCGTTGGTGCTGTTCTGGGCCTGGTGGTGGCCGCTGGTGCTGCTCAGCCACCCGCTGGTGGGGCGCCTGTGGTGTTCCTTCTGCCCGTTCATGGTCTGGGGGGAGATTGCGCAGCGGCTGGCGCGGCGGCTGGGCTGGCGGCCGGCGCCCTGGCCCCACGGCGACAGCGACCGCTGGGGGGCGCCGCTGCTGGCGGCCGGCTTCGGCGCGATCCTGCTGTGGGAGGAGCTGGCCGATCTGCCCAACACCGCCTGGCTGAGCAGCTGCCTGCTGCTGTTGATCACCGCCGGGGCCGTGGTCGGCTCGCTGCGGTTTGAGAAGCGCTTCTGGTGCCGGTACCTGTGCCCCGTGGGCGGCATGAATGGGCTGTTCGCCAAGCTGGCGATCTCGGAGCTGCGGGCCCAGGTGGGCACCTGCAGCGGTAGCTGCAGCAGCTACGCCTGCTTCAAGGGCGGGCCGGCGGAGGGGGAGGGCCTGGCCACCGCCGGCTGTCCGCTCGGCACCCATCCCGCCCATCTCGACGACAACCGCCACTGCGTGCTCTGCCTCACCTGCGCCCAGGCCTGCCCCCATCGCTCGGTGCAGCTGCGCCTGCGTCCCCCCGCCGCCGACCTGCAGCGGGAGATGCGCCCCCCGGCCGGGGAAACGGGCCTGATCCTGGTGCTCGCCGGCGGCCTGGTGCTGCACCACTGGCAGCGGCTGCTCGGGGGGCTGGCGGCGCTGCTGCCCGCCTTCCCCGCCAGCCTGCAGAGCGGTCCGCTGCTGCCGCGGCTGGCGATCGCCTGCCTGGCCCTGGCCCTGCCGTCGGCCGTGTTCCTGTTGCTGCGGCCCCTGTTGGGCGCCCGGGCCCGGCCGCTGCTCTATTCCCTCCTGCCGCTGCTCTGGGCGCTGATGCTCGCCCACACGCTGCCGCAGGGCATGGGGGAAGGGGGCCGGGTGCTGCCGGTGAGCTTCAAGCCACTGGGGGCGCAGGCGGCGGCCTTGCCCGCCTGGAGCGCCGATCCGCACGTGGTGGCCTTCTGCCAGAGCCTGGCCACCGCCGTGGGGGTGGCGGGCTCGCTGGTGCTGCTGCGGCGGCTGCTGCAGCCCAGCTTCGGGCGCTGGCTGCTGCTCGGCGGCCTGACGCTGGGGCTGGGGGTGGCCGGCCGGCTGCTGGTGGCGGCCTGAGCGCCCCTGGGTTGGCGCGGCGCCAGAGTCACCGGCGGTCGTCGCACAGGCGGCGCAGGTCGCTGTCGCGGTAGAGGCCCACCGGGGCCTGGTCGGGGCTGGTCTGCAGCCGCTGGTTCTTGGTGAGGTAATGGGCGGCCCCGAGGCTGTTGGCCAGCCGGATGCGCTCCTCCCCCCGGCTGGCCAGCCAGGCGCGGCAGCCTGGCGGGGCGGCGAGCACCGGCGGCCAGGGCAGCAGCGCCAGCGCCAGCAGCACCGCAGGCCAGCGGCCCGACGCCAGTGCGGGCGAATGGCGCACCTGCCTCGGCCGGCCCAGATACACCCAGGCCTGCTCGCCGCTCGCCAGGGGAAGCCGGCGGCGCTCGTAGAGCCGCGGATGGCCCTCCAGCTGGTCGAGCCGCGCCAGGGTGGCGCCATCCACCCACCACAGCTCGCCGTGCACCGCATCGGCTGCGGTATCCGCCGTGGCGATCGCCATCGGGAACGGCCCCAGATCGTGCAACCGCGCCCCCGGCAGCCGCTGCTCTCCGCCCCAGCGCGCCCCGCGCAGCAGATGGTGGTTCGTCTGGCCGCGCCGCAGGGTGCCGTACACGAATACGGGGATCACCTGCCGCGGGTTGCTGGTCATCATCCGCCATGATCACCCCCAGCGTTCCTGCCGCACCGCCCGATGACCATCGCCCTGTTGATCGCCCTGGCCGCGTCCCTGGCGCTGATGGCCTGGATCGTGCGGCGCCTGGAGCGCGCCTGAGTCAGCGCGGGCTCATTGCGCCGCTGCCGGCCGGCGCTGGCTGCGGGGCTGGCGCCGGAGGCGGCGCTGATCCCCGCAGCCCCTCCAGGCCCGCCATGCAGGCGCTGAAGAAGCCCAGGATCACCGAGATCACCACCAGCAGGCGCACGCTGCGGAACAGGAGGCCGGAGGCCGTGGGGCGCATCGGCTTCAGGGCGCGGCCTGGCTGGCGCCGTCGGCGCTGAGGGCCCGCAGCAGGGGATGGTCCGGCGGCAGGGGACGATCGAAGTGCACGCCCAGGTAGGTGTTCACCCCGCCGAAGCGGCTCCAGCGCACATGCACCGTGAAGGGATGGCGGCGATCGGTGCCGGGCTCGTGGATCAGCAGCCGCAGCACGGTGCCCGGGGCCAGCTCGAGCCGTCCGCGGCGGGCCAGTCCGGCGCCGCTGCTGGAGATGTCGCGCAGGGTGGCGTGCACCGGCGTTGCCGAACCCTGGCGCAGCTCCACCGACGGCAGGCTGGGGGTGCGCAGGCGGCGGCAGGCGCGGGCGTCGCGTCCCAGCCCGGGGGTCTCGGGCGGCCAGGCGCCGGCGGATGGCTCCGGCTGAAGGGACGCCTCCCCACCGCTGGCGAGCGGGAAGGGAATCCCACCCCCGCCGACTGCCCGCGACGCCGCACCGCCCGGCGCGCGCGGCGGCGGGAAGGAGGTGTGCAGGGCCGGTACGTAAGCAGGCACGAAGGCCGGCTCCGGCAGGGGGCTGCCCGGGTTGGAGGGGGAGGGGCGCAGAGCCAGGGGGAGGAGCCCGGATAACGGGCTGTAACGGTTCAACCACACTGTAGGAGTGCGCACAAGGCTGGCCCGGCGCTCAGAAGCCCTCCGCCCGCTCCGCCTCGGCCCGAAGCCGCCCCAGCCGCTCCAGCAGCGACTCGTTGCTCATGCGGTTGTTGAGCCGCTCCGCCAGCAGCGGGAAGGCCAGCGGCCCCGGCCGGGGGGTGCGCTCGACGAGCAGCTCGCTGGTCCGCAGTCGGGCCAGGGCCGCCTCCAGCCGCTGCACCTCCAGCTGCTCGGCCATCACCTCCCGCCGGGCCTGGGCCAGCAGGCGGTTGCCGGGCTCGTGGCGGCTGAACACGTCGTACAGGAGGGCGGCGCTGATCTGCAGCTGCCCACCGCTCTTGCCCTGGCCGGGATAGCCGTTGTGCACCAGTCCGCTCACCTGGGCGATCGATCGGAAGCGGCGGCGGCAGAGCTCGGAGAGGTGGATCGCGCGCTCCAGGTCGGCCTCCAGCTGCTCCCCGGCCAGCAGTTCGTCGGCGTGGAGGTCGAGCAGCTCCTCGAACGGATAGCCCCTCTGGGCCAGCAGCTCGAAGCCATAGTCGTTCACCGACACCGTGATCGTGGCGGCGCGGTGCCGGGCCAGCCGCCAGGCCCACAGGAAGCCCAGCCCCTCATGCACGAAGCGGCCTTCGAAGGGGTAGGCATAGAGGTGGCTGCCCTCGCGGCTGCGGCACACCTCCACCAGAAACTGCGACTGGCGGGGCAGGCGCGAGAGATCGGCCTGGCGCGCCAGCAACGGTTCCAGGGCCTGCAGCTCCGGAGTGTCGAGCGGGAGCTCGCCGGCCATGGCGCGGGCGCAGCGGTCCACCTCCTCGCGCAGGCGGCGGCTGAGCAGATCGGAGAGGGCCATCTGGCCCCCCGCCCAGGCCGGCACGGCGGTGCTGCGGCGCGACGTGGCCTTCACGTGCGCCGTCATCTCCCGCAGCCGTACGAACTCCAGCTGGCGACCGGCGAAGAAGAACACATCGCCGCGGCGCAGCCGCGAGATGAACGACTCCTCCACATGGCCGAGCACGGCGCCGCGGGGGAAGCGCACCGTGACGGCCCGGTCGGCGGTGATCGTGCCGATCCCCAGCCGGTGCAGGCGGGCGATCGCGGTCTCGCGCACCACGTACCGGAATCGGCTGCCGTCGGCGGCGCCGGCGGGCTCGCGCGCCAGCGTGCGGTAGCGCGGATAGGCCCCGAGGCAGTCGCCGCCGTGCTCCAGAAAGCGCAGGCACCAGCTCCAGTCGTCGTCCGGCAGCTGGCGGTAGCTCCAGCAGCTGCGCACCTGCCGCAGCGCCTCGGCCGGCTCGAAGCCCGGCCCGCAGGCCAGGGTCACCAGGTGTTGCAGCAGCACATCGAGCGGGGCCTCGGGTGGGCGGCGCTGTTCCACCAGCCCCGCCTCCAGCCCGCGGCGCAGGGCGCTGAGCTCCAGCAGCTCCAGGGCGTTGGTGGGCAGGAACAGCACCTCGGCGGTGCCGCCGGGCCGGTGGGCGGAGCGGCCGGCGCGCTGCAGCAGGCGGGCCACATTCTTGGCGGAGCCGATCTGCACCACCCGCTCCACCGGTTGGAAGTCAACCCCCAGATCGAGCGAGGCCGTGCACACCACCCAACGGATCGAGCCCTCCTTCACCGCCGCCTCGATCGCTTCGCGCTGCTGGCGGTCGATGGCGCTGTGGTGCAGGGCGAGCGCCCCCTCCATCTCCGGGCAGACGTAGCGCAGGCATTGCAGCCAGCGCTCGGCCTGGTTGCGGGTGTTGGTGAACAGCAGCGTCGAGACGGCCGGATCGAGGGCGGCCACCAGGCTCTCGTGCATGTGCAGGCCGAGGTGGCCGGCCCAGGGGAAGCCATCCACCGTCTCCGGCAGCAGGCTGCGCAGCTGGGTGCGGCGGCGCACGTCGGCGCGGATCAAGGTGGGTTCCGGGGCTGTCGCCCCCACCGCGGCGCGGGCCGCCTCCTCGGGGTTGCCGACCGTGGCGCTCACCGCCCAGGTGCGCAGCTGCGGCCGCAGGCCCCGCAGCCAGCTGAGGCACAGCTCGCTCTGCACGCCCCGCTTGCCGCCCATCAGCTCGTGCCATTCGTCGAGCACCACGCTCTCCAGCCGCGCGAACAGCTCCGGTGCGGCGCGGTTGGCCAGCAGCAGCGACAGCGATTCGGGCGTGGTGACCAGGATGTGGGGCGGCGAGCGCAACTGGCGGGCCCGTTCGCTGCTGCTGGTGTCGCCGTTGCGCAGGCCCACCCGCAGCGGCCAGCCCATCGATTCCATCGGCGCCCGGATCGCCTCCACCAGATCCCGGCTCAGGGCCCGCAGGGGGGTGAGCACCAGCAGCCGCAGGCCCGGTTGCGGACCACCGGGTTCCGCCAGCAACCGGGCGATCGGAGCGAGCACCGCCGCGTAGGTTTTGCCGGCGCCGGTGGCCACCTGGATCAGGCCGCTGCGGCCCTCCAGGTCCGCCACCCAGGCCTGGCGTTGAAACGGTTGCGGCGTCCAACCCTGCCGGGCGAACCAGGCTTCGACAGGAGCCAGCTCCCGCACTCAGAAGATCGCGATCGGCCCCTGGCCGGCGAAGCTGTGGCGCGGAAGATGCAACACGGCATCGCTGGCCGGAGCGAACCCGGCGTTGCGGTCGTTGAGGGCCACGAAGGTGCCCTGCACAGATGCCACTTGGAAGGCCACGGCCCGGTTGGCGGGGAACAGGGCGGCGCTGAGCAGCGCTGTGATGGCCTGGGCGGTGAGGCTGCTGGCGGTGCCCACCGAGGCGGCGAGGTTGGTGGCGGCCACGCTGGCCGGCGCGTCGATGCGTTTGCCGGCGGCGTAGTTGCTCAGCACGTCGAAGGAGCTGAGCAGGGAGTCGCTGAGGCGAGGGACCACGTACGGCTCGCTGGGCGTGGCCAGGGTAATCAGATCGTTCTTGACCACGGTGCTGGTGTTGGTGTTGGTGTTGATCGTGAACGTGAAGCTGCTGCTCTGGCCGCTGTTGCCTGCGGCATCCTCCTGGCGTGCGCTGACGCTGCGGTTCTTGCCCTGGCCGCCGAGGCTGCGCAGGTTGTTGAGTGTGAGCTTGTAGCTCCAGCGGCCGCCTGGATCCACCTGGGTCGATCCAAGCAGGGTGGTGCCCTGGAGGATGTCCACCCTGCCGCCGGCTTCGCCGGTCCCCTGCACCTGGCGATCGATCACGCTGCCCGTCACCACCTTGTCGCTGCCGCCGATGCTGCTGATCCGCGGCGACGGCGCGACGGTGTCGAGCGTGATGCGAATGCGGTTGCTGAAGGCGTCCGGATCCGCCCCGGGCCCCTGCACCCGGGCTTCGAAGCTGTAGGTGGTGCCGCTGCTGCCCGTAAGGGTGGGCTGGAACGTCCAGCTGCGGCCATCGGCGCCGACGCTGGCGGTTCCGAGCACGCTGCTGCCGTCGTGCACGACCACGCTCTGCCCGCTCTGCAGCGGCCCGCTGATCCGGCCGCGCAGCAGGGGGGTTGGGTCGTTGATCGCGCCGTCGCTCACCAGGATGCACTCGGGGCCCACGTCATCCACCACGCTCAGCAGTTCGGCCACCACCGGGGCCGGCGGCGGGGCCATCACGTCCTGGCTCCAGAGCTCCAGGCCGCTGCTGCCGTCGTCGGCCCGGAACAGCAGCCGCTGGCCGGCCAGGCTGAACAGGTTGCCGTGGGGCTGGAGCGAGCCCATCGCCCCCGGCCGGATGTCGTGCACCTGGTAGGTGCCCGCCGCCGTGCCATCGCTGCACCAGAGCTCCATGCCGTTGCGGCCGTTGTCGGCGGCGAACCAGAGCCGCCCGCCGGCGGCCACCAGCCCCCGGCTGACGCCGCTGCCGTTGAGGGCGGGGTTGATGTCCCGCACCATCGCCGTGCCGGCGGCGCTGCCGTCGCTGCTCCAGAGCTCCTTGCCCGCGCCGCTGCCGTCGTCGGCACAGAAGTAGAGGCGATCCCCCAGGGCGGTGAGGTCGGAGAGGAAGCGCAGGCCGCCGCCGTACTCGTAGGGGTTGATCCGTATCACCAGGCTGGTGCCGTCGGCGCTGCCGTCGCTCACCCACAGCTCGGGGTTCACATCGCTGCCGCCGACGCTGAAGAACAGACGCTGGCCCACCACGGTGAAATCCGCCGGGTTGCCGCTGGCCGATCCGGGCGCCGTGTCCTTGAGCAGCCGGGTGCCGGCGGCGGTGCCATCGCTGCGCCAGAGCTCATTGCCCGTGGTGCCGTCATCGGCGCGGAACACCACTGCCCCGGCGAAGGCGGTGAGCTCGCCCGGATCGCTGCCGATCTCCCCGGGGCGGATGTCGGCCACCAGCCGGGTTCCGTTTTTGCTGCCATCGCTGCTCCAGAGTTCCCGCCCGGTGAGGGGGTCGAGGAAGGAGCGCTGGGTGGCGGCGAACAGAACGCGGCTGCCGAAGGCGGTGAACTCCCCTGGCGCGCTGTCGTAGGTGCCGGGCGCGATCTCGCGCAGCTCGCGGCTGCCGCTGGCGGAGCCATCGCTGCTCCAGAGCTCCTGTCCCCGCTCCAGCGACGCGGAAGCGCTGAACCAGACGCGCTCTCCGATCACCCGGAAGCCATACGGCGAGGAGCTGTTGGGCTCGAACACCCCGTTGAGGTCGGTGGTGCCACCGGGGTTGAGGTCGAGCGGGGAGAGTGCGCCGGCGCTGTCGATCAGCAGTGGCTCGGCGCCGAGGTCGGTGGTGGTGGCGCACACCAGCAGGCGATCGCCGAAACGCACCGCGTCGCCGCGCGCGATCGTGCCGCGCACGGCCAGGAGGCGACGGGTGCCGGCGCTGCTGCCGTCGCTCCACCAGATCTCGTGATCGCGGCTGCTGGCGTTGACAACAAAGAACCAGAAACCGCCTGGGCCGGCGACCGCGCTGGGGCTGACGTCGAGGGATGGAAACGAGCCGCCGCTCCCTGATGTTGCATCCAGCAGCAGCGAGGGCAGAGCCATGGCGGGAAGGGACGCGACGGCAAATCCTAGGATTTTTATAGGATTCCTTCCCCTCCCTTTAAGCGACCTGGGGCGCGGCAGCCCCGACGGGCTCCTGGCATCGCATGCCATGACGGCTGCCTCCGGCTTTGGCTCCCCACCTGGGGCGGCCTGCAAGCAGCGCTCTGATCTTCCATGGGCGACGCCGATTGCATGACTTCCCTGCTGATCGAGATCGGACGGATTCCTCCCTCCTGATCCAGGGGTCTGGGACGATTCGCCAACCGTCTGAACGCCTGGGGTCGGCGCGAAGGCTTCTGTCTGAAAACGGCAAGTGTTTTCCATGGTGCTCCGTGCCCTCCTCCTCTCTTGCCAGGACCGGCCTGGTCCTGACCCTGTTGGCCACTGCGGCCGTGGCACCGGCCCGGGCTGTTGTTGTTGTCGCCTGGGATTTTGAGGGTCTGCAGGGTCGCCTGCCGACTACGGGCACGCAGTTTGCGCTCGCCGCCAGCGAGGGGATGGGAACAATGAAGCTTGTGCATGCCTCCAGTTCCAGCTTCACCAGCGTGGTTGGCAATGGCACCCCGTCTGCTCTGTCCTCCGACCAATGGGCGGTGAATGATCACTATGACTTTGATACAAGCACAACGGGCCTGCAAAACGTTCGCATCCAGTGGAGTCAGACCAGTTCCAACTCCGGACCCGCTGATTTTGCTCTGTTTGCCAAAATTCCGGGCCAAGCTGATAGGAATCTTCTCGGCTACATAGTGGGCAACAACTCCTGGAGTTCAAGCAGCGTATCCACCGCTTCGATGTATGATTTCGATCTTGCCAGTTTCCCCTTCCTCAACGATCAGGATATCCTCAGTTTCAGCCTTGTGCTGATGGGCGGCAGCCGGGCCGATGGTCAGCCAGGCACCGTGCTTGCGGCGGGCACCAACCGCATCGACAACCTGGTGATCGAAGCCACTCCGATCCCTGCCCCCTCTCCCCTTCCCCTGCTCGGCGCCGCAGCCGCGTTCCTCTGCTCCCGCCGGTTGCGGCGCCGCTGCCGCCTCTGAAGCCCCTCCTCAGGAAGCCAGCACCGTCGCCACCACGGCGGCGGTGCCCAGGATCACCGCCGCCAGCACCAGACCGGCGGCCACGTTGCCCTCGCGGATCTCGCGCCGGAAATCGATCGGCGACAGGCGATCAAACACCCAGGTGCTGGCGTAGATCAGCACCGCGCCGACCAGCGACCAGCCCACGGTGAGCAGCAGCTGCAGCAGCGTTTTCTGCGTCATCGCTCGGCGGATCAAAGCGCCAGGGCTTCGATCGTAGGGTGCCTGGGCGGCCGGGCCGCTTCCTAGGCTGGTCTGCACCCTGCAGCGCCCGGGTTGACCAGGCCATCCCCTGCGTGGCGACCCGGCGAGGTGCTGCTCTGGCCCTGGGCGTTGGCGATGCTGCCCGCCGTGCCGCTGGTGGTGTTGCTGCTCTCGGCCCTGGCGCCCCAGCGCAGCCTCCGCTTCACCCCCGCCGCCGATCGGGCGCTGCTGAGCGAGCCCTTCTTCCTCAGCGGCGGTCCGCTGGGGAGTCCGCTGCTGCTGGTGGAGGCCACGATCCCGCAGGACACCAGCCTCACCTACCAGCTGGAGCTGCTCGATCCAGCCGGCCAGGTGGTGCTCGACCTGCGCCGCGACGGTTGGCGCGAGACCGGCATCTGGAGGGAGGATGGCGAGAGCGGCACCTATGACGAAAGCGATACCGCCGTGCCGCTGCTGCTCCGTCCCGCCGCGGATGGAGCGCACCGCCTGCGGCTGCGGTTGGAGGAGCTGAGCGGCGCGGACGGCCGGCCCTCGGCGGAGCCTGCGGGCTTCCGGGCCCGGCTGGCCAGCCACCGCGTGAACGCACCGCTGCTGCTGCTCACCGCCGCCGCCGGCCTGGTGTGCAGCCTCTGCGCCTGGATCGCCCTCTACAGCCACTGCCGGCGCTGCCACGTGCTGCGGCTGGAGGAGGGCCGGGCGCGCCTGCGGGCCGATCTGGGCCCAGGCCTGGTGCGGCTCGGGCTGGCGGCGCGCTACGAGCCTGAATGGGATGGAGTGCTGCCCGAGAGCGTGCGGCTGCGCCTGCAGGTGCGCGACGGCCTCGGCCGCGTCCGCCTGCGCAGGACCCAGCCGCTGCCGCTGACCGGAAGCACGGGCAACGATGCGCCGCTGCGCTTCGCTCGGGAGCGGCTGGTGTTGCGCCTGCCGGAACGTTGCAACCTGGCGTTGGAGCTGGAACTGCCCGAGAGCCTTGGCCCCGCGCACGATGCGCTGGCGCAGTTCACCCTCACCGTGGAGGACGGAGTGCGCCTTCCCTGGCCCCAGCCGGTGCTGGAGCTTGATCCCCCCGCCCGCTGATGGAACGCGCCCTGCTCGTCGCTCTGGCCACAGGCGTGGTGGTCGTGGGCACCAGCGCCGCCGTGCTGCGCCCGGCCGTGGTGCGGATCGGCGGAGCCCAACCGCCGGAGCTGCCGGCAGGGGTGGTGGTGGAGTCGTGGAGTGGCGAGGCGAGCGGCCGGGGGCGCAGCGGAGCTGCTGTGATCCGCCGCGGTCGCGACCTTTCGCGCTTCCAGGGCCGTGGGCCCAGCGGGGCCAAGTAGCGATGGCCGAGTCCGTCGCGCTCAGCTCGCGCCAGGTGCGCCTGCTGTTGGCCACCGCGGCCCTCTCGTCGTGCGTGGGACTGGTGTTGGAGCTGCTGCTCGCCACCCAGGCCAGCTATCTGGTGGGCGATACGGCCCTGGCCACCGGGGTGGTGATCGGCACCTTTCTGGCGGCGATGGGCCTGGGGGCCTGGCTGAGCCAGTACCTGGCCCGCAGCGGGCCCCCGCGGGCGCCGCTGCTGCGGGCCTTCGTGGCTGTGGAGCTGGCACTGGTGCCCCTGTGTCTGCTCGGGCCGCTGCTGTTGTTCGCCCTGTTCGCCGCCGACGGGCCGCTGTGGCTGGGCCTGGTGCTGCTCACCGTGGCGGTGGGGGTGCTGGGGGGGATGGAGCTGCCCCTGCTGACGCGGCTGCTGGAGACGCGCCAGGAGCTGCGCACCGCCCTGGCCCGGGCCCTGGCGCTCGATTACCTCGGCGCGTTGCTCGGCTCGCTGCTGTTTCCGCTGCTGCTGCTGCCCTGGCTGGGGTTGCTGCCCACCGCGGGCCTGCTGGCGTTGCTGCCCCTGCTCGCCTCGGCGGCCCTGTGCCTGGCCTTCGCCGAGCTGCGGCGCTGGCGTACGCCACTGCTGCTGGCGCTGCCCGCCATCGCCCTGGCGGCATTGGCGGTGGTGCCCGTGGGCCAGCGCATCGAGGATCGTCTCTACGACGATCCGGTGGTGGGTCGCCGCCAGAGCCGCCACCAGCGCATCGTGCTCACCCGCCGCCGCAACGATCTGCGGCTGTACCTCGATGGCAACCTGCAGTTCTCCAGCCTCGATGAGTACCGCTATCACGAGGCGCTGGTGCATCCAGCCCTGGCCCTCCACGGCCGCGCCAGGCGGGTGCTGTTGCTCGGTGCCGGCGACGGCCTGGCGGTGCGTGAGCTGCTGCGCTGGCCGGCCGTGGCGCGGATCGATCTGATCGAGCTCGATCCAGCGCTGGTGCGGCTGGCCCGCCACCAGCCGTTCCTGCGCCGCCTGAACGGCAACAGCCTCGACGATCCCCGCCTGCACGTGCACATGGGCGATGCCTTCGCGCTGGTGCGGCGCTTGCGGGGGGGCCCGTACGACGTGGTGATCGCCGATTTCCCCGATCCCGACAGCCCGGCCCTGGCCCGCCTCTACAGCGTGACCTTCTACGGGCGGCTGCGGGAGCGCCTGGCGGCCGATGGGGTGTTCGTCACCCAGGCCTCCAGCCCGTTCTTCACGCCGAAGGTGATGGCTTCGATCCGCGCCAGCCTGGCGGTCGCCGGATTGGAGAGCCGCCCCTACAGCGTCGATGTGCCGAGTTTCGGACCGTGGGGGTTTGTGCTGGCCCACCGCCCGGGCCGGCGGCTGGAGCCCACGCCTTTGCCCTTTGAGGGCCGCTGGATTGATGCCGCCCAGCTGGCGCGGTTGTTCAGCCTGCCGCGCGATTTGCTGCCGCCCCCGGGCGAGCCGGTGCTGCCCAACCGGCTGAGCCGGCCGGTGATCCTCGAGTACCAGCGCGATTCCCTGTGGCGCGGCGGCGAGGGACTGCGGTGAGATCCAGCCTGATTCCTTGGCATGCAGCCATCGAGGTTTTGCACCCGTCTGCTGGCTTGATGCCAGGGATTGGGCCCGCAGCAAGCGCAACCCTTCGCCGCACGGCTGCCTGGTGCTGCTGCAAACCCCAGCCACTGCACAGAAGCGCCTTTCCGCCTTTGTGTGCAGACTGGGCGGATCGGCTTGTTGCGTTGACGTCGTAGCAAAGGTCCGATAAAATGATGTCAGACAATTGATGCCAGGCAATCGGATAGAATGGCGGTGAACAAGCCCAACAAGCAAGTCCCTAGTCCGCTCTTGGTGAACTATGTGAACAAAGCAGAGGATTCCCAGGCGAAAATCTGGGAGCTGTTCCGGTATTATCGTTCTGAGGCGCAATACGAGCACGGCGTGTTGACGGGCCGCGTGACGTGGCTCATTACCTGCCAATCGTTTTTGGTGGCTGCTTATACTGTTTCTTACACGCGGCTGGGGCAGCCGAACTGGTTCTCGAACCAGGCCTTGCCGCTGCTGGCCTTTGTGCTCTCTCTTCTGGCCTTCTTTATGATTAAGGGCGCAACAGATACCATTGATATGTGGTGGGAGCTTCGCAGGGATCTTGTTGCCGTGGCTGCATTGTCACCACCCGGCCTTGATCCGATCCTGATTCGCCGATGGCGCTCAGGCAAGCACCATGATGATTTCATCCATACCAGCTCATTGCTGTTCCCCCGGTTGATTCCCTTTGTGTTCATGATCTTCTGGGTTGTGGTTGCTCGCCTCTCCTACCTGCTTCCTTGGATCTCCGTTCAAGGATCAGTTCGATGACCCTCCTCATCGCCCTGCTGCTGGTGCTGTTCGCCGCTGCGGCTTTGCTGCTGTTGCTGCGCCAGCGGCGCCGGCTGGAGAGCGCCCGGCCACCGGCTCTGGAGGCGCGCCACCTGTTCAACCTGCGCATCGGCGACATCGTGCAGGCCCAGGGGCGCGACTGGGTGGTGGAAGATCGGCTGCTGTACGAACAACCGGGCGGCTTCCAGTGGCTGGAGTACCGCCTGCAGGACGGATCCGATAGCCGCTGGCTGAGCGTCTGCGAAGACGACGAGCTGGAGATCTCCTGGTTGCGCAGTGCCGACCCGGCGGCGCTGGACAATCCCCAGGCCCTGCGCAACGCCGTGCCCGAGCGGCTCCACTGGGCGGGCCGCGCCTACCGGCGCATCGAAAAAGGCGCCGCCACCCTGCGGGCCGACGCACGGGTGATGAACCGGCGGGTAGGGCTGTGCACCTTTGCCGATTACGAGGCGGTGGGTGCCGCCGACGGCCCGGATCGCCTGCTCTCGGTGGAGTGGTGGGGCGGGGGCGGCGATCCGGCTGGCGAGATCGAGATGACCGTGGGCGATCGGCTGGACGCTGGCGCCCTGGCGTTGCTGCCGGGCGATGGGCGGTCGGTGTATCGCCCGCAGTAGGTGGCAAGGCTTCCGGTACGCAGAGATTCTTGATGAACCCGGATTGGGTGATGGATCTGCTGGCAACCCTGCGCCAGTGGGCGGCGACGCTGGCGCAGGGTCAGACTGAAGGCGTAAGGCCTCGGACCCATGCTGCGCTCTGCCCTTCTGCTGGCCCTCGGCCTTGCCCTCGCCGGCCTGCCCACCAGCTCGCCCCCGGCGGCGGCCTGTACCCGCGTGCTTTACACCGCCCCCGACGGCACGGTGATCACCGGCCGCAGCATGGATTGGTCGCAGGACATGCGCTCCAATCTGTGGGCCTTCCCCCGCGGCATCGAGCGCAATGGGGCCGGCGGCGCCCGCACCCCCCGCTGGCGCTCCCGCTTCGGCAGCGTGGTGGTGAGCGGCTACGACCTGGGCAGTGCCGAGGGCATGAACGAGAAGGGCCTGGTGGCCAATCTCCTCTACCTAGCGGAATCGGATTACGGCACGCCCGATGGCAAGCCCGTTCTCTCCATCTCCCTCTGGGCCCAGTACGTGCTCGATCGATTCGCCACCGTTGCCGAGGCAGTGGCCCATCTGCGCGAAGAACCCTTCCACGTGGTCGCCCCCCTTCTCCCCAACGGCCAGAGGGCCCAGTTGCACCTGGCGATCTCCGACGCCACGGGCGATTCGGCCATCTTCGAGTACATCGGCGGTCGCCTCGTGATCCATCACGGGCGCCAGTACACGGTGATGACCAACTCCCCCAGCTTCGATCAGCAACTCAGCCTCAACAGCTACTGGCAGACGGTGGGTGGCAACCGTTTTCTACCCGGCACCATCCGGGCGGCCGATCGCTTCGTGCGCGCCTCCTTCCTGCTGGCCGCCCTGCCACGCCAGGCCGATCCCGCGTACATCAACGCGGTGCCCGGCCAGAGTTTCCCTCAGCAGGCCCTTGCCGGCGTGCTCGGGGTGGTGCGCAGCGTCGGCGTTCCCCTCGGTATCACCACCCCCGGCGCCCCCAACATCGCCTCCACCATCTGGCGGGTGGTGAGCGATCAGAACCGGCGCGTGCTCTATTTCGATGCCGTCACCTCCCCCAGCGTGTTCTGGGTGTCGCTCGATCAGCTCGATCTCTCCGTCGGCGCCCCGGTGCGGCGTCTGCTGGTGGCCGGTGGGCGGATGTACGGAGGCGAGACCGCCGCGCAGTTCGAACCCACCCCCGCCTTTGCCTTCCTGCCTGCCAGCGGCTTGCCACAGGGCCCCCAGCCCCGCCAGGCGCCAAGCCAGCGGCGCTGAGCAGCGGCAGCTGAGGAAGCTAGCCATGCGGCCCCCTTTCTTCAGCCCTCCCTGCCCTGCCCTTCCAGCAACGCCAGCGCATCCCCCAGTCGATCCGCCTCCGCCGCTGGCTTGTCCTTCCGCCAGCGCGCGATCCGCGGAAAGCGCACTGCGATCCCACTTTTGTGGCGGCTGGAGGGCTGCAGGCCTTCGAACGCCAGCTCGAACACCTGCAGCGGCTCCACCGCCCGCACCGGCCCGAAGCGTTCGATCGTGTGGCGGCGGATCCAGCGGTCGAGTTCGCTGATTTCGCTGTCGTTCAGGCCGGAGTAGGCCTTGGCGAAGCTCACCAGTTCGCCGCCCTCATTCCACAGGCCGAAGGTGTAATCGGTGAACAGGTTGGCGCGGCGGCCGCTGCCGGCCTGGGCGTAGAGCAGCACCGCATCCAGCCGCAGCGGCTCGCGTTTGTGCTTCCACCAGCTGCCGCGGCGGCGCCCCGCCTGGTACGGGGAATCGGCGGCCTTGAGCATCAATCCCTCGGCGCCGGCGGCGGCCGCTGCGGCGCGCAGGGGCTCCAGGTCCTCCCAGCTCGGCAGCGGCAGCAGCGGCGAGAGGCGCATTGGGGTGGTCGCCAGAACCGGTCCCATCAGGGCCTCGAGGGCGGACCGGCGCTGGCGCAGGGGCAGCGTGCGGATGTCTTCGCCGCGGTGCTCCAGCAGGTCGTAGGCCACGAACGCGGCCGGGCACTCCGCCCGCAGCCCTTTCCCCGGCGCCTTGCGGCCCAGGCGGCGCTGCAGCTGCGCGAACGGGGCCGGGCGTTCGGCCGCCGCCGGCCACACCAGCACCTCGCCATCGAGCACCGTGCCCTCCGGCAGCGCCGCGGCGGCCTCCACCAGCTCCGGGAACGCCGCGTGGATCAGCTCCTCGCCGCGGCTCCACAAAAAACAGGAGCCGGCGCGGCGGATCAGCTGGCCGCGGATGCCGTCGTACTTCCACTCCACCAGCCAGTCCGCCGGCGATCCGGGCAGGGGGGCGGAGGGGCCTGCCTCGATGCCGGCGGCCGGCTCGAGCGGGGAGGCCAGAAAGAACGGATAGGGGCGGCTCGGCACGGCTTCCTCGCCGTCGGCCGCCGCCAGCAGCGATCGAAATGCCTCGGCGTTCGCTGTGAAGCCGCCCATCAGCCGGTGCTGCAGCCGCGCCTCCTCCAAGCCACTGAGCTGCGCCAGCGCCCGCAGCACCAGCCCCTGGCCCACCCCCACCCGCAGTCCGCCGGTGAGCAACTTGTTCGCCACCAGCAGCTCCTCCGCGCTCAGGCCGCTCCACAGGCGCCGCACCGCCCGCTCCTGCTCCTCCCCCTCCAGCGCCGCGGCGGCCGGCAGCAGCTCCTCCATCCAGCGCTGAAGGGGCGCTGCGGCCAGATCCTCCGCGTCCGCCTCCCGCCGCTCCTGCTGGCCCCAGAGCAGGGCGATCGTTTCCGCCGAATCACCCACCTGGGCGTAGCAATCGTCGAACAGCCACTCCGGCAGCGTGGAGCCGGCCAGGCAGATCTGGCGCAACCGCCGGCCCGTGATCAGGCGGCGGCCCTGGCGGCCCAGCAGCACGTGCAGGGCCCAGGCCGCATCGGCGGGCTCGGCCTGGCGGAAATAGGCCACCAGGGCGGCAATGCGGGCGCCGGTGCCGCTGCGGCTGTCCAGTTCGCTGTACAGGGCGGCGAAGGGGCGCATCCGCCGAGCCTATGGGAACGCCCCTTGGCCCCTCAGCGCGATGCCTCCAGCAACACCGAGATGGTGGTGCGCGCCGTTGGCGTGAGCGCCGCCGTTTCGCCATGGCCGTGTTCATGCAGGCAGGGCAGCGACCCCCCGATCCCCCGCGGCAGGGCCGCCGCCTGTTCGGAGTCGCGGCGGTAGATCGTGCGGCCCTCCTTGATCGTTTCCAGTACGGCGATGTCTTTGATCGTGGTTGGATCCACCTGCAGCGGATTGCGCTCCAGGATCACCAGATCCGCCAGCTTGCCCACCGCCAGCGTGCCCTTGCTGCGCTCCTCCTTGATCTGCCAGGCCGCATGGGCGGTGACGGCCTTGAGCGCCTGGTACGGCGTTACCCGCTCCTGCGGACCGATCACCAGGCCGGAGGGCGTGCGCCGGTTCACGCCGGCATCCACCAGCGCCAGCACCCACGGTTGCGGCGATACCGGCGCGTCGTGGCTGAAGGTGTAAGGGATGCCCTGGCGGGCCATGGTGGCGGCGCCCATCGCGGTGGCCGCCCGCTCCGCTCCCCATAGTTTCAGCACCGTTTCGCCGCCGGGGATCAGGCCCGTGGTCAGGAAGCTGGGCACGGCGCCCACCGCCTTCATCCGCTGGATCTGGTCGGGCCGCAGATAGCTGGCGTGGATGAACACCGGCCGGTGGTCGGCCATTCCCTGGCTGGCCACCGTCTTCTCGATCGCCTGCAGGGCCTGCTCCGCCGCCGCGTCTCCGTTCATGTGCATGTTGATCTGCACGCCGCTGCGCCACCAGCGCCTGAAGGCCGCCTGCAGCACACCATCCGGGATCTGCTGGTAGCCGCGGAAGCCCGCTTCGGTGCCCGGTGGGTTCACGGCATAGGGCTGGCTCATCCAGGCGGTGGGGATCGAGCCATCCAGCCAGAACTTGATGCCGCCGAGGCGCACGCGGTTGACGTAACGCCTGTCGAGGTCGGGTCGCAGCTGCAGCAGGCGGGCGCTGGCATCGGCCTGGCCGCCGGCCGCATCGCTCACGATCCCCTCCTGCCGCCGGAAATCGCCATCGGCGCTGGGGTTGAGCTTGCCGTAGTCCGCCACCACCCGCTCGGCGGCGCTGGCCATCGCCTCCACGTTGGAATCCTTGGCGCAGATGTAGAGATCCAGCGGCAGCAAGCGCTTGTCGATCGCGTTGCGCACCAGGTCGATGTCGTCGCTGCCCAGGCCGATGCCGCAATCCTGCGCGGTGGTCTGGCCGTAGCTGGCCCACAGGGCGCTGGCGCGGGTGGCCACCGCATCGGCGGTGGCGCCGCGGAAGGCCGGACGCTTTTCGCGCACCAGACTCAACGCCGTTTCCTCCGCCTTGCCCGCCAGGCTGCGGCCATCGGCGCCGCGCGCAAACTTGCCACCTTCCGGATCCGGCGTGGCGGCGCTGATGCCGGCGGCGCGGAACGCGGCCGAATTCATTGCGCCGGCGTGCCCCGAGCTGTCGACCACCATCACCGGCCGATCGGCCGACACCGCATCCAGCTCGGCCACGCTCGGGTAGCGCTCCAGGTCGCTGGCGCGGAAGCCGAAGCCCACGATCCATTCGCCCTCGCCCACCTTCTTCGCCTGCTCGCCCATGCGTCGCACGATCTCCGGAATCGTGGCGGCGCCGAACAGGTCGGCATCGATCAGGTTTTTGCCGAAATAGATGAAGTGGCCGTGGGTGTCGATGAAGCCGGGCAACAGGGTGCGCCCCTGCAGGTTCACCATCCGCGTGCTGGCGGAGCGGGGGGCGGAGGCAAGGGGCCCGGCATGCACAATGCGGCCGCCCGCCACAGCCAGTGCTTCCACCGTTTGCGGCGCGTCGCCCTCCATCGTCAGGATCGTGCCGCCGCTGTAGATCGTTTCGGCCGCCAGCCGTGGGGCTGCCGTGGCGGCGGGGCTGATGGCCCCCACCGCCAGGGCCAGGGTTGGGGAGAGGGCGGCGATCAGGCGGGGCAGGCGCTGCGGCATCGGGGAACGGGCCAGACGAAAGGACCGTAGAAACGCCCGGGTCACCCGTCAGCGTTCCCCACGCTGCGCTCCTTCGCCATCTTCAACACCATCCTCAAGGCCATCCCTATCAGCGTCGCCATTCCCATCACCATCACCGTCGCCGACGCCCCGTTCCGTGGCGAATGCCCCCGCCAGCGGTTCGGCGCGGATGCCCTCCACCTCCCGCAGATAGCGCGCCAGGCCGTCGCTGTTGCCGTGGGTCACGTACACCTGCTGGGCGCCGCTTTCCCGCACCGTGCGCAGCAGGCCCGGCCAGTCGGCGTGGTCGCTGAGCACGAAGCCGCGCTCGTAGCCGCGGCGGCGGCGGGCGCCGCGCACCGCCATCCAGCCACTCACGAACGCCGTCTGCGGCAGCTTCAGGCGCCGCATCCACGGCGAGCGATGGGCGGAGGGCGGCGCGATCAGCAGACGACCCGCCAGCGATTCCCCCTTCGGCACCGCGCTCAGCGGCCGGGTGGGCGGCAACCGCACGCCCGCCTCCCGGTAGGGCTGCATCAGTGCCTCCACCGCCCCGTGCAGCAGGATTTCCTCCTCCACCCCCAGCGCCGCCAGTTCGGCCAGCAGCCGCTGCGCCTTGCCGAAGGCATAGGCAAACAGCAGCGATGGCCGCTCCGGCGCCGATCGCCACCACTGCCGAATCTGTGCCGCCACCACCGATCCCGGCTGCCAGCGGTAAATCGGCAGCCCAAAGGTGGCCTCGGTGATGAACACATCGGCCCGCACCGGCTCGAACGGCGCACAGCTCGCGTCCGCGCAGCGCTTGTAATCGCCGCTCACCAGCCAGCTCTCGCCGCCCGCCTCCAGCCGGATCTGGGCGCTGCCGAGCACATGGCCGGCGCTGTGGAACGACATCCGCGCCTCGCCGATGCGCTGCTGCTCGCCGTAGGTCACCGGCAGCAGCGCAATCGAGGCGCCCAGACGCCGCCGCAGGATGCCCTCGCTGGCGGCTGTGGCCCAGTACTCGCCGCAGCCGGGCCGGGCATGGTCGGCGTGGGCATGGGTGATCAGCGCCCGCGGCACCGGCCGCCAGGGATCGATCCAGGCCCGCGCCGCCCCGCAGTAGAGACCCTCGGGCGTGAGGGTCAGCAGCCCGTCGGGGCGTAGGGGCATCGGCTTGGGGCGGCCGCGGGATTATTCAAAAGTAAACGGATTATCGATGAAGGAAAAGCAAATTTCCCTTGTTGACTCGTCGCCCATTTCCGCGTCCTGATCGTAGTCAAGCGCTTCGCGGAGAGCGACAGCAATCGAGCCACTACGGAAGTAGTTCCAATCTCTCATGTGGAGGTAGCTCTCCTGTTCGTTTGCCCTTCGAATGAGCTCTTGAAACCTGCTTTGGAGTGGATCGGGAAGGGTGAGGCCAGCCGCGTTAACAGCATATTCGACATGGGTTAGATTGACCAGTCTGCTGTAGAGTTCAAGGTCGCAGAGTTTGTCTATGTTTGGGCGCAGGTCTGGATTTGTTTCCAGGGCGTTGACCAGCAATGTCACGAACTCCCTGGTGAAATCAGAGAGGGAAATTCCTTCGCCTGAATGTTCGGAGCTCATCGACAAGGCCTGAATGAATGCCTTTGCAACCTAGCTGGAAACGGGCTGCAAGTCCAGCGGCTGCTCGGCGCATGTTGCGGTGTCGATCAGCGCAGGCTTCACACGCCATTGGCCTGGGTCCAGGCGTACCCCTGCCGAAGGCTCCAGTTTCTTGATGGTGTGGAAGCATCCATCGCCGTCGAACCCAACCTTCCAGCTCGGGAAGACCCCTTGACACCACCACCACAGTTTCGGTTCAGTAGCTGTGTTGCAGGCCATGGGCTCCGAATGGATTGGCGCTTTGTTTGGGATGGCTGCTCTGTGCACCACGGTGGCGGCTTGCATCCTGATCCGTGGTCGTTAGCCTGCTGAGGCGATGTGTGGCTGGCCATGCCTGCACTCGGGCACCTGGGCATTCGCATTCTGGCTCGTGGCCTGCATCAGGTCTGGAAGGGGCTGCTATCTGTAATTCTTTGCCTACAGCGTTTCAGTACTCAGCTTAAAGTCGTTGGGATTTTCCTTCTCCTCCATCATATCGCCAACACTGGTTTTCGCTTCAATCCATTCTGGCTTGGCGTTTCTTTGGCACTGACGATAACGTCTGCTGTCGTTTCAACATCCATCACGGCCCTCGTTCTTGCCGTTGTGCCGGCCGCCAGGTCGCCTGTTCCTGTCGCCATGGGCGATCAGGAGAATTTGTCTGACCATGCGGATCGAATGATTCAGACAGTCAGGCGTAATCCCTGGTTGTTTCTTTTGGTGCCAGGGGAGGATGGTATCTTCTTTCTTCCGCTTCTCACCATTGGTATCTCGCCCGTGTCTGCCTTTATGGCGGCGGCGATCTTTGCTCTTGTGCACTATCGAATCAAGCCAAACTCTGCGCTTCCTGGGACTTTTATGATCGGATTTACAAATAGCATGATTGTCCTGCCCCATGGAATTATGCCGATGGTTCTTTCGCATCTGATCCTCGATGCCGTTGCCATTGCCTTGCTTTTCTTTTTCGGGAAATCCCTTCAGGCTGAGCCGGAGGCCTGAGCGCTCTTCTGTTTGCCTTTGCCCGTGCCCGATGCCGGCGATGACCCGCCTCCAGCTCGATCCGCAAACTCGGCAGCATCACGCCCATTGCCAGCCGTTTCGCCCCTGCCGGGGCTGCCTCCGGCCGCCCCCGTCCCTACCTTGCGGGGCAGGGCCCTTCGCCACTCCGCCCCCTCCCCATGACCCTCGACGCCTTCCGCGACGAACTCGCCGCCACCGCCGCGGCCCTGGCGGCGCCGGGCACCGGCCTGCTGGCGGCCGATGAATCCACCGGCACGATCGGCAAGCGCTTCGAGGCGATCGGGCTGGAGAACAGCGAAGCCAACCGCCGCGCCTACCGCACCCTGCTGGCCACCACCGCCGAGCTGCCCGTTGCGATCAGCGGCGTGATTCTCTACGAGGAAACCCTCTTCCAAACCAGCGTCGCCGAGGCGGGCGGCGAGGGGCCGCCGATCGTGCAGCTGTTCCAGGAGCAGGGCCTCGTGCCCGGCATCAAGGTGGAACAGGGTGTGGAGCCTCTCGCCGGCGGCCGGGTGGGCGAAAGCTGGTGCACCGGCCTGCGCGGCCTGGCGGAGCGATCCGCCCGCTACTACCAGGCCGGCGCCCGCTTCGCCAAATGGCGCGCCGTGCTGCGCATCAGCGGCGAGGGCTGTCCCAGCGAGCTGGCGGTGCGCGAAAACGCCTGGGGCCTGGCCCGCTATGCCCGCACCGTGCAGGAGCAGGGCCTGGTGCCGATCGTGGAGCCCGAGATCCTGATGGATGGCGACCACGACATCGCCACCACCGCCTCGGTTCAGGAATGGGTGCTGCGCACCGTCTACGAAGCCCTGGCCACCAACGGGGTGTTCCTGGAGGGCAGCCTGCTCAAGCCCTCGATGACCACCGCCGGCGCCGATGCCCCCCAGCGGCCCAGTCCCGATGAGGTGGGGGAGTACACCGTGCGCACCCTCTGCCGCAGCGTGCCGGCCGCGGTGCCCGCGATCCTGTTTCTCTCCGGGGGCCTCAGCGAGGAGGACGCCAGCCTCTGCCTCAACGCCATCAACCAGGCCGCCGCCCAGGGCTTCGCCCCCTGGCACCTCGGCTTCTCCTTCGGCCGCGCCCTGCAGCACTCCTGCCTGCGCCACTGGGCCGGCCATGATGTGCCCGCCGGCCAGGCCGCCCTGCTGGCCCGCGCCCGCGCCAACGCCGCCGCCAGCCGCGGCGCCTACGAACCGGGCAGCGAACCCTCCGACGACGCCAGTCTGTTCGTGGCCGACTACAGCTACTGAGCCCAGCCCCTCAGCGGCTCATCGCCAGCATCCGCTCGATCGGCACCAGCGCCCGCAGGCGGATCTCCTCCTCCAGCTCGATCGCGGGCGCCATCGTTTCCAGGCAGTGCCACAGCTTCTCCAGGGTGTTGAGGCGCATGTAGGGGCAGGTGTTGCAGCTGCAGGAGTCGGCACCCGGCACCTCCAGGAAGGTGCGATCGGGGCGGCGGCGGCGCATCTGGTGCAGGATGCCCGGCTCGGTGAGCACGATGTAGGTGTCGGCCTCGGCGGTGGCGGCGTGCTCCAGCAGGCGGCTGGTGGAGCCGATGAAATCCGCCAGATCGAGCAGGTGCTGCTGGCACTCGGGATGGGCGATCACCGCGGCGGCGGGATGCTCCTGCTTCAGCTGCAGCAGCGCCTGCTCGCTGAAGGTTTCATGCACGATGCAGCTGCCTGGCCACAGCGTGAGATCGCGGCCGCTCTGGCGCGCCACCCAGCGGCCCAGGTTCTGGTCCGGCGCGAACAGGATCGGGCGGTCGGCCGGCAGCTGGTTCACCAGCGACACCGCGTTGCTGCTGGTGCAGATCAGGTCGCTCTGGGCCTTCACCGCCGCCGAGCAGTTGATGTAGCTCACCACGAAATGGTCGGGGTGGGCGGCGCGGAAGGCGGCGAAGGCATCCGCCGGGCAGGCGTCGGCCAGGCTGCAGCCCGCCTCCAGATCCGGTAGCAGCACCGTTTTTCCCGGGTTGAGGATCTTGGCGGTCTCGGCCATGAAGTGCACGCCGCAGAACACGATCACCTCCGCCTCGGTGCTGGCGGCGCGGCGCGAGAGCTCCAGCGAGTCGCCGATGAAATCGGCGATGTCCTGAATCGGATCCTCCTGGTAGTAGTGCGCCAGGATCACGGCGTTGCGGCGCTGCTTGAGGGCCTGGATCGCCGCCGGCAGATCCGCCGCTGCGGGGGCGGCCGCCGAAGCAGGGCCCACCGCGGCGGTGGTGGAGGCGGGAAGCGGGGACTGGGTGAAGACCAACCGTGCCACCGGCGGGGCCACCGGTCGTGCAGGATGTGCCCAGCCTAGGAAGGCCCCGGCATGGACCCGTCGCGGCCCGCCCTGCGGATCGCCGTCGCCGGCGACCTCCACGACCAGTGGGATGAGCGCGACAACCACCTGCTGGAGCGCCTCGCCCCCGATGCCCTGCTGCTGGTGGGCGATCTGAGCGACGGCCGGGCCCGCATCCCGCGTCTGCTGGCCCGGCTCCAGCTCCCCCTGGCCTGCGTTCTCGGCAACCACGACAGCGGCCGCGACCCCAGCGGCCACAAGCTCCAGCGCCAGATCGACCTGCTCGGCGAGCTCCACTGCGGCTGGGGGCTGCGCCAGCTTGTGCCGCCCGGCCGGGCGGTGGTGGGGGGGAGGCCGGGCAGCGCCGGTGGCGGCTTCCATCTCTCCCGGGCCGTGCGCGCCGCCTTCGGGCCGGTGGAGATGCAGGAATCGGCGGCCCGCATCGAGCGCGCCGCCCTCGCCGCCGATCCGGATCTGCCGCTGCTGCTCCTCGCCCACTGCGGCCCGAGCGGCCTGGGCAGCGACGCCCGCGACCCCTGCGGCCGCGACTGGAAGCGCCCCGCCTGCGACTGGGGCGACCAGGATCTGGAGCTGGCGATCGAGCGCATCCGTCGCCACCGCCCCGTGCCGCTGGTGGTGTTTGGCCACATGCACCACAGCCTGCGGCGCCACCAGGGCGAGCGGCGCACGCTCGTGCAGGACCGCCATGGCACCCTCCACCTCAATGCCGCCTGCGTGCCCCGCGTCGGCCACGACGGCCAGGGCCGCAGCCTGCGCCACCTCAGCTGGATCACCTGGGCGGCCGGCGGGCCGCAGCATCTGGCCCACCGCTGGTATGGCGAGGGCGGTGAGTTGCTCTATGAACAGACCCTCTGGAGTGCCCCCCAGTGCTGATCTATGCCTGCATCAGCAGCCACGGCTACGGCCACGGCTCCCGCACCGCCGCCGTTCTTTCCGAGCTGAATGCCCTGCGCCCCGACTGGCGTCTGGTGCTCTCCACCGGCCTGAGCGAGGCGTTTCTGCAGCTCGCCTTCGGGCCGGTGCCGTTCGAGCGGCGGGCCTTCGTCTGGGATGTGGGCGTGGTGCAGGCCAACGCCCTCACGGTGGATCCGCCCGCCACCCTGGCGGCCCTGGAGCAGCTCGACGCGGCGCTGCCGCAGCAGCTGCAGCAGGAGGCTGCCTGGCTGGCGGCCCAGGGCGAGCCGGTGCTGGTGCTCGGCGATGTGCCACCGCCGGCGGCCCTGCTCGCGCAGCGGTTGGGGGCGCCCTTGCTCTGGCTGGCCAGCTTCGGCTGGGACGCCATCTACGAACCGATGGGCGGCGCCTTCCTGGAGCGCGCCGAGGGTTGCCGCGCCCTCTACGCCCGCGGCGACCTGCTGCTGCAGTGCCCCCTCTCCCTGCCGATGCCCTGGGGGATCCCGGTGCAGCCGATCGGCGTCACCGCCTCCCGTCCCCGCCTCGACACCGCCGCTCTGGCTCGCCAGCTCGCCCTGCCCGCCGACCGGGAGCGGGTGGTGCTGGTGAGCTTCGGTGGCCTGGGTCTGCAGCTTGATCCAGCCCTGCTGGCGCGCTGGCCGGAGCACGTGTTCATCGGGCCGGATCCGGCCCTGGCCGAGGCGCCGAACGGCCGCCTGTTGCCCGCGGGCGTGCGCCCGCTCGACCTGATGCCCCTGGCGGAGCGGCTGATCACCAAGCCCGGCTACAGCAGCTTCTGCGAGGCCTTCAGCCAGGGGGTGGGGATCCATCTGGTCGAGCGGCAGGGCTTCGCTGAGGCGCCGGTGCTGCAGGAGGCTCTGCAGAACCACGGCCGCCATCGCCTGCTGCGCGAGGAGCAGCTGCGCGCCGGCGACTGGCAGCTCGATCAGCCCCTGCTGGAGCCGCGTCAGGGGCCACTGCCGCTCGATGGGGCGGCGGTGGCGGCGGCGGCGGTGGCGCAGCATCGGCAGCGGTGATCAGAAGTTCCGATCAATGCCAGCGGTGAGGTTTGCGGTTCTGTTCATCGCTTGGCGCGAATTGCTGGCTCTCACAGTGATCTGAACCGTCGCGGTGATTTCTGATACGCCTGGGCCACTTGTGTGATCGGCACAGTAAAGATCGCATTCCGGCCCATTGATAGGCACATTGGCTCGAACTTTGCCCCTGTCTTTCTTCCATCCCGGTGCCCCGACCGCGTCTTGCGCTTCCGTCGGATTCCGTCCCAGCGCCTGTGCCGCAGGCTCTCCCGGCCGCATCACCGGAATTTCCGCTCCTCAGCCTGTGCGGAACCTGTCCCTCGCTTTCTCCGTTTTGCAGATTCTTCAGCGCCCCCAGCTGGCCCTCGCCGGCCTCGGCCTCGCCCTCACCGCCACCGTCGCGGCCCCTGGCGTTGCCGCCGCCTCCGAGCTCAGCTCCTGGACCCTGAAGGTCGGAGCCGCAGCCTCCGCCCCCCGTCAGGTGGCCTTTCTGCCTCCGCCGGCCGCGCCCCGCGTGTTCGCCATGACTCCGGAGCGCCGCGCCCTGCTGAACACGATCCGCTACGCCGAGGGCACCTGGAAGAACGGCCACGAGATGGGCTACCGCGTTCTGTTCGGCGGCAGCCTCTTCCACTCCTTTGACCGTCACCCCGACCGGGTCATGTATTCCCCCGGCTACGCCAGCGCGGCAGCCGGTGCCTACCAGTTCATGCCCTTCACCTGGGACATGGTTTCCCGCTCGATGGGCCTGGTGGGCTTCCACCCGGAAAATCAGGATCAGGGCGCCCTCTACCTGATCCAACGCCGCGGTGCCCTGCACCTGGCTGACCGCGGCGAGCTCACCCCCGAGCTGGCCGCCCGCCTGGCCCCCGAATGGGCCTCCTTCCCCACCCTCGCCGGTCGCAGCTACTACGGCCAGCCGGTGAAGCGCTACGCCGAGCTACGCGCGTTCTACGAGCAGAACCTCGCCCAGCTCCGCAACGACATGCAGCCCAGCGGCTGGGAGCGGGTGGCGATCCGGCAGAGCGCCCCCTCCTGCAAGGCCGGCAGCCTGGCCTGCCAGCTCGAGGCCGTGCAATCCCAGAAGGGCGCCCGCACCACCACCACCACCGTCCTGGGCGAGTGAGGTCCGCGGCGGGCGGCGCCTTCGGACAGAATGCAGCCCCCCGCCGGCCGGATCCGATGACCAGTGCCCCGCGTCCCTCGCACGGGGGAGCCATCGCGGCCCTGTTGCTGAGCCTGTTGCTCTCCCTGGGCTGGGCAATGCCGGTCCTGGCCTTTGACAACCCCGATCTGCTGCCCGACCACCCAACACCGGTGATCGACCTGGCCCGGGCCCTCACCGACGGCCAGAGAGCCGCCCTGGAGGCCGAACTGGCCGAGTTTGAATCCACCAGTGGCTGGAAGCTGCGCGTGCTGACCCAGTACGACCGCACCCCGGGAACGGCGGTGAAGGAGTTCTGGGAGCTCGACGACCGCAGCCTGCTGCTGGTGGCCGATGAGCGCGGCGGCAATCTGCTCAACTTCAACGTGGGCGACGCCCTGTTCGCCCTGATGCCGCGCACCTTCTGGGTGGAGCTGCAGACCCGCTACGGCAACAAGTACTACGTGCAGGACCACGGCGAGGACGGGGCGATCCTGGATTCGCTGCATGCGGTCAAAGGCTGCCTGGCCATCGGCGGTTGCCAGGTGGTGCCGGGCCTGCCGCGGGAGCAGTGGTTGCTCACCCTCTCCACCGCCATTCTCGGCGGTCTGGTGGTGGGTTTCGCCGCCTTCCCCCGCCAGGCCGGCCGCCGCATCGAGTGGACCTGGGTGCTGCTGCTCTCCCCCCTCTGGCTGATCCTCTACGGCGCCCTGGGGCTCGGGCCGATCGTGACCCGCACCAGCGACTGGTTGCCGGTGCTGCGCAACACGCTGGCGTTTGCCGGGGCCGCCGTGGCCGCCTATCAGATCGCCGGGGTCACGGTGGGCCGCCGCCTCAGCCAGGGCGGCGAAGGCGGCGGCGAGGCCTGAGCGGCGTGCCTTCTCCGCCCCAGGCCCCCTCCGGCCAGGCGGTACCGGAGTGGTTGGCGGCGCGGCTGCGCCAGGCCGGCGGTTCGGTGCCCTTCCGCACCTACATGGAGTGGGTGCTCCATGATCCCGAGCACGGCGCCTACGGCAGCGGCCGGTTGAGGATCGGCCCGGCTGGCGATTTCGCCACCTCCCCATCCCTCGGTCCCGATTTCGCCGCCCTGCTGGCGCCCCAGATCGTCGCCTGGCTCCGCCGCCTCGCTGCCGCAGACCCCGCATCGGACCCCGCCGCTGAGGCTGGCCCGCTGGCGCTGGTGGAGAGCGGCCCCGGCGAGGGCAGCCTGGCCGCCGATCTGGCCGAAGCGCTGGTGCGTGAAGCCCCCGATCTGGCCGGACGTTGCGAGCTGGTGCTGGTGGAGCCTAATGCGGGCATGGCCGAGCGCCAGCGCCGGCGGCTGGATTCCTGCCCGCTGCCCTGCCGCTGGCTCGATTTCGCGGCCCTGGCCGCCGCGCCGATCCGCGGCGTGCTGCTCGCCCATGAGGTGCTCGATGCGCTGGCGGTGGAGCGGATCGTCTCCGATGGCGAACGCTGGTGCCGCCAGCGGGTGGCCCTGGAGCCGGAGGGCCTGCGGCTCCGCCGCGGCGAATTCCTGCCGCCTGCGCAACTGGAGTCCCTGGAGCGTCTAGGTCTGGCCGAACCGGGTCCGGATCGGCCGGCCGGCTGGAGCACGGAGCTTCACCCCGGCCTGGAGCCGTGGCTGGGCGCCGCCGCCGCCGGCCTGATCGATGGTTGGTTGCTGGTGATCGACTACGTCCACCCCGCGCGGCGCTACTACCACCCCAACCGCCCTGGCGGCACCCTGCTGGCCTACCGCCAGCAGCAGGCCAGCCCCGATCCGCTCCAGGACCCCGGCGCCTGGGACCTCACCGCCCACCTCTGCCTGGAGACCCTGGAGCAGGCAGCCCAGGCGGCGGGCTGGCAGAGCCTGGGCGGCTGTTTGCAGGGGGAGGCGCTGCTTTCCCTCGGCCTGGCTCAGCGCCTGCACCAGCTGCAGCTGGGGCCCGCCGCGGAGCTGGCGGAGTTGTTGCAACGGCGCGAGGCGCTGCTGCGGCTGGTGGATCCCCATGGCCTCGGCGGCTTCCGCTGGCAGGCATTCCGCCGCGGCCGCACCGAGGCCGCTCCGCCTCTGTTTCTGCGCGAGCCACCGCTCGCCTGAGCCTGGCCCCGATGCCGCCCCTCGGTCGCCGCTCAGCCCAGGCGAGCCAGGGCCGCGCGGATGGTGTCGGCCTCCACGTCGTCGCGGATCTCGACCTGGCCAATGCCGGTGGGCAGCACGAAGCGCACGCGGCCGTCGCGCACCTTTTTGTCCCCCTGCAGGCAGGTGAGCACCGCGTCGGTGTCGAGATCGGGCCAGCGCAGCGGCAGGCCGGCGGCGGCGATCAGGGCCCGCTGCCGCTCCTGCTCGGCCGGCCCCCACAGCCCCATCAGCACGGCGATCTCGCCGGCCGCCAGCATGCCCAGCCCCACCGCCTCGCCGTGCAGCCAGGTGCCGTAGCCGCTGAGGGTTTCCACCGCATGGCCGAGGGTGTGGCCGTAGTTGAGGATCGCCCGCAGGCCGCCTTCGTGCTCATCGGCCGCCACCACGCGGGCCTTGGCGGCGGCGGAGCTCTCCAGCAGGCGCTGCAACAGCTCGGGACCCACCGCGGTGATCGAGGCCAGAGCCGCCTGCGGATCCCGCTGCGCCGCCGCCTCCAGCGCCTCGAACAGCGCCCGGTCGCCGATCACGCCGTACTTGATCACCTCCGCCATGCCGGCCCGGAATTCCCGCTCCGGCAGGGTGGCCAGGGTGGCGGGATCGATCAGCACCAGCCGCGGCTGGTGGAAGGCGCCGATCAGGTTCTTGCCGCCGGGATGGTTCACGCCGGTCTTGCCGCCGATCGCCGCATCCACCATCGCCAGCAGGGTGGTGGGCACCTGCACCACGGCGATGCCCCGCAGCCAGGTGGCCGCCGCGAAGCCGGCCATGTCGCCCACCACGCCGCCGCCGAGGGCGACGATCAGGGAGCCCCGCTCCAGCCGGTGCGCGAAGGCTGCGTCGTGGATCAGGGCCACGGTGGCCGGGGTTTTCTGGTCTTCGCCGGCGTCGATCACCAGCGAGGAGGCTTCCAGCCCTGCCCCGGCCAGGGCCGCCAGTGCGAGCTCCCCGTAGTGCTCCTGCACCACCGGATTGCTCACCATCAGCACGCGAGTGCCCCGGCGGAATCCCAGTGCCAGCAGCCGTTCCCCCAGGCTGGCCAACGCCCCATCGCCGATCACGATCGGGTAGGCCTTCTCGCCCAGCTCCACCGGGATCGTGCGGCAGGGGGAGGCGGCGAGGGGCATCGGACAGGCATGGCTGGGGAGGCAAGGCTACGGCGCTTCCCCCGGCGCCCGATTCAGCCATGGCTCAACCGCGGCCATCTCAATACCACCAGGGTTTCCACCGATGGGCTGAACCGAGGGATCTTCTGCCTACCGTGTATCCATCCATGAAGCGAGTGGCGGCGTCCGCGTATTGGCTGATCCAGAATTTCATGAACATTGGCTGAACCCAATATCTTCCTGCGCACTTGTATGCCTCTAGACTAGGCCGTATTGCCTTGGGATATGGCACGCGTCTTCCTCTCCCATTCCAGCCGCGACAACCACGCTGCAGCTGAGCTGAAGGCCTGGCTGGATGGCCAAGGGTTCACGCCAGCCTTCCTTGATTTCGATAAACATAGTGGCATCAGGGTGGGAGCCGATTGGGAGCGCACGCTCTATGAGCAAATCGAGCGCTGCCAGGCCCTGCTGATTCTGCAAACGCCGAACTGGAGCACCTCTCTTTGGTGTTTTGCCGAATTCACCCAGGCGCGCGCCCTGGGCAAACCGATCTTCCAGGTGGTGCAGACCGACGAGGCGTACGCCCAGCCGCCAATCGCGTCGGATCTGCAGCGCCTCGATCTGCGTCACGACCGGCCGGCTGGCCTGGAGCAGCTGCGGCGCGAGCTGGAGCGCATCGCCCTGCAGGATCAGGGTGGCTTCCCGTGGCCGCCTTCGAGTGATCCCAACCGTCCCCCCTTCCCGGGTCTGATGGTGTTTGAGGCCGAGGACGCGGCGGTGTTCTTCGGCCGTGATAGCGACTGGCGGATGGTGAACGAGCGGCTCAATGCTCGCCGGGTGCAGGGAGGGCCCAGGCTGCTGGTGCTGCAGGGCTCCTCGGGGGCGGGCAAATCTTCGCTGCTGAGGGCGGGGGTGCTGCCGCGACTGCGGCGGGCGGGGCGCCAGTGGCTGGTGCTGCCGGTATTGCGGCCCCAGGCGCGGCCGCTGGAGAGCCTGGCCCAGGCGCTGGCGCTCGCCCTGCAGCGTCCTGAGGCCTGGCGGGAGCTGCACCAGCAGCTGCTCACCACAACGGAGGCTCCGGCCCTTCACAACCTTTTTGCCGGCTGGGCGGCGGATCTGCGCTTGGCCGCCGCCTCGCCGGAGGCCCAGCTTCTGCTGCCGATCGATCAGGCGGAGGAGGTGTTCACGGTGTCCGAGGCCGCGGAGCGGGAGCGGTTTGTGGCCGTGCTGGCGGCGCTGCTGCAGCCGCCCCTGCCGCTTCAGGCGGTGATGACGATCCGAGCTGATGCCATGGGTTCCCTGCAAGCGCTGCCGGCGCTGGTGAACACCCTCGATACCCTGCCGCTGGGGCCTCTCTCCCTGGATCGCTACCGGGAGATCATCGAAGGCCCTGCCCGGGTGGCTGGCCTGAAGGTGGAGCCAGCGTTCGTGGAGCGGGCCATCCACGACACCGCAACGGAGGACGCCCTACCCCTGCTGGCCTTTGCCCTGCGGCGGCTGCATGAGCAGTACGGCGCCGATGGGGTGCTCTCCCTGAGCGATTACCAGGCCTTGGGCGATCCGGCCGCCGGCCATTCGCCGCTGGAGAATGCGGTGAAGCAGGCGGCCGATGGGGTGCTCGAGGCCCAGCGGCCGGATGCGGCGAGCCTGAAGGCGCTAAGGGAGGCCTTCGTGCCGGCCATGGTGCGGGTAAGCGAGCAGGGCAGCTATGCCCGCCGGGCCGCCACCTGGGACTCGCTACCGCCGCTGGCTCGGCCGTTGCTAGAGGCACTGGTAGCCGCCCGCCTGTTGGTGCGGCGTCAGGGGGATGGGCAGCCGAGCACGGTGGAGGTGGCCCACGAAGCTCTGCTGCGTGTGTGGCCGCAGCTGCGCGGCTGGCTGGATGAATCCCGCGATTTCCTGATCGGCAGCCAGCAGCTGGAGCAGGATATGGCTCAATGGCAGGCGGCTTCCCCAGCCGACAAACCCCGAGCCCTCCTCAGTGGGTTGAAATTGGCTAGGGGCCGAACCTGGCTGGCCGAGCGGGGACACCAGCTCCGCCCTGAGCTGAGGAGCTTCATCCAAACCAGTCAGCAGCGCGCCGCGCGCCAGCGACGCATCCTGTTGGGATCCGCGGCAGCTGCGTTCGCCGTGATCACTGGCGCTGGCGGGCTTGCCTTCCTGCAGCTGCAGCGGGCACGGGCGGCCCAGGCGGCTCAGTTCGAGGCCACCCATCGGGCGCTGATCACAAGTGATCCTTTCTTGAGTGTGGTCTACGGGTTGGCGGCGGCGGGGCCGCTACTGGATGGCAGCAAGCCTTGGGAGGCGGCGCAGCTGAGCCACACCCTGCAGGAGGCCGTGATGGCGAACCGGGCCCGCTCTGCCCCGATCGCCACGGGCCAGGTGCGCGTGACGAGCCTGATGGAGCTGAAGAACGGCGAGCTGATCAGTGGCGGCGTTGATGGTTCGTTGCGGCGCTGGCGGGATGGCAAGGCGGTGGGGGATGGCCAGCCGATCGCCACGGGCCAGGAGCGCGTGGCGAGCCTGATCGAGCTGAAGAACGGCGAACTGATCAGTGGCGGCGGTGATGGTTCGCTGCGGCGCTGGACCCCCGCCCCGATCGCCCGCGCTGCCTGCCGCCAGATCGATCTGGCTTCCATTCCCACCGACACGGGCCTGGCTCCGGTGGTTGAGGCAGCACAGGACACGTGTCGAAAGGTTGGGGTGCTGAAAGACGAAGCTTTCCGTGAGTACGTTAAGAGATGGCTGAAAAACTCTCGACCGCTCACGCCTTGAGCCGGCAAAGCCAACCGGACCGCAATTCCAGGCCTGCACGATGCGGACTCCGACGCTTCGATCGGACAGACCCCCTCGAAGTTCGGGACTTGCGCCTGACTTCTGGGGTTCGAGTTGGGTTTTCAGCGGACTCTTGGCAGCGCCCGCATGGCGTCTCTTTCGTTGTGAGGGGGGCGGAGCCTCAGCCCAGCCGCCGCCGCAGCCGCCGGCTCCAGCTGTAGGCCGCACCGGCACCGAGCAGCGGCAGGGGGCCGGGAACAGGGGTCGTGGGATCTTTGGGCGTGAAGGAATAGGTCACCACCGCGTCGGTGATCACGCGGGCGCTGCCGCCGTTGATGTTCACGGTGGTGATCTTGTACGGCGTACCGCCTGGATAGCTGCCGACGTAGTCGAGCGAAAAGGGGACAGAGCCGCTGAAGGCACCCCACACCTGCGCATCGGCGGCGCTGAAGGCATCCTCGCGGCCGGCCGGGGGAAGGGCGAACGTGATCGTCTGCCCCGGGCCAGCGCCGTAGCCGCCGCCGCCGCCGTACCCCTCGTACGGGAAATCGTTGATCCGCACGGCGCCGCCGAATTCCAGTCCCCACGAGCCGCCGCCGCTTGCGCTGGCCACCGTCACCGCGCCGTCGGCGCTGCTGCGCCAGCTGATTGTGGCGGCGTTCAGCACCCCGAGCGAGGCATCGAACGGCTGCACCAGGAAGCGAGGTGCAGGGGGATAGAAGCTGGCCGTGCCCGCGCTGAAGCTGGTCTGCACCACCGCCTCCTGCAGCGTCTGGCTCTGGGTTTCGGCCTGGGCTGCTGGGGCCATCAGCAGGGTTGGAAGGAGCAACAGTCCCAGGCGGTGAGACAGAGGTGGAACGGCAACGACCATCGGCTCGCCTCACGCGGAAGCTCAGGATTGCCTTGAAACTAGCCATACCGCACCAAGCCATGTTTCGCCAAGAAACTCGGCTCTTTTCGCCCCTGTTTCCCGCCAATCGTGTGTGGAGGCCTGGCATCCGGGATCCGGAATCGTTTCGGCAACAGGGCACGAATCCCTGGCCCTGCTTCTCTGGCCGGCCTCGCTTTCACCCCCCACCGCCATCACCCCACCGCCATCACCCCGCCCCAGCGATCACCGCCAGCACCGCCGCGCCGTAGCGCTCCAGCTTCGCCGCTCCCACTCCGCTCACGCCGCCCAGCTCCGCCAGTGCGGTCGGGCGGCGGGCGGCGATTTCGATCAACGTTCGGTCGTGGAACACCACATAGGGCGGCACCCCCTGTTCGCGGGCCTGCTGCAGCCGCCAGGCCTTGAGGGCCGCCAGCCGCTCCAGAGCCGCGGCGTCGAGATCCGCCGCCCCCGCGCCCCCGCCGCTGCCCCCGCCTCCGCCCACCCCCGATGCGGTGGCCGCCGCCCCACCCCGCCGCCGCTCCTTCGACGGCGGCGCCAGCCGCAGCGCCAGCGTGGCCTCGCCGCGCAGCAAGGGCCGCACCAGCGCCTCCTCGCCGAAGCGCAGCCCCCCCTTGGCCTCCGGGTCGCTCACCAGATAGCCCAGCGCCACCAGCTGCCGGAACAACGAGCGCCACTGGCCGCGGTCGAGTTCGCGGCCGATGCCATGCACGCTCAGCTCGCGGTGTCCCAGCTCGCGGATCCGGGCCGTGTCGCCGCCCAGCAGCACATCGATCAGATGGGCGGCGCCGAAGCGCGAGCCGGTGCGGTACACCGCCGAGAGCGCCTTGCGGGCCGGCTCGGTGAGGTCGACGGTGCGGTCGGGCTCCAGGCACACATCGCAGTTGCCGCAGGGTTCGGCCAGCAGCTCGCCGAAGTGGCGCAGCAGCACCTGGCGCCGGCAGCCCGGCGCCTCCACGAAGCCGATCAGGGCGTCGAGCTTGCCGTGCTCAATCCGCTTCTGCTCCTCCTCCGCCTGGGAATCGTTGATGAAACTCCGCAGCTGGGGCACATCGCCCGGCCCTTGCACCATCCAGGCCACCGCCGGCAAGCCGTCGCGGCCGGCCCGGCCCGTTTCCTGGTAGTAGGCCTCCAGGCTCTTGGGCAGATCCACGTGGGCCACGAAGCGCACATCCGGCTTGTCGATCCCCATGCCGAAAGCGATGGTGGCCACCACGATCACGCCGCTCTCGCGCCGGAAGCGCTCCAGCGCCTCCTGGCGCACGCCGGCCTCCAGCCCCGCGTGGTAAGCCACCGCGTCGAACCCGGCGGCCCGCAGCTCGCGGGCGAAGCCATCCACCCGGCTACGGGAGCGGGCATACACGATCCCCGCCTCGCCCCGCCGCGGCTCCAGGAACGCCAGCAGCTGGGCGCGGGCGTCGTCCTTGTCGCGCACCAGGTAGCGGATGTTGGGCCGGTCGAAGCTGGCCACGAAGCAGCGGCCGTCGCGCAGCGCCAGCCGATCGAGGATGTCCTCCTGGGTGCGTGGATCGGCGGTGGCGGTGAGGGCCAGCCGCGGCACCGCCGGAAACCGCTCCGCCAGCACGCCCAGCTGCCGGTACTCCGGCCGGAAATCATGGCCCCACTGCGAGACGCAGTGGGCCTCATCGATCGCGAACAGGGCGATCGGCAGCCCCTCCAGCCGCTCCAGCGCCCCAGCCAGCAAGCGCTCCGGCGAGAGATAGAGCAGATCGAGCTCCCCGCCTGCCAGCTGCCGCTCCACCGCGGCCACCTCCTGGCCCTCCAGAGCGGAATGGAGCGCTGCGGCCCGCACGCCGGCCTGGCGCAGGCCCTCCACCTGGTCCTGCATCAGGGCGATCAGCGGCGAGACCACCACCGCCGTGCCCGGCCGGCACAGGGCCGGTACCTGGTAACAGAGCGACTTGCCGCCGCCGGTGGGCATCAGCACCAGGCCCGAGCCGCCGGCCAGCACGTGGTCCACGATCTCGGCCTGGGGCCCACGGAAGGCCTCGTAGCCGAACACCTGCCGCAACACCTGACGGGGATCCATTGCGTTTCTGCCTCTGGGAACACCGGGGCTTGACCCCCACAATGGCCCTATGCCACCACCCCCCACCCGCACCGCCTGGGCCTTCCTCAGCCCGGCCCTGCTGCTGCTCGCCATCTCCGTGCTGATCCCGGCGGCGATGGCGCTGGGGATGAGCTTCAGCAGCACCGGCCTGGACGTGAGCGAGCCGCTGCGGTTCGTGGGCCTGGCGAATCTGCGCCGTCTGGTGGCCGATCCGATGTTCTTCCGGGTGGCCGGCACCACCGCCCTTTACCTGGTGGGGATCGTGCCGCCGATCGTGGCCGGTTCCCTGGCCCTGGCGGTGCTGGTGAACCGGCGCCTGCCGGCGATCCACTGGTTCCGCGGCGCCTTCTACACCCCCTACCTGGTGTCGCTGGTGGTGGCGGCGATCGCCTTCCGTTGGCTGTACGCCGAGAACGGCCTGATCAACGGCTGGCTGTCGGCCTGGCTGGGGGAGCGCTTCAGCCCGATCGGCTTTCTCACCGATCCGCGCCTGGCCCTGCCCTCGGTGATGCTCGTGACCCTCTGGAAGGGCCTGGGCTATTTCATGGTGATCTTCCTGGCGGGCCTGCAGGGGATCCCGGCGGAGCTCTACGAGGCCGCCGCCCTCGATGGCAGCGAGGGCTGGCGCTGCCACCTCGACATCACCCTGCCGCTGATGCGCCCCTACGTGAGCCTGGTGGCGGTGATCTCGGCGATCGGCGCCACCAAGGTGTTCGAGGAGGTGTACCTGATGACCCAGGGCGGTCCGGCCGATGCCACCCGCACGATCGTGTACTACGTGTATGACCAGGCCTTCTCGGAGCTGGAGATCAGCTACGCCTGCACCGTGGGTCTGGCGCTGTTTCTGGCGGTGCTGCTGCTGAGCCTGGTGCGCTGGCTGTTCGCGGGCGAGCGCGGCCTGGTGTGAGGCCGGAGCAGCAGCCGGGCCGTGGTGCGAGTCTGGTGGGTCGAACGCATGCGCGCCCGGCGTGGAGACCGACCTTGCTCCCCCCCTGCCCCTCGGCAGCATCGGCATCGTCGGCGGCGGCCAGCTGGCGCTGATGCTCGCCGAGGCGGCTGCCGGCCTCGGCCTGGAGCTGCATGTGCAGACTCCCCATGCCGATGATCCGGCGGTGGGCCAGGCCAGCAGCGCCGTGCTCGCTCCGCTCGACGACGCGGCCGCCACCGCCGAGCTGGCCCGCCGCTGCGGCGCGATCAGCTTCGAGAACGAATGGCTGCCGCTGGAGCCGTTGCGGCCCCTGGCGGAGGCCGGGGTGTGCTTCGCCCCCTCGCTCCAGTCCCTGGCGCCGCTGGTGAGCAAGCGCTCCCAGCGCCAGCTGCTGCAGGATCTGCACCTGCCCACGCCGCGCTGGTGTTCGCTGGAGGCGACCCTGCCGCCGCCCCCCGATCCCCCGTCCCCGCAGCACCCGCAGGCCGACATCACCCCCGCCTCGCCCCCTTCCCCGGCTGCCACCCCCCCCCATTCCGCCGCGTCCGTTGACACCGCCGCCGATGCGGCCCCCTCCGAGCCCCAGCCGCGCCTGCCGGAGGGCTTCTCCTTCCCCGTGATGGCCAAGGCCAGCCACGGCGGCTACGACGGGCGCGGCACCCGCCGCCTCGACGACCAGGAGGCATTGCAGCAGCTGCTGGCCGCCGTGGAGCCGAGCGAGTGGCTTCTTGAAGAGCAGGTGCCGTTCGAGCGGGAGCTCGCCCTCACCGCCTGCCGCGACCGCCAGGGCAACCTGGCCTGCTTCCCGCTGGTGCAGACCCACCAGCATCGCCACGTCTGCGACTGGGTGCTCTACCCCGCCCCGGTGGACCACAGCGTGCGCGCCTTCGGCCGCAATGTGGCGGCCTCGCTGCTCACCGCCCTCGACTACGTGGGCATCCTGACGGTGGAGTTCTTCTGGGGGCCCCGCGGCCTGCAGGTGAACGAGCTGGCGCCGCGCACCCACAATTCCGGCCACCTCACGATCGAGGCCTTCCGCCACAGCCAGTTCGAGCAACAGCTGCGGGCGGTGGCCGGCCTGCCGCTGGGGGTGATCGAGGCGCTGCTGCCGGGGGCGCTGATGGTGAACCTGCTCGGCCTGCGCGACCACGACGCCGATCACGCCCCCGAACGCCGGGCGCTGGAGCAGCTGGAGGGGGCCCGCCTGCACTGGTACGGAAAACGCGGCGGTGGCGTGGGCCGCAAGCTCGGTCACATCACCCTGCCCCTCTCAGGCAACGGCGAGGCGGAGCTGGAGGAGCAGCGCCGCCGGCGCCTGGCGGAGGTGCGGGCGATCTGGCCGCTGCCAGCTGGCGACTGAAGCCGCCGGAGCGGTTAGGATTCGCGCGGACTGCTGTGTTGGTGACTGCCTTTCACAGTTTTCTGATCTGACTCCCTCTTCGACATGGGGGGTCTTCAGCGACGGCAAAGTAGGCCGGCCTTGAGCCGGAAACGGCGCCCCGCCCCTGACCCCCCTTCTGGTTCCTCCAGGTCGAACACTGGGGCAAGACGGCATGGTGGTCCACCCCTTTTCCGCCCATGAGCATCTCCTTCCAGCAGGCGTTCGAGCGGTTGCTTCAGCGTGCGCCGGCGCCGATCTTCCCGCGCGCCCGCAGCCTCTACCTGTGCAAGTACGCCCTGGAGCCCGGCGCGGCGCCCGAGCAGCCCGGTGGCTTCCTCACCTTCCTCTGGGAGGAGGCGATCGAGGAGGAGCCGGGGTTGCTGCGGGTGCGCGCCTGCCGCTTCGCCGTGGTGCACTGGCGCGGTCCGGCCCTGCCGCTGGAGGCCTACAGCGCCTACCTGCGCGAGCGTTGGCACCTGGAGCCGGCCGATCTGGAGCTGGTGCCGGGTGAGGAGTGGTTCCGCGAGGGCGGCGCCTTCGCCGGGTTCAGCATCCCCGCCGTCTACGAGCGGCCCCTGCCCCTGGCCCCCGTCGATTCCCCTCAAGCCGCCAGCTGATCGAGGTGCTCCTGTAGCGCCTCGCGGCTCCAGGCGGTGATCACGAACACATCCTGGGCCGAACCTCCCCGCCGCGCCACCAGCTTGTAGCCGCCCCGGATCGGCGTCGACACCCGCAACCGCAACCCTGGGCTGCGGCCGCGCACGCGGCTGATCACCGCCGGCGTCACCGTGTCGATTCCCTCGGCGCGGGCCAGCTGCCGCAGCAGCGGGATCAGCCCCTCGAGGTAGGTGCTGTGCGTGATCACGACCCGGCCCATCGCTTCGCCCTCAGGCCCGCTCCAGCGGCGCCATCGTCAGCCCTTCGGCGCCGAGCAGCTGGTGGTAGAGCTCGGCCTGCTCCTGCGGCCCGCTCCACACCACCGCCGAGCCCTCGCCATCGATGCGGTGGGCGAGCTGCCAGGCCCGGTCAGGGTTCATGCCGGGGATGTGGCGCATCAGCACCTCCACCACGTGCTGAAACGTGTTGACGTCGTCGTCGAGGACGATCACCCGGTAGTTGGGGTAGGGCTGGCGCAGCTGCTGCCGCTCCTGCACCGCCGCCGGAGTTGTGACGACCATCGGGCCTGCCGCAGGGTGGGGGTGAAGCCTAGGTATCATGGTCGCCGTTGCTTCCCGCCCCTCACCATGCTGATCACCTTCGGCTGGGCCGCCCTGGCCGCCATGTTCAGCTTCTCGATCGCCATGGTTGTCTGGGGCCGCAATGGAGACAACACCCTCGGTTACTGAGTTCGCCCTCTCCTCCAACACGGTTCTGGCCGTGATCGCCACCTCGCTGCTGGTGTTCGTCAGTGGTGGGGTGGTTTATCTCTCCACCGTGGAATGGCGTGACAAGCGACGTCGGCGGGCCCAGGAGGGTCGCGGCCGCTGACCTCCGCACCCGCCTGTCTCGATCCCAGTCGTTGGCAGGAGGCCGGCGAGCTGCTGGTGCCCCCCCCGGCTGAGGAGGCGGTTCCAGAACGCTGGCGCAACGAATCGATCGACGATCTGTTCGATCTGCTCACGGCCTACCAGATTCTCGACACTCCCGCGGCGGAGTACAACGGCCTGGCCCTTGCCCTGCTCGAGCGTGGCGGCGATAACCCCTCCGCCAAGCCGCGGCGGCGCGCCCGCGAAGATGCCGGTCTGCGCGAAGCCGCAGATGGTCTGCGCCAGTTCCTGGTCGGCGACACCGTCACGTATGTGATCAACCGCAACCTCAACAGCAGCAACCACTGCCTGCTGCGCTGCGGCTTCTGCGCCTTCCGCCGCGATGAAGGCGAGGCCGGCGCCTTCCGTCTGGCGATCGAAGAGCTGCAGCGCCGTGCCGCCGAGGCCAGCAGCCTGGGGGCCACCGAGCTCTGCCTGCAGGCCGGCCTCGACCCCCAGGCCCGCCTCGACGGCAGTGCCGTGGCCTTCGCCGAGCACCTCCTGCGCGCCCTGGCCGACGCGGCCCCCGGCCTGCACCTGCACGCCTTCTCCCCCCAGGAGCTGCTCTTCTTTGCTGAGAGCGACGGGGTGTCCCTCGATTCGGTGCTGGAGCGGCTGCGGCAGGCGGGGCTGGGTTCGGTGCCGGGCACCGCGGCGGAGGTGCTCAGCGAGCGGGTGCGGCGCGTGCTCTGCCCTGAGAAGCTCTCCGCCCAGGCCTGGGTGGCCGTGATCCGTCAGGTGCATGCCCAGGGCATCCCCAGCACCGCCACGCTGATGGCTGGCCACATCGAGCAGCCCGCCGACCGCGTTGCCCACCTGCTCACGCTGCTGGCGGTGCAGCAACGCGCCCTGGCGGAAGGGCTGCCGGGCTTCTCGGAATTCGTGTTGCTTCCCTTTGTCGGAGCCCAGGCGCCGGCGCCGCTGCGGGCCCGCGTCGGCCGCGACCAGCCCGATGCGGCGGCGATGCTGCGCCTCACCGCCCAGGCGCGGCTGCTGCTCGGCCCGGCCATTCCCCACCACCAGCCCAGCTGGGTGAAGCTCACCCTGCCCGTTGCGGCCGAGGCGCTGCGCTGGGGCTGCGACGACCTGGGCGGCACCTTGATGGAGGAGCACATCACCACCATGGCCGGCGCCTGCGGTGGCACCGCCCAGACGCCCGAAGCCCTGGAAACAGCGGCCCGCTCTCTCGGTCGACCCGTGCGTCAGCGCACCACGCTCTACGGTCAGCCCGAGCCCAGGCACGCATGAGCCGGATCCCCCTGCCCCGCCTGCCGCAGCGCCTCTCGCTGCCGTGGCGCCTACGTCTGCCACCCCGCCCGCCACTGCCCCTCACCGCCGCGGCGATCTCCCTGCTGCTCGGGCTGCCGCTGGTGGCCCTGTGGCGTCTGCCCCGGCCCCAGGCCGAGGGCCTCGAGAAGCTGCTCAGCGCCGCCTCGTTGCTGCAGAGCTTCGATCCCTCCCCCAATCGGCCGGTGCCCGCCCTATGGCAGGAGCGGCTGGGCACGCCCCTGGCCACGGCCCTCTGGCGGCGGCAGAGCCGCACCTGGTGGCAGTTCTGGGGCATCCACAGCGACGTGCCCCCCTATCTGGCGCTGCCAGCGGTCGGGCCCCTCAGCGGTCCTCCCGCCAGCCTGCCCCCCCATGCCCTGCGGGTCGACGATGTGGTGGTGCTGTCGCCCGATGCCCTCTCCCGCCGCCTGCTGCAGGACCGGCTCCTCCCCCGCCAGCGCCGCAGCCAGGGCCTGCAGGGCCGCTGCGCCGAGCGGCTGCGGCGCCAACAGGCGGTGTTCTGGGATCCGGGCGCTCTTGGGGTGATCGTCGGTCCGCTGGCGCCGCTGCTGCAGGAATTCCAGGAGGGCTGCCTGGTGCTGGAGCTTGATCCGCTTGGGCTGCGCTGGCAGGGGGAGGCGGCCTCGGTGGAGGGGGTGCTGCTGCCCCTGCCCGGCAGCGCCCCCCTGGCCGATGTGCCGCTGCAACCGCCGCTCCCGGCCGATCGGCTGTTGGAGCTGGAGGGGGATTCGCTGGCGCCGCTGCTGCGCGGCCTGCTCTCGCGCCAGCTGATTCGCGAACCGCTCAGCCGCACCTACCGGCTGGATGCCCGCCGCCAGGAGCTGCTCCGCCAGGCCCCGTTCCGGCTGCGGCTGCGGCCGCTGCCCCAGGGACCGTTCCAGGCTGCCCTGGAGCTGCAGTTGGAGCTGGGAAGCGACCGCCAGGCCTGGCAGGCCCTGCTGCGCGACCTGGCCACGTCGCTGCGGGCCCAGCAGCTGCGGGGGGTCGCCCCGGCGCCTGCGGTACCTGCAACACCGGCCCCCTCCGCCGACGCGGTCGCCAAGGCCAACCCCGGCGACCCGTTGCGTGCCATCGACTGGCAGCGCCAGGACGATGGCCGCCTGGTGGGTGGCTGGCGCTGGTTGCAGTCCCCCGATGGCCGCGCCCAGGTGCTGTTCTTCCTCGGCCCACCGCCGGCCTCCCCGAAGCCGATGGGGGAGGAAACGCTGCGGCCGAGCCCCGGCGAGCTGCGCCTGCGCGCCAGGCCCGCCGCCCTGGAGGCCGTGGGTCTCCTGCCGCCACAACTGCCGCCACTGCTGCGGCGCTCCGAGCAGCTATGGGTGGAGGCCGTGCCGCCGCCGGGCGTGGCCGCCACCCAGCCGATCAGCCGGCTGACGGGACGCCTTCAGGTGCCGCGCTGATCTGCTCCTCGCGCCGCTCGCGCCGGCGCCGGTCAGCTGCCACGGTTTCCTCCATCAGCTCCACCGCCTGGGCCATCTTCTCCAGGTTGGCGGCGTAGAGGGTGAGGTCTTTATCGAGACGGTCCTTGAGCAGGCCCATCGCCTCGCCCAGCTCGTGGGCGGAGCGGCGCAGCTCCTGGGGATCCATGGAATCGGCGCCGCGGGCCTGCTCCAGCAGGCTCAGCAGCCCCACTGCCATCAGGCGCGAGTAGTGGTGGTCCGGGCGGCGGATCTCCGCCAGCGCGGTTGCCAGTGGCTCCGGGGCGCCTTCCCCCTGGCCGTCGATCCACTGCTTCACCTGCTCCACCCCCACCTGCTCCATCGCCGCCACGGCGGCGTCCCGCTGCTGGCGCAGGGCGACCGCATCAAAGCCAGAGGAGGCGCACAGGGCCGCCAGCAGGGGCTCGCGGTGCTCTTCCGGCCGGTAGCCGCGGGCGAAGCCATCGAAGACCTGCACCAGCCCAACGGCGAACAGGGGGTCGCTGCGGAAGCCCTTCTGACGGCTGAGCAGATGCAGCTCCACCAGCAGCTCATCCACCATCCGGCGGTACAGCGGGCTGATCACATGCGGGAAGGCTGCATGGAAGGCACGCTTGCTGTCGGAAACGGTGAGAGCGCTGCCCACGCGGGGAATGTGTCGGGTGCAACCGACCTTAGCGCCGCCCCCTGGGGCCCGAGTCGGCGCCCTGCCTCGGTAGGATCCCCCTAGCCACTTTCCACGCCGTGCCGATGATCCCGATCGTGATCGAAGAGTCCGGGCGGGGCGAGCGCGCGTTTGACATCTATTCGCGGCTGCTGCGCGAGCGGATCATCTTTCTGGGCGAAGCAGTCACCGCTGAATCGGCAAACCGGGTGGTGGCCCAGCTGCTGTTCCTTGAAGCCGAGGATCCCGAGAAAGACATCTACCTCTACATCAATTCCCCCGGCGGCTCCGTCTACGACGGCCTCGGCATCTTCGACACGATGCAGCACGTCAAACCCGATGTTCAAACGGTGTGCGTGGGCCTGGCCGCTTCGATGGGGGCGTTCCTGCTCTGCGCCGGCGCCCCCGGCAAGCGCAGCAGCCTCACCCACTCGCGGATCATGATTCACCAGCCGCTCGGCGGCGCTCGCGGCCAGGCCAGCGACATCCGCATCCAGGCCGACGAGATCCTTTACCTGAAGAAAAAACTCAACGGCGAGCTGGCCGACCGCACCGGCCAACCCCTCTCCCGCATCGAGGAAGACACCGACCGTGACTTCTTCATGTCCCCCGCCGAAGCCGTCAGCTACGGCCTGATCGACAAGGTGATTGAGAAGCGGCCGGTGCGGCCGGTCTGAATCTGTGCCTCGCTCGTTGTCACAGGATCTGGTGACGCGCTGACATGAAAAAACTTGTCTCCGCCGAATGGTTTTACAATTCGGCGGAGACAAGCCAAAAATCGTTGAGACTCCGTGCTTCCGGACCTCAGCTTTCCACCACTTCTGCCAGCAGCGGTGAAAACCGTTCCTTCTCAGGAACAGCCGTGAATTCACCAACGATGGCGCGGAATTCATCCCCATCGAGGCTTTCTTTTTCGATCAGCACTTCCACCACCCGATCCATACAGTCGCGGTGTTCCGCCACGAGCTGCACAGTGTCGCGGTAACAGTCCTGCACAATCTGGCGCACAGCGTCGTCGATGCGGCTGGCGATCGCATCGGAAACGTCGCTGCGGGTCATCAGGTCGCGGCCCAGGAACACCTCCTGGTTGCCGGCCTCCAACGAGACCGGTCCCAGTTCGCTCATGCCGAAACGGGTGACCATCTGCCGGGCCATCGAAGCCACCTGCTGGATGTCGCCGCCGGCGCCGGTGGTGACTTCGGCGTGGCCGAAGACCACATCCTCCGCGGCCCGGCCGCCGAGGGCGCCCATGATCCGGGCCCGCAGCTGGGCCTTGCTCACCAGCATCTGCTCCTCATCCGGTGAGAACCAGGTGAGGCCCTGGGCCTGGCCGCGAGGAATCAGGGTGACTTTCTGCACCGGGTCGTGCTGTTTCACCAATGTGCCCACCAAGGCATGGCCGACTTCGTGGTAAGCAATCAGGCGCTTGCTACGACCGTCGGTGAGGGGTTTGCCCTCCATGCCCGCGATCACCCGATCGACGGCATCATCGATTTCCGTGAGTGTGATCGCTTCCTTGCGGCGGCGGGCAGTAAGAATTGCTGCTTCGTTCAGCAGGTTGGCCAGGTCGGCGCCTGTAAATCCGGGGGTACGGCGGGCAATCGCTTCGAGGCTCACACCTTCGGCCAGGGTTTTGTTGCGGCTGTGCACCTTCAGGATCGAGAGGCGACCCTTGATATCGGGTGCATCCACCTGCACCTGGCGGTCGAACCGGCCGGGACGCATCAGCGCCGAATCGAGCACATCCGGACGGTTGGTGGCGGCAATGATGATGATGCCGCTATTGCCCTCGAAACCATCCATCTCGGTGAGCAGCTGATTGAGGGTCTGCTCCCGCTCATCGTTGCCACCGCCGATGCCAGCGCCGCGCTGGCGGCCCACCGCATCGATCTCATCGATGAAGATCAGGCAGGGGCTGTTTTCCTTGGCCCGCTTGAACAGGTCGCGCACGCGGCTGGCGCCGACGCCCACGAACATCTCAACGAACTCCGAACCGGAGAGCGAGAAGAACGGCACTCCCGCCTCGCCGGCGATCGCCTTGGCCAGCAGCGTTTTGCCGGTGCCCGGGGGGCCCACCAGCAGGACGCCCTTGGGGATCTTGGCGCCGATGGCGGTGAACCGCTCTGGGGTTTTCAAGAAGGTGACCACCTCCTGCAGATCCTGCTTGGCCTCCTCCACGCCCGCCACATCGTCAAACTTGACGCCGGTCTGGGCTTCCATCAGGAAGCGGGCCTTGGTTTTGCCGAACTGCATCGCCTGGCCTGGACCGCCGGGCATGCCGTTGGAGCGCCGCGCCAGGAACACCAGCGAACCGATCAACAGCAGAGGGAAAAGGAGATTTCCGAGCAGGCCGAGGGCCGGAGGGGCTTGACGCGGGGGGTGAATGTCGAAGCTGATGCCCTGGTCCTTGAGCTTGCCGATCAGCTCGGGGGCAAGGCCGGGCAGATCAACCCGCAACCGTTGCACGCGGTTGTCGAGATCGGGATCGACAGCCTCCACCACCGCCATCCGTCCGCCGTCGAACACATCCACCGCCGTGACGCGACCGGCATCGACGTAATCCAGGAAGCGGCCATAGCTCATGCGGGCCACGGCAGCGTTGCGCGGTGCCACGGTTGGAGCTCCGGGGGCCCGGGCGGTGAAGCGGCCGCCGCCGCCACTGAACAGCTGCCAGCCAAGGAAGAGCGCTACGGCGATCGGGAGCAGCCAGAGAGCGATCAGGCGCCAGCGCTGGTTCATCGAACTGGGTGGAAACAGGGTGGAGTCTTAACAAATGTAACGGCGCCAGGGCGCCGCCGTGACCCAGCATGCCTCAGAGCGGCCGACCGCTCCGCTTCAGCCCGCCTGCAGCCAGGGATTGTCCTCATCCAGCGGTTCCGCTGGGCGGTCGGGAATCTCCAGTGCCACGGGGGCATCCAGCCGAAGTGTGCGCGCTGGCATCGCCTCCAGCAGCTCCGGACCCCCCAGGCTATGGGTGAGGATCTCCACCTCGCTCTCGGGTGGGCAAGCGAAGCTGAGCAGCTCAAACGGAAACACCACCCGTTCGAGGAAGAACGCGCCCGGACCGAGGCAGCGCGCGATCACCATCCGATCCGACACATTGCGGTAGCCGCACTCAATCCAGGCCGAGGCACCGCCACCGGCCATCTCCCCCCCCAGGTCGCCGCTGAGGGCGCAGAGCAGGGGCTGTGGGTAGGGCCGTTCGGGGAACAAGTGATCGCCGGGCATCAGCGGGTCCAATGGCCTGGGGTGGAAAGGAGCAACCATCTAGCCATCGGCAACGGTCAGGCTTTGGTGACGAGGGCGACGATTTAGGAATTTCAACAGGTTTGCTGCCGCCTCAGAGGCTGCGCAACGCCACGATCGGATCCAGCTGCGCCGCCCGCCGCGCCGGCACCACCCCGAAGAACAGGCCGATCGAGCCGGAAACCGCCGCGGTGCTCAGCACCATCAGCGGCGAGATCGTGGCCGGCAGGGGCGTGAAGGCCGCCACCAGGCCCACGGTGCCCAGGCCCACCGCGCTGCCGATCACTCCCCCCAGGCTCGCCAGCACCAGCGACTCCACCAGAAACTGGGTGAGAACGTCGTCGCTGCGGGCGCCGAGGGCCTTGCGCAGGCCGATCTCCTCGGTGCGTTCGCTCACCGACACCAGCATGATGTTCATAATCCCGATCCCGCCCACCAACAGGGAAACCGCGCCGATCGCCCCGAGCATCAGCGTCAGCCCGCCGGTGATGGAGCCCACGATCTGCTGCGCGTCCTTCTGGGAGCGCACGGCGAAGTCGTCCTCGCGCAGGATGCGGTGCCGCTGGCGCAGCAGGTTGGTGATCTGGAAGGCGGCGGCGCCGGTGCTCTGCTCATCGCGCGCCTCCACGCTGATGAAGGAGAGGCTGATGCCGTAGGTGGGGTCGCGGCCGCTGAGGCGGCTCACCATCGTGGTGAGTGGCACGTAGACCGTCTCGTCCTGATTGGAGCCGAACACGGCCCCTTTCGGACTCAGCACGCCGATCACCTCGAACGACTGATCGCGCACCCGCAGGCGCTGGCCGATCGCTGCGCCGCGCGGCAGCAGCTTGTCGCGCAGGTCGGGGCCGATCACGGCCACGTTGCGGGCGCTGCGCAGGTCGTTGTCGTTGAGGAAGCGGCCCTGGGCCACCTCGAAGCTGCGCACCTCGAGAAATTCCGGCGTCACGCCGGTCACCGTGGCCGAGGCGCTGAGGCTGCCGGCCTGCACCACCTCACTGAGGGTGATCTGGGGGGCGACGCGGCGCACGCTTGGCACCTGCTCGGCGATCGCCTCAGCGTCTTCGAGCACCAGCGTTTTTGGGGTTTCGATCCCCTGGCGACGGGTGTTGTTGTTGCCCGGCACCACGAACAGCACATTGGCGCCGAGGTTGCTGAGCTGGCTCTCGGCCAGGTTCTGGGCGCCGCGGCCAACGCCCACCAGGGTGATCACCGAGGCATTGCCGATCACGATCCCGAGCATCGTGAGCAGGCTGCGCAGGCGGTTGGCGCGCAGCGTGTGAAGCGCCATCGCCACGCTTTCGCCAAGGGGAAGTTTTGCGCTCATTCGGGTGCAGACCGCAGGGCGGCCCAGACGCTGCTTACAAGCCTGCCGAAACTGGGAAGGAGATGGGGCTGCGGGCGCCGCGGTGCACCACCCCTTCGCGCAGCTCCAGGGTGACCACCTCGCCCTCGCGCAGGTCGCTGGTGGCGTTGGCCACCCCCACGATCACCGGCACCCCGAGGCGCTCGGCGATCACGGCGGCATGGCTCTGGCGACCCTCCTCCTCGGCGATCACCCCACGCGCCTTGCGGATCGCCTCCAGGTAGGCGGCGCTGGTTTCCCGCACCACCAGGATCTCGCCATGTTCCAGCCGGGCGGCCTCCTCGGGTGAACTGGCCAGCCGCACCTTGCCGCTCACGGAGCCGCTGCCGATGCCGAGGCCCTTGCCCAGCACCGCTGAGACGATGCTCACCTTGACCAGGTCGGTGGAGCCGCTCACTCCGGCCAGGGTGCCGGCCGTTTCGATCACCAGATCCCCCTCCCGCAGCAGCCCCTGCGCCCGCGCCACCTCCATCGCCACATTGAAGGTGCCGTTGCTGGTGGCCTCCTCCTCGATCAGCAGCGGATTCACGCCCCATACCAGCTGCAGCCGCCGCGCCACATTCACATCGCTGGTGATCGCCAGGATCGGGGTGCTGGGGCGGAATTTGCTGACGTTGCGGGCGGTGGAGCCGCTCTTGGTGAGCGGCAGGATCGCGGCGGCGTTGAGCTGGCGCGCGATGCTGCTCACCGCCTGGCAGATGGCGTTGGGGATCGTGGTGGCCATGTGGCTGTCGAGCACCCGCTGGGGGTAGTCGCGCTCGATCCGGCGGGCGATGCAGGCCATCGTGGCCACAGCCTCCACCGGGAAATCGCCTACGGCGCTCTCGTTGGAGAGCATCACCGCATCGGTGCCGTCGAGGATGGCGTTGGCCACATCGCTCACCTCGGCCCGGGTGGGGCGCGGGCAGCTCACCATCGAATCGAGCATCTGGGTGGCGGTGATCACCGGGATGCCGAGGCTGTTGGCCTTGCGGATCAGCTCCTTCTGCAGCAGCGGCACCTCTTCGGCGGGCATCTCCACGCCGAGATCGCCGCGGGCGACCATCACGCCATCGCAGAGGGGCAGGATCGAATCGATCGAATCAATCGCCTCGAATTTCTCGATCTTCGCCACCACCGGCGTGCTGTGGCCCTGGCTGCGGATCAGCTCGCGGATCTCCTGCATGTCGGAGGGGTTGCGCACGAAGCTGAGCGCCACCCAATCGACCCCCTGCTGGAGGCCGAAGGCCAGATCGCGGCGGTCTTTGTCCGTCAGGGCGCGGATCGAGAGCTGCACGTCGGGGAAGTTGACTCCCTTGTTGTTGGAGAGCACGCCACCAACGGTGACGCGGCAGTGCAGGGTCTGCTCCGCGGCATCCACCGACTCGCAGACCATCTCCACGCGGCCGTCGTCGAGCAGGATGCGGCTGCCGGCGGTCACCTCGTCGGCCAGGCGCGCGTAGGTGACGGTGGCGATGCGCTCGTTGCAGGCCACCGGCTGCGAGGTGAGGCTGAAGGGATCGCCCTTGGCCAGGGTGATCGGGCCCTTCTCGAAGCGGCCCAGGCGGATCTTCGGACCCTGCAGATCCTGCAGGATGCCGATGTGGGCGCCGATCTCGTGGGCCACCTGGCGGATGGTGGCGATGCGCAGGCGATGGTCCTCGTGGTCGCCGTGGGAGAAGTTGAGCCGGAAGGTCGTGGCGCCGGCCTCGATCAGGCTGCGCAGCACCTCGGGCGACTCGGTGGCGGGGCCGATCGTGGCGACGATCTTGGTGCGACGCATCAGATCGGGCCGGACCATCGGGATGGGGCGTACAAAGGCGGAAACTACCATCCGGCCCCGATCCCGAGCGTCTCGCCATGGACCTTCGCACCTACCAGCAGCGCGCCCGCGAAACGGCCCGCTACCCCGACGTGGGCCACAACACCACCTATCCCACCCTTGGCCTGTGCGGCGAGGCCGGCGAGGTGGCTGACAAGATCAAGAAGGTGCTGCGCGACCGTGGCGGCGTGCTCGATGCTGCGGTGCGCGACGACCTGAAGCTCGAGCTGGGGGATGTGCTGTGGTACCTCGCCCAGCTGGCCACGGAGCTGGATCTCGATCTGGCGGAGGTGGCGGAGGCGAACCTGGCCAAGCTGGCCAGCCGCGCCGCCCGTAACGTGATTGGAGGCAGCGGCGACCGGCGGTGATCAGCACAAAGGGCTCCGATGCACTGGGCCGATCGCGCTGGAAGCGCGCGCAGGCTGTGCGCGGCGCGGCCCTCGCGGCGCTGCTGTCCCTGGCGCTGCTGCTGGCTCCGGCCCCGGCCCTGGCGGCGGATCTGCAGGTGGGGGAAGTGCGCCTGGAGCGCTGCCCGGCGGAAGACATCGGTGCCCAGCCCGACCTGCGCGCCGGCGCCAGCTGCTGGGCCCTGCGCGGCGAGGTGCGCAACCCGGGCCGCCGGCCGGTGGTCGACACCGATGTGTTCGGGCTGATTCTCGATGCCAGCGGCGAACCGGTGCTGCCCAACCGCACCCGCGTGGGCTCGATCGGCGATGTGCCGCCCGGCACCACCCCATTCGCGCTGCGGCTGGCGGTGCCTGCCGGCACGCCAGGGCCGTTGCAAGCCCGCAAGGTCCGCGCCCGTGGCTTCAGCGCCCCGGTGCGCACCCGGGCGGCGGAGGGAGATGAGCTCCTGCCGCTGGAGCAGGCGCTCGCCCCTTCCTCCCTCACTGCCGACGCTGGCAATCAGTAGGGGGCCATGGAGCCCATCAGCGTGACGCTGGCCCCGTTGAGCAGGCTCTGGGCCAGCTGCAGGGCCAGGAACGCCAGGATCGCCGAGAGATCAAAGCCGCCGATCGGCGGAATCAGCCCGCGGAACACGTTGAGGTAGGGGTCGGTGATGGCGCTGACCCCGGCGAGCAGGGGATTGCTCCAGTCGAGGTTGGGGAACCAGCTGAGCAGAACCCGCACCAGCAACACCAGCAGGTAGATCCCCAGGGTCTGGGCGAGCACTTGCAGCAGGTAGACGAGAAGGGCCATGGCGGACGCGATCCGTTCTCCAGTATGGCGATCTGTTTCGCGCTCAGGCTGCCACGTTCGGCGTGGCCGCATCGTGCTTCTCGGCGAGCGCCGGGCTCGGCCCCCGCGGGCTGCGCGGCAGGTCGTCGGGGCGCACGGAGAAGGTGCGGTGGAACTTCTCGCTCAGGCTCAGCCAGTAGGAGCGCCCCTCGCTCTGCCGTTTGCGCTCAATGAAGCCCTGGGCCAGCAGCTCCTTGATGTGGTCGTAGGCGCCGGATCCGCGCAGATCCACCAGATCCGACTGCAGGATGCGCTTCTTGAGCGCGATCGTGGCCAGGGTGCGCAGGGCGGCGGTGGACAGATCGATCGGCAGCAGATCCTGCACCAGATCCCCCAGGCTCTCGCGCAGCTGCAGGCTGTAGCGCTGCCCGTCCTGGTGGATTTCCAGGGCCGTGTCGCGGTGGGCGTAGTCGGCCATCAGGGTGATCAGGGCCAGCTCCGCCTGCTCGCGGCTCACGGCGGCGATCTCCGCCAGCTCCGCCAGGCTCAGCGGCCGCCCCTTGAGGTACAGGATCGCCTCCAGCCGTGCCGGCAGCGACAGGCTCAGGGCCCGGCCATCGGCATGGGCGTACTCCCAGCGGCCCTCGGCGGCCGGCTCGCTCGCCACGGGGGGCGGTTCCGGGGTGGGGCTGGGCATGGAGCGGCTCCAGCGCGGTCTTGCCGCAACGTATCGCAGCCCTCAGACCCCCACCAGTCCGGGGGGGGGCGCCAGCCGCGACGCCGGGCCGAGGAAGATGCGGTAGGCGGGGTTGTCCGTCTCCTCCCAGTGCTGGTAAGGAAGCGCCTGCAGAAAGGCCTGCCACTCCCCCAGCTCCCCCTCCGGCACCTGCACCCCCACCACGATCCGGCCCACGTCGGCGCCGTGGTTGCGGTAATGGAAGATGCTGATGTTCCAGTTGGGGTGCAGGGCGCTCACGAAGGCCATCAGGGCGCCGGGCCGCTCCGGGAATTCGAAGCGATAGAGCCGTTCATGGCCCTGCTCCAGGGCCGGCCCGGCGCTGGCGGGCAGCCGTCCGCCCACCATGTGGCAGAGGTGAAGCTTCGCCAGCTCGTTGTCGGTGAGGTCGTGGCAGGGCAGGCCGGCGGCCTCCAGGGCTGCCATCAGCACCTCGGTGTCGCGCCGGTCGCGGATCTGCACCCCCACAAAGATGTGGGCGAAGCGCGGGTCGGCGAGCCGATAGCTGAATTCGGTGAGGCTGCGCTGCCCCAGCACCCGGCAGAACTCCCGCAGGCTCCCCGGTCGCTCCGGGATCTCCACCGCCAGCAGCGCCTCCCGCTTCTCCCCCAGCTCCGCCCGCTCGGCCACGAACAGCAGCCGCTCGAAGTTCATGTTGGCGCCGCAGGCGATCGCCACCAACGTGCGCCCCTGCAGGCCACGGGCCTCCACGTCCTTCTTCATGCCCGCCACCGCCAGGGCGCCGGCGGGCTCAAGGATCGAGCGGGTGTCCTCGAACACGTCCTTGATCGCGGCGCAGATCTCGTCGGTGTCCACCGTGACCATGGCGTCGACGTAGTCGCGGGCGAGGGCGAACGTGTGCTCGCCCACCTGCCGCACCGCCACGCCATCGGCGAACAGCCCCACCTGCTCCAGCCGCACCCGCTCCCCCGCCGCCAGCGAGCGCGTCATCGCGTCCGCATCCACCGGCTCGACGCCGATCACCTGCAGCCGCGGCCAGAGGCTCTTGACGTAGGCCGCCACGCCGGCGATCAGGCCGCCGCCACCGACGGCCACATAAATGGCATCCGGCGGCTCGGAGCACTGGCGCAGGATCTCCAGGCCGATCGTGCCCTGGCCGGCGATCACTTCGGGATCGTCGAAGGGGTGGATGAAGGTGAGGCCGCGCTCCGCCTCCAGCCGCCGGGCCTCGGCGTAGGCCTCGTCGTAGGTGTCGCCGTGGAGCACCACCTCGGCGCCGCGGGCCGCCACCGAGCGCACTTTCACCTCCGGCGTGGTGACCGGCATCACGATCACGGCGCTGCAGCCGAGCTTGCCGGCCGCCAGGGCCACCCCCTGGGCATGGTTGCCGGCGCTGGCGGCGATCACGCCCCGCGCCAGCTCGTCCGCCCCGAGGCCGACCATTTTGTTGTAGGCGCCGCGCAGCTTGAAGCTGAACACCGGCTGCAGGTCTTCCCGCTTGAGCAGCACCTGATTGCCGAGGCGGCGCGAGAGGTTCGGCGCCGGATCGAGCGGTGATTCGATCGCCACGTCGTAGACGCGCGCCCGCAGGATCCGCTGCAGATAGGGGCTGGCCAGGGGCATGCCAGCCGGGCCGAAGGGGTTGGGGACGCCGTCGTTCATGGGTTCCAGTGTGGCAAGCGGCTGATGCCCTGCCGTCGCGGCGCTCGGCGCCAAACGGTGGCGGTTGCCGCCGACCCCAAGAACGGAACCCGTAGATTGCCGGGGCCCAGATCGGTATGGTCATGCACCTCAGCGAGCTGAATCACCCGAATCAGCTGCACGGTCTGAGCACCGCAGAGCTGGAGGCGATGGCCCGCCAGATCCGCGAGCGGCATCTCGAGGTGGTCTCCACCAGCGGCGGCCACCTTGGCCCCGGCCTTGGGGTTGTGGAGCTCACCCTGGCCCTCTACCAAACCCTCGACTTAGACCGCGACAAGGTGGTGTGGGACGTGGGCCACCAGGCCTACCCCCACAAGCTGGTCACCGGCCGCTACGGGCAGTTCCACACCCTGCGCCAGAAGGGCGGTGTGGCGGGCTACCTGAAGCGGTGTGAAAGCCGTTTCGACCACTTCGGCGCCGGCCACGCCTCCACCAGCATCTCGGCGGCCCTCGGCATGGCCCTGGCCCGTGATGCCCGCGGCGAAGACTTCCGCTGCGTGGCGGTCATCGGCGACGGTGCCCTCACCGGTGGCATGGCCCTGGAGGCGATCAACCACGCCGGCCACCTGCCGCGCACCAACCTCCTGGTGGTGCTGAACGACAACGACATGTCGATCAGTCCACCGGTGGGCGCCCTCTCCACCCACCTCAATCGCATGCGGCTGAGCAAGCCGGTGCAGTTCCTGCAGGACAACGCCGAGGAGGCGATCCGCCACCTCCCCTTCCTGCACGGCGAGCTGCCGGCCGAGCTCAAGACCCTCAAGGAGAGCATGAAGCGCCTGGCGGTGCCGAAGCTCGGGGCGGTGTTCGAGGAGCTGGGCTTCACCTACATGGGCCCGATCGACGGCCACGACATTCCGGCCATGGTGCGCACCTTCGAGGCCGCCCACCGCACCGAGGGGCCGGTGCTGGTGCATGTGGCCACCACCAAGGGCAAGGGCTACCCCTTCGCCGAGGCCGACCAGGTGGGCTATCACGCCCAGTCGGCCTTCGACCTGGCCACCGGCAAGGCCTACCCCTCCAGCAAGCCGAAGCCGCCCAGCTGGAGCAAGGTGTTCGGGCAGACGCTCGTCACCCTCTGCGAGCAGGATCCGCGCGTGGTGGGCATCACCGCCGCCATGGCCACCGGCACCGGCCTGGATCTGCTGGAGAAGGCCCTGCCGAAGCAGTACTTCGATGTGGGCATCGCCGAGCAGCACGCCGTCACGATGGCGGCGGGCATGGCCTGCGAGGGGCTGCGGCCGGTGGTGGCGATCTACAGCACCTTCCTGCAGCGGGCCTACGACCAACTCATCCACGACGTGGGCATCCAGAACCTGCCCGTCACCTTCGTGCTCGACCGCGCCGGCATCGTCGGCGCCGATGGCCCCACCCACCAGGGCCAGTACGACATCAGCTACCTGCGCGCCGTGCCCAACTTCACGGTGATGGCGCCGAAGGATGAGGCGGAGCTGCAGCGGATGCTCGTCACCTCGATCCAGCACAACGGCCCCTGCGCCCTGCGTTTCCCCCGCGGCGAGGGCGAGGGTGTGCCGCTGATGGAGGAGGGCTGGCAGCCGCTGGAGATCGGCAAGGGGGAACTGCTCACCGATGGCGACGATCTGCTGATCGTGGCTTACGGGTCGATGGTCTATCCGGCCCTGGCCACCGCCGGGCTGCTGCAGGAGCAGGGGGTGCGGGCGGCGGTGATCAACGCCCGCTTCCTGCGGCCGCTGGATGAGGCCCTGATCGTGCCGATGGCCCGCCGCATCGGCCGGGTGGTGACGATGGAGGAGGGCTGCCTTCCCGGCGGCTTCGGAGCCGCCGTGGTGGAGAGCCTCAACGACCACGAGGTGCTGGTGCCCGTGCTGCGGCTGGGCATCCCCGATGTGCTGGTGGACCACGCCAGCCCGGAGCAGAGCAAGCAGAGCCTCGGCCTCACGCCGCCCCAGATG
>JBKDSQ010000023.1:0-5336 GCA_046340895.1 Synechococcaceae cyanobacterium | reverse complement strand
GGATCGGCTCAAACAGGCCCGGGCCGCCGGATCCCAGGGAAGCGGAGGGCAGCATGCCGATCGAGCCGCTGAGCATGGCCGCCTCGTCGCTGAGGATGTCGCCGAACAGGTTGCTGGTGAGCAGCACGTCGAACTGGCGGGGAGCCCGCACCAGCTGCATGGCCGCGTTGTCGACGTACATGTGGCTGAGCTCCACATCGGGATACTCGCCGGCCATGGCGGTGACCCGTTCGCGCCACAGCTGGCTGACGTCCAGCACGTTGGCCTTGTCCTGGCCGGCGATGTCGGGGGCGGAGCCATGGATCGGCTCGAACAGGCCCGGGCCCCCGGCGCCGAGCGAGGCCGAGGGGAGCATGCCGATCGAGCCGCTGAGCATCGCCGCCTCGTCGCTGAGGATGTCGCCGAACAGGTTGCTGGTGAGCAGCACATCGAACTGGCGCGGATCGCGCACCAGCTGCATCGCGGCGTTGTCGACGTACATGTGGCTGAGGCCGACGTCGGCGTAGTCGGCGTGGATCGCCTCCACCCGGTCGCGCCAGAGCTGGCTCACATCCAGCACATTGGCCTTGTCGACCGAACAGAGGCGGCCGCGGCGGGCGCGGGCCAGATCGAAGCCGACGCGGGCGATGCGGTCGATCTCGTGGTCTTCGTAGACCATCGTGTTGAAGGCCCGCACATGGCCGCCGGCCTCGACGCGGCCCTTGGGCAGGCCGAAGTACACGCCGCCGGTGAGCTCGCGCACCACCATCAGATCCACCCCGTCGATCACCTCGGGCCGCAGGCTGCTGGCCCCGATCAGGGCCGGCAGGATCTTCACCGGCCGCAGATTGGCAAACAGGCCCAGGCCCGAGCGCAGCGCCAGCAGGCCCGTTTCCGGGCGCAGTTCGCGGGGCAGGCTGTCGAAGCGGGGGCTGCCGATCGCCGCCAGCAGCACCGCTTCGCTGGCACGACAGGCCTCGAGTGTGCTCTCGGGCAGGGGCATGCCGGTGGCGTCGATCGCCGCGCCGCCGATCGGCTGCTCCTCGAACACCAGCGCGAAGCCGTGGCGACGGCTTACCGCCTCCAGCAGCTGCCGGGCCACGGCGGTGATCTCGGGCCCGATGCCGTCGCCGGGGAGAAGGGTGATCCGGTGGGAGTTCATCGACCGCGGGAAGAGGCGCGATCCGCGAGGCTACCGCTGCAGCTGGCGCAGGGTGCGGGCCATCTCCGGCAGCTTGCTGAAGGCCGCCGAGCAGCGCAGCCAGAGCCGGTTCGGGATCGCCGGGTAGCCGCTCACCACCTCCCCAGCCGCCACCTCGCCATGGATGCCCGACTTGGAGGAGGCAATGGCCCGGTCGCCGATGCGGGCGCGGTTGGCGACGCCCACCTGCCCCGCCAGGATCACGCCATCGCCGAGCACGGCGCCACCGGCGATGCCCACCTGGGCGGCCAGGGCGCAGCCGCGGCCGGTGATGACCCCATGGCCCACATGCACCAGGTTGTCGATCTTGGTGCCGGCGCCGATGCGGGTCTCGCCGACGGCCGGGCGGTCGATCGTGGATCCACAGCCCACTTCGACTCCGTCTTCGAGCACCACCCGGCCGGTCTGGGGCATCTTGCGCCAGCCGCTGGCGGTGGGCACGAAGCCGAAGCCCTCCGAGGCGATCACGGCGTTGGCGTGGATCACGCAGCCGCGGCCGAGGCGGCTGCCGGGGTGCAACACCGCGCCGGCGTGCAGTTCGCAGCCTTCGCCCAGTTCCACGTCCTCATAGAGGACGACCCCGGGGTGAAGGATGCAGCCGTCGCCCAGCACCGCGCCGGCTCCCACCACCACCTGGGCGCCAAGGCTGACGCCGGCGCCGAGGCGGGCGCTGGGATCCACCACTGCGCTGGGGTGGGTGCCCGGGGCGGGGAGGCGGCGGGGATAGAGCAGCTCCAACGCCTCGGCGAACCCCAGGCGGGGATCGCGCATGGCAGCCCAGGCGATGCCCCGCTCGCTGGCCAGGTTCTGCAGCGCCTCGGCCTCCTCGCCGCGGGAGGGGATCAGCAGGGCGGCGGCATGGCAGTCGGCAAGGGCGGCGGCGAGGGCGTTGCCGCCCTCCAGGAAGCTGAGCTCTCCAGCTCCGGCCCGGTCGAGGGCCTCGGCGCCATGGAGCTCGGGATCGTCCGCCAGGGCCCGCGGGCTGGCGGAATCAAGGCTGCCGAGCTGGGCGAGCAGGCTGCTGAAGCGCATTCCCTGGGGACGGGGCGGCCGGATCGTAGGCGGGCCGCCGCTCAGCGGGGCGGTTCGGCGGCGGTGAGCACGAAGTGGTCCCGGTGGACCACCGCGTCGCCCACATCGCCCAGCCGGCGCTTCACCTCCTCGCTGCTGAGGCCGAGGATGGCGCGCAGCTCGTCGCTGCCGAGGGCGGTGAGGCCGCGGCCCAGCTCGCGGCCATCGTCGCCGAGCACCAGCACGGGCTCCTGGCGGCTGAAGCTTCCCTCCACCGCGCGGATGCCGACCGCCAGGAGCGAGGCGCCACGCTCCAGCAGGGCCCGCTCGGCGCCGGCATCGACCCGCAGGCTGCCCTTGGGCAGCAGGGCGTGGGCCAGCCAGCCCTTGCGCTCCGTCAGCGGCGTGGCGCTGGGGCGGAACAGGGTGCCCAGGGGCTGGCCGTTGAGCAGGGCCTCGAGCACGGCCGGGTCGCGGCCGTCGGCCAGGCGCACGGCGATGCCGCTGGAGGTGGCGATGCGGGCCGCCGCCAGCTTGGTGGTCATGCCGCCGGTGCCCCACTGGCCGCCGCCGCCGGCGACGGCGCCGAGCCGTTCGAGTTCGGCCAGATCCCGCACCTCGGCGATCGGGCGGGCGCTGGGATCGGTGCGGGGATCGCCGGAATAGAGGCTGTCGACGTCGGTGAGCAGCACCAGCTCCTCGGCGCCCACGGCCACCGCCACCAGGGCCGAGAGGGTGTCGTTGTCGCCGAAGCGCAGTTCGTCGGTGGCGAGGGTGTCGTTCTCGTTGACGATCGGGATCACGCCCCACTCCAGCAGTTGGGCGAGGGTGCGGCGGGCGTTGGCGTAGCGGCGGCGCGAGGCGAGGTCGCCGCGGGTGAGCAGCACCTGGGCCACGCGCAGGCCGCGCACCGCGAAGGCATCTTGGTAAAGGCCCATCAGGCGGCCCTGGCCCACGGCGGCTGCGGCCTGGAGGGCCACCAGCTCGGTGGGGCGCCTGCTGTGGCCGAGGGCCTCACAGCCCAGGCCCACGGCGCCGCTGGTGACCAGAACGATGGCGTCGCCGCGGCGCTGGCGCCGCGCCAGGCTGGCCGCCATGTCGGCGATGACGGCCGCGGTGGGCCGTTCCGCATCGCCGCGCAGCAGGCTGGTGCCCACCTTGATCACCCGGATCCGTTGCCCCATGGCGCTCAGCCCAGGCCGCTGCCCACCCAGCGGGCCATGCGCAGCTCGAGGTTCTGGAGACGGTCGCGCTGGCAGGGGTGGCCCTGGGCGTCGATCGGTTTGACCAGCACCGTGAACAGGCCGAGACGGTTGCCGGCGATCACATCGGTGAACAGCCGGTCGCCCACCAGCGCCACCTGGGCGGCGGGGATGCCCAGTTCCTCCAACACCCGCCGCAGGGCAGCGCGGCGGGGCTTGCCGGCCGCGGCGGTGTAGGGAACGCCCAGCTGGTCGGCCACCGCGGCGATGCGCCGGCGCGAGGGGTTGTTGCTGAGCAGATGGATCGGCAGCCGCCGCTTGGCCTCGCGCAGCCACTGCTCGGCGCTGGCGGGCAGGGTGGCGCTGCGGCGGGGCAGCAGCGTGCGGTCGACGTCGAGCACCAGGGCGCGGATCGGCAGCGGCCGCTCGATCAGCTCCGCCAGGGGCAGCTGGGCAAGGGTGCGGCCGGGCAGCCAGTCGGGGGTGAGCAGCTGGCGCACCATCAACCCTCGCCCTCGCGCTCATCGAGCTCCTGCTCGATGCGGGGCTGGATGCGCTCGAACTCCTCGCCTTCCACCAGCACCGCCTCGCCGCCCTGCAGGCGCGCCACCACGAAGAACGGATCGAGCGGAATGTACAGGCCGTATTCCTGCTCGCCGGCGCGGAATTGGATCAGCATCTCGTAGAGGTCGCTCTCGCCGTCTTCGTCGTCGTCGAGCTCGTCGTCGTCGAGCTCCTCTTCCAGGTCCTCGGGGTCGTTTTCCTCCAGTTCGCCGCTGACGGTGAGGGTGGCGGCGGAGCGCACGAGGGTGAGGTCGTGTTCCTGCAGCACCACATCGGCCACTTGCAGGATCTCCTCGGCGTCGTCGAGCTCCTCGATCAGCTCATCCTCGTCCTCGTCGCCGCCGATGCGCACCAGGCACACCGGGGTGTCAACGGGGGTGAGCAGGCCGTAGTCGATCCCCTCCACGGGGATCAGCTGCTCCAGGAAGCACAGCAGCTGGCGGCCGGAGCCGTCGCGCACGAGCACCGTGGGCACATCGCCGGCACCCGTCATGGTGGCGGAATCGGAAGTCATGACAGGCAGGCGGTTGGTCTCAGGATGGTTCAGGCGGGGCGATGGCGCGGCGGAGCGAGCTGCCGCTGGTGGCCGCTGCTGGTGGCGTTGCCGGTGGCTGCGCCGGACCTTCCCGCAACCATTGTTCCAGCAGGAGGGCCGCGGCGGCACTGTCGAGACGTCCGCTGCGGTCGCCGTGGAGGCCGAAGCGCTCGCCGGCCTCCCAGCTGCTGGCGAACTCGTTCACCCAGGCCACCGGCAGGGGCAGGCCCTGCTCGGCCAGGGCCTGGGCCAGTCGCCGCCCGTAGCGCCGGCAGTGGGCCGCCTGGGCGGTGGGGCGCTGGGCGGCATCGAGAGGCAGGCCCACCACCAGCGCTTTCACCGCCCGGGAGCGCAGCAGCGGCAGCAGGGAGGCCAGGTCGTCGGCGAAGGCACCGCGCGGCAGGGCGGGCAGGGGGGTGACCGTCAGGCCCAGGGGGTCGCAACCCGCCAGGCCGATGCGGCGGCGGCCCACGTCGAGGGCCAGGGCCGAACAGGGGGCAGGGCGCGGCACCGGCTCAGCGGACGACCAGTGGGCGCTGGCGCGGCAGCGGGCGGCGGGCGAAGGGGCTGGGCACGGGCTGGCGGCGGGGCTGCAGCTGCTCCAGACCCGCCGCCAGGCGACGGCGGGCCAGGCCCTGCCGCGGCTGCCATTCCTGGCGGCGCCAGACGCTGCGCGCCATCAGCACCTGCTCCCCCTGCAGCTCTGCCCCAAGGCTGGCGAGCCAGGCGTGGCGATCGGCATCGCCCACCTCGCTCAGCAGCCAGAGCGGCGCGGCCCCCCGGCCCCGCGCCCCCCCACACCCCCCCGCCCCCCGGGCCCCCACGGGCACCCCCCCCCGGGGGG
>JBKDSQ010000022.1:0-11454 GCA_046340895.1 Synechococcaceae cyanobacterium | reverse complement strand
CCGTGATCAGGCCGTTCCCATCCGGCAGACCGTCCACGTGCCACACCTCATGGGGCCGCAGGCCGTCGGTGGCGACCATCGCGAACACCCAGCCCCACAGCGGGTCTTCCTCCATCACCGCATCGAGCCAGTCCTCGATTGCCTCGGTGCTCGGGATCCGGCGCCTCGATTGCCCGGCGGCGACCAGCGCCTGTTTCTTGCGGTTCACCAGGCCCTTGAGCTCGTGGCTCAGCTCCTCCGGCGCCACCGCTGCAAAGCCCGCCCGCCGCAGCAGCGACACCACCTCCCGTTTCTGCCGGAAGCCCTGGCGGTGCGTCGCCATCGGCAGCAGCGGCTCACTCGGGTCCTCCAGGTGGGCCTTGAGGCTCTCGCTGGTGTGCAGCGCAAAGCGCCGCACGTCCTCCACGCTCGCGGGACGATCCGGCGGCAGCAGCCGGAAATACCCGTTGCCCTTGAACGGGCCCACCAGGTTCATGTTCACGCCCTGGCCTCGCTGGTAGGCCACCACCGCGTCGCAGATGGCGGCCCAGCAGGGGGCGGAGGTGGGGCGGGGCCTGGGGGCGTCTGAGTCCCTCAGGAGTGCATCAAGGCGCCCTCCCGTCTTGGCGAGGGCCAGCAGGCGCTCGCAGAGCTCCTCGACGGCCAGGGGATCGGCAGCGGCGCAGCCAGGGACTGATCGCTCCTGGGTCCGGCGATCCGGAAGGTTCTCGTAGACCGTCACCCAGCGGCTGCGGCGGTGCTGGCGTAGGCGGAAGGGGGCTCCAAAGGCCCGCAGAATCCCGTTGGAACGCTCCAGAGGAGAGGTTGGAGTCGGCATCAGATCAGAACCGGTAGTAGAGGGGTCCGAAATCGGCCTGCTGGATTTGCCTATGTCATCAACCGACAACTTTTGCTTGGGACTATGTCCCAAACAAATGACCCAGTTACGCACTTCCCCGGCCTTCCGCGGACTCGATCCGTGTTGGCTGGGAGGGCTTGAAACCGAGGCAGAACCCTTGCTGTGCAAGGAACTTGCCTGTCGTCTCAAGGGTTCATGGTAAATGGGTCGCCTGAGATTCGAACTCAGGACCAATCGGTTAAAAGCCGAGTGCTCTACCGCTGAGCTAGCGACCCGCCCGAAGGCAGCCCCGGAGGGCTGAGGTGAACGTATCACCCCAGGGGGTCCCCCCCGCAACCCGGCGCCCGGGCGTGCCGGGGGCATCCGAGAATCAGCGCCAGCAGAGCGAATGCCATGGCCGGGTTCGGCAGCGCTTCCCCTTCTTCGCCCTGGCCGGAGCCGCGGGTGCATCCGCAGGCTTGGGTGGCGGAGTCGGCGGTGGTGATCGGGGATGTGACCCTGGAAGCGGGGGCCAGCCTGTGGCCCACGGCGGTGGCGCGGGGGGATGTGTGCGCGATCACGGTGGGGCCGCGCAGCAACGTGCAGGACGGGGCGGTGCTGCATGGCGATCCCGGCCAGCCGGTGCGGATCGGCGCCGAGGTGACGATCGGGCATCGGGCCGTAATCCATGGCGCCACGTTGCGGGATGGCTGCCTGGTGGGGATCGGCGCGATCGTGCTCAACGGCGTCACGGTGGGGGAGGGGGCGCTGGTGGCGGCCGGATCGGTGGTCACCAAGGACGTGCCGGCGGGCGCGGTGGTGATGGGGGCTCCGGCGCAGGTGAAGCGCGAGCAGTCGCGGGAGGCGATCGCGGCCCAGCGGGAGCACGCCCGCAAATACCACAAGCTGGCGATGGCGCACGCTGGACGCGGCGACGATCCCGGCTTCTGAAGGCGGCGCCCGCGGCGCGAAGGTCCCCGATTGCATCGAAATCCCACGCCGCTGCGGCCGGTCCAGCGGTGGGGGGGCTGGGATCCGTAAGATCGCTCCACCCTTGCTTGCTCGCCACCATGGATCTCCGGGTCGTGCTCGTCGCTGCTCCGATCGTGCTGGCGGCGTCCTGGGCCGTGTTCCATATCGGCCGCGCAGCTGTGGGCCAGCTGCAGCTGATGCTCAAGCGCGCCCGCGCCTGATCCGCTGCGGCTCCGATCACATCGCCGCGGGCTCCACCAAGCCCGTAGCGTGAGCTTTGCCTTCGCCATCCTGCGGTGCCCGCCAGTGACTCCGAGATCCTGGTGATCGGCGCCGGCCTGGCCGGCACCGAAGCCGCCTGGCAGATCGTCTCCGCCGGCCTGCGGGTGCGGCTGGTGGAAATGCGTCCGGTGCGCCGCTCGCCTGCCCACCACAGCGCCGAATTCGCCGAGCTGGTGTGCAGCAACAGCTTCGGCGCCCTCAGCAGCGACCGGGCTGCGGGGCTGCTGCAGGAAGAGCTGCGCCGGCTTGGCTCGCTCGTGATCGGCACCGCCGACCGGCATGCGGTTCCCGCCGGGGGCGCCCTGGCGGTGGATCGGGGCCGCTACAGCGCAGCCCTCACCACGGCCCTCGAAACCCACCCGCTGGTGACGGTGGAGCGTCGCGAGCAGATGGCCCTGCCCGCAGCTGGGCAGATCGCCGTGCTGGCCACCGGGCCCCTCACCAGCGAACCGCTCGCCGACGACCTGCGCACCTTCACCGGCCGCGCCGATTGCCACTTCTTCGACGCCGCCAGCCCGATCGTGGCGGGCGATTCGATCGACCTGTCGGTGGCCTTCCGCGCCAGCCGCTACGACAAGGGCGACGCCGACTACATCAACTGCCCGCTCGACCGGGAGCAGTACCTGCAGTTCCGCGAGGCCCTGCTCAGCGCCGAGCAGGCCGAACTCAAGGATTTCGAGCGCGAGAGCGCCCACTTCTTCGAAGGCTGCCTGCCGATCGAGGAGCTCGCCCGCCGCGGTGAAGACACCATGCGCTATGGCCCGCTCAAGCCGATCGGGCTCTGGGATCCCCGCTGGGGCGATGTGAACGACCGCGATGTGCGCCGCGCCCGCCGTGCCTACGCCGTGGTGCAGCTGCGCCAGGAAGACCGCGACGGCCGCCTCTGGAACCTGGTGGGTTTCCAGACCAACCTCAAGTGGGGCGAGCAGAAGCGGGTGCTGCGGCTGATCCCGGGGCTGGAGAACGCCGAATTCGTGCGCTTCGGCGTCATGCACCGCAACACCTTTCTCGAATCGCCCCAGCTGCTCGATCCCACCCTGCAGTTCCGTCTTCGCCCCACCCTCCTGGCGGCCGGGCAGATCACCGGCACCGAGGGCTACGCGGCGGCAGTGGCCGGCGGCTGGCTGGCGGGCACCAACGCGGCGCGGCTGGCCCGCGGGCTCGCGCCGCTCGCCCTGCCGCCCACCACGATGCTCGGCGCCCTCACCCACTTCATCGCCGAAGCCCCGAGCGGGCGCTTCCAGCCGATGCCGCCCAACTTCGGCCTGCTCCCCGATCTGCCGGAGCGGATCCGCGACAAGCGGCGCCGCTACGCTGCCTACCGGGACCGAGCCCTGGCGGATCTGGCCCCCTTCGCCGCCCCGGCAGGCTCCAGTCCGGAGCGTTCCGGCAGCGCCGGTTCCGTTGCGGCCACAAGCGATGCGGCCCTGACGGCCGTCTGAGCCGTGCGGGCCGTCCGCCCGCCCCCCCGTTTCTCCCCTGCCCCCGCCTCCTGTGCGCCCCGTTCCCCCCCTGCAGATTCGGCTCGGCTGCGCGCTCACCCTCCACTGTCCGGCCCCTACCCCGGCCCTGGCCCTGGTGCATCCCCACAGCAGCCGCCGCGACGACCTGGCCGGCCCCGAGCAGCTGCACCTCAGCCCCGACCGCACCACCGAGGTGCTGGTCGACCGCGATGGCAACCGTTGGTGCCGCTTCCTGGCGGCCGCCGGCACCACCACCCTGCGCTACGAGGCCCGCCTGCACGACAGCGGCCAGCCCGATCCGGTGGTGCGCCAGGCGCGCGCCTGCGCCCCAGGCGCCCTGCCGATCGAGAGCTACCGCTACCTCAATGCCAGCCGCTACTGCGACAGCGACGGTCTGCAGGATCTGGCCTGGCGTGAATTCGGCGGCCCCCCCTCCGGCTGGGGCCAGGTGGAGGCGATCTGCGCCTGGGTGCACGGTCACCTCCGCTACGACCCCAGCGCCGCCTCGCCCGAACGCAGCGCCCTCGACAGCCTGCGCGATGGCCGGGGCGTCTGCCGCGACTTCGCCCACCTGGCGATCGCCCTCTGCCGCGCCATCAACATCCCCGCCCGCTACTGCAGCGGCTACCTCGGCCAGGAGGCCCCGCGGCCCGGCGAGAGCGGCGTTGACTTCACCGCCTGGTTCGAGGCCTGGCTGGAAGATCGCTGGTACGTCTTCGATGCCCACAACAACGTGCCCTGCACCAGCCGGGTGCTGATCGGCCGCGGCCGCGACGCCGGCGATGTGCCGTTCCTGCGCACCTTCGGCCCGCACACCCTGGAGGCGTTCTCGGTGCTCACCGAAACCCTGCCGGTTCCGCAGCCAACGGACGGGATCCAGTCCGACAGCGAGCCCCAGCCTGCCCAGGCGATGGTGCCCGCCTGAGCCTCACTGCTGCAGGGGCAGGGGCAGCGGACCGGTGCTCGCCTGGCCCGTGCGCACCGAACAGCGACCGGCCGGCTCCAGCCCGTGGGCGCGCTCATGGCGCTCCAGCTCTTCCAGCAGCCAGCGCTGGCACAGGCTTGTCAGGTTCAGGCCCTCGCGGGCGGCGGCGGCCGCCAGCCGCTGCTGCAGATCGGAATCGAGCTCAAGGATCGAGAACGGATGGGAGCCGGTGGTCACGGCGGCAGGGCAGACGCAGCTTCCAGCATGGCCTCTCCTGGGCTGGCCGCACCAGGGCGCACCAGGCAGCTCCAGGTGCCTCCTAGGGTCGCCGCCATCCGCCTTCGCCCGCGCCTGCTCCGGTGACCGCCCCCTCCCCAGACCCCTCCCGCGCCAGCACCACCACGCCCGAGGGCGAGTGGGACGTGATCGTGATCGGCGCCGGCATCGGCGGCCTGGTGACCGCCAGCCAGCTGGCGGCGAAGGGAGCGAAGGTGCTGGTGCTGGAGCGCTACCTGATCCCGGGCGGCTCCGGCGGCAGCTTCCACCGCGACGGCTACCGCTTCGATGTGGGCGCCTCGATGATCTTCGGCTTCGGCGAGAAGGGCCACACCAACCTGCTCACCCGTGCCCTGGCCGATGTGGGCCAACGCTGCGACACGATCCCCGATCCCGCCCAGCTCGACTACCACCTGCCGGGCGGCCTGCACGTGGCGGTCGACCGCGACTACGAGCGCTTCCTCGCCGATCTCACCGCCCTGTTCCCGCACGAAGCCAAAGGGATCCGCGCCTTTTACAACACCTGCTGGCAGGTGTTCCGCTGCCTCGATGCGATGCCGTTGCTGTCGCTGGAGGATCCCGCCTACCTGGCGAAGGTGTTCTTCAAAGCGCCGCTGGCCTGCCTGGGGCTGGCCCGCTGGTTGCCGTTCAATGTGGGCGATGTGGCCCGCGCCCACATCCGCGATCAGCAGCTGCTGAAGTTCATCGACATGGAGTGCTTCTGCTGGAGCGTGATGCCCGCCGATCGCACGCCGATGATCAACGCCGGCATGGTCTTCTCCGATCGCCACGCCGGTGGCATCCACTATCCGCGCGGCGGCGTGGGGGTGATCGCCCAGAAGCTGGTGGCGGGGCTGGAGGCCCATGGCGGTGCGATCCGCTACAAGGCGCGCGTCACCGAAGTGCTGATCGAGGGCGAGGGCGCCTCGGGCCGGGCGGTGGGCGTGCGGCTGGCCAGTGGCGAAATGATGCGGGCCCGCCGGGTGGTGAGCAACGCCACCCGCTGGGACACCTTCGCCGGCGATCCCGGCAGTGAGGGCGCCGTGGCCCGGCCGCTGGTGGATGCGGCGCACACCCCGGCGGCCGAGGCCACCTGGCGGCGCCGCTACCGGCCCTCGGCCTCATTCCTGTCGTTGCACCTGGGCATCGACGCAGCGGTGGTGCCCGACGGGTTCCACTGCCACCACCTGCTGCTGGAGACCTGGGAGGCGATGGAGCAGGAGCAGGGGGTGGTGTTCGTGTCGATGCCGACGCTGCTCGATCCGTCGCTGGCGCCGCCGGGCCACCACATCCTGCACACCTTCACCCCCAGCGCCATCGAGGCCTGGCGCCACCTCTCCCCCGCCGCCTACCGCGCCAAGAAGCAGGCCGACGCCGACCGATTGATCCAACGCCTGGAGGCGATCCTGCCCGGCCTGGCCGGCGCGATCCGCCACCGCGAGGTCGGCACCCCCCGCAGCCACCGCCGCTTCCTCGGCCGCATGGGCGGCAGCTACGGCCCGATCCCGGCCCTGCGCCTGCCCGGTCTGCTGCCGATGCCCTTCAACCGCACCGGCGTGCGCGATCTCTATTGCGTGGGCGATTCCTGTTTCCCCGGCCAGGGCCTCAACGCCGTGGCCTTCAGCGGCTTCGCCTGCGCCCACCGCATCGGCGCCGACCTGGGGCTCAACCCGTGGGCGTTGCCGGCCTGAGGCTGGGGGCCGGTGGAAGGAGCTGTGCCGTCTGCGGCTCTGGCGAAAGCGGAAACCCTGGCAGCTATTGCGCGGGGTCTGATGGGCGAGGACTGCACGGTCCGTGAAGTGGCCATAGACAGCGCTGAGGAATGGCCTGGCTGATGGCACTGGCTCCCGCATCTGCCCCCCGATCCGCTAGTGCACCGCGGCCCTGTTGAGGCTTGACCTGGCGGATGGTCCCCTGCCGGCTCCGCTGGAGGCGGTGATGGAGCGAGGCTGCCGAGGGGCCGCGACTCTTTTGGTTCCCGATCTCTGCTGGCTGGAGATAAACTACGTGCTCAGCCGTCAGATCAGTCGCACGCTGCTGACCGCCGAGGAGGCCTCGGATCTGCTCACGGAGATTGGCCGACTGCCCCTGCGTACGCTAGCCACCGCGGACCTCTGCGACGCAGCGGGTGTGACCATGACTCTTTTCAGGCCAGCTGATGCCGCTGCAGCCAGACACTGAAGCGAGCTAGATCGAATATGTTCTGCATTGTCCGTTGTTCCTTCTAGGCAAGCAGATCAGGATCGGTGCTCGCCAAAAGCTCCACCCTAACGGAGAGTGTCCGACCCAGAAATACCTGATCCATGCGATCTCGACTGGCCACTACGCACTTCGCGCAACACCACATAACGCATCTGCAAAAGAGTCAGCCACTCTGTACAAATTACTGTATCCACTGGGATTGACCACACGCGATGGAAACATTTCGTCCCAGAGAAGCAGGATCTGGTCGATATCGAGTTGCTCTGTGTCAACCATCGCGTGCTCGAGGTCCGCAACGCAGCGCTTGAGCTGGCCATCTGTGAGCTCACGATGCTCATGATCCCATACGTATGCGCCGGCCCGATCCGCGGTGCTGAGCAGCATCAGGCTTTCTCCGGAGTCGGACCCGATGGGTAGCAAGCCCTCCGGCAGGCGGTCGAGGTAGGTGTTCTCGAGCAGCGTGATCGGGTTCCAGTCATCGCCTGCGCCGACGGCATAGAGGGTGTCGAGTCGGAATTCCCGCCCCAGCGCACAACCCGGCGGGAGCGTGAGCATTGCGTGCTTGTCGAACGCGCCGGCGCCGTGCGCACTGCAGAAATACACGTAGTCGTCGGGGAGCGCGATGCCGGCCGCAAGGGCCTGCGTCTCGACGGCGTCGCGGCCCGGCAGCGTTGCATTCGGCTCTAGGCGATAGAAACCGAAGTGCTGCAAAACTGCATCGATTTGCGGATAGTCAGTAGCTATCGTCGTCTTCCCTCCCATAGAGTCTTGCTGCGCGCGCGGCCGATGCGCCGCCAGTATGCGGCACGGCTGAGTGTAGGCGCCTAGGCACTAATAGCATAACAGTGCCGCCCTGGTGATGGTGCCATGTGAGCTTCTCTGCGCGGCGGTAGCGCGCGGTGCCGGCGGCGATCGCCTCACCATTGTGCATGAAGTCGGCGACCACGTATCCCGCAGGCGGCTGGATATTGCCGCTGACCACCCGCTGCGCGAAGCGCAGGTCTGCATCGGCAAAATCGCTGGCGAGGCCAACCTGGCCGATTCGTACTTCGACCAGGGCAAACGGCCGCAAGTTGGGATAGCCGTTGCGGAAGGTCACCCCCTGCGGGGCGAGGGTCCGCGCCGGCCCGGGATTGGGGAGCCAGACCCCGTTGCCTGGCACGCCGCTCACCCATCGGCCGTGGGTGCGCGGCAGGCGCGGCGCGTTGAAGAAATATCGGTTCGGTGCGCGCGACGGATCGAACCAGCTCGGATGGCCTGCGGCGGGATCGGCGAGCGCGCGGTCGATGTCGCCCATCCGCGTCGTGATGTCGTCCATCCCGGCGAGGATGTCGTCCATCGCCTCATCGTCGCCCGCCTGCTGCGCACGGGCGAGCACGCGCTCCTGCGCGTCGAGCTCGACCTCGAGCACCTCGCGCATCGTGCGCAGGCGCTGCGCGCTCGGCATGCTCTGCCACGCCGCCACCGAGACGTTGGCGTGGTTATGCATGCGCTCCATCATTCGCGGGTCGACGCTCTGCGCGAGGTGCGCGGCTTCCTCCTGCAGCGCCATCAGGTTGCCCTGGCGGCGGAACACCACCTCAGTAGCGAAGATCTCGCCCTCGCGTGAGGCGAACTGGGTCGCAGCATGCTCGGCCGAGTGGGCGCCGAACTCCCGCGCCCACTCGGCCTCGTCGAGTACGCGGATCGGCAGGCGGGCGTAACGCTGCTGCAGCTCGCGGGGAAGGCCGGAGAGCAGCACCTCGCGCAGCGCGTTCGGATCGGGGTTCGGGATGCCGCGCCAGGTGCGCCGCAGCGCGGCCGCGGCCGTCTCGCTCGAAACGCCGGCGCGCTGCGCGATGCGGCCGACCAGCGTCCCCTCCTCCTCGGCTGCGCGGATCAGCCGGCTCGCCGAGCGCGCCAGTCCGACCACGCCGAGGAAGGTGAGCGCCGAGCCGAAGACCGCCCAGCGGCGCGCGCTCGCCGCCTGCTCCTCGGGCGCCATCTGGAAGCCGCCCGGGATATCGAGCTGCGACTGTGCGCTGAGCATCTCCGCGTCGCGGATCTGCGCATCCAGCTGGGCCAGGGCGAGGGTGGTGCCAGCAGCCTCTAGGCCGAGCCCGACCCAGGTGGCGCCGCCGGTGAAGAAGCCGCTGATGAGCAGGCCGAGGTCGACCACCGTGAGGCCGATGGTCTCAGCCGTTGTCTTGAAGTCACGCCAGGCAAGCGAGCGCCGGATGCTGGCCCGCTGGTCCTCGGAAAAATGCTCCAGCACCGGCGCGTGTAGCGGCTCGAAGCCGAGCACGATGTCTGGGTCGTCGAACAGTGCGCGCCGCACCGTGGCGATGTTTTCGCGGCGCGTGTTCGCCTCCTCGATCGCGCGCTGCGCAGCATCGCCGCCCATCAGGCCTTCGAGCTGATCCACGACTACCGTCTGGGGGACCCCGGCTCTCTGGAGCGCGAAGCCCGCCAGCAACTGGCCATAGGGCACAGCGGCCGCCCCGGCGATCTCCCCGACCTCCCATAGCGTGTGACGCTCCTGCTGCACGAAGAACGCGGCCGCCGGCTGGCGCTGGACGAGCGTGCTCATCTCGTCGAGCAGGGCGTCGCGCCGGTCGCCCTGCTCCTCGGTCGGCTCCGCGTCGCCGATTTCCTCCGCCAGCCGCGGTGCCTGGACGGTGAGCTCGCGCAGCCGCGCCGTGTCGCGCTGCAGCTCGGCGCCGCGCGTCGGGTCGGTTAAGTATTCCGGTGCCATCTGCGAGACGATGCCGTTCATGCGCTGCTCGGATTCGCTCAGGTTCTGCAGCGCGAGGTTGCGCACCATGTTGAGGAACAGCCGGTCTATGTCAACACCGAGCCGGTCGGCCTCGCCCGACTCGAGCAGGCGAGTGTCGGCTTCCAGCTCGAGCAACGGATCGCTCCTCTGGTAGCGGCCAAAATAGTGGCCGCTCTCGCTGTCTCTCGTGACCACGAAGCCGTCGCTCGTCACGATGGCGCGCGCCAGAGCGCTGTTGCCCGACTCGATCAGCTTGCTTTCCTGGTCCGAGTCGTGCGAGAGGAAAATGTCCGTCCGGTCGTAGTCGTGCGAGAGTGTATAGGCGTAGTAGCGGCGTTCGTACTCGACCACCGCGGACATGCGTCCCGAGACGCGCGCGATGGCGAGCATGTCGAAGTAGTCGGTGCCGCCGTAGGTCGGCTCGAGCTGCGCCTCGAGCTCGAGCGAATCGTCGAGGAAGATCCCCTCGCGCTCGGCGACCTCGTCGCCCACCAGCGCGGCGCCGGCCGCCGACCAGGCCTCGCGCTGCTCGCGCGCAACGCGCGCGTCGGCAGCGGCGCCGAAAGCATCGACGCCGACCTGGCGCACGATCTCCCCGGCGTCGCCGACCATGATCTGCTGGTACAGCCGCAGGTCGTAGTGGATGTCGTCGGCGTACTGCTGGGCAAAGTACGAGTACGACACCTCGTAGAGGCCGCGCACGTCTTCGCGGAACAGGTAGGTCGCGCCGCGGTAGAAGTCGATCACGCCCTGCGCGGCTTCGCGCTCCTCGGCGTGCTCCAGGCTCCCGTAGTAGTCGCGCGACTCGAGCAGCCCGCTCTGCACCGCCTCGGACTTGACGACGAGCGCAAGAATATCGGCGTCGTGCGACTCGATTGCGGCGACTGCGGGCTCGCCGTACCGCGCCGCCGAGCGCTGTCGCATCTCGGCATACGAGAGAGGCATGCGCTGGCGCCAGCCGGCGAGGCCGCCGACGCGGTGCGCTTGGTCGAGCGGGTTAATCCCCGGTTGCAGCTCGAGAATACCGACCACCCGCTGGTCGTTGGCGGCGTCAGTCGTGCCCTCTTCCAGCAGCCATCGGCGCACCCGGCCCGGCGTGCGGTCCTGTGCTACGTGCGCGAGCTCGTGCGCAAACAGGCGCTGCCCCTCGCGAGACTCTGGGTCGAACTCACCTTTGGCGAAGAAGAGGTCGATGCCGTGCGCGAATGCGCGGGCGTCGATGTCAGCGGCGGCCTGACTGGCCTCTCCGCCGCTATGCACCCTTACCCCCCGTAGATCCACCCCCAACCGCCTCTCAAACTTTCCGCGAATCCCCGCCGGCAACGGCTCCCCTGGCTCGCTCAGCGCCCGATGCACCGACGGCGGCGCCACCATCTCCCCCCCTGAGCCTCTCTCCCCACCTCCAGACACCTGCCGGCGCAACACCCCTGCCCCATCACCCCCACCACAAGCCGCACACGGCGCCCCCCCTGCCGCACAGGCCGCGCACACCGGCATCGCCGGCTCCTCGGGGGCGGTGAGGAGGTCGGCGATGCGGTCGGCTTCCCGTTCGGCCGGGTCGTGGGGGGAGCCCACCTTGAGGGGCTTGCCGGACGGGGCGTTCTCGGCGGGGGCGAGGCTTGCCATGGGTCAGCTCAGGGGCCGGGGGGCGGCGGGTTGTAGGCGGCCAACACGCTGGCCACCATCGACGCCTGTTCTTCGGGTTTGCGGGCGGGCCGGAGCGCCTGGCGTTGCTCGTAGGCGTTGCGGGCGGCGGCCCACT
>JBKDSQ010000021.1:0-15562 GCA_046340895.1 Synechococcaceae cyanobacterium | reverse complement strand
GCTTCCACGTTCACCCCCTCGCACTTCTGGCGGAACCGGGGGTACACATCACGGCCGGCCTCCGTCTCTGGCGATCCGATCACCTGCTCCCCGCCCTCCACCACCACCAGCTCCAGCTGCTCCCCATCCGGCAACGGCAGCCGCCACACCGCTGGCGTCACCACCTCCGTGCGGATCCGCAGGCCCTCACCCTCCTGCAGCGCCGTGAGCGTGAGCATCGGCACCGCCCGTCCCGGCCCGCTGCCCAGCAACGGAAGCTCCGCCGACGCCGCCAGCTGCAACCCTCGCGAGGCACCCTGCAAGAGCGGCAGGCGCCGGTCATGCTCCCCCCAGCCTTCCTCGCCGGCCACAAGCAGATTGAGGGCATCGCTGAGCATCCAGCCCTCCAGCTCCCCCGCGATCCGATCGCGCTGATCCCGATCGCCGCTGCGCTTGGCGAGCAACCCCAGGCACTCCGCCGCCCGCCGCCGCAGCGCCACCGGAGCCGCCGTGTCGGCCAGGCAATCCCACAGCGGCTGCTCAGCCCCAATCAGCGCCAACACCAGGGCCGCATCCTGGCGGTCAGCCTCCGGGGCTGCCGCGGCGGCCAGCAGATTCGCCAGGGGCTGGGCGCCCTCCCGCTCCACCGCCTGGGCCTCAGCGCCGCCACTGGCCGCCAGGGCCGCCAGTTGCTCCAACGCCTGCCGCCGCTCCCGCTCAGGTGCGTTGGCGCGGAGGTCTTCTCCCAGGCGCCGCACCCGCAGCCGCTGCAGCAGGGCTTCTCGGCCCCTCTCAATCCAGGTCACCAAGGTGGGCCAGGTACGCAGCAGGGCTTCGTGGGCGATCTCCACTGCGGCCCCATCGCTGCCCTTGCCCGACACCAGCAGCCGCGCCTTCACAAACATCTCCACCAGCTGTCGACTGGCGGCCGGCAGCGCCTCCAGTCGCGCCGGTTGTTTGGCCGCTTGTCCGTCACTGGTGAGGCGCACCAGGTGATCGATGAAGGCCCTCTCCAACGCCTCGATCTCCTCCTCCGTGGCGCCGCTGGTGGCGAGCACCTCATCCGCCTTGCGCTGCACCGCACCCGCCAAGCCGCCGAAGTCGTCGTACTCCTGGAGGGTGAGGCCGGCCCCGTCGGCTCGACCGGCCCACAGCTCCCGCAGGGTGAACGCCAGCAGAGGAAGGGCGTCACCGTTGGGGGTGTCGCGCACCAGCCGATCACTCAGCCCCGTCTCCAATCGCAGCCCCACCCGCTGGGCCGGTCCTTCGATCACCTGGCGGAAACCATCGACATCCATCGGGCCCAGCAGGATCGGATCTCCCGCCAGGCTCTCGAGACGGCTGGGATGGAGCTGCAGGCTTCCAAGAAAATCCGAGCGCAAGGTCGCCAGGATCAGCACCCGGCTGCCCTCCAGCTTCAGCAGCTCGGCCAGGGTCGAGAGGAAGTCATCTGCCTCCGTTGGTTTGGCTTCCTCGCGCTCATCCCCGCGGCCGAGGAGCTCTTCGAACTGATCGATGGCGATCACCACCCTGGCGTCCTGCTGGCCGGGGTGGACGCGTAGCTCCTCCAGCTGCTCCAGGATCTCCACCTCCTTGCGCGCTGGCTCGCTGGGGGGCGTCTGGCCCGCGGCCAGGAAGGCTTGCTGCAGTACGGCAGCCAACCTGTGGAAGGGTTTCCTTCCCGGCCGGAAGGGATCGAGCACGATCCAGCGGCCTGCTTCGGCCCCCGCCAGCCAGGGCACCAGCCCGGCCCGCAGCAGCGACGACTTGCCGCAACCGGAAGCCCCCAGGATCAGCAGGAATCGCGAGGCGCTGGCCGTGATGGCCTCCACCTTGGCCTGTGCCTGTCGCAGCGTCTGGTCCTGCCCGAAAAACACCGGCGCGTGCTTGCGCTCAAAACAGCTAAGGCCCGGAAAGGGTGAGGCATCGGGCTCGTTTTCCGGTGGCCAGGCCAGGCGCTCCTGCCAGCTCAGGGCCCGCAGGCCCCGCTCCAATCGCTGCCAGCCCTCCAACCCGGTTTCGTCCAGGTCAATCGGCACCAGCCTCGTGCGCTGGGTTTCGCTCAACAGCCGCAGCGGTGCGCTGTCATCGATCCGCACCGGCAGCACCAGCTTTCCTGACGCCATCGCCACACCCAGCTCCGCCAGGCACCACTGCGATTGGCCATAGGCCGCGCTGCAGATCACAATCACTGCGCGGCAAAGCTGGAGCTTCTCGTACAACGTCTCCCGCCAGGATCTCCCGACGGGGATGCCCTGCTCTGGATCAAAGTCCAGGAACAGGCTCTGGTAGCGATAGTCGGGCTGTTGCTTATTCTCGCTGCCCTGCAGCCAGTCGCGGATGCGCTCAGCCCAGGCGTTGTCCTCGCTGCTGTGGCTGATGAAGATCGTGCTCATCGGCCCGGCAGGACTTCCCTCTCCGGACACCCTATTCGCGCCGCCTTAGCCGGCAAGGCAGCCAGTATTCAGCCCCCCTCCTGCCCAGCCAGCCAGAGCAACGCCGACCGCACCACCTCCGCATGGCATGGCAGGGGGGCGCACCAGCAGAGCAGTTCCAGCTTCCCCGCCACCGCCAGGGTCAGCAGACGCCTGAGTTCCTGCTCCTGCGGCGAATCGTGCTCCTGCAGCCGGGCCCAGAGCCAGCGGCGGTACTTGGCGATCACATGCTCGCGGTTGCCATCACGGCCGAGGGCATAGGGATTGCCCAGCGGACTGGGACGCCCCACATAGACCTGGCCGGGCAACAGGCTGCCGATTCCCCGCCGGGCTCGGCCGATGCCGATCTCCAGAGGGCTGGTGGTCTCGCTTGGCGGGGGCGTCATGGGCAGGAGCCATCGGGGGGCTGGCTCGGGGTGCGGTGCGAGTGAGAGCACAGCTCCATCCGCAACCCCTCCAGCCCCCGCATCAGATGGCGGCCCCGGCCACAGGGCGATGGCGCCGGCTGGGACAGCCCGAACCGCTCTGCCAACAGAGTCACCGCCGCGGCGAGCCCATCGATCGCCTCCACCAGCAAGGCGTTACGGGCGTGATAAACGCGGAACCAGGAGCGCAAAAGGCGATGCCAACGGTGTCAGCCCCGCCCACCCTCACCCCGCCAACAACGCCTCATCCCCACTGAAATCCGGCTCCCCCGACGGTCGCAGCGCGTAATCCTGCGACCAGCTGTCCGCCAGGATCGCCTCCACATCGAACATCGGCTCCCACGCCAGCTCGCGCCGCACCCGCGTGATGTCGGTGAGGAAATGGGCCAGGCGCAGCGGGAAGGCTTTGCGGGCCTTCTTGTCGAGGCCGGCCGGATCGAAGCTGCGGATCTCCACCGCCGCCGGATCCTTGCCGGCCGCCCGCGCCGCCGCCGCCACCAGGCCCCGGAAGGTCACCCCCTGGCGGCCCGAGCAGTTGTAGATGCGGTTGGTGGCCGCCTCCACCTCGATGCAGCGGGCCATCGCCGCCGCCAGATCCGCCACATGGCCCAGCTGGGTGATCGTGCTGCCATCGCCGGGCAGCGGCACCGGCCGCCCATGGGCGATGCGATCGAAGAACCAGGCCTCGATCGGGTTGTAGTTGCCCGGGCCCACGATGTAGGTAGGCCGGAAGCTGGTGAACGGGATGCCCTCGGCCTGCAGCCAGGCCTCCGTTTCGGCCTTGCCCGCATGGCGGCTGGCCGGATCGGTGGGGCTGTCCTCATCCAGCGGCCACAGCTCGCTGTCGGCGTACACCCCGGCCGAGCTCACGTACACAAAGCGGTGGCTCGGCGCGCCGGTGCGCTCCAGCACCCGCCGCGAATCCGCCAACGTGCGGCCCGAGCTGTCGACGATCACCTCGAACGGGCGGTCCTGCAGCAGCGCCAGGGCCTGATCCTCGCCGCGGTCGCCCACCAGGTGCTCCACACCCTGCGGCACCGGCTGCTTCCCGCGCGTGAACAGCGTCAGCTCGTGGCCCGCCTGCTGCAGCAGCTCCACCAGCGGCCGGCCCACGAAACGCGTGCCGCCCATCACCAGGATCCTCATCGCCGTGCGCTGCCAATGCGGCGCCATTCAAGCGCTCCCGCCCCCGGCCCGACGCTGCGGTTCAGGGCCCACAGGGCAGGGGCAGACCCAGCTTCTCGAACGGCACCGGCTCCATCTGCAGCACCACCGTGGTGGCGCCCGGCGGCGCCGGCGGAGGGGCCGTCTCGCTGCGCACATAGCGGCGGCCGTCGAACACCAGATGCACCTGCTCCCCCGGTGGACCGCCCAGGGCCAGCGCCGCCGGCATCGTCAGGTTCTGCCAGCCGTACTGGCTCTGGCCGTCGATCCGCAGCGGTGATTCGAACAGATCCAGCTCATTCACCAGCTCCAGGCCCGAGAGGTCACGGCGGAACACGAACAACGTGCAACCGCGGCTGCCGCAGGCATAGGAGCCAACCACCGCCGCCAGCAGCTCCGGTCGCCCGTCGCCGTCGAGATCCACCTGGGTGTGCAGGTATCGCATCTCCCCCACCTCGGCGCACAGCGGCCGCTCCCCCTTGGTGCGCGCCTGCTGCCATTCGGTGCCATCGGGATCCGGTTGCTTGCCCGGCACCAGATCGAAGGGCCCATCGAACAACCGCAGCCGCATCGCCGCCTCCAGCTGCGGATCGGGGCGGGTGAGGGGCGGCAGCACCTGACCCAGCCCGGGCAGCGGCGGCGGCAGCAGCGGCGGCGGCGCCGGCACCACAGGCGCAGGAACCAAAGGCGCGGGCACCAAAGGCGCGGGACCCATCGGGGATTCCTGCGCCCGCGACGGCAGCCAGCCGCTGAGCAGAGCCGCAACACCGGCCACCAGCCAGAGCCCGGGGCGCCGGGGCAGCGGCCGCGGCCGCAGCGGAGGGGGGAGCGGTTGCAGGCGCATGCGCGGGCCGGGCCGCATCGCAACAACGGGAAAGGTAAGGGCCCGTCGTCCCGTCGTCCCGTCAGAACCGATGATGCCCCCATCCCGCAGCACCGCCCGCCACGGCGCCCATGGACGTCATCCCCGCCATCGACCTGCTCGACGGTCAGTGCGTTCGCCTGCACCAGGGCGATTACGAGCAGGTCACCCGCTTCTCCGCCGACCCCGTGGAGCAGGCCCTCGCCTGGCAGCGCCAGGGCGCCCGCCGCCTGCACCTGGTGGATCTCGACGGCGCCCGTAGCGGCGAGCCGGTGAACGATGCGGTGATCCGGCGCGTCGTTTCCTCGCTCGCGATCCCCGTGCAGCTCGGCGGCGGCGTGCGCAGCGCCGAACGGGCCGACGACCTGCTCTCCTTCGGGCTCGATCGCGTCATCCTCGGCACCGTGGCCGTGGAGCAGCCGGAGCTGGTGCGCAAGCTGGCGGCCCGCCATCCCGGCCGCATCGTGGTAGGCATCGATGCCCGCGACGGGCGGGGGGCCCCCCGCGGCGGGATCGAGGAGAGCCCCGGGCTCGCCACGGAGCTGGCGGCCAGCTTCGCCGGTAGCGGCATCGCCGCGATCATCAGCACCGACATCGCCACCGATGGCACGCTGGCTGGCCCCAACCTCGTGGCCCTGCGGCAGATGGCCCTGGCCAGTCCGGTGCCGGTGATCGCCTCCGGCGGTGTCGGCAGCCTCACCGACCTGCTCTCGCTCCTGGCGTTGGCGCCCCATGGGGTGGAGGGGGTGATCGTGGGCCGGGCGCTCTATGACGGCAGCGTCGATCTCGGCGAGGCCCTGGCGGCGATCGGGCCGGAGCGGTTGCAGGACCCCCCCGATGCCGCGATCGGCTGAGCGCGAATCCGGCCAGAAAACTGGCTATAACACCGTTTAGACCAACACAGACGCGCCCCCTTCCCGTGGCCTCCGCCAGCGCCACCCACCCCGCCAGCCCCGAGCCTGCGGCTCCCGGCACCCCCGGGACTCCGTGCGCCTCCGCGGCCAGCGTTCGCAGCGGCGGCAGCGGAGCCCGCATCCACGGGGTCGACATGCACAGCGTCGACGACGTCTACCGCCGCTGCCGCGACCTCGGCATGCGCCTGAGCCGCCAGCGGCGCATGGTGCTCGATCTGCTCTGGGCCCAGAGGAGCCACCTCAGCGCTCGCGACATCTATGAGCAGCTCAACGACCTGGGCCGCAACATCGGCCACACCTCCGTCTACCAGAACCTCGAGGCCCTCCAATCGGCCGGGGTGATCGAGTGCCTCGACCGCGCCAGCGGCCGGCTCTACGGCTACCGGGCCGACCCCCACAGCCACCTCACCTGCCTCGAAACCGGCGCGATCCGCGATCTCGATGTGGTTCTGCCGCCGGATTTGCTGCGCCGCATCGAGGAGCACACCGGCTACAGGATCGAGTCGTACACCCTGCACCTGGCGGGCCGGCGCGGCGACGCTGCGCTCCCCCTCGAACGGCCTGGAAAAGCTCGGTAAGGTTGGCTCCCGACCCTGTCGCCTGCCTTGGGCCGCTCTCCTTCCGCTGCGCGCCTGCTCCTGTTCGCTGAGCCCCTGCAGCGTGAAGGCCTGCGGCAGTGGCTGGGGGAGTCTGCCGAGGGTTGGCGCCTGCTCAGCGAGGGCGAGGCGGAAACGGAATCCCCCCAGCTGGTGATCTGGAGCCTCGCCGCCGTGCCGGATCGCGCCGGCCTGCTGCGCGAGCTCCAACGGCTGCAGGAGCGCTGGCAGCCGGCGCCACTGCTGCTGCTGCTGCCCGCCGCGCCCCCCTATCCGCTGTCCTTCCTGCTGGAGCTGCCCGTGCAGGGCCTGCTCGAAGCCCCCGAGCCCGAGGCACTGCGCACGGCGGTGCGCACCCTGCTCGGCGGCGGCCGGGTGGTGGAGATCGCCGCGACGGCGACCGCGTCGCCCCGGGCGGAGGCATCCACGCCGGCGCTGGGGCTGGGACAGTGGCTGCTGATCAGCGGGCTGCAGCAGATCGACCGCGAACGGGAGCTCTGCCGCCGCCTGCTCGATCCACAGCCCACAGCGCTGGCGGAGCTGCTGCTGCGCGGCCGGTTGCGGGAGCTGGCGGCTGCGCGGCAGCTGCTGCTCTGGCTCTGGGGTCCGCTGCAGCTGGCCTGGAGTCAGCCGCTGCTGGACCTCGATGCAAGCGACGAAGCCAGCGAAGCCCGCGCAGGCCATGCCGCAGCGGCGAGCCTGGCGGCCCCGCGGCCCGCTCGGGCCCTGAGCCTGCGCCAACGCAGCGCCGACGGCATCTGGGAGGCGGTGGAGCGGCGCCTGCGCGAGGGCGCGAGCGCCGGCGCCAGCAACCAGAGCGGCCAGCTGCTGGCCCTCGATGGCCTGCTGCCCGCCCGCCGCAGCGATCTGTTGCTGGCCCTGCTCGAGCAGGTGCAGCTGCTGCGCCTCCGCCTGCAGCAGAGCGATCCCCGCGGCGAGCGGCTCCTGGCCCACTGGCAGGAACTCCAGCCCGAGCTGCGCCGCGCCGCCCTGCGCCGCATGGCGGGCACCTACGTGCAGCTGCCCCAGGAGGGCCGGCTGCGGCCCGTTGCCGACACCCTGGTGAGCGCCAGCCGGCTGGAGAGCGACGATCCGGAATTGCCGGAGGCCACGCCGATGCTCGCCACCCTGCTCCAGGCCCGGCCCCTGCTGGTGGAGGGTCGGCTGCTGCCGCCGGATGAACCCCAGGCGGTCCTCTACCTGGAAATGCTCCTGGCCAACTGGCTGGTGCGCTCCGCCGAACAGATCGCCGCCGAGGTGCTGGCCGCCTGCGCCGAATGGCCGGAGCTGCGCCGCTACCTGTTGCGGCCCGATCTGCTCGCCACCCGCAACCTGGAGCGGCTGCGCAACCAGCTCAATGCCCAGCAGCGCTGGAACACGCTGGTGCGCCGCCCGGTGGCCCTCTACGAGAGCCGCCGCGAGCTGTTCCGCCTCGAGGCCGGCGCCATCCGCCTGGCCGATCTCACCGAACCGCGCGACCGGGAGCTGCGGCAGCTGGCCTTGCCGCAGCAACTGGTCACCCTTGGCCTGGAGGCCCGCGATGCGCTCGCCCCCCAGCTGCAGAGCCTGGTTCAGCGGGTGGGCGATCTGCTCGTGGTGCTGCTGACCCAGGTGATCGGCCGCGCCATCGGCCTGGTGGGGCGGGGCATCGCCCAGGGCATGGGCCGCAGCCTGCACCGCGGCTGAAGCGGGCGGAGCCCGGCAGGCGCCGCGAAGCCCGGCACAATGGCCCCAGCCCGCGCCACGCCCTTGCCCACCCGCCTGCCGATCGCCGCCCTGCTGCGCCTCGGGATCGCCCTCAGCCTCACCCTGGTGATCGCCCTCACCGGGCTGCCCGGCTCCGCCGCGGCATCGCTGGAGAACGACCGCTACGACGGCAATATCTTCGCCCTCTACGCCGGCAACGGCTCGCTGGTGCCGCCCCGCAGCAGCCTCGGCCAGGCGCTGGAGGCCCATCGCACCGCCGTGCTGGTGTTCTATCTGGATGACAGCAGCGTCAGCAAGCGCTTCGCTCCGGTGGTGTCGGAGCTGCAGCGCCTCTGGGGCAACCGCATCGATCTGATCCCCCTGGTGACCGATCCGCTGCAGGGGCGGCCCGAGCTGGGCCCCAGCGACCCGGCCCACTACTGGAAAGGGGTAATCCCCCAGGTGGTGGTGATCGATGGCGAGGGGACGGTGCGCTTCGACGCCAGCGGCTCCGTGCCGGTGGCGGCGATCGACCAGGCGATCAGCGAGGCCACCGGACTGCCCCTGCCCGCCGGCGGCCGCACGAGCGGCACCGTGAGCATCAACGAACTCAACCGCGAGGTGGTGAACGAGCCGTGAGCCAGCCAAGCCGCACCACCGGCGCCAGCACCAGCCGCACCGAAACCGACAGCTTCGGGGCGATTCAGGTGCCCGCCGAGCACTACTGGGGCGCCCAGACCCAGCGATCGCTGCAGTTCTTCTCCTTCGGCGCCCCGATGCCACTGGCGATCGTGCGCGCCTTCGGTGCCCTCAAGGCCGCCTGCGCCGAGGTGAACGCCTCGATGGGCCGCCTTGACCCCAGCCTGGCGGCCCCGATCGTGGCGGCGGCCGAGGAGGTGGCGACCGGCGCGCTCGATCCGGAGTTTCCCCTGCGCGTCTGGCAGACCGGCTCCGGCACCCAGACCAACATGAACGCCAACGAGGTGATCGCCAACCGGGCGATCGCCGCCCTCGGCGGCCAGCCCGGCAGCAAGACGCCGGTTCACCCCAACGACCACGTCAACCTCAGCCAGTCGAGCAACGACACCTTCCCCACCGCCATGCACCTGGCGGTGGCGATCGAGCTGGAGCGGCGCCTGATCCCGGCGATCGAGGCCCTGATCGCCGCCCTGGCCGAGAAGCGGGAGAACTGGCGCTCGCTGATCAAGGTGGGCCGCACCCACCTGCAGGACGCCGTGCCCCTCAGCCTCGGCCAGGAGGTGGGCGGCTGGATCGCCCAGCTCGAGCTCGGCCTGGACAGCCTGCGCGCCACCCTGCCCCAGGTGCGCCAGCTGGCGATCGGCGGCACCGCCGTGGGCACCGGCCTCAATGCCCCGCCCGGCTTCGGGGAGGCCGTGGCCGAGCGGCTGCAGCAGCGCCTCGGCCTGGCGTTCACCAGCGCCCCCAACAAATTCCAGGCCCTGGCCGGCCATGAGCCGCTCGCCGCCGCCCATGGCGCCCTCACGGTGCTCGCCGGCAGCCTGATGAAGATCGCCAACGACGTGCGCTGGCTGGCCAGCGGCCCCCGCTGCGGGCTCGGTGAACTGGTGCTGCCCGAGAACGAACCCGGTTCCTCGATCATGCCGGGCAAGGTCAACCCCACCCAGTGCGAGAGCCTCACGATGGTGGCCGTGCAGGTGATGGGCAACAACACCGCCGTGCAGATCGCCGCAAGCCAGGGCAACTTCCAACTCAACGTGTTCAAGCCCCTGATCGCCCACAACCTGCTCGAGAGCATCGAGCTGCTGCGCGGCGGCTGCGACAGCTTCCGCGAGCACTGCGTGCAGGGGATGGAGGCCGACGAACCTCGGCTGGCCGATCTGCTCGAGCGCAGCCTGATGCTGGTGACGGCCCTCACACCCGAGATCGGCTACGACAAGGCCAGCGCCATCGCCCGTCACGCCCACCACCACGGCCTCAGCCTGCGGCAGGCGGCGGCGGCGTTGGGCACGATCGAGCCCGAGGTTTTCGAGCGCTGCATGCGCCCCCAGGACATGGTGTGAGCGCGGTTCAGGGCTCGTACAGTCCTGCGCCCACGATCAGGGTCTCCCCCGTGGGGGTCTGCACGCGCCGCACGTACGTGTGCTTGCGAGCCGGGGTTTTCGAGCCGTCGGGGCGGGGCCAGAGGTAGGAGGTCCAGCCGGAACCGCGCTGCATCGCCAGGTCGATGTACTCGCGCACCATCGGCCGACCCTCCAGATCCCGCAGCGCCAGAATGTTGCGCCCCTCCACCGCCGCGAAGGCCGGATTCACCAGCTCCACCCCGGCGGGGGTGTCGACGAACACGTAGGTCTCGTGGAACCAGAAGCGGCCGCGCCGGTCGCGCAGCAACGGGAAGGCGGCCCGGCCCTGGCGGCGCAGCAGCTCGGCGGCGGCATCCACCTCCTGCACCACGAAAGCCTTCTCGATCGGGCTTTCGTACAGACCGCTGCCCACCAGGTAGGTGCGGCCGGAGGGGGCGGTGGCCTGCAGCACGTAGGTGGACTTCCACACGGGGCGGCGGTCATCGCGGTTGGTGCGACGCCACTGGTAGTGCACCCAGCCGCGGCCGGCGGGAGAGGCGGCCTGCTCCACCAGCATCCGACCGACAGCGCGGCCGGTGAAATCCTGCATCTCGAGCTGGTTGCCGCTCTCGTGCTCGAGATCGGGGGGATAGACGTAGCGATTCCCCTGCAGATCCCACACAAATAGATAACGGTCCCCCTCCAGCCAGGGGCCGCCGGGTTGGCGGAAATCGGCGAAGCTCGCCTCGCCGCGGCTGCGGATCTCGGCGGCGGCGCGCTCCACGAACGCCACCAGGGCCGCCGTCTCGGCCCGTTCGTAAGGCGGGGCCTGGGCAGGGGCCGGCGCCTCTGCCATCCGGGGCGCCTGGGCATGCAGCGGCGCCTGGGCCAGCAGCGGCGCGGGCGAGAGCAGAACCGCAGCCATCCAGCCGGCGGCCGCGGCACGGGGGCGGGGCCGACGCGGAAGCGGAAGCCAGGACACGGAAGCGGGGGGCGGCGGCGGCCAAAGCATGCCATGGCCGGTGGGGGGGATCGTCCGCCTCAGGCCTGCAGCAACACGCAGGCCGCAGCGGGATCGGCCGGCTCCAGGAGCACCACGGCGGCCAGCGGCGCCCCCGGCGCCTCCAGCCGCAGGCGCCTGGCCCCCGGCGGCACGGGGACGGGCCGCACAGCCCGGGGCGGCAGCCACAGCGTCTGCGCCTTGAGGCGCCCAGCCGGACCCGACGCCTCGCTCCGCAGCGCCACCCGTGCCGCCGAGGGGTTGAGGGCATGCAGCCGCGGCGGTGGCTCCGGCCCGATCTCCAGCGAGGCCTCGCCACCGGGATGCACCGCCAGCCAGGGACCGTCGCTCAGCCGGCGCACCTGGGCGCAGGCGCGACCCGCCGCAGGCAGCCGCCGCAGCAGCGCGGCGGCCTGGGCACCGAGCCGCTCCGCTTCGAGCACCAGCGACACCCGCGCCGTGCCCAGCGCCGGGGCCCCCGCCTCCGGAGCCAGAACGACATAGGGCCGGCCGCTGCGCTGCTCCACCACCTGCAGCGATCGCCCATCGGCATCGAACAGCTCCAGGCGGTGCAGGGCCGGCACCGATTCGCCGCTCAACGCCGCCAGCGTGTTTTCCGACACATAGCGGAAACCGGGCAGATCGCCACGCCAGAACTGGAGCGGCTGGGCATCCGCCACAGCAGCCCCCCCCCACCAGCGGGAGGACACCAGGCGCGTGAGCAGGCTCACAGCAGGTTGGCCGCCAGCTCGGCCAGTTCGGAGCGTTCGCCGCGCATCAGGGTCACGTGGCCCGCCAACGCCTGGCCCTTGAAGCGCTCCACCAACCAGGTGAGACCGTTGCTTTCGGCGTCCACATAGGGATTATCGATCTGATATGGATCACCGGTGAGCACGATCTTGGTGCCTTCCCCCACCCGGGTCACGATCGTCTTCACTTCATGGGGTGTGAGGTTCTGCGCCTCGTCCACCACCATGTACTGGCGCGGAATCGAGCGGCCGCGAATGTAGCTGATCGCCTCCACCTCAAGCAGCCCCATCCCCTTCAGATCGCTCCAGCTGTTGCGCGGCGCCCGTTGCCCGCCCCGGGTCTGGTGGCCGTCATCGCCGACGCCGAGCAGGTAGTCGAGGTTGTCGATGATCGGCTGCATCCAGGGGCCCATCTTCTCCTCGATGTCGCCGGGCAGGAAGCCGATGTCTTTGCCGAGCGGAATCACCGGGCGGGTCACCAACAGCCGGTCGTAGAGGCGCTCATCGGCCACCTGGTTGAGGCCGGCCGCCAGCGCGAGCAGCGTTTTGCCGGTGCCGGCCTTGCCGACCAGGGTGATCAGCTGCACCTCCGGATCGAGCAGCAGGTCGAGGGCGAAGGTCTGCTCGCGGTTGCGGGGGTGAATCCGCCCCAGCCGGGCGCGTGGCGCGCGCTGCAGCGGCCGCAGCGAAGCCGAGCGGCCGTCATAGCGGGCAAGCAGGGTGTGGTTGGGCTGGTTGCGGTTCACCAGCGTCACCCCCTCGTTGGCCTGCAGCCCCGCCGCCCCGCCGGTTCCCTCCGGCAGTTCGGCCGCCGGCAGACCGGCCTCATCCTTGAGGCGATCCATCTGCTCCGCGCTCACCCAGGCTTCGCAGAAGCCTGGATAGAGGTCGGCGATGTCCACCTTGTCGGTGGTGTAATCCTGCGCCGTCAGGCCCACGGCATCCGCCTTGATGCGCAGGTTGGTGTCCTTGGTGACGAGCACCACCGGCGTGTGGGCGCCCATCACCTCCTGCAGGCGCTGCTCCAGCGCCACCGCCAGGATGTTGTTGTCACCGTTGCCGCCCCGCAGTTCCGGCGGCAGCTGGCTAAGGGTTTCGCTGCGGCAGAACACCACCTTCAGCTGGCCGCCGCTGGCCGGATCGATCACCACCCCTTCGGCCAGATTGCCGCGGGTGCGCAGTTCATCGAGCAGCCGCGACACCTGGCGGGCATTGCGGCCCTTCTCGGAGGGGTCGCGCTTGAAACGGTCGATCTCCTCGACCACCTCGATCGGCACCACCACCAGGTTGTCCTGGAAGCGCAACAGCGCCTGCGGGTCATGCAGCAGGACGTTGGTGTCCAGAACAAAGGTCTTGCGCATGCCAGTGGCCAGGCCGGGGCGTGAGGAGGACCCTAGGGCCTCCGTACACCTACGCTCCGCCCGTCCGCGACCCGTCCACCCCCGAGTGCCGCCCGCCCTTTCCCTCCTGCTCCTGCTGCTGCTGCTCGCCGGACTCAGCCTGCTGGTGCTGCAGCTGCGCCACCGTCTCCGCCCGGCGTCCCCCCTGGAACTCCACCCCGGACCGTTCCAGGTGCGACGACGCTCCCAGGGCCTGGAGGTGGTCGGAGAGGTGACGATCCGCAATCCCCATCCCCGCATGGAGGTGTTCGTGCCGGAGCTGCGCGTGGAGCCGGTGCTGCTCGGCCGCGCCGACGTCACCGAAGTCACCAGCCAGGTGCGCATCACCCCGCTGCATCCCGATGAGGAGGCCCGGCCCGACGGCTACTGGGCGGCCTACATCGTCAAGGGCCGCAAAAGCACCGCAGCGCGCCTCAGCCTGCACCTAATGGGCCCGAGCGGGGTCGACCTCGAATCGCTGCTCGACACCCTCTGGATCGACCTGCACTGGGTCAACTACGGCCCGTTCGGTCGGATCTGGCGTCGCAACGGCATCCTGGTGCCGCTGCAGAAACCGGAGCCCGTGGCTGCAGCGGCCGCCACCTGGCGCGAGGGGGAGAACTGCCGTGTGCTGCCGGTGCGCACCCACCTGCTCGGGGTCCTCGACGACCCGCAGCAAGTGCTGGAGCGCTACGCCGGCGGCCTGATCCAGGCCGGCGACGTGCTGACCATCGGCGAGACCCCGCTGGCGGTGATGCAGGGTCGCTACCACCACCCCTCCACCGTGGAGCCCTCCCTGCTGGCCCGCCAGCTGTGCCGGGTGTTCCATCCCACCAGCAGCCTGGCCACCGCCTGCGGCCTTCAGACCCTGATCGACATCGTCGGCCCGGCCCGCGTCCTCTGCGCCTGGCTGGCGGGCAGCGCCATGAAGCTGGTGGGCATCCGCGGCGGCTTCTACCGCCTGGCCGGCGACCAGGCCCGCCTGATCGACGACGTCACCGGCACCACGCCCCCCTACGACCAGACCCTGGTGCTCGGCCCCGAGGAGCCGGAGCTGTTCTGCAACCGCATGGCCGCCGCCCTCGGCGTCGGCATCGCCGTGGTGGATGTGAACGACCTCGGCCGGGTCAAGGTGCTGGCCGCGAGCCGTGGCTGCGATGAAGAGCTGCTGCAGCGCGCCCTGCGTCCCAACCCCGCCGGCAACGCGAACGAGCGCACGCCACTGGTGCTGGTGCGGCCCGCCTGAGCCCGCCGCTGGGCCCTGGTGAGCACGCCTAGGATGGGCGTAGCCCGGGTTTGGCCGTCGGCTGCCCGTCCACGCCGCCGCCCTCCCCCCTGATCGTCAGCCGTTCCGCCCCCGTGCCGGTGTCCTCCGCGCCACCCACCAGCCCTGGCGCCATTCCGGCGGCCCGATCCCCTGCGCCGGCCCCCCGCCCGGCTGCCTGGACGGTGGAACCCCTGCAGGGCTGGCATCTTCCCCTGCTCGATGACCCCGCCTTCCTGCCTCTGCAGCCCCTGCTGCAGCGCTGCCTGCTGCTGGCGGTGCCCGAGCGGCTGATCACCGCCGTGGCCGCCCACCGGGCCCTGGTGCCCCACGTGCTGGTGGCCTGGCAGCGCGATGGGCGCGGCCGCCAGCGGGCCCTGGGGCTGATCGTGAGCCGCCGCCTCAACCGCAGCGGCAGTTGCTGGCAGGTGGAGCACCTCTGTCCGGCCCTGCACCTCCCGGCGGTTCCCGCCGCTCCCTCGCGCCAGGAGATCTGCGCCGCGCTGCTGCGGGAGGCGCTGCAGCGCGGCCAGGGAGCCGCCAGCTGGATCGCCGTGGCCGCCAGCGTCGACCGCGAGCGGCTGGCGGCCCTGAGGGAGCAGGGCTTCCAGCCCCAGCGCACCGACCAGCTCTGGCGCTGGAGCGCCCCCACCCATGACCCACTGCCCGCCCTGCCCGCCTCGCTGCAGCTGCTGCCGCTGAACCGCCGCACCGCTGGGCTGCACTGGCACCTCGAGCAGGCCTGCTGTCCCGCCCCCCTGCGCCAGGTGCTCGACCGCCGCATCGACGACCTGCTCGATCAGAGCCATGGCCGCGGCTGGATGCTCGTCGACCCGAGCCGCAGCGAGGCGGTGGCCGGCGCCCGCCTGCTGGGCGACCACCCCGGTGGCGGCTCGCTCGTGGAGCTCAGCGTGCACCCCGGCTGGGGTCACCTGCTGGGCCCCGCGGCCCAGCGCCTGCAGCGGGCGCTCGGCCGCCGGGCCCCGCCGCGCTTGCAGCTGAGCGCGGTGGGCGATGCCGATCCCCCCCCCAGGCACGCCCCCCGTGGGGCACAGCGGCAGGGGGGG
>JBKDSQ010000020.1:0-68290 GCA_046340895.1 Synechococcaceae cyanobacterium | reverse complement strand
ACGCGCGCCCTCACCCATCGCATCGCCCACCTGGTCGGCCACCACGGCGTCGATCCGGAGCAGGTGCTGGCGGTCACCTTCACCAACAAGGCGGCCCGCGAGATGAAGGAGCGGCTGGAGCTGCTGCTGGCGCAACGCCTGGCCCAGAACCAGTTCGGCCAGCCGTGGAGCACCCTGGGCCCGGCCGACCAGCGCCAGCTGCGCAGCCGCATCTACCGGGAGGTGATCAAAGACCTCTGGATCGGCACCTTCCACGCCCTGTTCGCGCGGTTGCTGCGCTTCGACATCGACAAGTACCGCGATCCTGAAGGTCTCAGCTGGACCCGCCAGTTCTCCATTTACGACGAGAACGACGCCCAGAGCCTGGTCAAGGAGATCGTGACCCAGGAGCTGGGCCTCGATCCCAAGCGCTTCGAGCCGAAAAAGGTGCGCTGGGCGATCAGCCAGGCCAAGAACCAGGGCTGGCTGCCCGAGCAGCTCGAGGCCAACGCCGACGGGCCGCGGGACAAGCGCATCGCCGAGGCCTACCGCCGCTACCGCCGCGCCCTGGCCGCCAACAACGCGCTCGACTTCGACGATCTGCTGCTGTTGCCGGTGCAGCTGCTGCGCCAGCACGACGAGATTCGCCGCTACTGGCACCGCCGCTTCCGCCACGTGCTGGTGGATGAGTACCAGGACACCAACCGCACCCAATACGACCTGATCAAGTTGCTGGTGGCCGACGGCCGCGACCCCGGCGCCTTCGACGACTGGAACGGCCGCTCGGTGTTCGTGGTCGGCGACGCCGACCAGAGCATCTACAGCTTCCGCGCCGCCGATTTCAAGATCCTGATGGGCTTCCAGGCCGATTTCGGCGACGGCCAGAGCGATGCCGCCACCAACACGATGGTGAAGCTGGAGGAGAACTACCGCTCCACCGCCACGATCCTGGAGGCGGCCAACGCCCTGATCGCCCACAACAGCGAGCGTATCGACAAGGTGCTGCGCCCCACCCGCGGCGAGGGGGAGCCGATCCACCTCACCCGCTGCGACGACGAGATCGCCGAGGCTGAGGCGGCGGTCCACCGCATGCGGATGCTGGAGGCGGCCCACCCTGAGCTCAGCTGGGGCGACATGGCGGTGCTGTACCGCACCAACGCCCAGAGCCGGGCGCTGGAGGAATCGCTGGTGCGCTGGGGCATCCCCTACCTGGTGGTGGGGGGCCTGCGCTTCTACGACCGGCGCGAAATCAAAGACATCCTCGCCTACCTGCGCCTGCTGGTGAATCCGGCCGATACCGTCAGCCTGTTGCGGGTGCTGAACGTGCCCCGCCGGGGCATCGGCAAGACCACAATCGAGCGCCTCAGCGATGCCGCCGGCCAGCTGGGGGTGCCGTTGTGGGAGGTGGTGAGCGATCCGGAAGCGGTGCGCTCCCTTGGTGGCCGTTCCGCCAAGGGGCTGCTGCAGTTCTGTGAGCTGCTCAACGACCTGCAGCGCCGCGCCGGCGAGGCATCCCCCTCGGAGTTGGTGCAGCGGGTGATGGAGCAGAGCGGCTACCTGGCCGAGCTGATTGCCGAGGGCACCGATGAGGCGGAGGACCGGCGCCGCAACCTGCAGGAGCTCGTCAACGCCGCCCTGCAGTACCAGGAGGAGAACGACGAGCCCAGCCTCGACGACTTCCTCGCCTCCGCCGCCCTCGCCAGCGACGCCGACAGCAAGGACACCCAGCAGGACAAGGTGACGCTGATGACCCTGCACGCCAGCAAGGGCCTGGAGTTTCCCGTGGTGTTCCTGGTGGGCCTGGAGCAGGGGTTGTTCCCCAGCTATCGCTCCCTCGACGACCCGGCCGCGCTGGAAGAGGAGCGCCGACTTTGCTATGTGGGCGTGACCCGCGCCAAGGAGCGGCTGTTCCTCTCCCATGCCAGTGAGCGCCGGCTCTGGGGCGGTATGCGCGAGCCGGCGGTGCCCTCGGTGTTCCTCTCGGAGCTGCCGCCGGAGCTGATCCAGGGGGATGTGCCCCGCAGCGGCGGCGCCGCGATCCGGCGCGAGCAACGGCTGGAGCGGCTCACCCGCGTTGACCGGGAGGAGAGCCGGCGGGTGGCGGCCGGTGGGGCGGCGGCGACGCCCGCCAACGCTGTGCGCCGCCGCGCCCAGGCCCGTAGCTGGGCCGTGGGCGACCGGCTGAGGCACGCCAGCTTCGGCGAGGGCACGATCACGCACCTGTTCGGCTCGGGGGAGAAGGTGTCGGTGGCGGTGAAGTTCGAGGGGATGGGGCCCAAGATCCTCGACCCCCGCCTGGCGCCGCTTGAGCCGATCGCCGGCGGCGATCCGTGAGCGCCCGCGGCGGCGGCCCCGGCCTCCCCTCGCCGGGGCAGCCCCCCGCGGTGCTTGTGCTCACCGGGGGCCTGGTGCATCTGGTGCACCAGCTGGCGGTGGTGCGCGAACTGCCGGAGCTGGCGAGCCCCCCCGCGGCCGTGCCGCCGCCGGTCGGTGTGCTGGTCACCGGCGTGCTGCGGGGCGACTCGGACGGCCTGGAGGCCCTGCACGAGGCGATCGAGCGCTGGCTGCCTCTGTTGCGCCGGCGCGATCCGGTCCGCTTCGGCGGCCTGCATCTTCTGCGCCACGAGTGGGAGGTGGAGGCGGGGCACTGGACGATCGCCTGCCTCAACAGCCAGTGGCAGGCCGCCCAGCGCACCTGGATCGAGCGGTTCGATCTGCCGGAGCTGGTGGTGTGCGGCGACGGCCTGGGGATCTACTACCGCTGCGCCCGCGAGCTGCGCGCCCTGCTGCCCAGCCTGCTGAATCGCCCGATCCCCGAGCCGGGCCGCCGCGTGCGCTACGTGCTCAGCGGCCGCCAGCCCCGCTGGCATCGCCCGCCCATGGCGGCGGCGGCGGTGGCCGAGCCGAACCGGCGCGAGCTGTTCGCCGACCTGGTGGCCAGCCAGCGCGTGGCGGCGGAGCCGGCCCTGCGCGTCTGCCTGGAGGCCGCCCCGCCCGCGGGAACGCTCTGGCTGTGCTCGGTGCCGAACCTGGCCCACCAGTTTCCCGGCAACCGCATGCCCGGCTCGGTGCTGGAGGCCTGGCGGCGCCGGCTGCAGCGGCGTCATGGCTTCGATGCGCGCCGCGACCGGCTGGTGCTGATCGACCACCCCAAGGGGCCGCCCGGCGGCAGCTTCGGGCCCCGCCCCGAAGCCTGGCTGGCGGGGCCGTTGCGCACCGCGGTGTCGCTGGAGGTCCTGGTGGCCCTGCTGCTGCAGCTCCGGCCGGGGCAGCCCGTGGTGGTGGCCGGCCTCACCTCCGCCCTCTACGGCGTTCATCGCCTCACCGCGGCCGAGGTGGCCTGGCTGGGGCTGGCGCCGCTGTGGTGGGGCAACCCTCTTTACCGGCGCCGGCCGCTGGAATTCCTGCACCGCAGCCTGCGGGTGGCCCGGATGGCCTGGATCACCGCCGCCGAGCCGCCACCGCCTCCGCTTCCCCCTCAGTAGCGCACCTGCCAGGGCCAGCGGTCGGGGATGCAGAGGAAGTCGTCGTTGCGGCCGCAGGGCAGGGAGCCGGAGGGCATCAGTCGGCCCTCCAGCCAGTACTGCAGCGTCACGTACAGCGCGGGCAGCAGGCACCACAGGGCGCGGTAGCGCTGCAACCAGGCCAGGTAGAGGATCAGCAGGAAGAAGCCCACCGCATCCGCCAGGCGGCTGGTGATCTGCGGCAGCCACAGGTGCGCGATCGACTGCTGCACCCCTACGTACAACAGGCCGAAGAACAGCAGCAGCAGCGTGATCGGGCAGCGCAGCAGCTGCAGCGGCGTCAGCCGTCGCTGCAGGCAGCCCAGCAGCAGGCCGAAGAACAGCGCCCGTTGCAGCCGGCCGACCACGCTGCGCAGCGGATAGCGGTTGTAGTACTCATCCTGGGCGTAATCCTGGAAGCGCTCGAAGGCCACCGGCGCCACCAGCAGGAACAGGGCCAGGCCGGCCACCAGCAGCAGCCAGGGACCAGCGCGGCGCAGGGTGGCGGCGATCGTCCTTTCTTCGGGGCCGTACTGTCCCCCTGGCCGCCGCAGCCGCGTTCCCAGCTCCGCCAGCCGCAGCAGCAGTGGCGCCAGGCTCAGCGGCAGGTTGAGCACGAAGGTGTTGTGGGTCAACGCGGAGAGCAGCACGCCCAGGCCCAGCCAGCGCCGGCGCAGCTGCACCAGCCGGGCCGTCTGCAGCAGCAGTGGCAGCAGCAGCAGCGTGGCCAGGGCCTGACGCGTGTGCGCGTTCTGCAGGAAGCCGCGCAGCATCGGGCTGCAGGTGATCAGCAACGCCCACCAGCCGGCCCAGGCCGGCACCCCCCACAGGCGCGCGAGCAGCGCCGGCGCGGCGGCGAACCCCATGGCCACCAACCCCTGCACCGCCGCCATGCGGTACGGCAGCAGCAGGATCAGCGGTCCCAGCAGCCGCCACAGCGGCTCCGGTGGCGCCAGATCGGGGTCCCACTGCAGGTAGTGGGAAAAGCGGGTGGTGTCGCTGTTGCCCCAGCTGGCGAGCGTGAAAAACACGGCCACCAGCGCCAGCAGGGCGGCCAGCGCCCCCCACCAAAGGCGCCGCCAGCCCCGTACCCCCGCCAGATGCACCAGCATCGCCAGCAGCCCCTCTGCCACGAACAGGCCCACGAGCAGCAGGGGAGCCTGGGTGACCTGATCGATCCGGAAGGGGGCGGCGAGGGGAAAGGCCAGGACGGTCATGGAGGGGGATGGATGCCGGGTACTGGGCGGAAGGCGGGGTGCGGGGCGTTATGGGCCTTGGCCCCAGCGCACCTGCCAGGGCCAGCGATCCGGTACACAGAAGAAGGCATCGTCCTGGCCGCAGCGCAGGGTCAGAGCTTCCGGCAGCCGCTCCAGCAACCAGTAGTCGAGGCTCACGAGCAGGGTGGGGAGCACCGCCCAGCGCGCCCGGTGCCGCTCCAGCCAGGCCAGCCACACGACCAGCAGAAACAGCCCCACGGTGTCCGCGAAGCGGCTGGTGAGCGGGGGCACCCAGCCCAGCAGCAGGCATTGCTGGATCAACACGAACAGCAGGGCGAAGAAGGCCAGCTGGCGCGAGTGGCCGCAGGCCAGCAGCTGCCGCCAGCCCAGGCGGCGCCGCCAGCACACCAACCCCACCCCCATCGCCATCGCCAGCTGCAGTCGCGCCACCGGCAGCGCCAGGGCGTAACGGCTGAAGAAGCTCTCCTGCTGGGTGTAGCTCTGCAGCTTCAGCCACACCATCGGAGTGGCCCAGGCCACCAACGCCACAAGAACCAGCGCCACCCCTCCGCCGAGCAGCCACTGCCGCCGCTGTTGTCCCGCATCGCCGGCTCCACCCGAATCGGTGGCTCTTGGCGCCAGGGCCCGTGGCATCAGGGCCAGCACCACGCTGCCCGCGAAGCTCGTGTGCACCGCCGCCGCCATGAGGGTGGCGGCGGCCAGCAGTGGGCGGCCCACCGGCGCCAGCCGGCCTGCCCAGAGCAGCATCGGCACCACCAGCAGGGTCATCAGCGCCTGGCGGCTGACACCGTTCTGCAGAAAATTGCGCAGCAGCGGGCTGAACAGCACCAGCAGCGCCCACCAGCCGGCCCAGGCCCGGGCCTGCCAGCGGCGGGCCAACAGGATCGGCACACTCGCATAGCCGGCTGCCACGAGCCCGTGCACCAGGGCCATGCGGTATGGAAGCCGCACAATCAGCGGAGCCGCCACCGACCAGAACGGCTCGCCCCGCACGAGGCTGGCATCGAAGGCGAGGAAGTGGCTCAGTTTGGTGACATCGCTCGTCCCCCAGGAGGCCAGGCCGAACAGCAGTGCGGCCAGCACGGGGAGCACAACGGCGGTGGCGCTCCAGAGGCGCCGCCGGCCGGTCTGCGCCGCCAGCGTCATCAGGGCCGCTGCCGCCACCAGCGCCAGGCTGAGCAGGGTCAGACCCAGCGGCGCTGCCGTCACCTGGTCGATCCGGAACGGTGCACTGGTGGGGAAGGGCCGCATCGCCGGCCTCAGGCGCCGCCGGCCCTGGATTTCTGCAGCAGACCCCGCAGCGCGTCTCCATCGCGCACCTGCTCGAACCCCCAGTAAGGATCCAGGAGCTCCCGCACGGCGGGGCCGGCGGTCGCGCTGGGTTGGGCCAGCGCCTGCTGCAGCGCCCCGCTGAGCCGCTGGCGCTCGGCCCATTCCGCCGCCTCCTCGGCCGCCTTGCCGCCCTCCAAGGCCGAGAGGTCCTGCTCGGCCGCCACGGCAATCCAGTGCAGGCGCAGTCCCAGGGCCACTCCGTAGCCCAGGTGGGTGCCGAAGGCGTTGCTGGCCAGACCGTCGCTGAGCTCCAGCAGGGTGCGCATCGCGTCGAGAAACCAGGGGTTGGAGCGGTGGCCGTTGCAGGCCACGATCCAGCCGGCCGGCAGCCCTTCGATTGCGGGATCCTTCCAGTGCCGCAGCCAGATCACGGAGCGGTAGCCCTCCGCCCTGGCGGTGGCGGCCACGGCCTCCAGGCAGGCGCGGTGGTCCATGCGGCGCTCCACCTGATCCCAGCTGTGGGCCAGCACCACCAGCAGGGTGGGGCCCAGCTCGGCGCGAAGGCGCTGGATCTCGTCGGCCGCGAGCACGGGCCGGGCGGAGGCGCTCCAGGGGCCGATCGGCTCGGCCGGCAGGTTGAAGCGCTCCCGCAGCCACTCCGCCCGGCGCGGACCCATGCACAGATAGCCGCGGGTCCAGCGGCGGGGGCTTTCAAAGGTGGCCGTGGGGCTCACCTTGAGGCCGTGCTCCAGCAACCAGGGCAGTGGCGCGCCGATCAGCGGCAGGCCGGCGTGGCGCTTGAGCTGCACATCGTGGCCGTAGTGGTGGGAGGAATTCTCGCGTTCGCGCCGGGCCGGGCTGAAGAACGCCTTGCGGGATGCGGAAGACCCGAAGGCGCCCCGGTCCCAGAGATCGGCGCTCACGGACGGGGCCAGGGGCCGTGTGGAGAAGGCCTGGTGCACCAGGCCGCGGTAGGCGGCCAGGGCCTGCCACTGGTCGCGGTCAAGGTTCTGGAGCTTGCCCAGGGGCCCGAGCTGTCCGGCCCGCAGGGCCTGATGCAGGCGCTGGCGGAGCTGCTCCCGCAGCCCGGGGGAACGCTCAGCCATTGCGGTCGCGCCAGCCGTTGGCGGCGAGGCCAGCCCATTCGCCGCGGGCCCGCAGGATCTCTTCGGCGAGCCGGCGCACCGCGCCGTCGCCGCCGTTGCGGTCGAGCACCCAGTCGGCCTGCCGCCGCAGCGGCGCCACGGCGTCGGCGGTGCAGAGCAGCAGGCCGATGGCCGGCCGCACCGCCAGGTCGTTGAGGTCGTCGCCGACGAAAGCGCTTTCGGCAACGCTTACCCCAAGCTGCGCCTGCAGGGCGGCCAGGGCGGCGGGCTTGTCGCGCACGCCGGTGAGCACGTGGCGGATGCCGAGGTAGCGGGCCCGCTGCTCCGTGGCGCCGCTCTTGCCGCCGCTGAGCCAGGCCACCTCCAGGCCCGCCTGCTGCAGCAGGCGGATGCCCAGTCCGTCGCGCACGTCGAAGCGCTTGAGCACCTCGCCGGCCTCGGTGGTCCAGAGCCCCCCATCGGTCAGCACCCCATCCACATCCAGCACGAGCAGGCGCAGGGCCCGCAGCTGTGCCCGGCAGCGCAACCGTGCTGCGGCGTGCCGCCAGCGTTGCAGGGGGCTGTTGCGCACCGGCGGCCTCAGAGGGTGCTCACGGCCGCGCCGGCGGCGAGGGGCGCGCGGATCGCCACCAGTTGCTCAAGCAGTGCCTCCAGACGATGCAGCGGCACCATGTTGGGGCCGTCGCTGAGGGCGTTCTCCGGGTCGGGGTGCACCTCCATGAAGAGTCCGTCCACGCCGACGGCCACGGCTGCGCGGGCCAGGGGTGCGACGAATTCACGCTGGCCGCCGCTGGAGCTGCCGCGCCCACCAGGCTGCTGTACGGAGTGGGTGGCATCGAAGATCACCGGACAGCCCAGCTCGCGCAGCTGGGGCAGGCTGCGGTAATCCACCACCAGCGTGTTGTAGCCGAAGCTGTTGCCCCGCTCGGTGAGCAACACCTGGCCGGCGCCGGCATCGCGCAGTTTGTTCACCACCTGGGCCATGTCCCAGGGGGCGAGGAACTGGCCTTTCTTCACGTTGATCGCCTTGTCGGTGCCGCGGGTGGCCTCGGCCGCGGCGAGCAGCAGGTCGCTCTGACGGCAGAGAAAGGCGGGAATCTGCAGCACATCCACCACCTCGGCCACCGGCGCGGCCTGGTGGCTTTCGTGGATGTCGGTCAGCACGCGCAGGCCGAAGCGGCGTTTCACCTCCGCCAGCACCTCCAGCCCTTCGGCCACACCAGGACCGCGGAAGGAGCGGCCGGAACTGCGATTGGCTTTGTCGAAGCTGGCCTTGAAGATGTAATCGATGCCCAGCCGCTGGCAGATCGCCTGCACCTGCTGGGCGATCGAGAAGACCAGATCCTCGCTCTCAATCACGCAGGGGCCCGCGATCAGGGTGAGAGACGAGCCGTCGGCTGCCATGCGGATCGGCCAGAAAGGGTTGGATTGATTCTACAGCCAGGCCTTCAGTGCACCAGGCGGCGCTCGAACGAGGCAAGATCTCGGAAGGTGTCGGAGCGTTGCTGCAGCTCCTCGAAGCTGCCCCAGGCCTTGATGCGCCCCCGCTCGAATTCGTAAATACGATCGCAGCGCATCACTGTGGAGAGCCGGTGGGCGATCACCACCGTGGTGCAGCGACGACCGATCACCTCGAGCGATTGAATGATCTCATTCTCGGTGCGATTGTCGAGGGCGCTGGTGGCCTCATCCAGCACCAGGAATTCCGAACCTCGGTAGAAGGAGCGCGCCAGGGCCAGGCGCTGCCGCTGGCCGCCGGAGAGCTGCAGACCATTTTCACCAATCGGGGTGTGCAGCCCGTAGGGCAGCTCCGCCACGAACTCCGCCAGCTGGGCTGCCTCCAGGGCGTTCCACACCGCATCCTGATCAACCTGGTCGGCGTGTTTGCCGAAGGCCACATTCTCCAGAACGCTGGCGTCGAGCAGGTTGATGAACTGAGGCACCTGGGAGCAGCAGGCCTGCCAGGCCGGCACGTCCTGCTCCGAAACCGGGATGCCGTCGAGGATGAGGGCACCCTTGCCTGGCTCCAGCAAGGAGAGCAGGATCTGGGCTGTGGTGGTTTTGCCGCTGCCAGTGCTGCCAACGAAGGCAACCCGCGATCCCACTGGAATGCTCAGATCGATCCCCTTCAACACCCAGTCGGGGGCCCCGGGATAGGCGTACCAGACGTCGCGCAGGCCGATCGATCGCTTCGGGAACACCCCCTGCGGACTGGGCACGCCCGGGTCGCCCAGAACCGGCCTATCGCTCGGCAGCCGCAGATACTCAAGCGTGCTGTCGATCACGGGCAGGCCACCGCGCAGCTGGTTCATGGAGGCGAAGAAGTCCTGCAGCGGCGGCGTCAGGCGCAGAGCCGCCACGGCCAGGGAGGCCAGAAAGGGCAGGATCGAACGGATGTCCGAGCGGTCTCCGCTGAGCAGCGGCGGCACGGCGCCGACGGCAAAAATCAGCGTGATCCCCAGCGGTTCGATCAGCAGCCGAGGGATTGTGGGCAGTAGCTCGGTGGTCCAGGCATAGCTCTTGGCTTTCTCACCGGTGCGCACAAAGGCGTCGCGAAAATGGTTTTCGGAAGCGGTGAGTTTGATGTCTCGTATCGAGCCCAGGGATTCGAGCAGGATATGGGTCGTTCGCGATTCGAGCCGAAGCTTCTGCTTGGCGGCGTGGCGCAGGTATGGGGTGATCAGCTGGGAGATCAGCAGGTAGAACCCGACGAGGGTGGTGATCAGCAGCACGGCCGACCAGCGGCCGATCACAAGAATCCCCACCGAGAGCAGGGTGATCGAGAAGATGCTTCCCACCATCTTCAACAGTGGGTTGACAACCGAATTGGATGTCTTCTTGATATGGCTGAGCACCATTGTCGAGAGCTTCGCCGTGCTCTTCGAGAGGTGGTATTCGTAGCCTTGGGACAGTACCTTGGCGTGGATCATGTTGGAGAGATCGATCCACACCCTGGCCGTAAGGCGCTGTTGCAGAAATTGCAGCCCGAATTTGCTGAAGGAGGCGATCCAGGAAAGGATCACAAAGATCAGGATCAGCCAGAGACTCTGGTCGACCGCATCGCCACCGAACACCTTCACGCCCGGCAGCCGGTCCTCCAGATCGGAGCCCACCAGCGACCCCATCAGCCTGGCGATCACGGCCACCGAAGCCAGATCGATGATGCCGGGGATCAGGGAGAACAGCACCACCCGCCGCAGCTGCCGGATCCGGTTCGCCGGCAGGTACGCCATCAGTGCGCGCAGCTGACGGGCGGTGCGGCTCCGGGCGAAGATCCAGGAGAGGGGTCGGAGGACGGCTGGTCGTGCACCCATGCGCCAACGCTATGGGAAACCCGCCCTCTGTCAGCCTCGCGCCAGACAGCGCCTGAGCCGCCCCCGCAGCGGCGCGCTGCGCAACCACCACAGGGGCGCTTGCCGCAGGGCCGCCTCGCCGGCCAGCAGCAGACGCCAGTGGTCGTCGATGGCTTGAAGGGCGCCGCGCCAGCGCTCCTTCAGCACCGGCTCCGCGCAGGCATCGAGCAGGGGCGTGAGCCGTTCCCGCGGCGGGCGCCAGGCGGCCGGATCGGCCACGGCGGCGCGGATGCGCTGCAGATCCGCCGCCAGGGTGCCGCAGCCGAGCTGATGGCCGACCACCCCGGGATCGAGGCTGTCGGCCAGGGCGTGGTTGAGGCTGCTGAACACCACGCAGCCGCAGGCCAGCGCCTCCAGGGGCGGCAGCCCGAAGCCCTCGCTCACCCCCCGGCCGCGCCAGTAGTCGGCCGAGTCGTACAGCACCACGGTGGCGCTGTTGAACAGGTCCACCAGGTCATCGACCCAGCCGTTCTGCACCTCCACCCGCAGGCCGGCGCGGCGCAGCTCCGGCACCAGCCGCTCCAGCAGGTAGCGGCTGCTCTTGCGCTGCTGCACCAGCACGTCGATCGGGCGGCGCGGGCCTCCACCGGCGGGGGTCGGCCCGCGGTCGCCGCGCTCCAGCCACTTCGGCTCCAGGGCGTTGGGCACCAGGAACAGGGGATTGCGGGGAGCCCGGTCGCCCCAGTAGCCGAGGGTGTTGCGGCTCACCGCCAACACGGGCACTCCGGCGGGCAGATCGAAGCCGTAGCCGCTGCTGTGGGCGTGGTACGCCAGCGGCCGGCCGCGCAGGCGCCGCAGCAGCGGCGGCACGTCAAAGCCCCAGCTCACCACCCAAAGCGCCGGCCCAGGGGCTGGCTCGCGCCGCAGCAGGTCGGCCAGGAAGGGGTGGCCGCTCTCGCGACGGCGATAGGTGACCACCTCGCAGGGCCGCAGCTGGCCCACCAGCCGCGCCGTCTGGAGTTCCACCAGCAGGCCGCCGCAGCGGAACCTGCCGCTGGTGCCGGGCACCAGGAAGCGGACGGGGCTCAGGCCGGGGGAGCTCAGAGGAAGGGGGCCGTTCAGGCGGCCACGGTTTCGGTGCTGCCGCTGCGCTGACGGCGGGTGAGGAAGCCGAACAGCACTTTGCCGATGGCGGCGATCAGGTTGCCCTCCAGCTCCTGGAACATCTTCATGTTGTGGTGGAAAGCGCGGTTGGCCTCCTCCACGATGCGGTCGGCGGTGGCCTGGTCGATCGGCAGGGCGTCGAGGGTGGCGCGGTAGTTGGCCTTGAAGCCCTTTTCGTCGGGGATGGAATCGAATTCGTAGAAGCGCAGGCCGTCGTGATCGCCAAGGTTCATCGCCTTCTGGGCGATGTTCTTGAGGATCTGGCCGCCCGAGAGGTCGCCGATGTAGCGGGTGTAGTGATGGCCCACCAGCAGCTCGGGCTCTTCCTGGGCCACTTGGCGGATGCGGGCCACATACTCCCGCGCCCCGGGGGTGGCCGCAGCCTGGGCGCGCCAGTCGGCCCCGAAATAGAACGCCAGATCCTGCTCGAGCGATTCGCGACGGTTGAGCTCAGGAAAGGCGATCGGCCCCACCACCGGATGGTCGGCGAGACGGCCGATTTCCTCCTCCATGGCGCTGTACACATGCCAGAGGTCGGCCACGAGGGTGCGGTAGCTGGCCTTGTCCACCACCCCCTTGAGGAAGCAGCTCACGAAGCCGGTGTTCTCGGCCATGGTGTGGGCCTTTTTCGTTCCCTCACGCAGCTGGGAAGCAAGGGCGACGGGCATTGGTCCTGGGATCGGCACGGGCTGAGGGATCAAGGTAGGAGCCGGCTCCGCTGCCGTGCCGCCAAGGTTGCGAAGGGTTACGCGGCGCGATCCTCGCCGTCGCTCCCCTCCGGCGACGCGCCGAAGCGGGGCCTGGCCTCGCCGCCGAACAGGGCGAACAGCTCGCGGCAGAACGCCTGCAGCTGCTCTGCCACCTCCGGTTGGGGCAGGTGAGTGCCGGAGGGCTGCCAGTCGCCCAGGGTGGCCAGACGCCAGCGCTCCGACGCCGATTCGTAGGTGAGGCCGCGGATCAGCACCCCCAGCAGCCTCGGCAGGCCGGCTTCCCCGCCCCCGGCCGGGGCCCGCTCCAGCCGCAGTTGCACCAGCAGCGAGCGGCACTGCAGGCGCGGGCTCCAGCCGGGGAAATGAAAGGAGAGATCGAGCGACTCGCGTTCGTCGAAGGCGCGGGTGAGCGGATCGTCGCGCCAAGGGGTGAGGTTGGCGCGGGAGGCGGGGAAGCGGCTGCGAAACAGCGTCACGGCCCTGGCGATGGCCTGGGCCAGCTCGACGCTGCGGGCCTGATCGGCGGCGTTCATGCCCCCATCCTGCTGAGGGTGGACGCGGGGGCAACGGATCGTGGGCGGATGCCAGCGAAGCGGGGCCCACCAGCACACCATCGGGGGATGCCGCTGATCCCGGCAAACCTTCTGGGGGGCGCCGCCGGCATAGCCTTCGCAGCCGAAGACTCCAGCCCCCGGGGCGCCCCGATCCATGGCCAGCTACGAGAAGCTCACCGCCCCCAGCGGCGGCACCGCGATCCGCTTCGAGAACGGCCAGCCGCTCGTGCCGAATGACCCGATCATCCCCTTCATCCGCGGCGACGGCACCGGTGTCGACATCTGGCCGGCCACCCAGCGGGTGCTTGATGCGGCGGTGGCCAAGGCCTATGGCGGCCAGCGGCGCATCGAGTGGTTCAAGGTGTACGCCGGCGACGAGGCCTGTGAGCTCTACGGCACCTACCAGTACCTGCCGGAGGACACCCTCACCGCCATCCGTGAGTACGGCGTGGCGATCAAAGGGCCCCTCACCACGCCGGTGGGCGGCGGCATCCGCTCCCTGAATGTGGCGCTGCGCCAGATCTTCGATCTCTATTGCTGTGTGCGCCCCTGCCGCTACTACGAAGGCACCCCCAGCCCGCACAAGCGCCCGCAGGATCTCGATGTGATCGTGTATCGCGAGAACACCGAAGACATTTACATGGGCATCGAGTGGGAGGCCAGCGATCCGGTGTGCTTGGAGCTGATCCGCCATCTCAACGAAACGGTGATTCCTGCCAACGGCAAGCTCGGCAACCGCCAGATCCCCGCCGGCTCCGGCATCGGCATCAAGCCGGTGAGCAAGCACGGCAGCCAGCGCCACATCCGCAAGGCGATCCAGCACGCCCTGCGCCTCGAGGGCGACAAGCGCCACGTCACGCTGGTGCACAAGGGCAACATCATGAAATTCACCGAAGGCGCCTTCCGCGATTGGGGCTATGAGCTGGCCACCAGTGAATTCCGCGCCGAGTGTGTCACCGAGCGCGAGAGCTGGATTCTCGACAACCTCGACCGTGATCCCTCCCTGAGCATCGAGGCCAACGCCCGCAAGATCGACCCCGGCTACGACTCCCTCACCCCCGAGAAGCAGGCCGCCGTGTGCAACGAGGTGCGCGGCGTGCTCGATGCGATCGGGGCCAGCCACGGCAACAGCCAGTGGAAGCAGATGGTGATGGTCGACGACCGCATCGCCGACAGCATCTTCCAGCAGATCCAGACCCGCCCGGCCGATTATTCGATCCTGGCCACCCTCAACCTCAACGGCGATTACATCTCCGACGCTGCGGCGGCAGTGGTGGGCGGCCTGGGCATGGCCCCCGGCGCCAACATCGGCGACAACGCAGCCATCTTCGAGGCCACCCACGGTACCGCCCCCAAGCACGCCGGCCTCGATCGCATCAACCCTGGCTCGGTGATCCTCAGCGGCGTGATGATGCTCGAATACATGGGCTGGCAGGGAGCCGCCGACCTGATCACCCAGGGCCTGAGCGCGGCGATCGCCAACCGCGAGGTCACCTACGACCTGGCCCGGCTGATGGAGCCCCCGGTGGAGCCGGTGAGCTGTTCCGGTTTCGCGGAGGCGGTGGTGCGCCACTTCGGCGGCTGAGCCACGTCATGTCCTGCTACTACCCCCTGCTCGGGCTGCCGGAGGGGATCGACACCAGCCTCACCTACAGCGTCTTCACCCTGAATGAGGCCAGCGGGGCAATCCGCGCTCCCCAGCGCCACGGCCTTGATCTGGCCCTCTACCGCCGGCCCGATGGCGATGGCGCCTGGACGCTGGTCGACCGTCTCCAGGCGGCCGCCGACGGCAGCATCGTGGCTCGCGCCCGGCACTACGGTCTGGCTCCGGGGGATCTGCTGGTGGGCGTTCCGGTCCCGCGGGAGGCGGTGAGCGAACCGCGCCCGGAGCTTCTGCCGCGGCCCGCCAGCAAACGGATCGATCGCGCCCCCGTAGCCGAGCGCTGCAGCCTCGGTTTTCACTGGCGCGGGGTGAGCAGCTCCTACCAGGGTGAATTTCCCCTGCGCATGGCCGAGATGGCGCACGGCACGATGGTGAGCTTCGGCCCGTTGCTGCATGCTGCGGTGCCGGGAGCGCGCACCCTGCTTTGCCTGGTCAACATTTGCCGCCGTGATGATCCAACGCCCCTGGCGCTGGAGGTCTTCGAGGCCCACTCCCGCACGCTGGTGCGGCGCCTGGGCTGGCGGCGCAATGGCGGCGCGCTGCTGGAGCTGCCTGCCGGCCAGGCGCCAGAGGCTGAGCTGGTGTTTCGCAGTGGCGACGCGCTCGGCATCCCCATCTTTCTCACCCTCTCGGGCGGCGATGGCCCCGCTTCGCTGAGCGTGGAGCACACCCACCCGCCCACCGAGCTGTTCTGGGAGCAGGATCGGCTGGCCGGCAGCCGCGCCGTGAAGCACACCTGGCTGGGGGCCAGCCTGCGATGAGCTCCCTGCAGCAGCTCCGCGGAGTCCTGGGGCGGATCGTGCATCGCTCCAGCCTGCCCTACACCAGCCTGCCCCTGCTCGGGGTCGGCGCTTCGCTCTCCGATCAGTTCCTCTACCGCGGCGATCTGGCGGGCAACCGCTTCGTGGCGGAGAACAGCCTGGCGCTGCTTAGCGGCGAGAGCGTGCCGATGACGCACCGGCTGAGCTTCTTCGACAGCGAGGGCCGCTTCCTCGGTCACCAGGATCACGTCAGCTCCCGCCTGTTCAGCGCCATCGACCTGGCTGATCCGGGCGCCGAGCTGGCCAGCTACATCCACACCAGCCTGTACGCCCCGCACACGCTGCAGGAGCTGGCGTCGCATCGCCCGGAGCTCACCCGGCTGCGGCGCCTGCACAGGGGGTATGCCCTCTACCGCCGCACGCCGCAGTCGATCTACTCGGCGGTGCACGGCAACGTGGGCGGCATGCGACTGGTGGGTGATGGCCGGCGGGGTCGCACGCGCCATCTGGCGCGGCGGCGCGGCTGGTTCCTTTACACACCGCAGTACCGCTTCACGGCGGAGCAGACGCTGTCGCTCTATCTGATCAATCCCTGCCGACAGCCGGAGCGGATCGCGATCGGGCTCGCCAGCGTCGTGGCTAGGCAGGATCCGGGTGCCACGCTGGAGCCGCTGGCGGAGCTGAGCGTGCCGGGGCGTGGGGTGCGCAACTGCAGGCTGGAGGGCCTCAGCGGCTACCTGACGCTGCGCTCGCGCCTGCCGATGTGCCGTCCGCTGATCTTCGTCGAGACCGGCGACCAGCCAGCACACCTCGACGTCTTCCACACCTGAGGGCCGGCCCCGCCGCAAGCGGCCGGTCGGCTCGGCAAACTGTCGTTCATGAACGCCCCCCCGACCCTGGCGGCCGCCGACCCCTGCGTGCACTGCGGGTTCTGCCTGCCCACCTGCGCCAGCTATCAGGTGCTGGCCAGTGAGATGGATTCGCCCCGGGGACGCATCCACACACTCAAGGCGATCGAGGCCGGCGAACTGACGCTCGACGCCACCGTGGCCAGCCATTTCGACTCCTGCCTCGGCTGTTTTGCCTGTGTCACCGCCTGCCCCTCCGGCGTGCGGTACGACGAGCTTCTTGAGGCCACTCGCCCCAAGCTGAACGCGCCCGAGCTGCGCAGCCCCGCCCAGCGGGCCTTCCGCTCGCTGCTGTTCGCCCTGCTGCCCTACCCGGAGCGCCTGCGGGCCCTGCTGCAGCCGCTGCGGGCCTACGCCGGCACGCCGCTGCAGGATCTGGCGCGCCGCAGCGGCCTCACCCGCCTGTTCGGCCCCCAGCTTGCCGCCATGGAGCGGCTGCTGCCGCCGCTGGCCCCGGAGGCCTTCCGGGATTCTCTGCCGCTGGTGGTGCCCGCAGAGGGGGAGCGGCGGCAACGGGTGGGGCTGGTGCTGGGCTGTGTGCAGCGGTTGTTCGATCCGGCGGTGAATGAGGCGGCGGTGCGGGTGCTCAGCGCCAACGGCATCGAGGTGGTGATCCCGCCCGGCCAGGGCTGCTGTGGGGCCGTCACCCACCACCAGGGCGAGCGGGAGCAGACCCGGGAGCTGGCCCGCTCCCTGATCGCCAGCTTCGCCGCGGTGGTGGGGCCCGGCCGCCCCGCCGGACCGGAGCCGCTCGATGCGGTGCTGGTGGCGGCCTCCGGTTGCGGTCACACCCTCAAGGCCTACGCAACCCTGCTGGAGGAGGAGCCGGAGGCCCGCCGCTTCGCCGCCGAGGTGGCCGACATTCAGGAGTACCTGGAGCGGGTGGGCCTGAGTGAGCGCTTCCAGCAGGCGCTGGGGCCCCTGCGCCACGCCGATGGCAGCACTGCCACGGCGGAGCGGCCGCTGCGTCTGGCCTATCACGACGCCTGCCACATGCTCCACGGCCAGGGCATCCGCGAGCAGCCGCGCGCCCTGCTGCGCCGCATTCCGCATGTGGAGATCCGTGAGGCCACCGAGGCGGGGGTGTGCTGCGGCAGCGCCGGCATCTACAACCTGGTGCAGCCTGCGGAGGCCGCCGAGCTGGGCCGCATCAAGGCCGACGACCTCAGCGGCACCGGGGCTGATCTGGCCGTCAGCGCCAACATCGGCTGCACCCTGCAGATCCGCCAGCACCTGGAGGATCTGCCCCGGCCGATCCCCGTGCGCCACCCCGTGCAGCTGCTGGCTGAAAGCCTGGCGGCAGGCTCGCCCTCGCTCCCCTGAAGGGTGTGACGGTCGACGGCCCCCGTTCGCATGGCGCCTCCGGAGCCCCTCGTGCGCGGCGGCGGCCTGCGGTTCCGACGGCCCTCTCCCCGTCCGCCCGCCCCTGGCGGTTGTCCAGTGCGCTGGTGCTGGCCACCAGCCTGCAGCTGTCGCTGCTGGTTCTTGGCATCGGCACGATCTCCGCCCTCGACTCCCGCCGCAGCCTGGAGGCCCTGGCCGCTGCCCTCGGCCGCTCGATCAGCGAGCAGGTGCGCCGTGAGCTCGACATGCTGTTGGAAGCGCCGCGGGTGATCACCCGCCTCAACAGTGCGGCGATCGAGACCGGCCAGCTCGACCCGGAGAACTTCCCGCAGCTCGAGCGCACCTTCTCCAGCCAGATGGAGATCTTCCCGGTTGGCTACATCAACTTCGGCAATGAAGCCGGCGAATACCTTGGCGTCGAACGCCTCGACGACGACCAGCTGCGGGTGAACGTGATGGAGCGGGCGATGGGCCCGCGCCGCCAGCTGGTGTTCCATCTGCGCGCTGGCCGGCGCAGTCCCCGGCCGGTGCACGCCTACAACAACATCGGCACCGCCCGCGAGGAGGTCTGGTATCGACAGACGGCGCGGCGCGGCCGTTCCACCTGGAGTTCGATCTACCAATGGGACGACAAGCCCGGGGTGCTTTCGATCTCCTACAACCAGCCCGTGCGCGACCGCGACGGTCGGTTACAGGGTGTGATTGGCGCCGATCTGATCCTCAGCCAGCTCAATTCCCGCCTGCGCCAGATCTGGGGAGAGCGCCCGGGGCTGGTGCTGATCACGGAGCGCAGCGGGTTGCTGGTGGCCAGCTCGGACGGGCAGACCGTGCAGGCTGGCCCGCCCGGCGCTCCTCCGCGCCGCCTGCGGCTCGACCAGAGCCCGGATCCGCGCCTGAAGCAGCTCGGCACGCACCTGCTCGCCCAGGCGGATGCCGGCCGCCTGCCGGCGCGATTCCAGCGCCTCAACCGCGAGGACACGTATCTGGAGGTGATCCCCTGGGCCGATCGCCACGGCCTCGACTGGCTGGTGCTGGTGCTGATCCCCCGCAACGCCCTGGCTGCCTCCCTGCAGCCCCACAGCTGGCTGTCGCTGTTGCCCTACCTGCTGGCCCTCACCCTGGCGATCCTGGTCAGCGCCCGTCTCACCCGCTGGATCCTGCGCCCCCTGCGGCGGGTCACCGAGGAGGCGGTGCAGCTCGCCGACACGGTGCGCCGCGCCCCTGGCGAAACCCTCTCCTTCCGCGCTTCCCTGCCGCCCGGCAGCGCGCTCGAGATCCAGAGCCTGGGCAACGCCATCTCCACCCTGGTCCTCAGCCTCAATGGCCTGGTCACCGCCCAGCGCCGCTCCGGCCAGCGGCTGTTGCGGGAGGTGCAGCAGAAGGAGCAGGCCCTGCAGCTCTCCCTGCAGAACCAGCAGCGGGCCGAGGCCAGCAACGAGGCCCGCCAGAGCTACCTGGCCCATCTGAACCAGGAGATCCGCACTCCCCTCGGCTTTGTGCAGGGCACCACCCGCCTGGCCCTGGCCGAGGCGGTGTCGGATTCGGTGCGCAGCCACCTGCTGGCGATCGACGACGCCACGCGCCGGATGCTGGCGCTGCTTGAGCTTCTCGATGACGCGGTGGACCTCGCGGGCCTGCCGGAGGGCGGGGCCGAGCTGCAGGAGATCCCCTTCTCGCTGGCGCTGTTGCTGCAGGAGCTGTCGGATCTGGTCGCGGCGCAGGCCCAGCGCCAGGGTCTGGCGCTCACCTTCACGATCATGCCGGGGTCGGTCGATGCGCTGGTGGGTGACCTGCGCCGGCTGCGGCAGGCCCTGCTGCAGGGGATGGCCAGCGCCATCCGCCGTGGAGGATCGGGTGTGATCTCCCTCAGTGCCACCACCCAGGCTCCCGGGCAGGGGGAGGCCTCCCTGTCGGAGGACCGCCGGCTACGGCTGCGGCTCCTGATCCGCCACCCCGGCGCCCTCAGCGAACCGGGCGGCATGCTCGGCCTGGCGATCGCCCGGGCCTTGCTGGAGGGTATGGGGGGCAGCCTGCAGGTGCGGGAAGAGACAGGCTCGAGCACGTCGATCGCGTACCTGGTGCCCCTGCGGGCCGCCGCAGTGCCGGTGTCGCCGTCCGGGTCGCCGTCCGGGTCGTCGCCGCCGCCGTTGCGCGCCGTTGTGTTGGTGGGGGAGGCCGCCCAGGGCGAGCGCGAGCGGCTGGCCCTGCTGCTGAAGCCCCTGGGTCTGCAGCCGTGCGACGGACCGCCGGAGGGCCCGTGGGCGCTGGCTGTGGTGCAGGCCGCCGCCGACCCGGCCTCCAGCCGCCTGCTGGTTCAACGTCTGCGCCGGGAGCTGGGCCCCGGCGTGCCGATTGCCCTGCTGGTGCGGCGGCTCGATCGTGAGACCTTCGCGGCCGAGCTCCAGCCCCCCTGGCAGGTGCTGCTCGACCTGCCGCTGCACGGCCCGCGGCTGCGGGCCGCCCTGGCGCCGTTGCTCGCCTCCCCTGCCGCCTGAGCCGCCCCCGCAACGCCCCCCCTAGTGCGCCCGGCTGCGGGAGAAGAGTTGCAGCACCACGGCCCCAGCGACGATCAGGGCGATGCCCACTACGGCCGCCCCATCGAGCCGCTGGCCGTAGAGCAGCCAGCCCACAAGCGTGATCAGCGCCACGCCCAGCCCCGACCAGAGCGCGTACACCACCCCCAGCGCCATGGTTTCCAGGGTCAGGGACAGACACCAGAAGGCCAGCCCGTAGCCCACCGCCACCAGCAGCGTGGGCCCGGGGCGGCGAAAGCCCTCCGAGGCCCGCAGCGCCGAGGTGGCCGCCACCTCCGCCAGGATCGCGATCAGCAAGGTGAGATGGGCCCGCGTCATAACGCTTCCAGAAGTCGCCAGACAGCGACCAGCGTGTCTGCCTCCCCCAGGTTGCCCGGCAGTGTCAGCACCGGCAGCCCCGCTGCCCCCGGTACCCCCCCGCGCCGTGCCAGCACCATCGACAGGCCAGGAAGCAGCTGGCCCTGCAGTTCCACCTGCGCCAGCCCCAGCCCCTCGGCCAGCAGCGTCTGGCTGGTGATGCCTCCCTTGCTGATCACATAGCCCAGCCGGGGTGCCAGCCGCGCCGCCAGGCGGCCCATCAGGCCGGCGAGGGCCAGCCCCAGGGCTCGCCGCTCGGCGGCATGGCGGCAGACCAGCTCGCCGCGGCTGGTGTGGAGCACGGGGGTGCGACCGGCCGTCAGATGCGCCTCCAGGGCCGCAAGCCATTCCGCCTCCAGGGAGGCCAGCAGGCGCTCGGGCAGCGGCCCCTCCAGCAGCCGGTGCAGCCGCGCCACCGGCAGCTCCACCGTGCCGCAGCCCGGCTGGGCCTGAAGCGCCGCCAGCTGGGCATCAGCCAGGGGCACGTGCGAGCCCACCAGCACCAGCCCGGGCAGAGCGCCGCCATCGGCTCCGCGCCGGCGCAGCCCCGCCAGCGCCGCCCCGGCTTGCGCCGGCGGCGGCAGCGGCGCCAGGCCATTGAGCAGGGAGGCTGCGCTCTGGAACAGAAAGCGCCGCGGTCGGCCCCAGCGCGCCGCCGCGGCCGGGTCGCTCAGCTCGCGCACCGCCGCACCCAGCGCCGCCAGATGGACCGGCCGCTCCGCATCCACCGCCACCAGGACGTTGTCGCGCAGCCCCGCCAGCCGTTGCCGCAGCGGCTCGCCGCCCCGCTCCAGCTCCGCCAGGCCGAGCCGCTGCACCGCCGCCGCGGCGATGCGGCCGTCGCTCTTCTCCGCCACCCACTCAGGCAGGTGGCTGGTGCGGTAGCCGAACAGCCGATCGCGGGCGAATTCGCTCTCATGCACCGGCCGGCCATGCAACCGGTGCACCCCGTCGACCGTGGTGCGGCCGCCCTCCAGGAAGGCAGGCGCCAGCAGGGTGGCGTCGAACGGGCCGAGCTCTGCGGCGATCACCTCCACCTCCAGCGGGAAGTGGCCGCGCAGGGTGGAGTCGCCCCGGCTGACCAGCAGCCAGGGCCCGGGCCGGGCCGCCAGCGCCGGCCGCAGGGCGCGGCAGATCTCGCGCAACCGTTCCTCCGCCTCGGCCGGCGCCAGAGCCCGGCTGTTCGCCAGCAGGAACAGAAGCGGTGAGGGATGGTCCAGACCCTCCGCCAGGGTGAAACGATCCCAGCGCAGCAGCAGCGGGCAGCCGTGCACCGTCTGCGAGCCGGTGGGGTCGTCATCGATCACCACGATTTTCGCGCCGCTCCCCATGGCGCCTGCCCCTCCCTCCGCCGTTTCGGCCGCCGTGTGGCCCGCCGTCATCGCCCGCCCCGCTTGCGCTATGGCACCATCGTGCCGTGATGCGCCCCGAAGCCCACGAGTTGCCGGAGCTGGTGCGGGAGCTGCACCGTCAGGGCAGCGCCTGGCTGCCCGCGGGCCTGGGCAGCCGGCTCGACTGGGGCCCGCCGGTGCGCCAGCCCTGCGCGGTTTTGAGCTGCGCCCGGCTCGACCGGATCGTGGAGCACACCCCGGGCGATTTCACCATTCGGGTGGAGGCGGGAGCGCCTCTGGCGGCGGTGCAGTCGGCCCTCGCGCCCCATCGCCAGTGGCTGGCCGTGGATCCGGCCTGGGGGGAAGCCGAGGGCAGCCTCGGAGGCCTGGTGGCCCGCGGGCTGGCGGGCGGGTACCGCCAGCGCTATCTGGGTGTGCGCGACCAGCTGATCGGCGTGCGGGTGCTGCGGGCCGACGGCGTGGCGGCTCAGGCCGGCGGGCGGGTGGTGAAGAACGTGGCTGGCTATGACCTGATGCGGTTGCTCACCGGCAGCTGGGGCTCCCTCGGCCTGATCACCGAGCTCACGCTCCGCACCCTGCCGTTGCCGCCACACCGGCAGGGCCTGCTGGTGCAGGGTCCCGCCGAGGCTCTGGCCCCGCTGGTCCGCTGGTTGCTGGGCTCCTCGCTCTCCCCCGAGCGGGTTGACCTGTGGAGCGCCCCGCTCGCCGCGGCGGCCTCGCAGGTGGCGGAGCCGTTGTTGCTGATCGTGCTCGCCAGTGTGGCCGCCGACAGCGTGGAGGAACAGGCGGCCGCCATTGCGGCGCGCAGCGCCCTGCCGATCCGATCGCTGGCGGCGGCCGACCTGACTCCGCTGCTGGCCGTCGCCCGTGGGCGCGGCTCTGAGTTCACCACCGTTGGCGCTGGCGACTGGCTGCTGCGCCTGGGGGTTCGTCCGGATGGCTGCCTCACCCTGCTCGAGTCCCCCGAGCTCGCGGGAGTGGCGGTGGATCTGGCCGCCGGCAGCGGGTTGGGCACCGCCTGGGCCCCGGCCTCTGCCCTGGCGACGGACCAGGTGGCGGCACTACGGCGGCGCTGCCGGGAGCTGGGGGGTTGGCTCACCGTTCTGTGCCAGCCCAGGGGTGCCGCCCTGCCCGCCTGGGGCGATGCCCCCTCACGCCCGCTGATTGAAGCGCTCAAGCGCCGCTTCGACCCCCTCGGACAGCTCGCGCCGGGGCGGCTGCCCGGGGTTGCCGCTCCGCTTGCGGGCGGTCTTCAGGCTGGTTCCACGCGGTAGCGGGCCCGCAGGGCAAGGCCCTCGCCACCGGCCAGGTCCAGGCGGCGTTCACCGCTGACCAGCGAGCCGCGCGGCCCTGTCCACGGTTCGAGGCACACCATCGGCCGCGGCGGGTCGGTCCAGACCACCACCAGGTTGAACGGCGGGGTGGCATCGAGGACGATCGTGCGACCCGCGAGCGGATCCCGCAGCCGCACCGGTCCGGTCGCCTCGGCGAGCAGGTCCACCCCCTGCCCGAGCCTGCCAAGCAGCGGGGCGGTGTCGGCCGGCGCCAGGGTGGTGTGGTCGAGGCAGCGGGCGGGAAGACCTTCGAGGCGCACGCTCGCCGGATCGCTCACCGCCAGGTAGGGGTGCAGGCCGAGGCGGAAGGGCATCGGCGGCCCGTCCGCGGGCCCTCGGTTCTGCACACGGGCCGTGATGGCCAGGGCGGAGGGTCCCAGCTGGTAGTCCAGCTCCAGGGTGAAGGCGAAGGGGTAGTGGGCACGGCTGGTGGCGTCGTCCTGCAGGGTGAGCCGCACGCCATGGCCGTCGTCCAGCTCCGCCAGCGTCCAGGCCATGGTGCGGGCAAAGCCGTGCTGGGGAAGAAGGAAGCTGCCCTGCGGCAGGGATAGGCGGTCGTCGGGCAGGTTGCCGCAGATCGGGAACAGAACCGGCACTCCGCCGCGCACCGAGAGGGAGGGATCGGCGAAGCGGGCGGCGTCGAAATAGAGGATCTCCTGGCCTCCGCAACACCAGCCGCTCAGCAGGCCGCCGCGCTCCGGCACGAGCCGCAGACTGTCGCCGCTGCGCGGATCGGTGAACCGCCAGTGGCCGAGGGGATCATCGCTGCGCTCCAGCGGCATGGGCGGGCTCCGGGTCGGCCGCGACCTTAGCCGTGCTCCCCGGCAGCGACGCCAGCCATTCCAACAGGGCCGCATTCACCTGGTCCGGCACCTCGTCGTGGGGGCAGTGGCCCGCCTCCAGCACCACCTCGCGCGTGGCGGCGGGGGCGTGGCGCTGAAAGCTGGCGCGGCGGCCGGCGGCATTGATCCAGGGGTCGCGGATGCCCCAGAGCAGCAGCAGCGGGCTCTGCAGCGCCGCGAACAGTTCATCGAGGGGCTGGCCGCGGGGGATGTCGAACACGGTGCGGAACACCCCGAAGGCGCCCGGATCCAGCGACGGGCGGCGGATCGATTCCACCAGCTGCTCATCGACGTTGGTGTGGTCGATGTACACCTGGCGCAGGGTGCGGCGGATGGTGGCGGGCCGGCGCAGGTTCTCGAACAGAAGCCTCTGCAGCACCGGGCTGCGCAGCAGCGCCGCGCCGACGGTGCGCCGGGCGATCGCCCCCCAGCCGCGGGGCTCGGCCTGTTCGCCGCTGAAGGGTCCGGCGGCATTCACCAGCACCACCCCGGCCGCGTCAGGCCCCAGGTTGGCGGCCGCCGCCAGGGCCGCATAGCCGCCCAGGGAGTTGCCCACCAGCACCGTGGGCCGGCCGATGCGCTCGCGCACATAGTCGGCCAGCTGGTCGCGCCAGAGGGCCCCGCCGTAGGCCGGCCCCACGGGCTTGGCGCTGCGACCGAAGCCGAGCAGGTCGATGGCGTGCACTTCGTGGCGCTCCGCCAGCACCGGGATGTTGTGACGCCAGTGGTCGGTCGAGGCCCCGAAGCCGTGAACGAGCAGCACGGCCGGACCCTGGGGCTGCTCAGGCGCCACCCGCAGACCATGCACCGGGTGTCCCTGAAAGCGCCACCAGGGCTGCGGCGATTCGGGAAGCGGGGGCATGGGCGAGGCCGCGGGCGAGGGGGTTGAAGGATGCTAGGGAGCCAGTGCGGCGCGCCGATGCCCCTGTCCCTCGCCACCCTCGCGTCGCTGTTGCCGGGCATCGCCCTGTGGGCCCTGGCGCTGGCCCTGCCCCTCTCGGCCCTGCTCAGCCCCCTGGAGCGCGGCCTGGCCGCCGGCGCACTGGCTCCCGCCGCCCAGCAGCTGCTGCTGGTGGTCGCTGGCGTGACGCTGGCCCTGGGGGCCGGTCTGGCCAGCGACATTCTGCTGAGCTGGATGCTTGGGCCGGGTTGGGCCTCCAGCCTTGGCCTGATGGCGGTTCTGGCGGGGTTGTTCTGGACCCTGGCCGCCCGCGGCGACGACCCCGGCGCCTGAGTTTCGCCACGGCTGGGCCCGCATCACGCACGCCAGTCGAGCCAGGGAAGGGCGGGGAGGATCGCCACCGTGTCCGCCCGGTAGGCCGCGTAGTCCGGGTGCTCGCGTACGAGGCTGCGCTCCTCCCGCCGCGCCTTCCCCCCCAGCACCCCCGCCAGCGCCAGCAGCAGGCCGAGGTGCAGCAGGCTGCCCCGGAGCAGCGCCATGCCCAGGGCGCAGACCAGCACCGCCCGGTAGAGCGGGTGGCGGCAGTGGGCGTAGACCCCCTGGCGCACCAGCGGACTGCCGGGCATCGGTTCCGGCAGGGGCGTCAGGCTCGCCCCGAGCCGCAGCACCGCCCGCAGGGCCTCCAGCAGCCCCAGGAGCAGCAGCAGGCCCCCCGCCAGGCGCAGGGTCAGCGGCCAGGCCAACCCGAGTGTGGCGGGGGCGGGCAGGGCCGGCAGCAGCAGCACCGCCGCGATCAGCGTCAGCTGCGCCGCGAGCCACCACTCGCCGCGGCGGTTGTCGCCCCATCCAGCGCGGGAGAAGCCCCAGTGGGCCAGCAGGCGGGGTAGAGGGCCTCCCAGCCCGGACTCAGGCGGCGGGGTCGGCAAGGGCGGGCGTGCGACGGGCGCCCACCAGTCTGAGCAGACGCGGAGCCAGGGAAGTGGTGCCGATCACCCTCAACGGCATGCCCGCCTCGAAGCAGCGGCCCTGCGCGATCTTGAATCCCTGGCTGGCTACCGTGCCGATGGGGGCCAGCCACCTCCGCCGAGCCGCCTCACTTCGCCATGACCGATCACCAGCCCCTGAACCTGCGGCTCCCCACCCCCGGTTGCTACGCCGACGCCGACCGCAGCGGCCTGAGGGCGGCGGATGTGTTCGACGGCATGACCGAGCATCTCTTTTACACGCTCGGCAAGCTGGCCCCCACCGCCAGCCGCCACGACCTCTACATGGCGCTGAGCTACGCGGTGCGCGACCGGCTGATGACCCGCTATCTGGCGGGCATCGAGGCGATCAGCGCCACCCCTACGCGGGTGGTGGCCTATCTCTCGGCGGAATTCCTGATCGGGCCGCAGCTCAACAACAACCTGCTGATGCTCGGCATCCAGCAGGAGGCGGCCGAGGCCCTGCGCCGCTTCGGCATCAGCGACATCGACGAGATCCTCGATGTGGAGGAGGAGCCGGGCCTGGGCAACGGCGGACTGGGTCGGCTGGCGGCCTGCTTTCTCGAATCGCTGGCCTCGCTGCAGATCCCGGCCACCGGCTACGGAATCCGCTACGAATTCGGCATCTTCGATCAGCTGATTCGCGACGGTTGGCAGGTGGAGATCACCGACAAATGGCTCAAGTCGGGCTGGCCGTGGGAGATCCCCCACCCCGACCAAGCCTGTTTTGTGGGCTTCGGAGGCCGCACCGAGAGCTACCGCGACGACAGCGGCCGCTACCGGGTGCGCTGGATCCCCGCCGAGCACGCCATTGGTGTTCCCCACGATGTGCCTGTGCTCGGCTACCGGGTCAACACCTGCGACCGCCTGCGGCTGTGGCGTGCCGATGCTACCGAATCGTTTGATTTCTACGCCTTCAATATCGGCGATTATTACGGGGCGGTGGAGGAGAAGGTGGGCAGCGAAACCCTGTCCAAAGTGCTCTATCCCAACGACGGAACTGATGAGGGCCGTCGGCTGCGGTTGAAGCAGCAACACTTCTTCGTTTCCTGTTCGCTGCAGGACATGCTGCGCAGCCTCGATGTGCGCGGTATCCCCGTGCAGGAATTCCCCGACCACTGGGCGGTGCAGCTCAATGACACCCACCCTTCGATCGCGGTGGCGGAGCTGATGCGGCTCCTGCTCGATGACAAGAACCTTGACTGGGAGCAGGCCTGGGACATCACCACCCGCTCGCTGGCCTACACCAACCACACCCTGCTGCCCGAGGCGCTGGAGAAGTGGGGCCTCGACCTGTTCGGCTCGCTGCTGCCCCGCCACCTGGAGATCGTCTACGAGATCAACCGCCGCTTCCTGCAGCAGGTGCGCATCCGTTACCCCGGCAACGAACAGATCCTGCGCCGCGTGTCGATCATCGACGAAGACGGCGCCCGGGCTGTGCGCATGGCCCACCTGGCCACCGTGGCCTCGCACCATGTCAACGGCGTGGCGGCGCTGCACAGCGAGTTGGTTCGCACCGATCTTTTCCCCGAGTTCGCGGCCCTGTGGCCGGAGAAGTTCACCAATGTCACCAACGGGGTCACACCCCGGCGCTGGGTGGCCCTGGCCAACCCCCAGCTCTCACAGCTGCTCGATGAAGCGATCGGCGATGGCTGGGTGCGCGACCTTGACCAGCTTCGCCAGTTGGAGCGCTTCGCTGACGACAGCTCCTTCCTGGAGCGCTGGGGCGAGATGAAGCTGGCGGTGAAACGCCATCTGACCAGCTATATCCATCGCCATACCGGAGTGCTGGTGGATCCCGCCTCCATGTTCGATGTGCAGGTGAAGCGTATTCATGAGTACAAGCGCCAGCATCTTAATGCCCTGCAGGTGGTCGCCCAGTACCTGCGCATCAAAAATGGTCGCGGCGAGGGGATGGCTCCCCGCACGGTGATCTTTGGTGGCAAGGCCGCGCCGGGCTATGCGATGGCCAAGTTGATCATCCGCTTCATTAACGGCATCGCCGAAACTGTGAACGCCGACCCCGACATGGACGGCTTGCTGCGGGTGGTCTTCCTGCCCGATTACAACGTAAAGCTGGGTGAGCGCGTGTACCCCGCGGCTGACCTCTCCGAGCAGATTTCCACGGCGGGCAAGGAGGCCTCCGGCACCGGCAACATGAAGTTCGCCATGAATGGTGCGCTCACCATCGGCACCCTCGATGGCGCCAACGTGGAGATCCGCGAGCATGTAGGCGCGGAGAACTTCTTCCTGTTCGGCAAGACCACCGACGAGATCGCTGCCCTCCACCATGGCGGCTACCGGCCCTGGGAGCTGATCCACACCATCCCCGAGCTACCGGAGGTGCTGCGCCTGATCGAGCAGGGGCACTTCAGCAACGGTGACACCGAGATCTTCCGGCCGCTGCTGCAGAACCTCACCGGCAACGATCCGTTCTTCGTGCTCGCCGATTTCCACGATTACCTGCGCGCCCAGGATGAGGTGGGCCGCGCCTGGGCCGACCGTCGCGGCTGGAACCGGATGTCGCTGCTCAACACAGCCCGTACCGGCTTCTTCTCCTCCGACCGCTCGATCCAGGAGTACGCCCAGCGGATCTGGAAGGCCGAGGAATTCCCGGTGACGATCACCTGTGAGCTCGACTGAGGGGGCGCCGGCCCCCTCCTCCCCCTGGGGGGGCTTTAGGTGCGGTCGCCGCGGTCCGGCAGGTCGGGGGTCTGGTGCAGAAGGCGGTTGAGGCGCAGACGGTCGGCGTTGAGGGGATCGGGGGCCAGCTCGCCGGCCACTTCGCGGAACTTCTGTTCCACCTCCTCGGGCACCCGCACATCGAAGATGCGCTCCATCAGCGCCTCGATCGAGAAGAGGTGGGCGTTGATGTTCTCCAAATCCGCCATCGCCTGCTGGATCGCATCAGACTCTGCCGCGGCGGCGGGCGCACCACGGCCGGCCTCGGCCAGCGGCGCCGGGGCTTCGCCGTCGCCGTAAATCTTCTGAAGCTCCTCGAGCACTCGGCCCGCGAGGGTGCGGAAGGACTGCAGGGCAGCCCAATTGAGCTCCTGCTGCTGCCGCAGGCTCGGGTTTTCGCGGATCAATCGGTCGTGTTCCCGATAAAAACGCTGGCAGTCAGGGCATTGGCAGGGCTCGTCGGGCACCGCGCTCCCTTAATCGTTTCTGCCCCATCATGGCATCAGATGGCGCCGGGGGGAGCAGCAAGGTCCTCAGGCGGCTAGCGGTCCGCTCTCGCCACCCGAGTCACGAGGTTCTTCGATCGGGGTGGGCTCCACGGTTTCCAGGGCGGCTGGCAGGGGAATCTCGATCGAGCTCACCACCTGGATCACATCCCGCAGGCGCATCGAGTCGGCGAACCAGCCCATCGCCTGCTCCACGTCGCCACGGCGCTCCGCGTCGCTGGCCTGGTCTTCGTGGGCCTCGGCGAGCAGGGCGAGCCAGCAGAGGCAACGGGCCTGCACCACCGACAGGTCGAGCTCATCGGGCTGGCTGTTGGCGATCCGCTCGCTCTCCTGCTGCACCAGCAGACGAAGGCGCAGGTCGTGGAGCTGGGTCATCCGGGAGGTCGGCGACTGCAACCACGCTAGCGGCGGTGGCCACGATGGGAAGAACTCCATCCGTAGCGTCCACTACCAGGAGCTCGGCTCCGCATCCGCACGCCAGCTCCGGATCGGCCGATGGTGGCCGGGGAACGGGGCTGGCGGGACTCGAACCCACGACCTACGGTTTAGGAAACCGTCGCTCTATCCGGCTGAGCTACAGCCCCAGGGGGAGACTCCCCGGCGAAGCGGGGGCTGTCCCATCTTTTCATGCCGGCTTGCAAAGGCTGGGGGCGGCACAAGCCAAGGTTCCTGCTTCGCCCTAGAACACGCACTAGATCCATTCGCCGTGTGCTTGTGTCCAGCATCGACCGCCATGAGGCCGCCCAGATTCTTCAGTGGTCCGGTGTGGCCCTGATTCTGGTCTTTCTGGTCAATGTGCTCTTCGCCGCTTACCCGGTTGCCCTCGCCCGGCCCGAATGGCAGCTGCAACTGAGCAACCAGATCCGCGGCGGAGCCAGCTTTGCCCTGGTGGGGGCCCTGCTGATGCTGATCGCGCTCCAGCTCGACAGCGACACCCGGCCGCTGGCCGATTGGCTGGGCACCTTCCGCAGGCTCTCTCTGGTGGCTGCGATCGGCTATCTGCTGCTGATCCCCCTGCAGACCGCTGCCTCCCTCGGGGTGGCCCGCGCTGCCAACGGCCAGGAACGCCAGGTTTCCAGGATCCTCAACCAGAAGATTCAGGCGGTGCGCAATGCCGACACGGAGGAGAAGTTGCGTGAGGCGATCAGCTCCCTGCCCGGCGCTCCGTCGTTGCGGGGCCGCAGCTTCGGGTCGAGCGTGCCGGATGTGCGCCGCCGGGTGCTGGAGCAGGTGGAGCCCCAGGCGCGTCGGTTGGAGGCCACGATTCAGGAGCGCGAGCGGGCGCGCATCTTTGGCGGTCTGCAGAATTGGATCCGCGACGCCCTGCTCAGCGCCTGCTATGCGCTTGGCTTCGCCGGCCTGGCCAAGGCAGGATCCCGCGAACGCTCCCTCCTGGAGATCCTGTTGCGCCGCTGAGTGCCGTCCTTTTTGGCAAGATTTTGGCAAGCTTGAAGGACGCTGGTGGCGATGCAGCCCGAAGCATCGCTGTTTCTCGTTGGCAGATTCCTTTGGCCGGCAGGCTTTTGCCTGGGCGAAGAAGGCGATCCTCATGCAGTTGTTGTTAGCGAAGCAAGTCGAATAGTGACGTAAAAGCGCGGCAAGATGCGGCAATCCTTCGCGTTTGACTGTGCACGAACCCTGTAGGTGTGGCTAGAAGTTGTTTGGGCTGATTGCCCTTGTGTCGTCTGGGTTGAGCTGTGAAACGAGTCCCCCGTGCCGTTCTCCTCGCCAGCGGCTGCCTCACTCTGGGCCTCGCTCTTGCGCCTCCTGGGGCCAAGGCTCTCTGCCTCGCGAGCGCGACGCCCAGCCCTTGTTCCAGGCCTGCGCAGACGGCCGATTCGCAGCGGGCCCTCAGCGGCAACCCGATCCTCCGCAGCGCGGGCTCCACCCTGCGGGCCGCCCTAGCGCCCGCCGCCGGTACCGTCGTTCCGGCCAGCGCGTCCCTCCCCCCGGTAGGCCCCACGATCACCTACACATTGCGAGATCGCGAAACCGTCCCGGCCCAGCTGTCTCGGCCCAGCGCCGCCGTGAACGTCACCGGCACGATGGGCCCCATGGTGAAGGTGCGTTATCAGATCGACGCCGCAGCCCCCGGCGCCCTGGAGCACGGCGACGGGCTGCAGATCGTGATCGACAATCCCGTCGCTGGCTTGCAGGAGATGGAGGCCGAGCCTGGTTCGGGCGGCGCCATGCCGCTTGCGGAGCCCTCCCGCCCCAGCTACCGGCCCAGCCTCAGCAGCAGCGAGGAGGACGAGTTCTATGCCCTGGCGCCGCTCGCGCTGCTGGGCGCCGGCGCTGCGCTGGTGCTCACGGCCCGGCCGCGTGACTCGATGCGCCCGGGCATGTGAGGCGGGCGCTGCGGCGTAGATTGAGTTCTGAAAGTGGGCGAGGTGATCGCGATCGAGCCGCGTCGGGCCTTCGGGTCCGGCCGCCGGGTCGGTTGAGGAAAGTCCGGGCTCCCGAACGGCCAGGCCTGCTGGGTAACGCCCAGTGCGGGTGACCGTGAGGACAGTGCCACAGAAACACACCGCCGATGGCGGTGGGCTTCGCCCGCCGCACAGGCAAGGGTGCAAGGGTGCGGTAAGAGCGCACCAGCGGCATCGAGAGGTGCCGGCTCGGTAAACCCCGGCCGGGAGCAAGGCCACGGAACCAGGGAGGGGCACGGGTTGGCCGCGCTCCCGCCCCACCCCCGTACAGAGCCGCTTGAGGCCGTCGGTGACGGCGGTCCCAGACAGATGATCACCCCCACCACGCGCAGGCTCCGGCCTGCAGCAGGGTGGGAACAGAACCCGGCTTACGTCCCGCTTTCCCCCCTTCGGCCCTGGCTGCAGCTCTGCGATCCTGAAGGCCCCCCATGGTGTGCCTGATGCAGGCCCGGCGTCACGCCCAGCTCCGCGCCTTCCTGGCCCGCACCGGCCTGCTCTCCGGAGTGGCCGGGCTCAGCGGAGTCGATGACGATCCGGCCCGCTTGGCGCCCCTGGATGAGGCTCTCACCCATACCTCCGCCGGCCGGCCCCACAACCACGAGCGGCTCGAATTCCTGGGCGATGCGGTGCTGCGCCTCGCGGCCTCTGCGTTTCTGGAGCGATGCCAACCGGATCTGGCGGTGGGTCGCTGGTCGGCGTTGCGCGCCCAGCTGGTGAGCGACCGCTGGTTGGCGGAGTTGGCTGACCGCCTCGATCTGGCGGCGGTGGTGGTGCATGGCCCTTCTGCCCTGGCCGATGGCGCTGGGCGCGCCACCGTGCTGGCGGAATGCTGCGAGGCCCTGGTGGGGGCGGTGTACGCCGCGGCTGGCGGCCCCGCCGGTGGCCTGGGAGTGGTGCTGGCCTGGCTGGAGCCCCATTGGCAGCGCGACCTGGTCTCCCTGCTGGCCGATCCCCACGCGCACAACTGGAAATCAGCCCTGCAGGAATGGAGCCAGGGGCGCGGCCTGGGCCTGCCCGCCTACGACACCCAGGAGCGCAGCCGCCGCTACGGCGATCCGCAGCGCTTCCACTGCCGCGTTGCTGTGGCCGGCAGGGCGCTGGGGGAGGGCTGGGGTGGCTCGCGCCGCGATGCGGAGCAGCAGGCCGCCCGGGCCGCTCTGGATACGCTCAGCACGCCTCCAGCGTGCGAAGAGGCAGGGTGACGAGCTTGTCCCAGTTGCCGCCCTCGAACAGCACCGCTGCGCGGCTGCCGCTGATCCGCTGCACAAAGCCCCGGTAGCCGTTGTAGATCGAGCGAGCGTCGCGCACCAACACGGTGGAGCCGGGCAGGATCGGAGGCGTGGCCATGGTGCGCAGCCGCGGACGAGGGGTCTTCATTATCCCGGCTGCACGGGGTGGATGACGGTTCGGTAGGCGCGCGCTCCGTCCGCGGCTATGACGCCACCGCAACCGTTGCCCACCACCCCCATGAATGACGAGGACCTGGGGCCCAGCGAGGCGGCCTTTGTGCTGCAGTGGCTGGGGGTGGCCCTGCTCCTGGCCTATGGGACCAGCGTGCTGGCCGCCACCTACCCCTTCGAGTTCCTGGATCCCGCCTGGCAGCAGACGTTCTGTGACAACGTGCGTGGCGGAGCCAGCTTCCCGGCAGCCGCCTGCGGCCTCTTCGTGGTGGCGCTGCAGTTCGATCCGCTTGTGCAGCCCCTGCAACGCCAGCTGGTGACGCTGCGGCGACTGGCACTGGCGGCGGCGATCGGCTTTCTGCTGTTGATCCCCCTGCAGATGCAAGCCGGCTTCGCCCTGCTGCAGCAGGCCAGGGAGCAGGACCTGGGGCCGGTACGGGAGCTGGCGGTTGTGATCCAGAACCTCCGCAACGCCACCAGCGAACCGGGCCTGCGCCAGGCCATCGCCGGCCTGCCGGGTGCGCCGCGTCTGGAGGGTCGCCGCTTCAACGCGCCCTTTGAGACGGTGCGGGATTCGCTGGTGCGCCAGCTGGAGCCGCAGATGCGGGAAGCCGAGGCCCGTGTGCGTCGCCAGGCGAGCAGCCGGCTTCCAGGAACGGTGTACCGGGCGATTCGCGAGGCGGTGATGGCGGCCGCGTTCGCCCTCGGCTTCGCCGCCTTCGGCCAGTCTGGTCCGGGCCAGCCCACGCTTCTGGAAACCCTTAGCTTCCATTGGCTTGCTCCGCGGCCGGAGCCGGAGCGGCCGTGGCAGGACGAGGACCAGGGCGAGCAGGAGCGATAACAGCTTCCTCGGCACTTCAGCGGAGACTTCGGCGGTCCAGCGGAGACTTCCGTAAAGGCGCCGTCGACTATCGGCCTGTGATGAGCGCACGCCAGCGGCTGACGAATGGATCCAGCTGCTCAGGATGCAGGCCGAATTCCTCCAGGCTGATCGGGATCTGTTGTGCAGCTGCGAATTGCGCCAGTTGGCGGACGTCCTGTTCGGCGTGGCCGCAGCTGCGGTTCAGGAAGTCAAAACTCACCTGAATGCTCCGGATCCTGGATGTCAGGAGCGGATCTGCCAGCAGGGCATCGATGGGCAGGTCGTCGCCGAATTCCTGCAGAAGGCACTTGGTGTCCAGGTTGATGCCCACGTTTGCGCAGCCGCATGCTTCCAGATCCGCTACGACCGCTTGGATCGCGGTGAGGCTGTTGACATATTCAGCTCCCTGCGCGGCGGTGTTGTGCTCCAGGCAGAGAATGCCTCGGGGGGCGAGCCATTCCGCCATCGCGCGGCAGTTGTCCCGGAACCGTGCCTGGTGGGCGGAGGGATCCCCATGGGCTGGCACGAGCTTCTTTTGGCCGGGGCTGCCGAGCACGAACAGCTGGCAGGACAGGCTGTCGCCAAGCTTGCTGAGCATCTGGAAACGGCGCTGCCAGCTCGGATTGGAGGCGAAGTCGTCGGTCAGGTTCAGGCTGAGGCCGTAGGTCAACGATTGGATGGAAGTGACCTCAAAACGGTTCACCAGCTGCTGCAAAGAGTGCCAGCTGCCAGGTTCCTCGCGCACGTCCCAATCCGGGCCCAGCAACAGCGATGGGACTAGCTCGACTTGCGACGTCTGGGCCCTGTCCATGAGTACCTGGAAGGCCTCAAAATCCCAAACCTCCATCAAATTGAAGAGGTTGATCATGGAGAAGCTGTAATGGGATGCGATCTCAGGATGAGCCACTTAGTTCGTCCTCGATGTTTCGATAAAGGGCAGCAGGTGATTTTCCATTACCTCCAAGGCTGAATAGAAGTAGTTGCTATCGTTAGGGCTATGAACCGTGCGTACGTCGTAGCCGATTGCTGCGGCTTTCCAGTTGAGTTGATTGCGATGCTCCACAAACCAACGCTCAACAATCGCAGTCGTGGCCAAGGGCTCGGACACCACATTTAGACAGTCGACACTAGGGTTTTGGGTGCAGAATTGGATGATCTCAGGCAGGTGCGCAAGGTTGAACCATTGGAAGGAGGAATTTGCATTGATCTGATCGATATTGTTGTTGTTGAGTAAATCAAAAATGATGTTCTTCTTCAGGCCATGGCCCACCAGAGCCGGCAAGCGGATGATGCGCAGGCGGGCTCCGAATGCTTGCTGCAGCTCCTGCTCGAGCCAGGCACGGTTTGCGCCGTAGGGGTGGCTGCTCAGGGAGGGCCGCACGCGTTCATCGACATCCCTGGGTGGGTCATAGACGTCGACGGTTCCAAAAAGGTAAAATGTTCCTTCGACCCGAAGGTTTCGGCAGCTTTCAAGGAGTTGGATCACTTCAGCCTTGTCTAGCTCGGGATTCTGATTTGCCCACCATTTTTTGGCTTGAGGGGCTGCGCAGAAGACGTTGTTGAAAGACTCAGAGAGCACATCCTGAATCTCTTTGCGGCCGACGCCGATGGCATTGGGGTAGTGGCGGGCGAGATTGCTGCCGACGAATCCACGGTGGCCAAGCAGGAGATCTTTCATTTGTTGTCAGCTTCGATCAGGGACATGACTTCGGATGCGGCAAAAAAGATATTATCGACTTTGCCCGACAGGCATTTGATCAGCCGACCCGATTTCCTGACGTAGCAGCTCCGGTCATCATCATCGCCATGGGGCTTGGTCTTGACGCAGAGCTGGGGCTCTATATATTCGAAATCATCCGGAAAACTTGGATAATAGCGCATAATCTGTCTTTCCATGAGTAGCCGCTTAATATGGATGTCATGACTGGTCATGGAGCGGATGGCTTCCCGTGCGGCTTCGCTGGTTTGGTGCTGCTGAATTGGGGTGTGGGGCACGCTGCTCAGCGTAAAGACTGAGGGTGTTTCTGTCGGGTAAAGTGAGCAGAGTGGGCCGTCAACGAAAGTGTAAGCGTCGTCGGGGACTCCATCATGCTTTCTTCTGTAAAAGAGCAGAATCGTGCTCTCGAAGAAGAAAGCATCGTCGGGCATGAGGTGGCCCCAGGTGCAGTCAATGCAGTAGTCATAATCGCTGCCATTAACCGTTACTTTATCAGCAGAGACCACGACTTGAGCCTGTTCACCAAGCCGCAGCGAGTCGGCGAGCAGGGGTTGAAAATACTGCCTTGACTCTTCGATTAAAAGGATTCGCTCTGCGGTGATGATCGAACCGCAGGGATAGGATATGTGCGAGGGGGTATGAGTTTCGATGAAGTCAAGCCCAGAAGACATCATGATGAGTTTGTAAGTGGAAAAATCCACAATCGAGTCGCCCTGAGGCACGAGATAATAGTTTTTGCTCACTTCACGGGTGAGCTTGTCGTAGCGTTCGAGGAAGCGAAAGTAGCCATCCCTTGACTGCTGGCGGGTTCTGAAGTTTCGAGCGTAGTGAAAACCGAGATGAAGGCGGAATTGGTTGTTGCCAGAGGCAAAGGTAAGAATGTCATTCTCCCGTTCGTAAATCGTCACCTCAAGGCCGAGGGCGCGCAACCGAGCTGCGATATGCAGACCGTAAAAACCGGCACCGATGATGGCAAACTTCATTTTTGTGGCAGTCGGGCTCGGCGTGGGATGTCAGTTGGTGTGGGAAGGAAGAATCCGGAAAACATGGGCCTTTTGCCAAGTTGCCAAGGCCAGCAGCTGAACTGGTGCCCCATCCTGGACGCCGAGCCTTCGTCGTGGGACTGGCTGGCATTGAGGCTGGAACATTGATGTCAAGGGATCATGGGCTTTTCCGGGATCCGATGGCTTACTCTGGCAAGAGTCCAACATTCCCAAGCTAGCATGAGTTTTCATGAAGGGTTGAGCGGCTCAGAGCCCATGAGCAGGCAGTGGCTGCTTGTTTCCCTGCTTCCTTCCGCCTTCCCCGAAGGCTCGCTCCTGCCGCTGAATGGTTCTGCAGTGTTGCCTGGCTGAACCATTCGTTCTTTTTTCACCCCTTTTAGCCTAATCCCATGAGCTCCGACCTCTCCGGCGATACCACCACCCGTGCTCTGACGGCTCTGCGGACCCTTCTGGCAACGGAAGGACAGGAAGGCCAGGAAGGCGTGGACTGGGAGAACAGTCGGGTTCTGGTGAGCTCTCTCTGGGCTGATCCTGCTGCGGAAGTTCCTTTGCTGGACCTGGCCCGGAGCATGGATGCGTCAGTTGAAGCGGTTCCAGTGGCGGAAGATTGGCAGATTGAGAAACTCGGTTTCGAGCACAAGGTCTGCCGGCCCTATCACAGTGGCTTTGAGATCAGCCTCTACAACATACCGGACCTAGTGCTGCTGCCGTATGATATTGCAGCAGCAATGTTTATGGCAGTTACCCGCGGGTCTGAGGGGACATGTGTAGTGATCTGGTGCTACTGGAATCCTTCCTGTTGGCTGCTGATCACGGCCAAGGGCCTGCTGCTCTCGAAAACAGCATCTGCAGGCACTCCTTTCGCCAAGGTGCGGCTGGATCGCATCCTCCATGCCCTGTCATTGCCCGAGCGAAGGAAGCGGCTTGGCATCAAAGAAGAGCCAGCACTATTTATGTTTATGCATCATATTGGCCATCATCTATGGCACGAGTTAGCGCCCATTTCTTCTTTTATAGCGGTCGTTGCAGGCCCGGTGAGCCCGCCGGCCGCGCTGGCCAACGCCCGGATGGTCATGGCTTCCCTTAGGCCTGATCACGCCCCCGAGCTTCCAATTTACGACCCGGAATCCAATGATTTCGAGTCTTGTGACCATCTTGCCTTGGCGTACAATATGATCCCGTCGATGTCTCTGAGGAATACACTTCGCACGGCCGACATCTTTTTTGCCACTGTCGAGGAACGAATCCGGCTTGATCCGCCATCATTTCTGGCTGGCTACGCCCACCCAGCTCCCGGCTTGAGAGGTAGCAAGGAATCCGACTCCATCGTGTTTTCGCTGCGCTGGGGTAATCGGATGTTGACGAATACGGAGCCATTCTTTACTGCGTTGCAGTCGTTGCTACTGGCGGAAACTTCGATACGCCGCATCTATATTACTGGCTTAAACTCGGATTTTGGTAAGTATGCTTTCCAAAAGTTTGTGCCGGGTTCTCCGCTTGAGCAGGAATTCGGGCTTGCCCAAGCACTATGTGAGCTGGCGCAGCAACCTATGCAGGTCATCAATCTCGTTGGCTCTCCTTTTATGGATGATCTCGCCGCCGCGGTCTGCAGCAAGGCTGTGATCACGCCCTGGGGAGCCGCATTGTCGAAATATTGCTGGGCTTTGCGCATGCCAGTGATCTTCTTCTCCAACAATGACCTGATGTCCGGTGTTTCCCGCGAACGCGATATCTATCATCAGCCGAGATATATTGAAGAGCCATCCTTTGCCGCCTTGGTTACTGATGTGCCCGTTGTCGATGAGCCAGGCACGATGAGTTGGCTGCCCAATTCCCGATCCAACTTCAGCATCGATCCAGATTTGCTTGCCCGCAGCGTTGTTGATCTTCTGCGTGCAATTCCCGAGTGATTGGAGAGCAGGCGTATGGAGGCCGGCGCCTTGGCCGCTGGCTTAGCCGTGCCTGGTCGTGTACGCATAGCGGCCTGTCTCCGATGCAGCGACCTCAGTAGGCGGATGCTCCTCATTTTTCGCTGGATGCCCATGGTGATGGGGGGGCAGGGTAGCCTTCTGTTTGCGCGGTGTAGGCTCCGCGTGTAGAGCCAAGACTAGGTCTATAGTGGTTTTCACTGTTTGATCGCTCATCCCTCTCTAGCGGTTTCCGCCTGCGGCCCATCCCTAGGGGCAAGGTAGGCTTGCCTTCTATGGCATGCACTCCATCAGTGTAGATGAGTGTTTGAATCGTAGCCGTCAAGCGGACTGCAGTTAGCCCACCAGTGCCGCGGTAAGCGTCTTTCCAATCCACTTCCACGCCCATGAGCACCCATCTCAGCCTTGCGGATGCCGGATTTCAGAAATTAAAAGACTATAATGAATGGCATCCAAGTCCATCTCCCTGTTATGGCTTGGAGATGGCTGCTCTTTTCGGGGGTGCCCGCAATCCTGCAGCCTGTGTTGTGGTTGATGAGGCCACAAAGCAGGTGTGCTCTACCTGCAACGGCTTCGTTGAATGGTGGCTGAGTGTGGTTGGATTGCCGTCCCAGGCAGACGCCTACTGGCGAAGACTAGATCATTGCTATGGGACACTAATGAGTCAATCGCAGTATGAGCAGATCGATCGGCCGCTTGTCTACCTGCCCCCCGTTTATGCAGGTTGGAATATGGGGCACGATCTATCGGTTCTTCTTGTCACCATCCTTGCCTTTCGTCGCGCGGTGCAGGAGGAGGTCAGCCATGGACAACCGCAGGAGAAGGTCGCCCTCGGTGTCAGTCAGTCAACCCTGAGGAGATCCCCTAACTCGCTGGCCATTCTGAACGCATTTGTTCCCCAGAATCGTATTGTGGAGCTTGTGCCCAATTTGCCCTACCGGTTCTCCAGCCTGATTGCACCACCGTGCTGTTTCTTCCATCTGCACCGTGAGGCACTCGTCGCTCCCATGGTGGATCATCTTGTTGTTACCGCCAAATCTAGCCCGGTGATTCAAAGCATCTGGAACCCAGTGATTGAGCACTGCGAAGGTAAATTTGTCTTGTGCAAGCGCAGCTCCCATGCAGCCGTGCGCCGCCAGGGGATCATGCCTGCCTGGGTGGAGCAGGCCTTGCAGCAGAACGGGTGGTTTATTCTTGATCCCGAGCAAGCAGGCATCTTTGAGATGATCTACCTCTTGCAAAATGCAAGCACACTGCTTCTTGGGTCCGGCGCCATTCAATACACGCACAAGATCTTTGTTTCGCGGCAGGCGATCATTCACCTTCTCTTCGATAATCCCAATTATCCCGTCTATTCAGGGCATACGGAAATCCGCCATCGCATTCCCGAGCGTGATTGGGACAACGACTCTCACTGGCGGCGGTTGCTCGACAAGCTCAGGGTTGTCGGCTGACCTGGGAGCCCATCGCCATGCCCTTGGCAACGCGGCCCGAAATCGAGTACAAAGACCTTAGTGCTACCAAGAGTTCTTCGTTTTGCCCCGCCCTTCTCGTTGCTCTGCCATGACTATCGCAGTGGATAACCGTCAGATTCTGCATGGCTGAGATTCCATCCGGTTCAGGCAGTCACGCCGCGCCGCCCCCGCCCGCTGAACTGCTGCTCGTGGGGCGCCTCGTGGGCGCCCAGGGGTTGCGTGGCGAACTGCGGGCCCTGCCTCTCAGCGATTTTCCCGAGCGGTTTACCCAGCCCGGCTGGCGTTGGCTGCGCAACCGTGCTGGAGATGTCCGCGCCGTGCATCTGCTGGCGGGGCGCCCCCTGCCCGGCAAAGATCTCTATGTGGTTCGGCTGGCGTCGATCGATGACCGCACCGCGGCCGAAGCCGTGGTGAATCAGGAGCTGATGGTCGATGCCACCGACCGGCCTCCCCTACCGCCGGGCGAGTTTCACGTGCTCGATCTGGCCGGTCTGGAGGTGCGGCCCCTGGGGCCCGATGGGTTGCCGCTCGCCGGTTCCATCGGCCGGGTTCGAGATCTGATCCACGGCGGCAATGACCTGCTCGAGGTGGAGCTGGGTGAGGGGGATCGGGCCGGACAAAGGGTGCTGATCCCCTTCGTGGAGGCGATCGTGCCCCAGGTGCATCTCGCGGACGGCTGGATTGGGATCACGCCGCCGCCAGGCCTGCTGGAGCTATGAATCGACTGCGTCCTTCTACTCCACAGTGACGCTCTTGGCGAGGTTGCGTGGCTGGTCGACGTCGAGGCCACGGTGGGCGGCGATGTGGTAGCTGAGCAGCTGCATCGGGATCACCGTGAGCAATGGGCTGAGCAGCTCATCCACCTCCGGCAGGGGCAGCAGCAGGTCAAACAGTTCGGTGTCTGGGCCGGCGGGGGCCACGCCGAGCAGGCGGGCATCGCGGGCCTTGGCCTCCTGGGCGTTGGAGAGCACCTTGTCAAAGACGGTACCGGGCACGGCGATCGAAACCACCGGAACCCGGGCATCGAGAAGCGCGATCGGGCCGTGTTTCATTTCGCCGGCCGGGTAACCCTCGGCATGGATGTAGCTGATCTCCTTCAGCTTCAGCGCCCCCTCCATGGCAATCGGGTAGTTGATGCCCCGGCCCAGGAAGATCACGTCCTGGGTGTCGGCGAACAGGTGGGCCAGATCGGCACAGCGCTGGTCGTGGTCGTCGACCAGGCGCTGCAGCAGGCCCGGCAGCTCGCGCAGGCCATCGGCCAGCTGGCGCAGGCGCGCCGGGCTGGGGGCACCGGGGCGGCCGGCGGCGGCACGCCGCTCGGCGAAGGCCAGGGTGAGGCCGTAGAACGCGAGCAGCTGGCCCAGGAAGGTCTTGGTGGCGGCAACGCCCACCTCGATGCCGGCGCCGATGTCGAGGATGTGGGGCACCAGGCGCCCAAGGGAGCTCTCCGGCCGGTTGGTGATGCCCAGCAGCCGGGGCGCCTGGGCGGGATCCCCCAGGCGCTGGCGCCGCTCCTGTTCCATCGCCAGGGCGGCCAGGGTGTCGGCGGTCTCGCCCGACTGGGTGACACCGATGGTGAGGGTGTTGGGCACCAGCGGCGGTGGGGCGTAGCGGAACTCGCTGGCGTAGTGGACGGTGCTTGGAATGCCCGCCAGCTGCTCCAGCAGATAGGCACCCACCTGGGCGGCGTGGCGGCTGGTGCCGCAGGCGAGGATCTCCACCCGTTCCACGCCCTCAAAGACGGAGGGATCGAGGGGCAGGGCCACCAGAGCCTGCTCCGGCAGGTGGCGCGCCACCCAGAGGCCGGCCGTTTCCGGCTGCTCATGGATCTCCTTGAGCATGAAGTGGCGGAAACTGCGCTTGTCGGCCACGTGCTCGGTGCCGCTCAGCAGGCTCGGGGTTCGCTGCACCCGGGCGCCGTTGGGGTCGTAGAGCTCGATGCCCAGGGGCGTCAGCAGCGCCACCTCACCGTCCTCCATCGGCAGGATCGTGCGGGTGAAGCCGGCCAGGGCCGGCGTGTCGCTGGCGCAGAGGAATTCCCCCTCGCCCAGGCCGATCAGCAGCGGCGCCTGGCGCCGCGCCACCACCAGCGCCCCTGGGGCCTTGGCCCAGATCAGCGCCAGGGCATAGGCGCCGTGCAGGCGTGGCAGCACGTCCTGTACGGCTCGCAGCAACAGCGCGGCGTCGGACCAGGCGCCGCCTTCCTCCAGCTCGCGCAGCCGGCGCGCCACCAGGTGGGGGATCACCTCGGTGTCGGTGTCCGAGAGGAAGGTGACCCCTTCGCCCTGGAGCTCCTCCCGCAGGCTGCGGTAGTTCTCGATGATGCCGTTCTGCACCACCGCCAACTGCCGGCTGCCATCGAGGTGGGGGTGGGCGTTTCGCTCCTCGGGCTTGCCGTGGGTGGCCCAGCGCGTGTGGCCGATGCCGCAGTGCCCAGGGGCGCCCCGCTCCTCGAAGCGCAGGCTCAGGTTGACCAGCTTGCCCTCGGCCCGCAGGCAGTGGAGGGTGCCCGGGCTGCCGGCGGGGGCATCGGCCGCGAGCTCCACGGTGGCGATCCCGGCGGAGTCATAGCCGCGGTATTCGAGCTGGCGCAGGCCCTCCAGCAGCTGGGGCGCGGCTTCGCGCGATCCGATCAGGGCAACGATGCCGCACATGGGGGGCTGGGGTGTGAGGCCCGGAGCGGGCGCGGAAACAAAAAAAGCCCGGCAGGGCCGGGCATGAGCTTATGGGCAACGGGGGCCTGAGGCCCAGGCTTCCGCAGGGATTAGTAGGCCAGACCCATGGAGCGGCTGGTCTCGTCGCCGAGGTAGACGCGGATGCTCAGGAAGTCGGTGGGGCAAGCGGTTTCGCAGCGTTTGCAGCCCACGCAATCCTCCGTGCGGGGAGAAGAGGCGATCTGGCCGGCCTTGCAGCCATCCCAGGGCACCATCTCGAGCACGTCCAGAGGGCAGGCCCGCACACACTGGGTGCAACCGATGCAGGTGTCGTAGATCTTGACGGCGTGGGACATGGAAGGACTCGGCCACGGGGGAGCCGGCCACGGGATGCCGGCGCTCCGTCAAGGTACCGAAGGTGCCGCGGCGGCCGCCCTGGGGGGGCTCCGGCCGTCACGCTTGTTCATAGGAGGGGACCGCCCGGTGGGGCGCGTCGGGGCGGACCCGTAGGATGCGCCCCTCCCTCACAGCGGCCATGTCCCAGGAAGCGATCTTCGAGAAAGTCCGCTCGATCGTTGCCGAGCAGCTCAGCGTCGACGCCGCTGAGGTGAAGCCGGAATCCAACTTCCAGAACGATCTTGGCGCCGATTCCCTCGACACCGTCGAGCTGGTGATGGCCTTGGAGGAAGCCTTCGACATCGAGATCCCAGACGAGGCCGCCGAGGGCATCGCCACCGTTGGAGACGCCGTCAAGTACATCGTCGACAAGCAGGCCTGAGGCTTCCATGGTGGAGGGTCTCCGCCGCGTCGTCGTCACGGGCCTCGGCGCGGTCACACCGATCGGCAACGATGTCTCCCAGTACTGGGAGGGTCTGTGCAGCGCGCGCAACGGTGTCGCTGCCATCAGCCTGTTTGATGCGTCTCGCCATGCCTGCCGCTTCGCCGCTGAGGTGAAGGGGTTTGACCCCTCCGGATGGCTGGAGCCGAAGGAGGCCAAGCGATGGGATCGCTTCTGCCAGTTCGGCGTTGTGGCGGCCAAGCAGGCCGTGGCCGATGCCGGCCTGGTGATCGACGAGCGCACCACCCACCGCGTCGGTGTCTCGATTGGCTCTGGCGTGGGGGGCCTGCTGATGATGGAAACCCAGGCCCACGTGCTGGCGGATCGCGGCCCCGACCGGGTCAGTCCGTTCTGTGTGCCGATGATGATCCCGAACATGGCCACCGGCCTGGCGGCGATTGCCCTCGGCGCTCGCGGTCCGAGCAGCGCCGTGGCCACCGCCTGCGCCGCCGGCTCCAATGCCATCGGCGATGCCTTCCGCACGATCCAGCTCGGCCTGGCCGATGCCATGGTCTGCGGCGGCGCCGAATCGGCGATCACCCCCCTTGGGGTGGCCGGATTCGCCAGCGCCAAGGCCCTGTCCTTCCGGAACGACGACCCGGCCACCGCCAGCCGCCCCTTCGATCTGGAGCGAAATGGCTTCGTGATCGGCGAGGGCGCCGGCGTGCTCGTGTTGGAGTCGCTCGAGCACGCCCAGGCCCGAGGCGCCCGCATCCTGGCGGAGGTGGTGGGGTACGGCACCACCTGCGATGCCCACCACAACACCGCCCCTTCCCCCGGTGGGGTGGGTGGCGCGCAGGCGATGCGTCTGGCGCTGGCCGATGCCCACCTGGAGCCCGAAGCCGTCGACTACGTCAACGCCCACGGCACCAGCACCCAGGCCAACGACAGCAACGAGACGGCCGCCATCAAGGCCGCCCTCGGTGAGCATGCCCGGCGCATCCCGGTCAGCTCCACCAAATCGATGACCGGCCACCTGCTCGGCGGCAGCGGCGGCATCGAGGCGGTGGCCTCGATCCTGGCGATCGGCCACAACGTGGTCCCGCCTACGATCAACTACCACACGCCCGATCCAGCCTGTGATCTGGACGTGGTTCCCAACCAGGCCCGGGAGCAACCCGTCTCGGTCGTGCTCTCCAACTCCTTCGGCTTCGGCGGTCACAACGTCTGCCTCGCCTTCAGCCGCCTGCCCTGAGCCTTCCGCTCGGTACCCCCTTAGTTCCTTACCCCCCCTCCCGCTCTCGCCATGGTCGTCGCCCCCAGCACCTCGGTCGAAAGTCTGTGCATCAACAGCATCCGCTTCCTGGCGGTCGACGCGATCAACAAGTCGAACTCCGGTCACCCGGGCCTGCCGATGGGCTGCGCGCCGATGGCGTTCGCTCTGTGGGACAAGGTTCTGCGCCACAACCCGAAGAATCCGCGCTGGTTCAACCGCGACCGCTTCGTACTCTCGGCCGGCCACGGCTGCATGCTGCTGTACGCCCTGCTGCATCTCACCGGCTACGACAGCGTCACCCTGGAGGACATCAAACAGTTCCGCCAGTGGGGCTCTCGCACCCCCGGTCACCCGGAAACGTTCGAAACCCCTGGTGTGGAGGTGACCACTGGCCCGCTGGGGCAGGGCATCTCCAATGCCGTGGGCCTGGCGATCGCGGAGGCGCACCTGGCCGCCAAGTTCAACCGTCCCGGCGCCACCCTGGTGGACCACTACACCTACGTGCTGATGGGCGATGGCTGCAACCAGGAAGGTGTGGCCTCGGAAGCCGCCTCCCTGGCCGGCCACCTTGGGCTGGGCAAGCTGATCGCGCTCTACGACGACAACCACATCACGATCGACGGCAACACCGCCGTCTCGTTCACTGAAGACGTTCTCAAGCGCTACGAGGCCTACGGCTGGCACGTGCAGCACGTGCCCGATGGCAACACCGATGTGGCCGCGATCGCCAAGGCGCTGGAGGCAGCCAAGGCGGTCACCGACCGTCCGAGCCTGATCAAGGTCACCACCACGATCGGCTACGGCTCCCCCAACAAGGCCAATACCGCCGGCGTGCACGGCGCGGCCCTGGGGGCCGACGAGGCCGAGCTCACCCGCAAGGCGCTGGAGTGGAGCTACGGCGAGTTTGAGGTGCCCGAGGAGGCTTACGAGCACTGGCGCCAGGCGATCCAGCGCGGTGCCGCCGCTGAGTCGGAGTGGAGCGCCACCCTGGCCACCTACCGCAGCCAGTACCCGGCGGAAGCCGCCGAGTTCGAGCGCATGCTGCGCGGCGAGCTCCCCCAGGGCTGGGATTCGGCCCTGCCGGTGCTCACCCCCGACGACAAGGGCCTGGCCACCCGCCAGCACTCCTACAACGCCCTCAATGCCTTCGGCCCGAAGCTGCCCGAGCTGATCGGCGGCTCGGCCGATCTCACCCACTCCAACCTCACCGACATCAAGGGTGAGGCGAGCTTCCAGAAGGGCGGCGAAGCGAACCGCTACCTGCACTTCGGGGTGCGGGAGCACGCCATGGCCGCTGTGATGAACGGCATCGCCTATCACGGCAGCGGTCTGATTCCCTACGGCGGCACCTTCCTGGTGTTCGCGGGGTACATGATCGGCGCGATGCGTCTGTCGGCGCTGAGCGAGCTGGGCTGCATCTATGTGCTCACCCACGATTCGATTGGCCTCGGTGAAGACGGCCCCACCCACCAGCCGGTGGAAACCCTGGCCAACCTGCGTGCCATCCCCAACATGTTGGTGATGCGCCCCGGCGACGGCAACGAAACCATGGGCGCCTACCAGGTGGCGGTCACCAACCGCAAGCGCCCCACGGTGCTGGCGCTGAGCCGCCAGGCGATGCCCAACCAGCCCACCTCCAGCGCCGCAGCTGTGGCCAAGGGTGGCTACATCCTGGAAGACAGCAACGGCACCCCCGACCTGATCCTGATCGGCACCGGCACTGAGCTGGATCTGTGCGTGAAGGCGGCCGCCCAGCTGCGCGCCGAGGGCCGCAACGTGCGTGTGGTGTCGATGCCGTGTGTGGAGCTGTTCGAGGAGCAGGATGCGGCCTACCGCGAGTCGGTGCTGCCGGCGGCGGTGCGCAAGCGTGTGGTGGTGGAGGCCTCCAGCTCGTTCGGCTGGCACAAGTACACCGGCTTCGATGGCGCCACCGTGTCGATCGATCGTTTCGGTGCCTCGGCTCCCGGTCCGCTGTGCATGGAGAAGTTCGGCTTCACGGTGGAGAACGTCGTTGCCACCGCCAAGGCGCTGGGCTGAGCCAAGGCTGCCTGCTCTCCCTGCAGAGCACCCCTGCAGAGCCCCCTCCAATTCCCGTTGGAGGGGGTTTTTTGTCTGGTTCTGGACCATGGTTTGGTGGTTTCCCCCTGCCGATCAGAGTGGCTTCAGCCGCCCCGCAGGAAGAGCAGGGCATGGGGCAGCCCCCGTCCCCGAATGCCGGTCAAGCCGCGAGCGACTGATAGATCTGCAGGTATTGGCGAGCAATCGCAGTGGCGGAGAAGCGGCGCACATTGGCCTGGCCGCGTTCGATCAGCTCCTGTCGGCAGGCGGGATCGCAGAGCAGGCGCTGCAGGCCGGCGCGGATCGAGGCCACCGAGGTGGGATCTACCAACAGGGCCCCACCGCCAGCCACATCCGGCATGGAGGCGCAGTTGCTGGTGAGAACGGGCCGGCCGGTGGCCTGGGCTTCCAGGATCGGCATGCCGAAGCCTTCGAGGGTGGAGGCAAAAGCCACCAGATCCACGCTGCGGTAGAGCGACACCACCTCAGGCTCGCTGAGGTTTCGGTGCGTTTCGTAGCGAATCCGGTGTTGGGCCAGCAGCTGCTGCTGGCTTTCCTCCAGCGAGCCGATCACCACCAGGGTGACATCGAGCCCGTGCAGCGCTTCGATCAGACGGGGAAGGTTTTTGTTGGGCGCCGTACCTACCTGCAGGATCCGTACATTGCTGGTGGGGAAGGATTTGGCCCAGAAGGTGAACCGCGGAGAGATGCACACCGGGATCACGTGAATGCGTTCTGGCTCCAGCTCCGGCACCCAGCGAAGCAGGTCGTCCTTGACGGCCTGGGAAACGACGGTGATGGCGGCGATTGGTCGCAGCGGCAATGCAAACCAGAACTGGCGCAGCACCTCGCGCTGGAGGCCGCGGAGCTGGTGCAGGCGCCCGCAATCGTGCACTGTGACGATGGTGCGCTTGGGCTCGGTGCCGAGGGCGGCAAAGTGAATGTCTCCGGTGATGTGGGTGATGGCGGCCTGGTGGCGGCGCGCGAAGCGAATGATCTTCAGGCGTGGTAGCAGGCCTCTGCTGGCCTGGGTTGCCGTGTGTTCGTGCACGGTGATTCCGAGTTCACGCAGGGCCTGGCCAACGCGATTGAAGTAGCTCTCGATGCTGTAATTGCCCTCAATGGGGCGACGATTGATGAGGGCGACCTCGAGTGGACGGCGTGGGTTGGAGTATGGCTCCATGCGTGGTTTGAGGCATGGCTGCATGCCCACTTCTGAGTTGATACGCTTTACTTTAGCACTTCCCTTTTGGCCGGTCTGCTCCTTTGGGTGGGGGCGAGCTGTGGCTGATGCTATGGCGGCGGTAATATGCAGGAGGTGAGTTGGCCTGCGATCTGTGTCTTCCAAACCTGCGCAGAACTTTCTCGTGTTCCTGATCGGCGGCACCCTGTTCTCGGCGGGGGTGTTCCTGTTCACCAACCAGGTGATGGTGAGCTCGGGCCTGATGGGCTTTGGAGTGGGCGGTTGGGGTGGCCGCGGCGCGGCAGGCATGGGCGGTGGTACCGCGTTCTTCGGCGGTCTCTGGCCCTTCGGGGTGGGCGAGGGCTTCGGGTTGCTGATGATTCCGTTCGGCATCGGCGTGGCCCTGCTGTTCAGCGACACGTTGCGGCGTCTGGGCTGGTTTCTGGTGTGGGCATCGGCCGGTGCGCTGGGGGTGGGGGTGCTTCAGAGCCTGCTGTTCAGCTTCCGCCCCACCAGCCTCTGGAGCCTGCTGGCGATGGTGGTGATGATCGCCGGCGGCGGGGGCCTGCTGCTTCAGTCGCTGCTGCGCTTTGGTGCGGAGGATCGCGCGCGCCGGCAGGCCGAAGCCCGTGAGGAACGGCAGAGCCTGCAGGATCTGCGCGACGAACTCGAGGAGCTGAAGCAGAGGATGAACCGCCCCTGAGGGGAGGGCCGCTGGTCGGCCCTGCCGACTCAGCGCCTCGGCGGTGGCAGGATTCCCAGTGCCTGCAGGCTGGCGCGGCCGATCTGCTGGCGTTTGGGGGCATCGGCGGCGCCGGCCATGGCCAGATTGAGCGCAAAGGGTGTGATCTGATCTCCTTTCTGCACCCAGCCCACCCACCAGCCCACGCCGGCGCCCGGGGCGTTTTGCCAGCCGGTCTTGGCATGCAGGCTCCAGCCGGGGCCTGCATCCACCTGCGTGATCTCGGCCACCTGCTGTTGGGCACGAACCGGAAATGGCAGCGTCTGGCGGGCCAGGCGTGCCAGAAACCGCGTCTGCTCCACGGCGCTGATCGCCAGCGGGCCCCGCAGCCAGAAGCTGGTGACGTCGCCGCCGATCTGTTCGTTGCCGTAGTGGAGCCGCGTGATGGCCTCGCGCATGCGCGGCAGCCCGATGCGCCGCGCCAGTTCCTGAAACAGGGGCACGTTCGACACCTTCATGGCGCCGCGCAACCCCATCGGCTGCAGCCATTCGCGCATGAAAGGGTTGGCGTCGCCCGTGTAGGGGATCACCTCATCGACGCTCGTCACCGCCCCCAGCGACAGGCCGATCAGGGCGTTGGCGATCTTGAAGCTGGAGGCCGGCACGAAGCGCTGCTCGGCCCGGCGGCGGTTGTGGCCCCGCAGGCTGCCGCTGGGCTGCTCCAGCACCACGAACGTTCCCTCCACGCCCGCCTTGCGGAACAGGGCCGCCACAGCGGGCTCCTCTCGCCAGACGGTATCTGCCGCGGCTTCGGCTTCAGCGGCGGCGGTGCTGGAGGCGGCCGTTTGCAGGGTCAGCAGGGCGGCTGCCAGGAGGGTGAGGGGTTTGCGCATGCGGACCGGGCGGAGGGTGAGGTGAGTTTGTGGGATGACCGGCGGTTGCGTTGCTTTCGAGCTGGACCCTCTTGGATCGAGGGGGTTGGTCAAGAGTCCCTGCCAGCACTTGAGCACACCCAGACGTTCGCCTTGGCCAAGGAGACGGTCTCCGCGCCCGAATTCTCAATTCTGGCGCTCATCTCGCTTCGCATCGCCAGTGGGGTGAGCTTCTGCAGGCTCCTGCAGGAGAGCCTTCATGCCAGCTGCTTGTGCTGTGCCAATACCGGCCGGGCAAGCTGCGCGGGTTTTCGTGCGGGCTGAGCCGGTGGGTGTGGTTGGCGCGGAGGCGGGCGCCCGCCGAGGGGCGACCGAACCTTGGGCGCTAAATTCCATGCTTCTTGCCTTATTGCGAAATGGCAATCTCCGGGTTTCGTTTGGCTGGCCAGAGGGGGTTGCAGGGTGTTTGCGCATTGCTGCCTGCTCTTTTCGCATTGGTTTGTCTTGTCCTGATGGTAGACTTCGTTTTTGAGTGGTCAAATTTGGCGGTAGGTTTGGAATAAGGAGTAATCGGGTCGTATCCGTCTTGTCCGGGATCCTGGTTGGCTTTTCCTGGTTATGGTCGGCAGGTGGATATACTGTTGATGCGGTGATGAAGCTGTTCGCAGGCGGCGCTTTTCGTCGCGGTGTTTCATCCGGCTTGGTTTGTGGTTTTGGCGCTGGCTTGCTGGCGGTGCCGCTGGAATCCTATGGCGTTGAAGCGCTGCCCTGGGCTGTGGGGATTGTGGTTAATAACGGTACATTGATGCCTGGGGAATCGCAGGTGTTCAATGCCTATAACCAGCCCTCGATCAATGGCGATGGCCTGGTGGTCTTCCGGGCGCGTGGCAAGGGGGGTGAGGGCCAGGGGCAACCGCCCGCCGGCATCTACGCCCGCCAGCTGCCGGCCCTGCCCTTCGGCCCGCTCAGCCCGTCGCTGGTGGCCGCCCGGGGCTCGCTCGTGCCCCAGCCCAACAACCAGGACGCCACCTTCATCGAATTTCCCTCCTTCCCCCGCCTCGATGCCGCCAGCTCCGCCCTGGCCTTTCGCGGCCAGTCCAACCCCATCTGGCGGGTGAGCCCGGATGGGGAGCTGCTCGGCACCTCCGGGATCTACAGCACCCTCGATGGCGCGGTCGGCACAGGCGTGGCTCAGCTTGGCGCCTTGCCGGACTTTGCGTTTTACGGCGTTCCCGGCACCAGCCAGCGCTTCGATCAGTTCCCCGGTGCCCCCTCCCCCAGCGGCGATCGCGTTGTGTTCAAGGGAAACTGGACCACCGCCAGCGGCGACTCCGCCACCGGCGTCTACGTCCGCGACGTCCGCGCCCAGGCCGGCCAGGCGCCGGTCCTGCGCATCGCCGACACCCGCAGCCTGATTCCTGGCGATCCGCTCGGGCGCCACTTCGGCTCCACCGCGCCCCCCAGCGCCGCCGGCCATCTGGCGGCGTTTCTTGGGGTCGATGTGGAGGAGGCCCCCACGGTGGGCGGCCTCTACCTCTCCCACCTCGACGGCGATCCCGAGGCCCTCACGCCTCTGGTGGGCATTGGTGGCCTGGTGGATACCGTCGGGCCAGGCGGGCTGCGCCAGATCGGCGAGGCCCTCTCCCTGCAGGGGCGCTCGGTGGCGTACTGGGGCGCGTGGGGGGAGGAGACCTTCCAGCAGCAGGTGCGCTGCAGCAGCGACGGCAACCAGGCTCTGCTGGCCTATTGCCGCGAGCAGTCCCCCAACGGCGATGGTGTGTACCTGATGCAGGTGCCGGTCCACCAGGGCCTGTTCATCACCGATGTCGACAGCCTCGCCACGCGCCTTGTGGCCCAGACCGGCGACCAATTCGACACCTTTCTCAACTGGAATTACTCCGGCAGGCCGCCGGGGGTGGGTGAATCGGAGGAGCCCGATTCGGAGCTCGAACTGGCCCGCTGGCGCTCGTCCGCGTTTGTGGCCTTGGAGGATCGCTGGCTCGCCTTCAAGGGCGAGCAGCTCGCGCCGGTGGCGGACGCTGTGATGGCCCAGGTGCAGGACGGCATCTATCTGGCGGATCTCCAGCAGCGGGACGCTGCCCTGCTGACCCTGCTGGAGACCGGGCAGGACGGTGGTCTGCTCGATCCCCAAGCCAGCGGCCTGGCGATCACGGCCTTGGGACTGGAGCGCGATGGTTTCCGGCTGGGCCGGCTGGCCTTCGTCGCCAGCATGGCGAATGAGGAGTCAAGCTGGGCCGGTATCTACGTCGCAGCTGCTCCCCAGACGAGCGTACCCGGGCCGTTGCCGCTGATCGGGCAGTCCATCGCGTTCGCCTGGGCCCGCCGGCTGCGCCGACGCCAGATCAGAATGGCCGCTGCTGCGGAGCCTGGGCCGGGTTGTAGGGCACGAAGGGCAGGCCCGGTCCCTGGAAGTTGAAGTCGTTCAGCTTGACGCGCACGCCGCCGAGGCCCTCGTAGGGGCTGTAGTAGACGCCGATTTCGTAGGCGCGGCGCTGCCAGCGAACCTCCACATAGGAGTTGGTGACATCGCCGTAAAAGTCGGAGTTGGGGTCGACGTTGATGCCGATGCCGCCGTTGAACACCAGCGGCCCCACCAACTGCTGGGTGAGGCCGATGCCCAGGGTGCTCAGGTCGACCGCCCGGTCGAAGGCCAGGGGGCTCAGGCCCTGGCGCAGCGTGCCGCCGCCGGTGACGGTGATCTGGGTGTAATCCAGGAATGGCTTCACAAACCGGCCGAGGGTGAGCGTGGGGCCGCCGCTGAGGCTGATCGTGTTCTGGTTGGTGCCGTCGCCGAAGTAGGCCACTGTGCCCAGAACGTTGGCGTTCAGGGCCAGGCCGGGCACGATCGGCACCGGGCTGTTCTGCAGTGCCTGGGTGGGGGTGATCGCCGCCGGCCGGCCGGTCCAGAGGGGCAGGTTGAGATTCACGGAGCCGATGGCGTTGTAGCGCCACAGCGCCGCCACCTCGCGGCTGTCGAACACATTCGCCTTGAAGTTGCCCACCCCGGTGCGCCAGAAGTAGTTGCTGCCCAGCCGGCCCCAGTTCGGCAGCACGCCGGTGCCCTCCAGCGACACCCCGCCGGCGGCATACACGTTTTCCTCGCCCAGCGATCCGTTCCAGACCCGGAAGCGGTAGGCGCCGAACAGCCTTGCGGTGCTCTGCCCCAGCAGGGGCAGGGTCAGCGGCACCTTCAGGTCGCCGAAGCTGCGGGTGCCATCGGTGATGTTGTCGGCATCGAAGCTGGAGATGTCCACGTTCGCCGCCAGGTCGAAGCGGCCGATCGGCTGGTTGTAGTTGGCCTCCAGGCCGAACAGATCGCCGGTCTTGGCCGGTTGCGCCACCGCCGGATAGCCCTGCGGCTGGCCCGGCAACGGGTAGCTGTCGGTTTCGCCGTTCACCGCCCGCTGGGCCATGAACTGGGGCTGCACCCGCAGCCGGCCCCGCTCGCCCACCTTCACGTCGAAGTCGCGGCCGACGAAGAAGCCATCGCGGTCCTCCTTGTCGTAGCCCAGCACCCAGCGGTTCTCGACCTCCTCCTGCTTCTGGATGCGGGTGGTGCGGCGCACCGGGATCGGCAACCGCTCCTCCACCAGCAGCGTGTTGCGTTGCGCTTTGATCACCGTGTCGCCGTTGGGCTGCAGGGTGCCCACCACGTTCTCGGAATCGAGCCAGGTCTGCGCCGGGGTGAACGGGTCGTTGCTGAACGCCACCCGGTCGCCGCTGAAGGTGGTGGGGGTGAAGCGGAGGCGGCCGGCCTGGATCCGCCAGCGGCTGATCGTGCCCCGCAGCAGCTGCCGGTTGCTCTTGGTGTCGAGGCTCTGCAGCTGGGCGGGCCGCAGCTGGCCGAACTGGTTGGCGATGTCGGGCCTGTTGAGCTGGCTGGGGAAGCCGTAGCGCCGCTCGGCCGTGAGGCTCTGCTGGAACTGCACGTTCTGGACCCGCTGGTCGAGCGCTTCGATCGCCGCCTGACGCGCCTGCTGCTGGGCGCGGGCGCGGCTCCAGAGGCTGCCGGCCGGTGGAGCCGCCGGCCGGGCCGCCGGCGCGGGCGGGGAGCCGGTGGCGCCCGAGCGGCCCGGCCCCATCGTGACCACCTCCAGCTGCTGGGCCAGCCCTTCGGCCCGTTCCCGGCTGCCCGCGGGCGGTGCGTTGGGGCAGCCTTGGGCTGGCGGCAGCTCCTCCGGCGCGCGCGCCAGCGGGCTCTCGCCGAAGCGGTAGCGGAGGCCGAGCAGGTAGGCGTTGGAGCCCTCGCTCACGCCGCTGTAGGTGCCGTAGGCGCCGGAGCGGTGGTGGATGCGGCCCACCAGCGACCACTGCGGCGACACCAGCCCCTCCACCTCAAACCCCAGGTAGTTGAGGAAGGTGGAGTAGTTCTTGCGGAAGCTTTTCTCGTAGTTGCTCGCCTCGGTGAGCAGGCTCACCCCCTCCACGAATCCGAAGCTGAGCCACGGGCGCACCCACAGCCGGATGCCGAGCCCCGCCGTGGCTTCGGCGAAGCTCTGGCTCGGGGAGTCGGCGAATGGGATGGCCTGGTTGTAGGGCCCTCCCGCCTGGCGAGCGGCGTGGTGGCCGAGGAGATTGGCGTCGAATTCGAGCGCGAACGGGCCGCCGTCGAGCAGCCGCCGCGACAGGCCCACACCGCTCAGGTATTCGGGTCGGAACTTCCCTTTGAAATAGAAGGTGTCGCCGAAGTTGGCGGCAAACATCTGGCCGGCCCAGCCCGTGACCGCCCATGGGTAGGGATGCCACTGGGGCAGAGCCGGCAGTTGCGGCGTGCAGCTGAGCGGCTCCGGGGCCGGCAGGGGCGCCGAGGGCATCTGGGCCAGGTCGAGGTCCTGCCGGCTGCCGTCGAGGTCGAGCACGCCGTAGACATCGTCCATCTCGCCGACGCCCTCCAGCAGGCTGAAGCGCAGCCGACTGGCCTGCAGGTACTGCTGGCCGCGCTGGAAGCGCACGCTGCCGATCGCGTACAGGGTGCGCGAGCTGGTGTCGAACTCCAGCCGGTCGGCCAGCAGTCGCCCGCCTGCCACCGTGGCGGCCACGTTGCCGCTGGCCACATAGCGGCCTAGCTGGGTGTCGAATTCCTGGCGGTTGCCGCTCACGTTCAGCTCCAGGGGCGGCAGCTGCGCGGCTGTGGGCGGGGTGCCGCTGGGAGCGGCCGCTGCGGCAGGGCCGGCGCTGCGCGGGGCCGGCGGGGGCACCCGGCCGGGGGCAGGCATGTCGGCGTTGGGCAGGACGAGCGGCTCGACCGCCCCGAAGGGGTCTGTGGCTGTCGCCGCCGGCGGGCGGGCGGGCGCGGCAGGGCTGGTTGCACCCGTCGTGGCCGTGGGTGCGGCGGGCGCTGCGGCGAGCCGGCGACCCGGGGCTTCAGGGGCCGTCGGCGCCGGCGGTAGAGGCGGCAGGGGTGGCGGGGCTGGGCTGGCACCCCTGCGGACGGGAACCGGCGAGGCGGGGCGCAACGGCTCCGCCTTCACCGAGGGGGCCAGGGCCAGGAAGGCAGCGGCCAGGGTGCAGGCCCATCGTGCGGACGGGAGGGGGAGCACCACAGGCGTGCCGTTCGGTTCGAAGTGGGGGCGATCCTGCCACGCGGGACGGGTGGGTGGCGCCTCCGGCGGATCACTCCTCGAGGTCTTTGCGGCTCGGGGTGCGGCTCGGGTCGCTGGCCAGGAAGCCGAACACGAAGATCCCGATGAAGAAGAAGACGACCGAATAAACCGAGATCTTGAGGGCAAGCATGGTGGGTCCGGCAGATGGCGGGAAGAAACGGGCGGCGGAAGGCTCGCGGAACCGCGGCCGGCTGGGGCCCGGGGGTGCCGGTGGATCCAGGGACCGGCATGGCGGCAACATCCTATGGGGCACGGTCGGCCATCCAGGATGGGAAGCGGCTCCGGCCGCCCCTTCCGGGCCGGATTGAAACGTTTCAGTCACGTTCCCCAGGCGGCAGATGGATCGGCACCCCCTCGACCTCCAGCCCCAGTGGTGCTGGGCCGGCCCGGAGGGCGGACTCCGTGGGGCCCTTGCCGATCCCTGGGGCGCCCGTCACCGCCCCGACTGGGCCGCCCGCGGCCTGATCCTCTGGCCGCGCGGCGGGGTGGAGCGGATTCTGCGCCTGCGCAGCCTCTGCCCGGAGCCCTGGCGCGCTGTGGGCCCTGCCGTGGCCTCCGCCCGTCTGGTGCTGCGCTGGTGGGCCGAGGCGGCAGAGCTGCGGGTCGATGGCTGCCCCGTGGTGGCCGGCGACCTGTTCGACACCGCCTGCCGCTGGCCTCTTCCCGAGCGCTGGTGGGCAGGCGAACCCCTGGAGCTGGAGCTGCGGCTGCGCAGCCCCCTCCATGACGACGGCGCCCTGATTCACAGCCGCATCGAGCTCGAGCCGCGCGATCCCGCCGATCCCCACAACCTGCTCGGCCCCACCCGCGAGCGGCTGCAGAGCCTGCGGGCAGAGCGCGACCCGGATGGCGCGGCGGCCGACGGCCGGGTGCGGGTGCTCGGTCACGCCCACCTCGACCTGGCCTGGCTCTGGCCCGTGGCCGACACCTGGCAGGCCGCCGAGCGCACCTTCCGCTCCGCCCTGGCCCTGATGGAGCGCTTCCCGGAGCTCCACTTCGGCCATTCCACCCCCGCCCTCTACGCCTGGCTGGAGCAGCAGCGGCCCGCCCTGTTCGCCACCATCCGCGCCGCCATGCGAGACGGCCGCTGGGAGCCGCTCAACGGCCCCTGGGTGGAGACCGACTGCGTGCTGGTAGGCACCGCCTCGCTGCTGCGCCAGTTCCAGGAGGGACAGCACTACAGCCGTCGCGCCTTCCCGGAGTGGTCGCATCGGCTGGCCTGGCTGCCCGACAGCTTCGGCTTCAGCGCCGGCCTGCCCGCCGTGGCCGACGCCACCGATGTGCGCTGGTTCTGCACCCACAAGCTCGCCTGGAACGCCAGCCATCCCTTCCCGCACCGGCTGTTCCGCTGGCGCAGTGCCTGCGGCGCCGAGCTGCTGGCGCTGATGACCGCCCCGATCGGCACCGACGGCGATCCGCTGGCGATCGAAGAGCAGCGCCTGGCCTGGCAGGCGGCCACCGGCACGCCCGAACTCTTGTGGCTGCCGGGCGTCGGCGACCACGGTGGCGGCCCCACGGCCGCGATGCTCGAGCAGCTGGCCCTCTGGCGCGGCCAGCCCGAGGCGGCCCCCCAGATCCACGGCACCCTGCGCCAGCACCTGGAGGGCCTGGAGCCGCTGGCCGCCTCCCTGCCGGTGTGGCGCGATGAGCTCTACCTGGAGCTGCACCGCGGCTGCGCCACCAGCCGTCCCGACCAGAAGCGCCACAACCGCACCCTGGAGCGGCTGCTGCGCGAGGCGGAGCTGGCCATCGCCCTGGCGGCAGCCGCCGCCGGCGCGGATCCGGCCGGCGCGGGCCCAGCCGGCGCGGTGGACTGGCGGCCCCTGCTGTTCCAGCAGTTTCACGACATCCTTCCCGGCACCTCGATCCCGGAGGTGTTCGAGCAGGCGGAACCGCAGTGGCGCGCCGCCCGCCGCCGCGCCATCCGCCAACGCGATGGCGCCCTGCAGCGGTTGGGCGCCGCGTGTCTCGGGGCGCCTGCCGCGGGCGAGGGCTGGTGGCTGGCCCAGCTCCAGCCGCTGCCGCCGGCGCCGCGGTTGCTGCGCCGGCCCGCCGGCCGCTGGTGCCTGGCCGCCCCGGGCGACGCCCCACCCCAGCCCCTGCCCGCCCAACCGGCCGCCGGCGGCGGGCAGTGGGTGCAGCTGCCGCCCCTGGCGGGGGTGACGCTGCGGCGGCTGGAACGGCTGCCGCAGCCGCTGGCTGACGGCGCTGCGGAGCCGTACGAGCCGGTGCGGGTGCGGTGGGAGCCGCAGGCGCAGACCGGTGGGGAGGGCGCGCCCGGGGGGCGCCACTGGCGGCTGGAGAATGGCCGGCTGGCGGTACACATTGGTCCGGCAGGCATCGAGCAGCTCTGGGACGCCGATGGCCGCCCCTGCCTGGGCGCGCCCCTGGCCTGGCGCCGCTGGGCGGACCGCGGCGAGTTCTGGGATGCCTGGGACATCGCCGCCAACCACCGCGCCCATCCCCTCCCCTGGACCTGGGAGGCCGAACCCCGCTGGCGGGAGACGGGTCCCCTGTGCGCCCGCTTCCTCTGGCGCGGCCGCTGCGGCGCCAGCCGGCTGGGGCTGGAGGGGCGCCTGCAGGCGGGCAGCCCCTTCCTGGAGCTCCGCCTCACCGCCGACTGGCGCCAGCGGCATGAACTGCTGCGCCTGGAGCTGCCCCTGGCCCGGCCCGCCCTGCGCTGGGCCGTCGACACGCCGGGCGGGGTGATCGAGCGGCCGGCGGCGGCGCTGCTGGGCCCGGAGCAGGCCCGCTGGGAAGTGGCGGCGGTGAGCTGGCTGGCCTCGGTGGAGGAGGCCAGCGGCGGCGGCCTGGCGGTTCTGCTCGATGGACCCCAGGGAGTGTCCGGTGATCCGGAGCGGCTCGGGGTCTCGCTGCTGCGGGCTCCGACCTGGCCCGATCCCGGCGCCGATAACGGCTGGCAGCGCCAGCGGCTTGCCCTGATGCCCTGCCCGCGCGGCTGGCGCCGCGATGGGGTGGTGGCCGCCGCCCAGCGATTGCGGGAGCCGCTGTGGTGCCGTCCCAGTGAGCCGGGGCAGGGGGCAGGCGCGGGGGGGGACGCACCAGGGTTGGCGCGGAACGCGCCGGGCCAGCCCTTGCTGCCGCCCCTGCCCGACGATCTGCAGCTGCTCAGCCTGCGCCGCGATCCGCAGCCGCAGGCGGCCAACACCCTGCTGCTGGCGGTGCAGAACCTGGGCCCGCGGCGCCGTCGGCTGGAGCTGCCATCTGGCTGGCAGCTGCTGGGGCGGGTGGATGGCCTGGGACGGCCGCTGGCGTCACCGCCTGCTGGGGCCATGGGGGAAACCCCGGGCGATCCGCTGCTGGTGCGCCCCTGGCAGCTGGCCTTCTGGCACCTGCTGCCCGCTGATCAGTCGTCGTGATCGTCGAACGGATCGGTGAGGCGCTTGGACGGCGGGCCAAAGGCGGTGTAGACGCCGAAGCCGGTGAGGGCCAGCAGCACGGCCACCAGGGTGATCGCCACCGACAGGGCCGGGGAGGTGCTGCTCGGATCGATGGGCGTCTGCATGTGCGTCACAACTCTCGACACCCGTCCCGGACCGGCCGACGGGGCCTTTACAGTAGCCCGAGCTTCTGTCCCACCGAGGAGACCAAGCCCCCATGGCCCAACGCACCCGTCTGGGAGACATCCTCCGCCCCCTCAACTCGGAGTACGGAAAGGTCGTCCCGGGGTGGGGCACCACGCCCGTCATGGGCGTGTTCATGGCCCTGTTCCTCGTTTTCCTGCTGGTGATCCTGCAGCTGTACAACAAGTCGCTGCTGCTCGAGGGCATCACCGTTAACTGGAACGGCTGAGCCCCATCGCTCCCGCCCTATCCCTGCCCCATGAACTTCTTCGGCATCGGTCTGCCCGAGATGGCGGTGATCGCCGCCATCGGCCTCTTGGTCTTCGGTCCGAAGCGGCTGCCGGAGCTAGGGCGCACCTTGGGGCGCACGCTCAAGGGCTTCCAATCGGCGTCTCGGGAATTCGAGCAGGAATTCCGCAACGCGATCGATACCGAAACCGCGGCCCCAGCTGCTGGCGCGGCCCTCGCCGCCGCTTCTTCGCGGGAACCAGCGGCTGCTGCTGATGCCATCGCCCCCTCGGACAGTGCGTCTGACCCCCCGATGGCGGCTGGCGTTGAAATGGCTCCTGAGGCTGTCGGCGACGTGGTCGCCCAGCCTCCACCGGCCGGCTGACCCCTAACCGGCCCGCCTCCCTTGGATCTTCAGCTGCTGGTGGGTCTTGGCAATCCGGGGCCCAAATACGCCGACACCCGTCACAACGTGGGTTTCATGGTGCTGGAGCGCCTCGCCCGTGCCGGCGCTGTGGGCTTCCGCAACCAGCCCCGGCTGCACGGTGAGCTCGCCGAGATTGGCACCGGGCCGGAGCGCCTGCGGCTGCTGATGCCCCAGACCTACATGAACGACAGCGGCCGCTCGATCCGCGCCGCCCTCGACTGGTATCGCCTCAGCCCCGCCCAGCTGCTCGTGCTGGTGGACGACATGGACCTGCCGCTCGGTCGCCTGCGCCTGCGCTCCGGCGGCAGCGCCGGCGGTCACAACGGGTTGCGCAGCACGATTCAGCACCTCGGCACCCAGGACTTCGCGCGCCTGCGCATCGGCATCGGTGCCCCCGCCGACAACCCGGCCGAGCGGCGCGCGCGCACCGTCTCCCATGTGCTCGGGCGGTTCACCGCCGAAGAGCTCCCCGTGCTTGATGCGGTGCTCGCTGAGGTCGTCGGTGGCATCGACCGGATCCGCCGCCAGGGAATCGAGCGGGCCGGCAATCGGCTGAACAGTTTCCGGGCGCCCCTGCCGGCAGGCTTGGCGCCAGCCACCTGAAGCCATGGCCCGCTTGCCCACCACCACTGCCCGGGTGCGGGTGCTGCGCCAGAGCTTCAGCCCCTGCCTGCTGGAGGGGGAGGTGGCGGCGGGCGGCTTCCAGTGGACCTTCCGCTGGTGCTTCGACCGCGGCCAACTGGTGGTGGAACCCTCGCTCGGCCGCGCCCTGATCCAGGACGCCCTGCTGCGCTTTCTGCTCAAGGCCGACTACCAGCTTGAGGCCGGCGGCGATTACGCCTTCACCGTCCGCGCGTCGTTCTGAACCGCCGCGATCCGCCGCTGCCCGCTTCCGGGCCTGCCCCAGGAGCCCGCTCCAACGACCGGCCCAGCCAACGCTCCAGCAGCAGCTGGGCCACTACATCGTCCCAGTCGCGCGGGGGCAGGCGCAGGCCCTCCGGCAGCCAGCGCCGCCAGCTCCGCGCCGGTTGCAGCTCCCAGTAACGCCGTCGGGCCGCCAGGGTGGTGCCCCGCTCCGGCTGCAGCACCACCGGCCAACGCCGCGCCAGCCGGTCGACCCAGCGACCGGCGCCGGTGCCGTCGCCGATCACCACCGCCGCCAGTCCGGGCTGGCGGTCCCAGGCCTGCAGCTGTTGCCAGGCCAGCTCGGGGGGTAGAACCAGCGCCCGCACGATCCGCCGGCGTTCGCCGTCGCTGAGCACCAGGCCACACTTGGCGCTGCCGGGATCGATTGCCGCCACCGCGCCTTCCCCGCTCCGGCACGGCGCCTCCTGCTCCCCCGTCCGTCGAAGCTCGCTCATGGCCGCCCAGGCGAACCTGGACCCGCCGGCCGCCAGCGCAGCTCCACCGCGATCGGATCCGGGGTGTCGGCATCGCGGGCCGCAAACGCCTCCAGGCTGGCGCCCTGGCCGGACGGCCGCTCCGCCAGCTCCCGGCCCAGGCTATTGAAGGCGGCCCCATCCACCTGGACCCCATCCACCAAGGTGCCCTGGCGCTGGGCGCGCGCGAACGCGGCGGCCAGGAGCAGGTTGAGGCGACTGCGCACCACCTCGGGGCTGCGCTCCTCCCCATCGAGCCCGGTGCGGGCCAGCAGCTCCCCGCGCCGCACCACCCGCTTGTTCGGCCGCACATCGGGGAAGGCCACCACCCGGGCCTCGCCGCGCAGCACGTTGGCGGCGGAGCGGATCGTGACCACCCAGGTGCCCGGCTTGCGGATCAGGGTCTCGAGCCGCTCGATGTCGATTCGGGGCACCAGCAACACCTGGCGGTCGAGCTTCTGCCCCGGCCGAAGGCGCTGGAAGGCCGTGAGGTTGGCCTGCTGCAGCAGCGCATCGATCACGCCGCGGGCCTGGTTGGCACGATCCAGCCGGACCTTGGCCGAGGCCAGCGGCTCGCCGCTGGCGATCACCACATCGCCCCGGCGCAGCGCGATCACGTTTGTTTCCAGCTCCTTGAGCTCCCGTGCCCCGGCGGCAATGCGCTCGCGCACACTCCGCAGCTCCGCTTCTGTGCGCCGAATCTCCGCGTCGCGGCTGCTCACCTCGCGGCGCAGCCGCGTCTGCTGCTTCTCTAGCCGGTCGCGCTGGGCCTGCAGCGGTTCCAGGCTGCGGCGCAGGATGGTGAGACGCCCCTCGGCCGCGCGCAGCTGGCTGGCCGCCCGGTGTTGCGCGGCCTCGGCCTGCCGCTGGGCCACCTGGGCCTGGGTGAGGCCGCGTAGTGCCTGGCTGCGGCCCCGCTCGGCCCGCTCCACCTCCGCCCGGCTGGTCTCCAGCTCGGCTCGGCGGGTGCGCAGCTCGGCCTGGCTGCGCTCGAGGGCGGTGCGGCTGGCCTGCAGTCGGGCCTGCAGCTGGTCGAGTTCGAACAATCCCACCCGTAGCCGCTGGCTCACCAGCAGCATCAGGGCCAGCGACACGGCGCTGATCAGGGCGCCGGTGAGCGCCGTGATCACCACGGCGGTCTTGCGCGGCCGCAGGTTGAACAGGCTCAGGCGAGCCTTGCCCACCTTGCTGCCCAACCGGTCGCCGAGGGTTGAGAGTACCCCGCCCAGCACGAGCAGCGCCAGGATCAGAAGCCAACCCGACACAGCGCGCTCCGGGGTCGATCCAGTATCTACGGCCGGGTCGGTTTCGGTGTCGACCCGCGTGGCGGCTTGCCGGAACGGTTCAGGCCCGCCGCCTCAGCTGAAGCGTTTGGAGAGGGCAATCGGATCGAAGACGGTGATCTTCTTCCGGTCGATCTGCAATAGCCCTTCGTTGCGCAGGTCGCCGAGCAGGCGGGTGATTGTGACGCGGGTGGAGCCGATCGCCTCGGCGATCGCCTGGTGGGAGAGGCGCAGATCGATCGTGATGCCTTCGCTGCCGGGAACGCCGAAATCGCGGCAGAGCACCAGCAGGAAGCTGACCAGCCGCGAACTCATGTCGCGGTGGGTCAGGGTTTCGATCATCGTCTCCGTCTGGAGGATGCGCGAGGAGAGGCCTTGCAGCAGCAGCAGCCCCACGCTGGCGTCCTGCTCGATCGCCCGCCGCACCGAGGCCGCCGGTGCCGTCACCAGCTCCACGCGGGTGAAGGCGATGGCGTGGTAGAAGCGGTCGGAGCGCTGGCCGGTGAGCAACGACAACACGCCGAACAGGCTGTTTTCCCGCAACAGCGCCACGGTGATCTCTTCCCCCGACTCATAGACGCGCGAAAGGCGCACCGCACCGCGCCGCAGCAGATACACGCGCTCTGCCGGATCGCCGGGGAAGAAGATCGTCTTGCCCCGCTCGATGGTTTCCAGGCTGCTGCCCGCCAGGCCGCGGATCACCTCCAGCAGCGTGGGAAGCGGCAGCCCGGTTCCGGCTGAGGCCCCAGGGTGGCTGGGGGCACCCGTGCTGGGGGTGGCGGTGAGTCGGCTGAAGCCGCGGCTGGCGCCGACCATGACGGGTTCGCGGGTGGCTGGAAGCTAAGGATCGTGCGCGAAGCCGCGTGTAGCCAATCACACCATTTGCTCGGCGGCCATCAGCGGTGCCGCCGCCAGCGCTTCCCGCTGCCGCTCCAGCAGCGTCGCGATGCCAGCTTCCGCCAGGGTCAGTAGCCCGTCGAGCTGGCGCCGGGAGAAGGGGGCCCCCTCGGCGGTGCCCTGGATCTCCAGCAGCTCGCCCCGCTCGTTGCCCACCACGTTCAGGTCCACGTCGGCGCGACTGTCCTCGCGGTAGGCCAGATCCAGCAGGGCCTCCCCCCCCACCAGCCCCACTGACACCGCCGCCACCTGGTGCTTCAGCGGGTCGCTGGCGAGAAGGCCACGGTGGCGCAACCGGCGCAAGGCCAGGGCCAGGGCGGCCCAGGCGCCGCTGATGGCCGCGGTGCGGGTGCCGGCATCGGCCTGGAGCACGTCGCAATCCACCAGCAGCGTTCGCTCCCCGAGGGCCTCGAGGTCGAGGGCGGCCCGCAGGCTGCGGCCGATCAGCCGCTGGATCTCCTGGGTGCGGCCAGAGAGCTTGAGCAGCTCCCGCCGCTGGCGGCTGGGGGTGGAGGCCGGCAGCAGCCGGTACTCGGCGCTGAGCCAGCCCTGGCCGGAGCCGCGCCGCCAGGTCGGCACCTCTTCTTCAAGGCAGACGCTGCAGAGCACGCGGGTGCAGCCGGTCTCGATCGTGACCGAGGCCAGGGCAAAGCCCATCGGATCCCAGAGGAAGCGCACCGGCCGCAGCTCCGTCGCCTGGCGCCCGTCGTGGCGGGGCGCGGCAGGCGGATTGGCGCTGGGGTCGGGGCTCACGGGCGGCGCAGCGCGGGGCTGGCGGCAGCGTAGGCAGGGGCGACCGTTCCGTCCGGTGCCCCACCGCTGGTGTGCAGACCGGATGGATGCCGCTACATTCAGGGTCCTGCCGCATCGAGCCATGGCTGCCAGCCTCGCCGACCATCGCCCGCCGAAGCGGAACGGTGCCGGCCAGCCGCTGCGCCTGCTCGCCGCGGCCACGGCAGCCCACGCCAGCCCGGCCGGTGCCGTCCCGGCGCTCCAGGCCCCGGAGATGGATCCGTCGCTGCAGCTGGTGCCCCGGCCGGAGGGTTTGCTGCAGATCCACACCGCCCCTTTCCGCGGCAGCTTCGCCGCCGTCTACAGCCAGGCCCTGCGCAGTGCCGGCCTCGGCAGTCGGGTGCTGGTGAGTCAGTTCCTCAAAGGTGGTGTGGGCCAGGGTGTGGCCGGCAGTCTTTGGCTCTGCGGCCGCCTGCAATGGTTGCGCCCCGCCACCACCCTCTGCCTGGAGGGCGCTCCCGCGGCGGCGGACCCCGCCGATCCCGATCCCCGGGCTGCCGTGCGGGAGGTGTGGGAATACAGCCGCGAGATCCTGCTCGCCGGCCATGTCGACCTGATGGTGCTCGACGAACTCGGCCTGGCCGTCGAGTTCGGCTGGCTCGACGGCGACGAGGTGCGTCAGACGCTGGAGCAGCGCCCCCTGCATCTTGATGTGATCCTCACCGGCCCGGCCATCCCTCCCGCCCTGTTGGCGATGGCCGACCAGCTCACCGAGCTGCGTCGCGGGTTCTGAGGCGGCCTCCCTCCTAACCTCGCTCTGTCGCGGGTGCGCCGATGCTGAAGAACGACCGCTGGATCAACGAGCAGGCTGCTGCCGGCATGATCGAGCCGTTCCAGCCCACCCTGGTGCGCCATCTCGAACCGGAGATCGCCAGCGCCCCGGTGCTCAGCTATGGCTGTTCCTCCTACGGCTACGACCTGCGGCTGTCGGCCAAGGAGTTCCTGATCTTCCGCCATGTGCCGGGCACGGTGATGAATCCCAAACGGTTCAACCCCGCCAACCTGGAGCCCGCCCCCCTCCACCACGATGAGGACGGGCAGTACTTCATCCTTCCCGCCCACTCCTACGGCCTGGGGGTAGCGCTGGAGCGGCTGCGGGTGCCGCCCACGATCACCGTGATCTGCCTGGGCAAGAGCACCTACGCCCGCCTCGGCATCATCGTCAACACCACCCCGGCGGAAGCCAGTTGGGAGGGCCATCTCACGCTCGAATTCAGCAACTCCTCCGGCGCCGACTGCCGCATTTACGCGGAGGAAGGCATCTGCCAGCTGCTGTTCTTCGAGGGCGATCCCTGCGAGACCACCTACCAGGATCGGGCCGGCAAATACCAGCACCAGCCCGAGCGGGTCACCCTGGCCAGGGTGTGATCGCCGCCGGCCAGGATGGCCGGCCTCAGTGGACGGCGTTCAGTTCGTCGACGTTGCCCTCTCCGTCGGTGTTGCAGTACCCGGAGGGATCCTTGCCGGGCACGTGGTGCACGCGGAAGTTGTAGGAGAGACCGCTGCTCTTGATGTCCGCCAGGCTGATTTCGCCCGCGTCGATCGAGGCGCGCAGCGTTGCCGCCAGGCTCACCTCCACATCCGCCATGGAGGGGGCCCTGAATTTGGCGGCGATGGCGGTCTTGCAGTTGCGGCCCCAGGCGCCCACCCGCGCTTCGATCTTGTCGCTGTCGTCGGCCAGGGCGGCGGTGGGGGCGAGCAACAGCGGCAGCATCAGGTAGAGACCGGCGACAGCCAGGCCGGAAAGGCGGGCACGGCTGCGCGGCCGGGCAAACAGAAGCGAGGGCATCAAGACGTGAACGGACCTTCCTGACTTTCCCAGCCCTGCACGCCGCCAGCAAGAGCCTGGGCGCAAGACCCATGGGACTCAGGGTGCAAGGCGGGCCCGGTGCAGGCGGCTTTTCTCGTACCAGGCGGCGATCTCCGGCGCCCAGGCCTGCAGGTGCGGCCAGATCAGATCGCAGAGCTGGCGGATCTCCAGCTGGGCATCGAGCTTGGCGCGCAGATCGAGGAAGTGCAGCAGGGCCCGCAGGGTGAAACTCACCACAAAGTGCTGGCGGTAGTCGAACGGCAGGATGCCGCGGGCGTGCTCCTCCGCGAAGCCGGCCGCCAGCAGGTCGCGGTAGCGCTCCGCGGCGGCGCGGCAGATCTCCAGATCGAGGCTGCGCTGCGCGGCGGTGTAGCTGTACTTCTTGCCCTGGCGATCGGCGTAGTCGCCGACCGGGCGCAGGTAGAAGACTTCCTCAAGCTCCAGCTCGCCCCGGGCAGCGCGGCAGATGCGATCGCCGGTGTAGCGCATGGAGTTGTGAACCACGAGGCCGTTGGCCACGAAGTTGTGCCAAGGATCGGCCACCTCAAGGTCGTAGGTCATCTGAGAGCCCAGAAACTCCACCTGGACCACGGTGAGCGGGTGGGCCATCAGCCTCCGGCCTCGGGGTCGGGGCTTCTCGGGCCAGTGATGGATTGGCTTCAGCAGACGGAACGTCTCGGCAAACTCGGCCTCCTGGTGGTGATCGAAGCACCGATGAACCTGGGGAGCGATCTGCCGTGTCCAGGTACCGACCAAGACTCGCTCAGGCGATGTGCCTCCTTTCCAGAAGTGTGACGCTGGGCCTCTACGGGTGATCCTCCGACCGTGGGCACACCGCGCTTCGCGGGACGCTTCCGACAGCTGCAGGCGGTAACCACTTCGCTCTTGATTCCAGGGCCGCATGCCCTTCTTGAAGCCGGATGGGCGTCGATTCAGTGTCAGTCCGAAGTGATAGACCCACTTCTTGATGGTTTCCATGGAGCAGCCAGCGAGTTCAGCCATCTCGCCTGGCGTTGCCCCTGCCTCGATCTGTTGCTGCAGCCAATCTCTGTCCCGGTAGGCCCCGTTGCCCACCGCCACGTTCCCATTCGCGAGTACCTGCGCTGTGCGTCGGAAGCTGCGAACGGTGCCATCCCTGCGCACCTTTAGAGACAGGGCATCTCCCATGGTCTGCCAGCCTTCCGGCGTGAGCAAGCGATGGTTGGCGGTGCAGTCGAGAGTGCGACCGTCCTCCATGGTCAGCCGATAGACCGGTTGCAGCCCGCTGCAGATCACATCTTTCAGGTGGCTCGTTTCAAAGACATTCGTGTCTTCGTTCAACACCCGCAACCGCATCTTCTGCAGCCGCTTGCGGCAATCGCGTCGGTATGGTCCGGGTGCTTCGCCTTGACGGCCACGGATCTGCCGGTGTCGTATCGCTCGTTCTCCGTTCGTCCAGAGGTCGTGCAGTTCAGCGATCTTGATCTTCCGCAGCCTTCCTCCGGCATGCAGGAAGGTGATCTCCGTGTCTCCCGCGAGACATTGCACATCAAAGCTCACGCCCACCCGATGGGTGCGGGCCTGCTGCATCACCGAATGGGGGAACCAGCCCACGTTGAGCACAATCTGGGCATGCTCCAGCGGCCCGTAGTGGCCCCGCTCGCCCGCCAGCAGCCGCTTGACGCAGATCTCGCCGGCGCGACTCTCCTCGGGCCAGGCGGCCCGGTCGTCGGCCACGTAGCCCTCGCTGTAGTCCTGGTGCATGGCCGCGTACACGCACAGCTGCGGGTTCGGGGTGGCGGCGATGCAGTCGACGCGGAAGCGGCCATCGATCGGCTGGGACGGCCCGGAAGCCGCAGTCGGATCGGAAGGGGGGGCGGCGGACATGGCCGGAGCGCGATCAACGGCAGTTTGGATCAGCCCCGATCAGCCGTGGCTGCGGGGCCCCACGGGCGCTCCCGTCGAGGTGGTGGCGGCGGCGATGGTGCTGCCCACGTCGAGGCTGCTGATCGCCCCCACCCCCGCCAGCGACGGCAGGGGGGATCCGGCCAGCAGGGCGTCGCCCAGGGCTGCCAGTTCGTCCGGCCGGCGGGCGCCGCGGGAGCGGCCCACGGCCCGCCCCTCGGCATCGAACAGCTCCAGATGGGGGATGCCATTCACCTCGTAGCGCTCCACCTCCGGCTGCCAGCGGGGGTTGTCGACGTTCAGCAGCACCACATCGAGGCTGCCGCGGTGCTGCCGTTCCAGCGTGTCCATCGCCGGGGCCATCGCCCGGCAGGCCTCGCACCAATCGGCGTAGAACTCCACCAACGTCGGCCGTCCATCGGCCAGGGCCGACTCCAGGGCGGGCGAGCGCCGGGCCAGCGCCTCCAGGGAGGCCTCCGGATGCAGCCCGCCCCGCAGCCAGATCAGCAGCAGGGCCAGGGCCGCCGCCACGGCGGCGAGCAGCATCCGCTCGCGCCGTCCCAGGCCGGGACCGGCGGGGGGGATGGGGTTGGCGGAGGGGGCGGTCATGGCGGCGGGCGGGGCCGGCGAACGGCGTGCACTCTGGCAGTTTCAGGGCCGGCTCCGGTTGCTAGCGTCCAGCGGACGGGCCTGGATGCGTGAAACGACGCCTCACCCTCCATTTCCCCCGGGAGGCGGTGCACCAGCCGATCACCTACCGGCTCGCCGTCGACTTTGACATCGCCGCCAAGATCCTGCGGGCCCAGATCGCCCCGAACCAGAGCGGCACCATGGTGGTGGAGCTTTCTGGCGATATCGACGAACTGGAAGCCGCCCAGGCCTGGCTGGAGCGGCTCGGCCTGCGCCTCAACCCCGCCCCCGGCGAGATCCACGTGGATCCGGATCGCTGCGTCGACTGCGGCCTGTGCGCCAGCGTCTGCCCCAGCGGCGCCCTGGCCTTCGATCCCATCGCCCAGAGGCTGCGCTTCACCGCCAGCCGCTGCCCCTCGCCGTCGAACAACTCCAGATGGGGGATGCCATT
>JBKDSQ010000019.1:0-26583 GCA_046340895.1 Synechococcaceae cyanobacterium | reverse complement strand
GCTGTCGGCGACCATCGCCGCGAGGGCGTCGATCTGACCGGCGTTGATGAATTCGCCGCGGGCGTCAGCCTGGGCAACAACCTTGGTGAAGGCGTCGAACATTGAGGATCTCCTGGTCTCGACGTGGGGAGTCGGGAGGGGGTGGATGGGGGGAGGCCGCGTGGAAAGAGCCCTTGCATGGGCGAGGCTCTTTGCGTTCTCCGGTCAGTCGCCCTTGGAGAAACGGTTGCCGGGTCACCCGATCGAGGGCGAAACGGCGAGTTTCGGAACAGGGCGCGATTGACCCAACCATTGTGCTGGCGGGCCGCCGACCAGCGTGAACGCACGTAACAAACGGTCATCGCGGCCCTGCAGGGGGCAGCGGCAGGGGCGGACGCGGCATGCCGCTGCCATGAAAAACGGGCCCCGCGGGACCCGTGATTGCCGGTTGGCGGGTTTGCCAGGGCCCCTCTTGGCCGCAGACCTCAGCCTTCCGCCTTCTTGCGGGCCTTGCGCGGCGCCGGGGCTTCGCCCGGTGTGGCGCCGCCACCGCTCACCGACACATCGGTGATCTTGCCGCCGAGACGGTGCACCAGGCGCATCGTCTCGTTCATGCGGGTGTAAGGAACCTGCATCACGCAGTCGGCACTGCGGATGAAGTCGTTGCGGGCGAGGCCGGTGACGGTGATCGTGACCTGGCGGCCGCTGACGGAGCTGGTGCCTCGGGTGCCTGCGGAAACCTTCATGGGACGGACCGAAAGGGAAAGGAAGAAGGGAGCGCTCAGTTGACGGGGGTGAGACTGGCGATGCGGCCACCCTGCCGCTGCACCTGCTGCTGCACCTTCAGCAGCTGGTTAAAGGGCACGAACAGCACACGGTTGCTGCGCTTGTGCAACCGGTAGTTGTTGAAGCCGGTCACCTCCACGCGGAAGGTGCGACCCTCCTCGCCAGCCCCCACGCCCTGACGGGTGACGCCATCGACCGGCACCGCCCGGAAGGCGCTGCCCTTGGCATTGGGGCTCACCACCGGCAACGGCAGTTCCGCATGCACGGCAGGGTTCAGCCGCGACTGGTTGCGCAGCGCATCCCCGCGCACCGAGGCGCCGACGCCGCGGGCCAGCTGCATCACATAGGAGAACTGCAGGCCCTGCTGGCCTACGGAGTAGCCAAAGCCGTGCACATAGGGCACCACCTCTTCGCCGAAACGCTCCTGATACTCAGCGCTGTCGAGGTAGGAGTCGATCTCGGCGTCGTAGCCCTGCTCCTGCAGGATCGTGAAGTGGTGCAGCATCTCCGCCTTGTTCTGGGGGGCGCGTCCCAGCAGATGCTTGAAGTTCAGCTCGATGAAGCGGTACGCGTTGCAGTTCTCGAAGAACTTGGCCTTGTAGAGACCGCTCTTGGCCACCTGCCGCACAAACTCCCGAACGCTCAGGTAGCCCCGCTTGAACAGCGACTCAGGACCCTCCAGCCGCTCGCTGGCCATCACGTACTGGTTGCCGAGCACCTGGCGGTACACGGCCCGGATCAGGGCCTGCTTGTCGTTTTCGGTGGCGTTCGCCCAGTTTTCCTTGTTGCGGGCGCTGGCGAAACGCTCGATGCCCAGATAGGCGGCGTTGGCAAGAGTCATGGGCGTGAGCCTGGAGGGGAAGCGGGGGGAAGGGTGCCGGGCACGCCGGCGCAGGGCGCAGAGTGCAAGCCGGATCCTATGGGCCTCTCCTGACACTGGCACCGGCCCTTCACAATCGTTACAACCAGCACCGCATGGCCTGCGGTCCGCCCCCCTCTGGCGGATGGCTCCAGCGCCGATACCATCCGGCCACTTCCGTTGTGCCGCCATGGTTGTCGATCCTGCCGGGGATTCGCTGGTGCGTCTGTCCGAGCAGCTGCACGCTCTCTCCCGGGTCGCAGAGACGATCACGGTGCGGCTGCTGGAGCTGGAAGAGAAGCTCCTGCTGCAGCAGGAGCGCTTGCAGCCTTTGTTCGAGGCTGCCGTGGCAGTCGATTCTGACCGCAGTGAGCAGATCGATCAACGCCTGGACGACACCGAGCAGCGCCTCGCTCAGCTGGAGGAGCTGCTGCACAGCCGGTCCACGCTGCGGCCCCTGACCGGTCTGCGCCGCCCTGGTGCCTCCCGGCTCGACGATTTCGCTGCCGAGTCGCGCGACCAGGAATCATGCGCAGGGCCGATCGATCCCTTCCCCGAGGAGGGCGAGCAGCCGTTCATGGACGAACGGGTGGCCTGATCGACCCCTGCGCGAGCAGGGGCCGGCCCCCAGCCGCCGCGCCGCCTCGCAGGCCACCTGGAAGGTCCCCAGGAGGATCTGCGGCTCGGCCGGCTCGATCCGGTGTTCGACTCTGTCGGGACTGTGGCTGTTGCTCCGGGGCCGCTGGCGCATGGGGATGTCGCCCCTGGGGGTGAAGACAGGGGCGGAAGCCGGATGGAGAACTGGCGGTGGCAGGTCCGAATCCGCTCAGCCGAAGGCCTGCAGCCACTCCGGGGGGATGTCGGAACTGAAATCGTCGGTGCGGACGAACTCGAACGGACCGGCCAGCGAGCCCCAGAGGTGCTCGTGCGTGAGCGGGTCGTGGCCCCGATCGATCGTGCGCATGCGATCGGGAAACAGTTCCAGCCGGCTCACCAGGTAGGCAGTGCGGCCCTTGCGCTCCACCAGGCAGCGGCAGCCGGGTTCCACCTCCCCCACGAAGCCGTTCCCCTCTTCGCGCACCATATAGGTGCAGCCTTCCAGCGGCCGCAGGTCGGCGGCGTCGATGCGCTGGCGGCGCTCGCCGTCGTCGACGGCGCCCCAGAAGCGCTGCTCGTCGGCGATCGCCTGGTTGTGGATGATCAGCTCTCCGTCGCGCTCTTCGGCTCTCAGCACGCGGATGCGGTACGGGGCGGCCGGATTGATCGCGTACGACTGCTCGAGCAGCAGCGAGCCCGGGGCCATCTGGGGCAGGGGCCGCAGCCGCACCAGGATGTGGGCGTAGAGAGGGGGGTTGTCGAACGCCTGCTCCTGGTTGCTGAAGCCGCCGCTCAGCATCCGCACCAGCCGCGAGAGGGGAGAGCTCATCGCCGCAACCTACAGACCCAGGAGCCGGATGCGGAACTCGGCCACCTGTCGGGCCATGGCCGGGTCTGCCTGGGCAAAGGGGTGATCGCTGACCTGCGCCAGAATCACCGACAGCTTCTCCTCGCGCGCCAGGGAGGCCCGATCGGAGCGCGCGTCGTGCTGCTGCCATGCCTGGTCGAAGGCGTGGGCAAAGCTGTCGGCGTTGTTGTAACGGCGGTCGGAGACGGTTTGGGGATCGGACATGGCCGCAAAATCTTCAGGTCAGAAATATTCTGTCGGGGAGTGAAATATTGAAGAGAAATGTATCCTCTCCAGGAATGCCAGGACCCAGATTTGAACTGGGGACACGGCGATTTTCAGTCGCCTGCTCTACCAACTGAGCTATCCCGGCCTGTCGCCTCGGCGACGCCGCCAGTGTAGATCACTGACCCCCCGCTGGGCGGGGGTGCGCGCCAGGCAGAGCAGCCCCGCCACCTTCCAGCCCCCCCGCTGCAGCGCTTCTGCCGCTGCCAGGGCCGTGGCCCCGCTGGTCAGGATGTCGTCCACCAGCAACAGTGGACGCCGCCGAGCCTCGCTTCCCTGCGGCAGGCGGCGGCACACAAACGACCCTCGCTGGTTGGCGAACCGCAGGCTGCGGCGCAGGTGGTGCTGGCCGAGCACCGGATGGGCCCTTGCCAGCAGGTCCGCCCGGCCCAGCCCAAGGCGGTGTCCCAGACGGCGGCAGAGAAGGGCGGGCAGCGGATTCGCCCGCCGCTTCCAGCTGGGCACCGGCACCAGCAGGGGCCGTTGGGGCGCCCCCGGCAACGCGGGTTGGATCGTCGCGGCCAGCGCCGCCAGGGCCGGCCCGTGGGGCCGCGCACGCAAGCGCAGCAGCTGATGGCGCAGGGCTCCGTCGTACGACCCGGCCGCCCACCAGGGCAGAGGATCGTCACCGCTCAGGCCCGCTGCGGGGAGCTGCAACCGAGCGGCGCAGGCCCCGCAGGGGGCACCGGATCCCGGCGGCACGGCTTCTGAGGCGCTGCTCGCCACGGTGGGAGCGCCGGAGGGGTAGCGATCGCCGCCGCACAGGGGGCAGCGGGCCAGCAGGAGCCAGGCGAGCACGGGGATGGGGCCGACGGACGGCCGAGGCGGCTCCCTTAAGGGTTCCCTGGCAGCGACCGCAGCATCGCCACCAGGGTGCGATGGGCGTCCTCGCTGTCGGCGAGGCTGTGGTCGAACGGCACCTCAAGCACCGCCCCATCCACCTCCAGGCGCATCGCCTCCGGGATGACGGCCAGCATGCGGGCGCTGCGGGCCTCACGGATCCCACCGTAGTGGCGGGCGTAGGCGAGCACCGCTTCGGCGTGGTCGTCGTTCATGTGCCTGCAGATCCGATCGCTGACGGCGGGGGTGAGGGGGTCGGCGGCCATTGGGCTGGGGAAGGATCGGGCCATTCTGCGGGGCGTGGACCTCAGCCGGCGCCGAAGCGCTGCCAGAGCAGCAGACCGAGGCGGATCGCGCTGAAGCCCACGTAGCCCGCCAGCACCACGAACAACGCCATCGATACGATCGTGCGCAGGCGGTCGTTCATCGCGGCTCCGATACGGGGAGGGTGTCTGCGGCCATCCTGCCTGGCGCCAGGGCACGGGCGGCCAGCAACGCCATGCCCTGGCAGGCCGATCGCTGGGGCCGGCAGAAAACGGGCAGCCCGAGCGCCCGCTGGCGCAAGGCCCGCCACTGGGGATTGCGGGCGCCGCCGCCCACCGTGATCACCCGCCGGATCGGCGGCGCGCCCAGCGCGCACAGCCGTTCCCACCCCGCCTTCTCCAGGGCGGTGAGCCCCTCAAGCAGCGCCTGCAGGTAGAGGGCGTCGCTCACCGGCCTGGGCTCCAGCACCGGCTCGAGCGTCGGGTCGTCCCAGGGGAAGCGTTCGCCGCGGGCCGGGATCGGTCGAAGCTGCAGGCCGGTGGGGTGGTTGGGATCGATCTGTCGGCTGAGCTCCACCAGTTGCTCGGGCGCGAAGAAGCGCAGCAGCAGGCCCGCGCCGCCGTTGGAGGCCCCCCCGGCCAGCCAGCGGCCGCCCACCCGGTGGCAGCTCACCCCGGGGCCCTCGATCGGTTCCGGCACGAACTGCTTGAGCACCAGGGTGGTGCCGAGCACGCAGACCCCGTCGCCATCGGCGGGGTCGGCAGCCAGGACGGCGGCGTTGGCGTCGGTGCTGCCGGCCACCACGCGGCAGTCAGGTGGGAGCCCCAGGGCGTGGGCGGCCTCCGCCGCCAGGGTTCCCAGAATCTCGCCGCTGGACCGGATCCGCGGCAGTGCGGCGCTCCAGGACTGTGCCGCCAGCCGGCCGGCCCAGGCGCGCTGGCGCAGATCCCAGCCCAGCCGCAGATTGTTGCCTTCCTCCCCCCAACGCCAGTCAGCGAGAAGCCAGCCCATCAGCCAGTCGGCCTGGTGACGCAGCCAGAGGGGCCCCCGTTCGCCGCCGGCGCGTGCCCGCTCCAGCAGCCGCAGGGCCCGGGCGGCGCTGCCGCTGAGGCTGGCCGCCGGACCCGCCAGTGCCAGGGCCCGCAGCGGCTCTGCCTGCTCAGGGCAGGCAAGGCTGTAGGGCAGGGCCAGTCCCATCTCCCCGTCCAGAAGCTGTCCGTCGGGTCGGCAGAGCAGCAGGGTGCCGGAGGTGCCATCGAGGGCGATCGCCCCGACCCGTCGCCGCTGCGCTTCGCTCAAGCGTCGCACCAGCGCGATCAGACCGGTTCGCCAGCTCTGCGGGTCTTCGAAGGGACCGGGGTAGGCCGCCGTCTGTTCAAGACATCCGTGGCCTGGAACCATCCAGGCCAGGCGGAGACCGCTGCTGCCGAGGTCGACCCCGAGAACGGCGTCTGCATCAAGGCTGGTATGCACCGCAGCCGAGCGCAGCGGCCCCTGCCGCCCGCTTCAGGCAGGACTGACGGCGGTGCGGGCCGCAGTGGCCTGTTGGAGCGTGGCGGCGATGGTTTCCACCTGCTCCCAGGGGAGGGCGAGGTCGTTGCGGCCGAAGTGGCCGTAGGCCGCCACATCTTGGTAGAAGCGCCCGCCCCGCTGCTGGGGCAGCTGGCGAAGGCCGAAGGTTTCGATGATCGCTCCGGGGCGCAGGTCGAAATGCTCCTGCACCAGGGCGGTGAGGTCTGCGTTGCTGAGGCTGCCGGTGCCGAAGCTCTCCACCAGGATGCTCACCGGCCGGGCCACGCCGATGGCATAGCTCAGCTGCACCTCAGCCTTGCGTGCCAGGCCGGCAGCCACCAGCGCCTTGGCCACGTAACGGGCGGCGTAGGCGGCGGAGCGGTCCACCTTGGTGGGGTCTTTCCCGGAGAAGGCACCACCGCCGTGGCGGGCATAGCCGCCGTAGGTGTCGACGATGATTTTGCGCCCGGTCAGACCGGCATCGCCCTGGGGGCCGCCCACCACAAACTTGCCGGTGGGGTTCACAAGGAAGCGGGTGCCCTCCTCCGTGGGCCGCAGGCTGAGGTCGGAGGTGGCGGGCAGAACCACGTGGGTCCACAGGTCGGTGCGGATCCGCTCGCGCAGGGCCTTCTCCTCGCTGATGCCGTCGATCTCGGCGGTGTGCTGGGTGGAGATCAGGATCGTGTCGATCGCCACGGGGCGGTCGTTCTCATACACCACGCTCACCTGGGTCTTGCCGTCGGGGAGCAGGTAGCCGAGGGTGCCCTCATGGCGCACCTGGGCCAGGCGCCGGGCCAGGCGGTGGGCCAGGCTGATCGGCAGCGGCATCAGCTCGGGTGTCTCGTCGCAGGCGTAGCCGAACATGATTCCCTGGTCGCCGGCGCCCACCTTGTCGAGCGGGTCACCGGCGTGGTCGTCGGCTTCATCCACACCCTGGGCGATGTCAGGAGACTGTTGATCGAGGGCGACCAGAACGGCGCAGCTGTTGGCATCAAAGCCGCCGGCCCGGGCGCCGCTGTAGCCGATCTGCTCGATCACGCCGCGCACGAGGTTGTTGAAGTCAACGCGGGCGTTGGTGGTGATCTCGCCGGTGATCAGGCAGAGTCCGGTGTTCACAACGGTTTCGCAGGCCACCCGGCTGGACGGATCCTGGCTGAGCACGGCGTCGAGCACCGCATCGCTGACCTGGTCGCAGATCTTGTCGGGATGGCCTTCGGTGACAGATTCCGAGGTGAAGACGTAGCGGCTCATGCCAGGTGCGACGGCGGGAAGGAGACTGTGAGCTTATGGCCCCGGGGCTAACGTTCACCGTGGTTGTGGACACCCACCCGGTCGTCGGTTCAGGCTGCGGCAGCCAGCGGCGAGGGACCGGCAGCCACCGTGAGCTCGTTCCAGTGGTCTAGCCGAGGCCCCTCGGTCAGCAGGGGCGGCGGCTGACGCCAGCCGCCGCGATAGCCGAGTACCACGGGCAGTCCGGCGGCCTGAGCCATGCGCAGGTCGCTGTCGGCGTCACCGATCAGGGCGCAGCGCCCCGGATCCACCCCCAGTTCGGCGCAAAGGGCATGCACCGCACGCGGATCGGGCTTGGCGGGGCGGTGATCGGCGCTCCAGAGGCCCTGGAAACGCTCCTGCAAGCCATGGGCACTCAGGAAGGCGCGGATGCCAGCCTCATGGTCGTTGCTGATCACGGCGCAGCCGATGCCGGCATGTCGCAGGGTTGCCACGAAGGCCTGGAGCCCGGGTGTGGGCTGGGGCCGTTGCGGCGCTCCCTCACCATGGAGGCCATCGGTGAGGGCGAACACCTGCTCTGAGAATCCCAGGGCATCCGGCCAGCCGAGACCCATTTGGGTGAGAACTGTGGCGGTGGCGATCAGGTTGTGCTCGCGGCTGGCCACGGCCGTCAGCCCGGCAGGATCGATGCGGTCGGCCATGGTGCCGTAGGCGCGGGCCAGCAGGTCGCGCAATTCGCCTTGGCGGCAGGCATCGAGCCGCGGGGCCACCAGCTGCAGGCAGTGCCGCAGGCGTTCCTCAGCCAGCGCCTCCAGCATCGGTTCGCTGTGGCTCATGGTGCCATCCTTGTCGAACAACACCGCTTCGATCTCCCAGCCCGGCGGGCCGAGCGGAAGGCTGCGCAGGAGAAGGTGAGGCATTGGCCCGGGCGAAACGGCGGGCCGACGGCCCGCCGGGCTGATGGATTCAGTCGAGGGTGACGCCCATCGGTTCGCCGTCTTCGGCCTGCTCCAGCAGCATCTGCTTATAGCGGGCGGCCATCTCCTCGGCCTTGTCGAACACCTTCTGAGGGTCGGTGAGCATGTCGCCCGGCTCGGGCTCAAGCGCCTTGGTGGAGAGGGAGATTCGGCCCCTCTCGGCGTCGAGATCGATGATCATGACCTTCATCTGATCGTTGACGTTGAGCACCGTGTGGGGCGTTTCGATGTGCTCGTGGCTGATCTCGGAAATGTGCAGCAGGCCGCTGACTCCGCCGATGTCGATGAAGGCGCCGTAGGGCTTGATGCCGCGCACGGTGCCGAGCACCACTTCGCCCACCTCGAGGCGGTTCATCTTGCGCTCCACCAGGGCGCGGCGATGGCTGAGTACGAGACGGTTGCGCTCTTCGTCCACCTCCAGGAACTTCAGGGGCAGGAAGTCAGCCACCAGCTCTTCTTTTGCCTTACGGGTGCTGATGTGGCTGCCGGGGATGAAGCCGCGCAGGCCTTCCACCCTCACCAGGGCACCGCCACGGTTTGTGGCGAACACTTCGCTGTAGATGGTGGCGTCTTCCTTCTGCAGCTGGCGGACCCGCTCCCAGGCCCGCTGGTATTCGATGCGGCGGATCGAGAGGGTGAGCTGTCCGTCTTCGTTTTCTTCGCTGAGGATGAAGAACTCGCGCACTTCGCCGGGCTCGAGCACGTCGGAGAGGTGCTCCACCCGGTTGATCGAGACCTCTTGCAGAGGCATGAAGGCGGCCGTCTTGGCGCCGATGTCGATCATCGCCCCCTTCGGCTCCAGAGCGAACACGGTGCCATTCACCACGTCGCCTGGTTTGAAGTTGTAGTCGTACTTGCTGAGCAGCGACGCGAACTCATCCAGGGTGAAGCCAACCCCGTCGCTGTCGCGGCTGCCGGCCCCACGGCTGCTGGAGTCGTCGGCGCTGGGCACCTCTTCCGGGATGGCCAGGTCGAGTTCGGCGGCCTCCACAGCGATCGCGGAGTCCAGTGCAGCCTCGACGGTGCCGAGATCGGAAGACGGGGTAATGGTCATGGAACGGGGCGGGCTGCCGGAGGCAGGGCGATGGTGTGGGGACGTGCCTGCCCGCCTGCAGCACACGACCGATCCTCGACTCTACCAATGCGGCAGCCGCAGACGCACACCCTGGCGCCTCTCCGCCGCGGGGCTGGTGGTTCAGCCCACCGCGGCGAGGCGGTCGTTCTTGCGTGCGCCGCTGCGGCCCCGGCCCCCGCCGAGCCCCTCCAGGGTGGCCACAAAATCGCTGACGCTCCGGAACTGGCGGTACACCGAGGCAAAGCGCACGTAGGCCACTTCGCTCATGCCCCGCAGGCGCTCCAGCACCAGTTCCCCAATCTCGTTGCTGCTCACCTCGCGGCCGTTGCGCTGCTGAAGGACCAGCTCGATGTCGTCGACCACTGTTTCCAGCAGGCTCGGCTCGAGCCCGGTTTTCTCGCACGCCCGCAGCAGGCCATGCAGCAGTTTGCCCCGGTTGAACGTTTCGCGGCTGCCGTTGCGCTTCACCACAGTGATCGGCACGGTTTCGACCCGTTCGTAGGTGGTGAAGCGGAAATCGCAGTTCAGGCACTCACGCCGGCGCCGGACGCTGCGGCCCGCGTCCGCGGCCCGTGATTCCAGCACCCGACTGTCGGTGTGTTGGCAGGAAGGGCATTGCATGCCCGCATTCCCCGGCGTGTTTCACGAGTGTAAGCAGCCGTTTCGGTCTTGAGAAGGGCCGGGCGGCCTCCGGTTTCTGGATCCGGGCCCTTCGCACACGCTTGCCGGTGGCTTGCCACCAACAAAAAGCCCCCGCCGGGGGGCAGGGGCTGAGGGGACAGAAGCCCAGTTCACTTGCCGATCTTCGGGGGATCGCGGAAGGCGATCGCGAAGAACAGCGTGGAAATGGCGAGGGCCAGGATCAGGATGTAAGCGAAGCTCTCCATGGGGAGTTCTCGGTGGGGAGTGGCGGAAACGCCCGGCGGTCAGCTGAGCGTGGAGCCAGCCGGGGGCACGTAGCCCTCGGGCAGGCGGCGGGTGGAGCGGTCACCCAGCTTCTGGAAGAGGCCGAACTCCACCTGCTCGCCCAGATCGGGATCGATGCCCGCGAACACGTCGCGGTAGAGGGTGCGGGCTCCGTGCCAGATATGGCCGAAGAAGAAGAGCAGCGCGAAGGTGGCATGGCCGAAGGTGAACCAGCCGCGGGGCGAACTGCGGAAGACACCATCGGAGTGATAGGTCTCGCGATCAAATTCAAAGGCTTCGCCAAGCTGGGCCTTGCGGGCCAACCGTTTGACATCGGCCGGATCGGTGAAGGTCTGGCCGTCAAGGGCGCCGCCGTACACCTTGGCGGTAACCCCCTGCTGCTCGAAGGAGTACTTGGCCTCGGCCCGTCGGAAGGGGATGTCGGCTCGCACGACACCGTTCTGGTCTTCGAGGATCACGGGGAAGTTCTCGAAGAAGTTCGGGAGGCGACGTACCTCAAGGGCATGGCCCTCCTTATCGGTGAAGCTGATGTGCCCCAGCCAACCGGTGGGCAGACCGTCGCCATTCACCATGGGGCCGACCCGGAACAGACCGCCCTTGGCTGGGCTGTTGCCCACGTAGTCGTAGAAGGCGAGCTTCTCAGGGATCTGTGACCAGGCCTGCTCGAGGGTGGCGCCATTGTCGATGGCGGTCTGCACGCGGCGGTTGATTTCCGTTTTGAAGTAGCCCTGGTCCCACTGGTAGCGGGTGGGGCCAAACAGCTCAACCGGGGTGGCGGCAGCGCCGTACCACATGGTGCCCGCCACAACGAAAGCGGCGAAGAACACGGCAGCGATGGCCGAGGCCAAGACCGTTTCGATGTTGCCCATGCGCAGCGCCTTGTACAAGCGCTCAGGTGGGCGTGTGGTGATGTGGAAGATGCCGGCAATGATGCCCACGATGCCGGCGGCAATGTGGTGGGCGACGATGCCGCCGGGGTTGAAGGGGTTGAAGCCTTCAGGCCCCCAGGCGGGCTGCACCTTTTCGATGTGGCCCGTGATGCCGTAGGGGTCGGAGACCCACATGCCAGGGCCGAAAACGCCTGTGAGGTGGAAGGCTCCGAAGCTGAAGCAGCCGAGACCGGCGAGCAGCAGGTGGATGCCGAAGATCTTGGGCAGATCCAGAGCCGGTTCGCCGGTGCGTGGGTCTTGCCAGATCTCCAGGTCCCAGTAGGTCCAGTGCCAGATGGCAGCCAGGAAGAGGAGGCCGCTGAAAATGATGTGGGCGGCGGCAACACCCTCGAAGCTCCAGAAGCCGGGGTCAACCCCGGTTTCGCCGGTGATGCTCCAACCACCCCAGCTGCCGGTCACACCCAGGCGGGCCATGAAGGGCATGACAAACATGCCCTGGCGCCACATCGGGTTGAGCACCGGATCGGAGGGATCGAAGATGGCGAGCTCATAAAGCGCCATGGAGCCGGCCCAGCCGGCGACCAGAGCGGTGTGCATGAGGTGCACGGCCAGCAGTCGGCCGGGGTCGTTGATAACGACCGTGTGCACCCGGTACCAGGGCAATCCCATGGGGGGTCAGGTCTGGGTTGAGGTGACGATCGGCGCGGCCGATCCGTTTGGCGATGGTAGTGGGTGCGGATGGCCGCACGCGGCCGCAGGTAACGGACCGCAACCGGCTGTCTCACAATGGCGTTCTGCTGCCCGTCCCGGCCATGCCCGTGATCCGCTTCCTGCGCGAAGGCCGCGACGTCGAATGTTTCCCTGGCGAGAACCTGCGTGAGGTGGCCCTGCGCGAGGGAATTGAGCTCTACGGCCTCAAGGGCAAGCTCGGCAACTGCGGCGGCTGCGGCCAGTGCATCACCTGCTTTGTGGATGTGGAGGGGGCCTCCCCGGCCGCCCTGAGCGGTCAGACGGCTGTGGAGGTGCAGAAACTGCGTCGCCGCCCGCAGACCTGGCGCCTCGCTTGCCAGGCCCTGGTGCTGGAATCGCTGGTTGTGCTTTCCCGCCCGCAGGCGGGAATGGCGGATCGCGACGGGGCCCTGGCCCGCGCCCTGGCCGAACCGCTGCCTGCCGGACCCACCGCCTGGCCCACGCCGCCCGCCGCCGAATTGGAGGCCGAAGAGGCCGAAGGGCCCAAGGCGCCCGAGGGAAGCTCGATGCCCACGCCAACGGCAGGACCCGAATCCGATCCGGAAGTGCCAAGCGCAACGAGCGGTGAAGCCTCCGGCGATCCATCCGCGCGCGGGTGATACGTTCCCATCACCCACAAGCCCACCATGGAAACCAACGACCTCGGCTTCGTTGCCAGCCTCCTGTTCGTCCTGGTTCCGGCGGTGTTTCTGATTGTGCTCTACATCCAGACAAGCAGCCGCCAGGGGGGCTGATCCCCCGCGACGGCTGCGTCGGCCCCTTCAGCGGCGCCCTTCCGGCTCGCGCACCAGCAGCACCGGAGCTGGTGCATGCACCCGGATGTAGTCGCTCACCGAACTGCCGAGCAGGCGGTCAAGATCCACCAGCGCCCGGGCCACCAGGGGGCGCCTGTCCTGGGAGGCGATCACCACCAGGTCGGCCTTGAACTCCTCGGCCACCGCGCAAACGCTCCGTCCCACGTCTCCGGTGCGGTGCAGGGGCTGCATGGTCACTCCGTAGCTCCGGGCCCGCTGCACGGCCTTCTCCAGGACTTCGTCGGCCGGGCTGCGCCCGCCCCGCGACGGGGTGATGTCCTGCCGGCTCACGTGCACGCCGCAGAGACTCCCCCCGGGTATGCCCGCCACCAGCTCGCAGGCCAAGCGAATGGCGTCATCGCCTACGCCAGTTCCATCCACCGTCACCAGCACCCGGTTGATCGCCCGCACGTAGAGGTCGTCGCGCACCAGCAGCATCGGCCGTGTAGAGAGCTGAAACACGTACTGGCTGGTGCTGTTCGCCAGGATCGACTGCAGGCGTCCGAGCCCGCGCGAGCCCATCACGATCAGGTCGGCGTCGATCTCTTCGGCCACTTGCAGCACGGTCTGCTTGGCGTCGCCCTCGCGGATCAGCGGCGTCACCTCGCTCGAGGCCAGACCCATGCGCTGCACTGCCGCGTCGATCAGGGCGGTGGCCCTGTGGCGATGCTCCTCCAGATCGGCGCCCCCCTGCTCAGGCATCACGTGCAGCAGGCTGAGCCGTGCCTGTCGGCAGGGGGGAATCTCGCGCAGCATGCGCACCATTTCCTCCACATGGCCGGTGCCGGAGTCGGCGATCAGAACGTTTCGGAACACGAGGATGAACGATTCTCAGCAGCAGCCTATGGCGATTCCCGCTTCTCTCCTGCCCGCCGCGTGTCATCCGTGATGCAGTCCGACCGCCCCCAAGCTGCCGTTTTCGCTTCCGCCGCCGTCGGGTGGTGCCTGCAGCGGCGGGTTCTGCCGCAGCACACCGACCACGCCGGCGTGATGTGGCATGGGGCCTACCTCGCCTGGCTGGAGGAGGCCCGGGTGGAAGCCCTGGCCGCCGCCGGTCTGCACTACAGCGACCTCTCGGCCCGTGGCCTGGAGCTGCCGGTGGTTTCGCTGGCGATCGATTACCGCCAGGCGCTGCTCCATGGTGATCGGGTGATGGTGTGGAGCCAGGTGCTGCCGCGGCAGGGGCTGAAGCTCCCCTGGACCAGCCGGTTCATCCGCAGCGATGGGCAATTGGCTGCGGAAGCCAGGGTGGAGCTGGTGTTGGTGGATCTGTCGCAGGGGCCGGGACAGCGGCGTCTGCTGCGCCGACTCCCGGACGACCTGGAGCAGGCCATGCAGCGGTTGATCACCGGCCCGCCCCCGCCTTGCCTGTAGTACGTTTGTACTTTGCGCGAGGTGGGATGGTCCGCAGTTGTTGGCTGGGGCCGGGCGCGGCGCTTGGCGAGCCTTCCCGGCCCTGGGACCGCCAGCGCCGGCTGTGGTGGCTGCTCTGGGGGCAGTGTCCTGGGCTTGGGGCCGTGCGGCTGCCGGCGCTCGAGGCCCATTTCGGCAGTCTTGAGGCTGCCTGGGAGGCACCCGGCGCTGCGCTTGCGGCATTGCCGGGCTGGGGCACGGGCCTCGTGGCGCAGGTGGAATCCTTCCGCGCGCGCTGGGGGCCGGAGCCGCTGCCGCGCCTGGCGTTGCAGCTACGCGGTGGGCTTGGCGTGCTGCTGCCTGGGGATCCCCGCTGGCCGGTCTCGATGGGGGCGCTGTCGCGGCCACCGCTGGCCCTGTGGTGGCGTGGCCACGGTTCCCTCTGGCCCCTGCTGGCCCGGCGTGGGGGGGTGGCGGTGGTCGGTACCCGCCGCCCCTCCTCCCATGGCCTGGCCATGGCCCACCGCCTCGGTGTGGCCTTGGCGGCTGCCGGGTGGCCGGTGGTGAGCGGGCTGGCCGAGGGAATCGACGGTGAAGCCCACCGCGGCGCGCTGGCAGCCCGGGGGGCTCCCGTGGCGGTGTTGGGAACGCCGCTGGAGCGGGTCTATCCGCGCCATCACGGCAGCCTGCAGGCGGAGGTGGGCCGCATGGGGTTGCTGCTCAGCGAGCAGCCTCCTGGTGCGGCCGTGCTGCGGGGCCATTTCGCCAGCCGCAACCGATTGCTGGTGGCCCTGGCGCGGGCGGTGGTGGTGGTGGAGTGTCCGCTGCGCAGTGGCGCACTGCTCTCCGCGGAGCTGGCTTGGAGCCAGGAGCTGCCGGTGTGGGTCATCCCGGCGGATGCGGCCCGCCAGTCGGCAGCCGGCAGCAACCGGCTGCTCGCCCAGGGCGCCACGCCGCTACTGGATCCCGCCGATCTGATCGCCCAGCTCGGCCCAGGGCCGCTGGCGGAACGCCGCGGCGCGGCGGCTGGGCCCGCCGACTCGCGCGGTGCTGGGCGCTCAGCGGCCGAGCGGGCGCTGCTGGATGCCCTGGGGGGAGGAGCTTCGCTGGAGGATCTTTGCCGCCATCTCGGCACCTCTGCGGCCCAGCTCGCGCCGCTGCTGCTGCAGCTGGAGCTGGCCGGCCAGCTGAGGGCTGAGCCCGGGCTGCGCTGGCGGCCGGCCGCCCCGCCCTCTCCCTAAGCTCCAGCCATGGCGTCCTCCCTGGCCGGTTCCGCCGTTCCCACCGCCCCGGTCCCCCCCTTGGGTGAGAGGCTCCAGGGCCACCAGCTGCTGGGTTGGCGTCGGCGCCAGCTCGCCGATGGCGGCCGCCCCGCCGACTTTGATTGGCTGCTTGATCTGGCGGGCGGCCTGGCTTGGGCTGAGCTGCAGCATCTACGCCTGAAGCCCCAGCTGTCGGTGGTCCTGCGTCTCAGGCGGCCCACGCTGGAGGCCCTCTGGCAGCGCCACCTGCGCACCGGCGAGCCACTTCAGTATCTGGTTGGAGTCTGTCCCTGGCGGGACCTGGAGCTGGCGGTGGCCCCCGGGGTGCTCATCCCCCGTCAGGAAACGGAGATCCTCGTGGAGTTGGCGATGGGCTCCGTTGGTGCCGCCGCGCCGCCCGACCTCTGGGCCGACCTGGGCACGGGCTCCGGTTGCCTGGCGATTGCCCTGGCCCGGGCGCTGCCTGCCTCGTCTGGGTTGGCCGTGGATCTCAGCCCCGCAGCCCTGGCCCAGGCTGCTGCCAACCTGACCCACCACGGGCTGGCAGATCGGGTTCTGCTCCATGGCGGCAGCTGGTGGCAGCCCCTGCGCCCCCTGTGGGGACGCCTGCCGCTGGTGGTCACCAACCCTCCGTACATTCCCTCACCACTGCTGCCCCAGCTCGATCCGACGGTGCGCCTGCACGAGCCCGCCCTCGCCCTGGATGGCGGCGTGGATGGCCTGGTGGCGATCCGCGAAATCGTTGCCGTCGCCCCACGGGCTCTGGCCCCCGGAGGGTGCCTGCTGATTGAGCATCACCACGACCAGAGCCCCGCCGTGCTGGCTTTGCTGCGCCAGGCGGGTTTAGATGATGTGCGTGCGGACCGCGACCTCGAGGGGGTGCTCCGCTTCGCCAGCGCCCGTCGCCCCGAGGACCCGTGAGCAGCAGCTTCCCCTGGGTTCTTGGCTCCGAGCCCCTGGCCGCGCACCTGCGAGCCGGTGGCGCTGCCGTCTTCCCCACCGACACTCTCCCCGCCCTGGCCGCCCTGCCCGAAGCGGCCGCCCACCTCTGGAGCCTCAAGGCCCGCCCGGCTCACAAACCCCTGATCCTGATGGGGGCTGCCCTCGAACAGCTGCAGGAGCTCCTCGGGCAACCCTGGCATCCCCTGTGGCTTGAGCAGGCCCGCGCCGTCTGGCCCGGTGCGGTCACCCTGGTGCTCCCCCTGCAGGGCCCCATCGCCGCCCATCTCCATCCCGGCGGCCCCAGCCTCGGCCTTCGGGTTCCGGCCTGTGAGACCGCCCGGTCCCTGCTCCAGCGCACGGGGCCGCTGGCCACCACAAGCGCCAACCGCTCTGGCGAGCCACCCGTACGTGAACCCCACGAGGCTGCCCTGCTGTTTCCCGATCTGCCGCTGCTGGGGCCGTTGCCCTGGCCATCGGCCTCTGGCCAGGCCAGCACCGTGCTCGCGTGGTGCCCGCAAGCCGAGCTCAGCGGAGCCCTCCCCTGGCGGGTGCTGCGGGCCGGTTCCACCCACCCTCCAGCCGCAGCCACGTCGGAATGATCGCTCTGGTCCTGGTGATCGTTGGCGTCCTCAGCCTTTATCACTGGCTGCTCACTCCCTTTGAGCACCTTGTCACGCCACTGCTGAGCCTCACATGGCTGGGCTGGATCCTGTTGGCGCTGGCCGTCTGGCTGTTTGCCGGCGGACGACAAGACTCCTGATCGCGGCGTCCGCCGCTTCCTCGCCCCGCCTCGCGCGGCCCTCCCTAGGTGCCTGCCATCCCCTCGCGCAGGCGAGAGGGAAGCCCCTCCAGGTGTTCAACGATTGCCGCTGCGATTGGGCCCTTGCCCTCCATGCGTCGCGCTCCCTCGCGACTCACCAGCCAGGCGGTCTGCGCCGTGCCGCGCACCTCCTCGCCCCGGTTGGCCACCACCAGGCTGGAGCGAACGAGGCGAGACCGGGCCACCGCCAGAAGCTCCTCCTCTGTCACCCCTTCGAGGTATTTGAAGCTCACGATTGGCAGGGCCGGGTCGGCTGCCCCCACCGCATCGATGACCTTCGCGGTGGGCACAAGCTCCAGGCGCAGGTGCGGCTCGCCGCTGGCGATCTTGCCCGGCAGGGGAGTGCGCGGTCGGTAGTCGGCCACCCCGGCGGAGAACACTCCGGCGTCAAGCCCGGAACGTACGGCACGGAGCACCTTGCGCTGGTAGTCGTCGTAGTCGTGCACAGGGGTGCAGGGCAGCCAGGACGGGGCTGGCTGGCTGCCCTCCCCCAGGAGGAAGGTGAGCTCCGACCCCCGCAGCACCAGCTCCTCGCTGATCGCCGCTGACAGCCGGCCGGTGAAGCGGTTCACAATCCGCCGCACTCCGTCGATCGCAACCGGCGTCGGCCCACCCGTCACCAGCACCCGCCGACCCCGCAGCGGGCTGGTGCTCAACGCTCGGCACACCGCTGCCACCAGCACCTCCGGCGCAGGCAGGTTGTGCTTGCCGTAGGCGTCCCGTGGCGGCACCAGCTGCACCCCCAGCGCTGCCAGCTGGCGGCAATTGCGCTCCAGCACCGCATTGTGCAGGGAGCCGTGCATGGTGGGGGCGAGCAGCACCACGGTGCGGCCCTGGGCCAGCCGCCCGAGGGCCGATGCCAGGGCGGCGGTCACAACCGTGTCGGCGATGCCCGCGGCCAGCTTGCCGATCGTGTTGTAGGTGGCCGGCGCCAGAAGCCAGGCGTCGAAGGGCTGGGAATCGCTGAGGTGCTCCGCGCGCCAGGTGAGCTGCCTCACCACTGGACGGCATGTGGCCCACTCCAGGGCCTGGCTCCCCACATACCGCAAAGCCTCCTCTGTGCAGAAGGCGGTCACCTCCGCCCCCCGGCGGCGCAGGGCCCGCGCCAGGTCAGGGCTGCGCAGGGCGGCGATGCCACCGCTTACCAGCAGGGCGATGCGTCGGCCGGCGAGGTGGCTTGAGAGCAGCGGCACGTCGTGGTCGCCGATCGGTGCGCTGCGCGGGGGGGAGCAGTCCCAGGCGTCGGTACTAGACAAGGCGGCCAGGCGGGGGGCAAGGGGCGGTGGCTGCGTGCTGCGGATGGGGCGGGCCCTGGGCCGCCTCAGCCACCGCCCTCGGTGGCGGCGGTCTCGCTCCCACCGAACTGATGGTCGAGTAGGCGCCGCTGGTATTCCACCGTGAGGGTGGCCAGGTGGGCTTCGGCGGCCTCACGCACGGCGGGATCGATCAGTTCGAGCGCCACGGCGGGTGGCACCCGCATCGTGAGCAGCATCGTCAGGGCATCGAACAGCCGCACCTGGTCGCTCTGCCAGCCGAGGTAGTCCGCAGCCACGGTGGCCAGGTCGGCCTCGGACGCCTGGCCTCGCTCCACCTCGTGCCGTAGATCCTGCAACTGGGTAAAGCGCGCTGAGGCGACCAGGGCATGGGCGGCGCCCAGGGCGGCCAGGGCATCGGCCGCCTCCCGCCGCAGCACGGTGAGATCCCGGCTGCGCACGGCCTGCTCCACCGAGAGCGGCTCACGCACTCCGGGCAGGCGCCTGGTTGCTGCCCGGGGCGACAGCAGTTGGCTGCGGGGCGGCCGCGGCGGCAGAAGCGAGGCTGGGGGCAGGACCGCAGCGGCAGGAGCGAGCGCCTCACTCCAGCGGCTCAGCTGTCGCGCTAGACGGGCCCGCCAGCGCCTGCTCAGGGAGATCGCTCCCGCTTTGGGTTCGCGTGATCCCATCGATTTCCCTCCTCCATCGATGCCCCACTCTGATCGCCCCCCGGAGGGCTGCGGGAGGGGAAACCCGCCCCCAGCCCCACTAGCCCAGTGGCTCGTCTCCGCAGGCCTGCTCTCCGTCATCGTCCGCAAGGCTGCGCTGCAGATCGACCATCACCTCCCGGAAGAATCCGTGCGTGGTGACCGGGGTGCCACAGAGGCCCCCTTCGCGATCACGGAACAGGGCCCAGGTGGTCCCTTCCTCCAGACCAAAGCACAGCTCGCCCATCAGGATCCCCTCCCCGCGACTCGTGCCCAGCAGCTGGTGGCAGAAGGCTGGCATCAGCTGCTGCTCAGCAATATGGATGCACCCCCATTCCCCTTCGCGCTCCTCCTCGAGCGGCCGCACCTGGCCATCCGGATCGGAGAAAAACAGCAGGTTGGGCCGGGCGCCGCTGGGTTCAATGCCCCTCTCCCGCACCGAAAGGTAGGTGCCGCCGTCCTCCTGCCAGCTCGGCACAATCGACTCGTCGAACAGGCGCCGCACGATCGGGCAGTGCTCCGTATCGCAGGTGACGGCATCCTGCCCCCCTTGCGGGTTGCGGGTGGTGAGTTGGAAAGATTGCCCCTGGGACAGGGCCAGCAGAATGAACTGGGCCTTGCCGCGGTCACTCATGCTGAAGAAATCCAAGCCCACAGCGGCGGCCACTCGCACCAGCCTGCCGCCGTCGCGCCGATCTGTCATTCCCCCACCCAGGGGAACTGGCCTCCGTTCCCGTTCTCTTGCTGCCGATCGCTGATGAGGACAACGCCAGAGTGCTGGCCAGGGCTCACCTCGGAAGCCGGTTAACGGATTTGAACCGATGACCTTCGCTTTACAAAAGCGCTGCTCTACCGCTGAGCTAAACCGGCGTAGCGAGCGACTCTACAGGAGCAAGTCCCTGGCGCTGGGCCCACAGAACGAGCTGGGTGCGGCTGCGGCAACCGCTTTTGCCCAGCAGGCTGGACACGTGTCCTTCCACCGTGCGGTGGCTCAACTGCAGCCAGCAGGCGATCGAGCGGTTTGTGGCCCCGCGGCAGAGGGCGTGCAGCACCCGGGTTTCGGCCGGGCTGATCGACAGGTTGCCGGTGGCCTCGGGAGGAGAGGGATCCACAGCCATGGTGAAGAAAGGCAACGGGGCCTGATCAGCATTCCCACCGGCGGCTCAGACCGCTTCACCCACATCGGCCTCCTTTTCCGCCCGGGACTCCGTTTCGGCATCGCCGTTCGGCTCCTGCGGCGACTCCGCTGGTGCATCCGGCGAGGTCGCCCCCTCCGGTTCCGAGGCCAGAGCGTTGTCGGCATCGGTTCCGGTCTCGGCCTCGGATCCCGCCTCGGAGGACCTGGGCAGCGGCACAGGCCGGGCCCGCCGGATCGGCAGGTTGGCCAGCAAGGCCGTTACCCGGTCTTCGGTCTCCAGGCTCACGTCGCAGGAGTCGATGTCGATCTCCACGTAGCGCTGCACCACCTCGAGAATCTCGCGGCGCATCTGCTCCAGCAGCTCGGGATTGAGGTCGCTGCGGTCGTGGGCGAGTACCAGCTGAAGGCGCTCCCGGGCCAGGGTGCCGCTGGGCTTCTCGCGGCCGAGGAGGCGATTGAGGAAATCGATCAGGGTCATCGCCTCAGAACAGTCCGGTGGTCTGGCGCAGCTTGTTCAGCAGCCGGGCACGGAGGCCGCGGCGCTCCTTCGTGGGATCCAGCAGGGGCACGTTTTCGCCGGCCAGACGGCGGGCGATGTTGCGATAGCCGCGTGCAGCAGGGGCGTTGCTCTCCCCCAGACTGAGGGGCTCGCCCCGGTTGGTGGAGACGATCACCTGCGGGTCCTCCAGCACCAGCCCGAGCAATGGCAGGGCGAGCATGTCGCTGATCTCATCCACCGAGAGCATTTCCTGGTCGGCCATCATCTGCGGCCGCACCCGGTTGAGGATCAACTGCACTGGGCTGACCTCCATGCTGTGCAGCAGCCCGATCACCCGGTCGGCATCGCGCACGGCCGACACCTCAGGGTTGGTGACCACAATCGCCTCCCGGGCCGCGGCGGCGGCGTTGCGGAAGCCCTGCTCCACCCCCGCCGGCGCATCGATCAGCACATAGTCGAAGCGCTCGGCCAGCTGGCTGGCGATCTTCTGCATGTCCTCCGGCGTCAGCCAGTCGAGCATGCGCGGATTGCCCGCTGGCAGCAGGGAGAGGTTGGGTTCCTGCTTGTGACGCACCAGCGCCTGCTCCAGGCGGCAGCTCTCGGCGAGCACCTCCTGGGCGGTGTAGACGATGCGGTTCTCCAACCCCAACAGCAGGTCGAGGTTGCGCAGGCCAAAATCGGCGTCGAGCACAGCCACCCTGTGGCCCAGGCGGGCCAGGGCGATGCCGAGATTGGCCGTGAGAGTGGTCTTGCCGACCCCTCCTTTGCCGGAGCAGATCAGGATGGTGCGGGCGGTTGCGGACGTCACGGAACCCCAGGGCGTCGGGGCAGGTTAAGGCCGGCCGGAAGGGGGTTCCCGCGTCGGATGCTCAGGCGGCGGCCAGATCGGGTCGGCCGGGTCGATCCGGATCTCACCATGGACCAGCCGCGCCTGCTCCGCCAGCCCGACAGCCGGCAGCTCCTGCGGCCCGCGGGCCACCGCCTCGGCGATGCGCAGCTGAAGGGGGCGGAGCTGCAGGGCCACGATGCGGGCGCGGCGATCGCCCCGGCAGCCCGCGTGGGCCACCCCCCGCAGCCGCCCCCACACCAGAATGTTCCCGCTGGCGCTGAGCCGGGCGCCAGGGTTGACATCGCCGAGCAGCAGCAGTGAGCCCTCCGCCTGCAGATGCTCGCCGGAGCGCAGGGTGCCTCGGTGGATACGCAGGGTCCCGGTCGTGGGCGCCTCCTCTTCCCCCGCCTCGGCCCGGGCTGCCGGTTCGGCGACAAGCTCGCCGCGCAGTCCCAGCGCTGCCGCCGCCACCAGAGTCTCCGGCTGATTGCTGCGCACCGCGCGCAGCACCAGGTTCTGCTCGCTCAGAAGCCTCTGCAGGCTGCGCAGCTCGGGCAGCGGCAGCCTCCAGTCGATCGCCAGCAACGTCACCTCCCCTTCTGCTGCCGTATCGGCGAGACCCTGGCGCACCTCCTGGGCGGCTGTGCCCGCCTGATCCGGCGGGGGGAGCCGCAGCACATGCGGCAGGTGGGGATCGGGGGCCGGAAGCAGGGCGGCGACCATCGCGGGGCTGGAGCGCGCTGAGCACGCTAGGGAGCGCCCGACGCTCCCCCCCCGGGCTGCCAGCGTTCCACCAGCAGAGCGCGCAGCTCCACACTCACCTCAGGGGGGTGGATCAGCCAGGCGATCTCCCTGCCGCGGCAGAGGCTGCGTACCAGATCAGAGCGTTGCTCCAGCGCCTGCAGCCGTTCGCCGTCCCAGAGGCGCAGACCACCCCGGTAGGCGTCGTAGCCGAGGTTCTGGCGTTGCTGAAGGCCGCAGCAGTTCTCCGGCGCCAGGCCGGATTTCCGGCTCAGGCGCTGGGCATCGGCCAGTAGCTCGATCCGGTGGGCCGGGGCCAGTTCGCTCACATCGAGCGCGCGCAGCAGCCGTCGATCCAGGAGCCTCCGACAGGGGTCGGCCAGCTCCTCGGGTCCCTCCTCGCGCCAGCGCAGCAGGTGGTAGCCGCTGCGCACGTCGTCGTTGGCGAGGTAATCATCGATCGAGAGCGTGTCCGGCTGCCAGAGCCAGCGGGCCATGGTGGGGTCCGCCCAGACGGTTCCGGGCCCAAGCCGTCGCGCCACGCTGATCGCCCGGCGCAGCAGCCAGGTGCTCACCACGTTGAGCCGGTGGTTGTACACGGTTCGATACATGAGCTGCCGCACCACCAGGTAGTGCTCCACCGCCATCAGTCCCTTGGGGTGCAGTGCCAGCGAGCCATCGGGGGCGAGGGTGAGGGCGGCCAGGATCCGCTCCAGATCGAGTTGGCCGTAGCTGGTGCCGGTGCTGTGGCTGTCGCGCAGTAAATAGTCGAGCCGGTCGCAGTCGAGTTGGCTGCTGACCAGGGCCTTCACCGCCCCCACCGGGTGCCGTCCCTGCTCCAGCAGATTCGCCACCTCCTCCGCCAGGCCGTCCCGCTGGGCTTCCAGGGGCCCCCGCAGGGCGGGGTGCTCACGGATCAACCGGCCCGACCAGGCTTCGTGGCGCAACCCGTACATCTCCTCGCCGGAGTGGCTGAAGGGCGCGTGTCCCACATCGTGCAGCAGGGCCGCGGCATACAACGACGGCCGCTGGCGGACCAGATCCGGTTCCAGGCGCTCCAGATGGTGCAGGGCAAGCCGTGCCAGGTGCAGCACCCCCAAAGAGTGGGTGAAGCGACTGGATTCCGCCCCCTGGAACGTGAGAAAAGCAGTGCCCAGCTGACGGATGCGGCGCAAGCGTTGGAACGGCGCCGTGTCGATCAGATCGATGGCCATCGCCTCGGCAGGGTCCTGCCGGTCGAGGCGGATCGCTCCATGGAGCGGATCGTGGTAAGTGCGATGGCTCATGGGTGGCGCTGGTCGTCGATCCGGCCCGCCAGATCCCGTTCCGCCTGCTCCAGCCAGCGGTCATCGCTGCCACCGGGGTTGAGGGGCTCCTCCCCAGACAGGCTCCGGTCTGGCTCGATCCCCACCGCCTGGATGTCGCGGCCGCTGGGGGTGAGGTAGCGGGCCACGGTGACCGCCAAGCCGCTTCCATCGCCCAGGGGGATCAGGGTCTGGATTAGGCCCTTGCCGAACGTGCGGCTGCCCATCAGTGCGCTGCGCCCCGCGTCCTGCAGCGCCCCGGCCAGGATCTCGCTGGCGCTGGCGGTGCCTCCGTTGACCAGGGTCAGCAACGGTCCATCCCAGACCATGCCAGGGCCGGCCTGCTCGCGGGCGCCCAGCCCGCCCCGGTCATGGGTCTCCACGATCGGCTCCCCGTCGAGCAGCTCGTTGGCCACTGCCAGCCCGGCGCTCACCAGGCCGCCGGAGTTGTTGCGCAGATCCAGCAGCACGCCCTCCACGCCGTCCCGACGGAACGCCTCCAGCGCTTCGCGCACCTGAACGGGCACCGGTTCGCTGAACTGGGTGATCCGCAGCACCCCCAGCCGGTGGCCCTCCATCTGCGGTTGGGAGGCGCGCACCGGCTGCAGGTCCACCTCGCGGCGCTCCAGCAGCAGCTCCCGCTCCCGGCCGCCGGGACTGCGCAGCCGCACCAGCACGTCGCTCCCCGCAGGCCCGCGCAGGCTTGCGGCAGTGCCCTCCAGGCCGAGATCCGTCACCGCCGTGCCATCCACCTGCAGCAGCTCGCTGCCGGAGCTGATGCCCGCCGCGGCGGCCGGGGAGCCATCGAGCGGGGCGATCACCACGATCGCCTGGCCCTGCGTTCCCTTCCCCTCCCGCAGGGCCAGCTGCAGGCCTACACCGCTGACTGTGCCGCGGGTGTTGGACTGCAGGCTGGAGAACTCGGCGGGCCGCAACATGCGCGTGTACGGATCGCCGATCGGTGCCAGCATCGCCTCGATCGCGTCCCAAGCCTGGCGGGACGTGGTGATGGGCCGCTCCAGGGTTTTCTGGCGCAGCCGCTTCCAGCCGACCGCCTCCAGTTGCTCGGGGTCCACGTAACTCTGATTCACAAGCCGCCAGGCATCCACCACCAGCTGCTGCGCATCGCTCAGGGCCAGGGCCGGAGCCAGCGCTCCTGGAGGGCCCAGAACCAAGGCCAGCACAAGCAACCCCAGAAGCAGCGAACGCAGTCTCGGGCGCCAGCCAGGCCGATCCCTCCCAGCTGGCCAGGCTGTTTCAAAGGGTTGAGGGCCTCTGGCGCTGGCGGGCTGATCGCTCACGGGGGGGCGGGGACGGTCGGTAGACTCTCGCAACCAAAGCCGCCCGCTGCATGGCGAACTCCTCACCGGCCGCTCCCGACGCCAAGGCAAACCCCGTCTACGACTGGTTCAACGAGCGCCTTGAGATCCAGGCCATCGCCGACGACATCTCGGCCAAGTACGTGCCGCCGCACGTCAACATTTTTTATTGCCTCGGCGGAATCACCCTGGTCTGCTTCCTGATCCAGTTCGCCACTGGGTTCGCGATGACCTTCTATTACAAGCCCACTGTGGTGGAGGCCTACGCCTCGGTCCAGTACCTCATGACCGACGTGAGTTTCGGCTGGTTGATCCGCTCCGTCCATCGCTGGAGCGCCAGCATGATGGTGTTGATGCTCATCCTGCACGTGTTTCGGGTGTACCTCACCGGCGGTTTCAAGCGTCCCCGCGAGCTCACCTGGGTGGTGGGTGTCGTGATGGCCGTCATCACCGTTTCCTTCGGAGTAACCGGCTACTCGCTTCCCTGGGATCAGGTGGGTTACTGGGCCGTCAAGATCGTGAGCGGCGTCCCTGCGGCCGTCCCTGTCGTCGGTGATTTCATGGTGGAACTCCTTCGCGGCGGTGAGAGCGTCGGCCAGGCAACCCTTACCCGCTTCTACAGCCTCCACACCTTTGTTCTCCCCTGGTTGCTTGCGGTCTTCATGCTCATGCATTTCCTGATGATCCGGAAGCAGGGCATCTCTGGTCCCCTCTGACAACCCCTCACTCCCTCCCTAGTCTGGCGACACATCCCCTTTCATCCACACCATCGCTTCCTTTGCGCCATGCACGTTCTCAAGAAGCCTGATCTCTCCGACCCCAAGCTGCGCGCCAAGCTCGCCAAGGGCATGGGTCACAACTATTACGGCGAACCTGCCTGGCCAAACGACCTCCTCTACATCTTCCCGGTGGTCATCCTTGGCACCATCGCCTGCATCGTTGGTCTGGCCGTCATGGACCCCGCCATGCTCGGCGACAAGGCAGACCCCTTCGCCACTCCTTTGGAGATCCTGCCGGAGTGGTACCTCTATCCTGTGTTCCAAATTCTGCGCGTCGTTCCCAACAAGCTCCTGGGTATCGCGCTACAGACGATGATTCCACTGGGCCTGATGCTGATCCCATTCATCGAAAGCTTCAACAAGTTCCAGAATCCCTTCCGTCGTCCCGTGGCCATGGCCGCCTTCCTCTTTGGTACGGTCTTCACCATCTACCTGGGCATCGGCGCTGCCCTTCCGATCGACAAGTCCCTCACCTTGGGGCTTTTCTGAAGGATCTCATCTTTGAGATTTAAGATCCATTCCATGATCTTCAGGCCGTGGCTTACGCCACGGCTTTTTTGTGGCGTGCTATCGCGCCGGAATGCCTGCCAGCTTCCCGTCGACGCTGTTGACTTGACCTTGACCTTGACCTTGACCTTGACGTTCCAGCTGGAGCTGGCAAGCCCGGATCCAGCCACGGCAGCTTCTCTGGCTTCTCTGCAGCTCTGCAGGTCTCGGAGCTCTGATCCTCGGCTTCTGGAGCCTTTCTGCTGAGGTCGCATTCCAGGATGCTGGCGCGAGATGGCTTCCTTCCGTCGCGAGTCTTGAAAGCCCTTGCCCTCAGAGGCGTTTCCCCCAGTTTGCACGGTTCTGCCATCAGAGGGGTTGACGGGTCCGCGGGCAAGGGTGCTACATTCATGGACTGCGCGGCCGAGAGGCAGCGCAGTCCTTGGGAACCCAAGGGAAGCCCAACCTGCTAGGTTGAGCGAGCCTGAGCCGAAAGCCGAGGAGGCTTGAGGAACAGGTGCCTACCAGCCGGAAGCGAC
>JBKDSQ010000018.1:0-51666 GCA_046340895.1 Synechococcaceae cyanobacterium | reverse complement strand
GTGGATGAGCACGGCCTTGGCTGCCGGCGGCAACGCCGCCAGGCCTCGGCGGACCGACTCTTGCCGTGGGTCGCCCCCCAGGATCCAAACCACGGGCCGATCGTGTGCCTCAGCCGCCACGATCGCCGCGATGGCTTCGGCATCGTGGGGCTGGCCCACCAAACCGATCCAGCGAATCGAGGCAGAAGCCAGGGCAGCCTCCAAAGTCCAGGCCAAAACGGGGCGACCAGCCAAGGGCAGCAGCAACTTGTTGCGGTCGGCGCCGAAGCGGCGGCCGCTTCCCGCGGCGGCGATCAGCAAATGCATGCAGCACCTCCAAAGCGACAGACGGCTTGGAACCTGCTCCATACAATCAGGCCTCCCCTCCCCACCGCCGATGCGCGCCCTGTTCCTGATCCCCGGGGATGCCCTCCATCAGTTGCAGGCGCTACCCGCTGCAGCTGCGGTGGCTGAGAATCTGGGCTTCAGCCTGCAAGTGGCCTGCTCCCCTGCAGCCGCACCGGTGTGGAAACTGCTGCCGGCCGTCGAAAAGGTGATCCCTTTTTCCTTCAGTGAAGCCAACCTGGCGGACTGGGCCAATCTGCTTGGCTCCATTCGGGAGCCTGATTTCCAGGTGTGCATCAATTTGGCCGGGGGCCGCCAAGTGGATCTGATGCTCTCGATGAGCCACATCCCAACTCGCATTGCAGCTTCAGGCTTCTCCGCCACAGAAGTGGTGAGCCCGACCATGGGGGGATGGGCTAGCCAGCAGCTGGCGGCCTATTTGCGCCCGATCTCCGTGCCCCTGGAGGCCGACCGTTTTCGTCTCGCCCTGCCCAAGACGGCTTTGGAATCGGCTGGCGCGAGTCTGCCAACAGGCGACGGACCCATGCTGCTTCTTGTGCCTGCGGGCGTGCCTGGTGACTGGCCCGAGCAACGCTGGGTCAACCTGCCAGCCACCATCGGCGCAAAGATCCCTGGCCTGCGGCACCAGCTTCTCGCCCCTGCCAAACCAGCGGCTGTGCTGGAGCGGGCCGCCCTGGTAGCCGCCAGCGATGTGGTGCTCACCAGCGACCCGATCACCGAAGAGCTGGCCCTGTACTGCGGAGTGCCCCTTGTGGCCCTCGGCCGCAGCGCCGACTCCCTGCCGACCAGGGACGGCGTGAATGGCCTGGCCGCCCCCGCCGGCCTGGCCGCCCTCACTGATGCGGAGGTGCTCAACGCCCTTGACCTGGCCTAGTCCTCCTTTGCGCCGCAGCAGAAGCAGGCAGCTGCGCAGCCCATTCCCCCGCCGCCCACCTCCCACCTCACGCATCAAGCATCCCTGGCTGATCCCCCTGATTGCCCTTGTGATCGTGGTCAACGCGAGCGCCCTGGGCTACCGCCTCACGGAGGGCTGGGATTGGGGAGACTGCTACTGGATGGTGGCGATCACGATCCCCACCATCGGGTACGGCGAGCCCGAGCCTCTCACCCACGCCGGGCGGGTGGTGACGGTGTTCTCGATCATCGGCGGACTGGTGGTGGTGCAGCAGACGGTGCAAACCCTGCTCGGCCTCACCGGCTCCGGGTACTTCCGGCGCCTGCAGGAGCGCCGCTTCCTTGCCTGGCTCACCGGCATGAACGACCATGTGATCGTCTGCGGCTACGGCCGCATCGGCCGCGAGATCGCGGCCCAGCTCAGCCTTGAGGGCACACCGATGGTGATCCTGGAGATGGATCCGGAGCGGCGCGAGGCAGCCGAGGAGAAGGGGCTGCCGGTTCTGATGGCCGACGCCACCCTCGATGAAACGCTGATCGAGGCGGGCATTCACCGCTGCCGGGCCCTGGTGGCGGCGCTGCCCAACGACGCCGCCAACGTGTACGTGGTGCTCAGCGCCCGGGCCATCGCTCCCCACATCCGGCTGATCGCCCGCTCCGACAGCGAGGAGGCCGAGCGCAAGCTGCGCCAGGCCGGCGCCGATCAGGTGGTGAGTCCCTACGTGGCCGGCGGCCGCACGATGGCCGCCACCGCCCTGCGGCCCCTGGCGGTGAATTTCATGGATCTGCTGGCCGGCTCCGACTGCGAGGTGGAGGAGTTCCAGCTCAGCGAGGATCCGCTCCAGCTCGGCCCCCTCAACGGCCGCAGCCTGGCCGAACTTGACCTGCGCGGCCGCACCGGCGCCCTGGTGCTGGCGATCCGCACCCCGGCCCCGGCGCTGGTCAATCCCTACGCGCTGCGCGGCCCGGGCTCTGCCGCCGGCCCCACCCTGGTGGCCAACCCAGGCGGGGAGATGACCCTCAGCCCCGGCCAGCTGATGGTGGTGATGGGCAGCAAGAAACAGCTGGCCCTGTTCCAGGAGCTGCTCGGGCCGGCGGTGGTGGGCGTGGGGCACATGCCCTCCTGAGATCCGGCGGGCGCGGGCATACGATCGCCGCCGCAGAACGCCATCCCCCCATGACCAGCGCCCCGCCCCCCTCCGCCGGCAGCGGCGCGGCCCTGAGCGCTGACGGTGGGCCGGCCCTGATGGCCGGGCAGGTGGCGCTGGTCACCGGCGCCAGCCGCGGCATCGGCAGCGCCATCGCCCGCGAGCTGGCCCGCTGCGGCGCCACGGTGGTCGTGAACTACGCCAGCTCCCCGGAGGCCGCCGCCGCGGTTGTCAGCGGGATCGAGGCGGAGGGCGGCAAAGCCTGGAGCCACCGTGCCAACGTCGCCGACGAGGGGGAGGTGGAGGCGATGGTGCAGGCGGTGCTGCAGCGGGAGGGGCGGCTCGATGTGCTGGTGAACAACGCCGGCATCACCAGCGACGGCCTGCTGATCCGCATGAAGAGCGCCGACTGGCAGAGCGTGATCGACCTCAACCTCAGCGGCTGCTTCCTCACCACCCGCGCCGTGGCCAAGGGGATGCTGCGGGCCCGCCGCGGCCGCATCATCAACATCACCTCCGTGGTGGGCCTGATGGGCAACCCGGGCCAGGCCAACTACAGCGCCGCCAAGGCCGGCCTGATCGGCCTCACCCGCAGCAACGCCGCCGAATTCGCTGGCCGCGGCGTCACGGTGAACGCGGTGGCGCCGGGCTTCATCGAGAGCGACATGACCGCCGCACTTGACAGCGAACCGATCCTGCGGGCGATTCCCCTGGGGCGGATGGGCCGGGCCGAGGAGGTGGCCGGGGCGGTGCGCTTCCTGGCCGCCGACCCGGCCGCGGCGTACATCACCGGGCAGGTGCTGCAGGTGGACGGCGGCATGGTGATGCGCTGAGGCGCGGCCTCCCTCCCGCCGGCAGGCCACCTCTCAGCCGGAGGGGGGAGGCGGCTTGGCGGCTTCGAGCGGTTGGGCCAGGCTCTCTCGCATGCGCCGGATCCGCTGCAGCAAGCGCAGGCGCCGGCTGCGTGCCGTGACGGTGAGGAAGACCCGCACCGGCACGTAGACCAGGGCCATTCCCACCCCCAGAGCGGTGATCGCCAGAAACACCATGCCGTTGGCGGAGGTGGCCGGGCCCAGGCCACTGTCCGCGGCGCCGGCGGCAGCCCCTTCAATGGCACTCTGCAGGAGGTCGTCCATGGGGCGAAGTTAGAGGGCCGGCGCCGCGGCCGAGGGACGGTGATCCGTTTACGGCAATCCCCACCGGCTCTGCCCCAGGGAGCCGCCCCATCGCCATGGGAGGCTGGAAAACCCGCCTTTTCTCCGCCCCAGCGATGGCCAAGTTGATCCGGTTCGCCGATGATTCCCGCGACGCGCTCGAGCGCGGCGTTAACGCGCTGGCGGAAGCGGTGCGGGTCACGATCGGCCCCCGCGGCCGCAATGTGGTGCTCGAGAAGAAATACGGCGCCCCCGATGTGGTGAACGACGGGGTGACGATCGCCAAGGAGATCGAACTGGAGGATCCGTTCGAGAACCTCGGCGCCAAGCTGATGCAGCAGGTGGCTGCCAAAACCAAGGACACGGCCGGCGATGGAACCACCACCGCCACCGTGCTGGCCCAGGCGATGGTGCGCGAAGGCATGCGCAACGTCACCGCCGGCGCCAACCCGGTGGAACTGCGCCGCGGCATGGAGAAGGCTGCGGCCCAGGTGGTTGAGGGGTTGCGCGCCCAGGCCCAGCCCGTGGCCGGCGAGGCGATCCGCCAGGTGGCCAGCGTCAGTGCCGGCAACGATGAGGAGATCGGTCGCATGATCGCCGAGGCGATGGATCGGGTCAGCGCCGATGGCGTGATCACGGTGGAGGAGTCGAAATCGCTTGCCACCGAGATGGAGATCACCGAGGGAATGGCCTTCGATCGTGGCTACAGCTCCCCTTATTTCGTCACTGATCAGGAACGGCAGGAGGTGGTGTACGACAACCCGCTGCTGCTGGTCACCGACCGCAAGATCAGCGCCGTGGCCGACCTGGTGCCGGTGCTGGAGGCGGTGAGCCGCAGCGGCCGGCCGCTGGTGATCCTGGCCGAAGAGGTGGAGGGCGAGGCCCTGGCAACCCTGGTGGTGAACAAGAGCCGCGGCGTGCTGCAGGTGGCGGCGGTGCGGGCGCCCGGCTTCGGCGAACGCCGCAAGGCCATGCTTCAGGACATCGCCATCCTCACCGGCGCCGAGCTGATCGCCGAAGATCGGGCCATGACCCTCGAGCAGGTGAGCCTTGCCGATCTTGGCTCGGCCCACCGGATCACGATTCGCAAGGACAGCACCACGATCGTGGCCGATGAATCCCGCCAGGGAGCCGTTTCCGAGCGGGTGGCGGCGATCAAGCGCGAGCTGGCCAACACCGACAGCGAGTACGACCGCGAGAAGCTCAACGAGCGCATCGCCAAGCTCGCCGGCGGCGTAGCGGTGATCAAGGTGGGGGCCCCGACCGAAACCGAGCTGCGCAACCGCAAGCTGCGCATCGAGGACGCCCTGAACGCCACCCGCGCCGCGGTGGAGGAGGGCATCGTGGCCGGCGGTGGCGCCACCCTGCTGCGCCTGGCCGACGGGCTCGGCTCCCTGGCCGAAAGCTGCCATGGCGACGGGCGCACCGGGGTGGAGATCGTGGCCCGGGCCCTGGCGGCGCCGGTGCGGCAGATCGCCATCAACGCCGGCCGCGACGGCGATGTGGTGGTGGAACAGATCCGGATGCAGGGCAAGGGCTACAACGCCCTCACCGGCCAGTTCGAGGACCTGCTGGCGTCAGGTGTCGTCGATGCCGCCAAGGTGCTGCGGCTGGCCCTGCAGGATGCGGTGTCGATTGCTTCGCTGCTGATCACCACCGAAGCGGTGATCGCCGACAAACCCGAGCCTCCCGCCCCTCCGGCTGGCGATAGCGGCATGGGAGGAATGGGCGGCATGGGAGGGATGGGCGGCATGGGCGGCATGGGGGGAATGGGCGGCCTGATGTGAGCCGCCCGGCGGCCCTCAGAGCGCGTCGACCAGGCGGGCATGAATCCGGCAGACGTTCAGCGCCTGCCGGGGAGGGTTGCTGCAGAGCTTGCCCAGCTCGCGGTTGAGCGCCTGCATCTGGGCCATCGTGTGCGGCGTCAGCGGCAGGCCCAACAGGAAGCCGCTGAACAGGACCATCCCCGGCAGCGCCAGGCTGGCCCGCCGCAGCGGCTCCAGCCAGGCGGCCCGGGAGAGCGGACAGATGGATCGTTTCAGGAAAGGCATCACAACCTCCCCAGGGTGGGATCGGGCGATAGGGATTGCGGAAGCTGCGGCGGTGCGCAACGACCCCTGGCAAGGGGGCCTGCCCCCATGGTGTCCCCATCTGTGGCCAGGAGTGCGGCCGCTACAGGAAAGTTTTGCGTCCCAACGTCTGCACGTAGGCGGCCACCTGCAGGTCGATGCCGGTGATCGCCGTGCCCACCACCACCGCATCGGCGCCAAGAGCCAGGGCGCGAGCCGCCTGGTCGGCGCTGGCGATGCCCCCCTCGCAGACCAGGAGCGATCCAGGCGGCAGGCCTTGGCGCAGCTCCTCCAACAGCTGCCAAGCCGGCGGCCGAAGCGCTGCGGTTCCCTCTGTGTAGCCGTAAAGGGTGGTGCCGATCCAGGCGCATCCCAGCTCGGCCGCCCGCAGACCGTTGGCGAGGCTGTCGATGTCGGCCATCAGGGGGGCGCCGAGTTCCGCGCGGGCCCGCTCCACCAACGACGCCAGCACCACTCCGCCGGGGCGGGGGCGTGCGGTGGCATCAAGCGCCACCACATCGGCGCCGGCCGCCCAGACCGCTTCGATCTCCGCCCAGCCCGGCGTGATGTACACGGGGCTGTCGGGAAAGCTGCGCTTCCACAGGCCCACAATCAACGCCTCCGGGCAGCGGCGCCGCACCGCCCCGATGTGCTCCGGGCTCTCCAGCCGCACCCCTACCGCCCCGTTGGCCAGAGCCGCCTCGGCCATGGCGGCGATCACAGAGGGATCGCGCAGCGGCGACCCCTCCGGCGCCTGCACGGACACGATCAGGCCGCCCCGCAGGCGCTCCGCATCGAGGGGGGGCATCAGCAGGCGCGGGGCAGATCGTCGGCCGCATCGGGCAGCCAGGCGCGGAGGTCGGCCAGATCGGCGGGCGCCGGGGCCGGGCGGCGGGCGGGGCCACCAAGCCCCAGGCGGGGGAACCACCGCTGCGGCCCGGGGGCCGGAGCCGGCGCTTCAGGCAGAGCCGCCAGGATGGACTCGGTGGGATGGAAGGCGGGCAGGGGTGCCAGCGGTTCCTGCGGCCCGGGGGCCGGCAGGTCGTCTGCCGGGTGGGGGCCAGCGGCCGCGGAATCGGGCTCCGACACGCCGGGGGCACCGGGATGGAAGCCGCTGATCGCCTCCTCGACGCAGGCCCGCAGCAGGCTGCCCACCCGGCTCACCCGCCCCAGGGTGCGCCCGTGCCAGGAGATTCGGGGGGAATCAGGCGGCGGAACGCCAAGGGCTGGTTCCCCGACTTGCCCAGGCTCCAGGTCCCCGAGTTGCCCAGGCCCCAGGTCCCCGAGTTGCCCAGGCTCCAGATCGGATTCGGCCTGGACTTCCGCAGGCGGGGGCGGGGGCTGGCTGGCGGCAGGCTCGGCTGCGGCGGCGGCGATCGGCTCCAGCTCCGCCTGGGTGGGCGCGGCGACAGGCTCCGCGTTGACTGACGCCGCAGCGGAACTGGCGAACTCCGCCGCCAGCGCCGCAAAGGCCTCCTCCACCGACGGCAGAGGCTCCGCCGCAGCCAACCAGGGCGATGGACGGCCGGGATCGCCGGGGATCAGATCGTGCAGCCGGATCTCGGGCCCAAGCTGGGAGGCCACAGAGCCAACCGCAGCCGGCACGTCGGCGACCGAAACCGGATGCTGCTCCAGCAGCTCCCGCAGCCAGACACAGGCCTCAGGCCCCAGCAGCGTCTGCAGACTGCCGCGCTGAAACGCCTCCAGCGAGACCAGACCGTGGCGGTGAACCCAGCGCTCAGCCAGCCGACGGCTGCGTCGGGGATCGCGCCGCTCGATCGCTTCCAGCAGGGCCTGGCGCCCATCCGGCCGGGAAGGGAGAGCAGGACGCCGGGGAGCGGTGGAGGGGGCCGCGGCAGCGGGGGATAGGGCGTCGGTCACTGCGGCGGGAGGAGGGGAGGGTCAGGAGAGTTTTCGATCCAGCAGGGGCCGGATCGCCAGGAACAGACCGAGCGCGAGGGCCGCCAGGATGCCGAGGCAAGCGGCGGCGCTCAGCGAGCCGTAGGGGGCGTTCAGCACCACGTCGGTGAGGCGGAAGGGGCCCGCGTAGGCGGCACGGATCGGTTCAATCGCGAAGGTAAGGGGATTCAGGGCCGCAAGCCAGCCCAGCCAGGGAGGCATGAAGGAAATCGGGGCCAGCGCAGTGCTGGCGAACAGCAGCGGCAGGTTGGCCACGAAGATCACCGCGATCAGCTCGATGTGGCCCGGCAGGGCGAAAGCCAGGCCGAGGCTGAGGGCGGTGACCGCGAACGTGAGCAGCAGCAGGGTGAACAGCGTGAGCACAAGGCCCGCTGCCCCCGGCCAGCCGTACCCGAGCAGGGCGGCGGTGAGCAGGATCGCCCGGCTCTGGATCAGGCTGAGGCTGGTGATGTAAAGCACCGAGGCCAGCACGATCGAGCTGCGGGCCCGCAGCGGAGCCACCAGCAGCCGGTTGAGGAAGCCGAACTCCCGGTCGAACATCACCGGCAGGCCCGCGTTGAGGGCACCGCTGAAGGCGGTGAACACGATCACCCCGGCCCCCAGGAAGCGGCCATAGCTCATGCCGTCGGGCAAAAGGCCGGCGGGGGCATTGGCGAACAGGGCGCCGAACAGCACCAGCCAGATCAGCGGTTGCAGCACCCCGGCCACCAGGGTGGAGGGGCGTCGGGCCAGCTGCACAAACAGCCGGCGCGTCAGCGCCAGGGTTTCCTGGCGGATCTCGGCGAACGCCGTGCCCCCGGATCCCGCCGGGGTTGGGGCAGCAAGGGAGGGGCTGGCGGTGGTCATCGGAGCAGGGAAAACGGGAAAGCGACGGAGAGGAGGCGTTGGCGGGCGCAGGGAGGCAGCAGGGGATCAGCGCATTGCCTGCTTGCGCTCGGCCTTGGCGTCGCGCTGGCCGGCCACGGCCAGCGCGGCGTCCATCAACGTGCGGCCGGTGGCCTGCAGATACACATCATCGGGGCTGGGGCGGCTCTGGGCCAGGGCGAACACCGGCAGCTGGGCTTCAGCGAGCTGCTGGCGCAGCCGCTCCACCACGCTGCCGTCTTCCACCACCAGGTTGAGTGAATAGCCCTGGGCGCGGTTGACCACCACCTCGCGCACCCCGGCGCAGGCCAGCACCAGCTCACGCACCCGGTGCGCCTCCTGCTCGTCGCTGAACTCCCGCACCCGCAGGGTGACCCGATCGCCGCCCAACGCCGCTTTGAGCTCTGCTGGTGTGCCCTCGGCGATCACCCGGCCACCCTCCAGAATCGCCAGCCGATCCGCCAAGGCGTCGACCTCTTCGAGGTAGTGGCTGCTGAGCAGCACCGTGGTTCCCTGGTCGCGCAGCTGGCGCAGCACCGTCCAGATCGCGGCACGGCTCTCGAGATCGAGGCCCACGGTGGGCTCATCGAGGACAAGCAGGCGCGGCCGGTGCAGCAGGCCGGCGGCGAGGTCGAGGCGACGGCGCATGCCGCCGGAATAGGTACCGCAACGACGATCGATCCACTCCTGCATCCCCAGCAGCTCGACCAGCTCGACGATGCGGCCGTCCCGCTCGGCGGGGCGCAGGTGGTAAAGGTCGCCCTGGAGCTGCAACAGCTCACGGCCGGTGAGGATCTTGTCGATCGCCACCTCCTGGGCCACATAGCCGAGCAGGCGACGGGCAGCGCGGGGATCGGCCAGGGCGTCCACTCCGGCCAGGCGCACCGTACCGGCGTCGGGGGCGAGCAGGGTGCAGAGAATGCGCAGGGCTGTGGTCTTGCCGGCGCCATTGGGGCCGAGCAGGCCGTAGAGGCTTCCGGCCGGAACACTCAGACAGAGATCATTGAGGGCCTGGACAGCCTCTGCTTTACGGCCGCCGCCATAGCGCTTGCTGACATGGTGCAGCTCAATCAAGCCTGGATCGCTCCCGATGCGGTCTGTGGGGAGGCAATCTAGGCAGCGCCGCCGGCGAGCCGATGGGGGAGAGCCGCCAGCAGCACCGGCACGTCGAAGGAGGCAGCCTGCGGGGTGCGGGCGAGCACCAGCAGCAGACAGATGCCGAAGAGATACAGGATCGACCAGCGGAACAGGCTGCGGGCTCCGCCGGGGCACTCGGGCTGCTCGAGCAGGCGGCCGCTGAGCTGAAGCAAACGGGCGTTGAAGGGCAGCAGCAGCAAGCCATAGAGCCAGCCGCCGCTCGGCAGGGCCAGGCAGCCGAGGCCGCTCAGCAGCACGGTGAGCCAGCTGTAGAGGCGGATCGCCCGGGCGGTCACCGCCGGGCCATGCACCGCCGGCAGCATCGGGATGCCCACAGCGCGGTAGTCGTCGCGAAGCAGCAGCCCGAGGGCCCAGAAGTGGGCCGGGGTCCAGACCATGACCAGGCTGAACAGCCACCAGCCACCCCAGCCGAGATGGCCGCTGGCGGCCGCCGCCCCCACCAGCGGCGGAATGGCGCCGGCCACGCCACCGATGACGATGTTCTGGGTGGTGCGGGGCTTCAGCAGGGCGGTGTAGAGCAGCACATAGCTGCACAAACCCAGCAGAGCCAGGGCGGCCGCCAGGCTGTTCACCCCCAGCAGCAGCACCGCCACCGAGCCGGCGGTGAGCGCGATTGCCAGCAGGAAGGCCTGGCGCTGGGCGAGCCGGCCGGAGGGCAGGGCGCGCCGGCTGGTGCGTTGCATGCGGCCGTCGAGCTCCTGCTCCCAGAGGCAGTTGAGAACACCGGCGGCGGCGGAGGCCATGGCGCCCCCCACCAGGGTGGCGAGCAGCCGCAGCGGCGTGGGAGGCCATCCCGCGGTGAGCGCCATGCCGCCGAGAGTGGTGGCCAGAAGCAGGGGAATCAGGCGCGGTTTGGCCACCTCCAGCCAGGCCGGCAAGCGCACCGAAGGGCGGATGGCGGAGGAAGCGCTAGCCATGAACCGGCTCCTGGCAGGGGAGGGGGGCTACCGGCAGGCTGCGGCCGGCCAAGGCAGCGAGAACGGCGATCAGAAGGGCGGCCGTGAGCTGGTGGCCCACGGTGAGGGCGCTCTGGCTGAGCTGCAGGCGCAGGGTGGCCAGGCCGAGGCCGAGTTGCAGGAGCACGAGCACGGCAGCCAGGGCCGCGAGCAGCCGCAGGCCAGGCCGCGGCGCGCCGGGCAGGCCGAGAAGGCTGGCGGGCAACAGGGCCAGAACGGCCGCCGCCGCCGGCCAGGCGCCGACCCGGTGGCGCAGCAGCCAGCGACAGCCTTCGCCGGCCTGGAGACAGAGCTCCGCTGCCCAGCGGCTGGCCATCAGGCCGCCGAGCACACACTGGCCGAACACCAGAGCCGCCGCGAGACAGACAAGCAGCAACCAGCTGGCGGAAAGCGGAGCGGCGGCGGCGGGCAGGCGCAGTGCCAGCCGGGCCAGGCGCAGGCGCTGGTCGATCACAGCCACCAGAGCCACGAGCAACAGGGCGGTGGCCAAGTGGGCCGTGACTACGGATGCCTGGAGCAGCTGCAGCACGGTGAGGGCTCCGAGCCCTCCCTGGAAGGCCACCAGCAACAAGGCCGCCAGGCTCGCCCAGGGCAGCCAGACGGGAAGGCGGCGTCGCTGCCCAAGGCTCACCCCGGCCAGGGCGAGCAACCCGAGCCCGACGAGAAAGGCGTCAAGTCGATGGAACCACTCCAGGAACACCTGCAGGTTCATCTGGCGGCCAGGCAGCAGCACGCCGTAGCAGAGCGGCCAGTCGGGGCAGGCCAGGCCTGCCTCCATCACCCGGGTGGCGCCGCCGACGGCCACAAGGGCCACCAGGGCCACCACCAGGTGGCCGCTCAGCAGCTCAAGGCTTCCGTTCGCGGCCGGGGCGGGAGGCGCGGGGGCCGGGCGGATCGAATCAGGAGCGAGATGCTGCGACAACACCGGCATGCAGCGGGGTTGCTGGGGGCTTCAAGCTAGCGAGTTTGTCGAGATCAGCGTTCGCGCACATGCGAGCGCCAAATCAGGCCGAACTGTGAAATTTCGCGGCAATCGCGGCGCCGATGCGGATGCGTTTCGCGCTGCCCACAACAGCGAAATATGCTGGAGAGCCGTCGAGGCCCCGCCGCAGCGCCTCGCCACCCCCTTTCCCAACCGTGCAGATTCCTTCCGCGCTGATCACCCTGCTGGCGGGCATGGTCCTGGTGCTCGTGGGCCTCTGGGTGGGCAACAACGTGTCGCTGCTGCCACTCGATGCCAGCAGCAACGCGCCGATCTACGACGACCTGTTCAAGGTTCTCTTCAGCATTGGCACGATCCTGTTCCTGGGCATCGTCTGCCTGCTGGTGTTCAGCCTGGTGCGCTTCCGCCGCAGGCCTGGCCAGCGCGGCGACGGCGAGGCCATCGAAGGCAACCTGCCCCTGGAGATTCTCTGGACCGCTGTCCCCGCGATCGTGGTCCTGTTCGTCGGCATCTACAGCTACGACATCTATGAGCGGATGGGGGGCATGGTTCCCCTCAACGACCACAGCGTCCACATGGCCTCCCATGCCGACAGCCCTGCGATGGGGGCGATGGTGCCAGCGGCAGTGAGCGAAAGCGATCCCTCCCAACCGCGTGTGTGGGGTGGCATCGGCCCGGTCGGAGGCGACGGCGCAGCCCTGCCGGTGGAGCTGACCGCCATGCAGTTCGCTTTCATCTTTCATTATCCCGATGGCGATATCACCAGTGGTGAGCTGCACGTTCCCGTCGGGCGTCCGGTGGAGCTGCGCATGAAGGCCAACGATGTCATCCACGCATTCTGGGTGCCGCAGTTCCGCCTCAAGCAGGACGTAATCCCAGGCCAGCCGACGCTGCTCACCTTCACCGCCACCCGGGCCGGCAGGTACCCGATCGTGTGTGCAGAGCTCTGCGGCCCGTATCACGGCGGCATGCGCTCCACCGTGGTGGTGCACGAAGCCGATGCGTTCGCCACCTGGCTGGAGCAGAACCGCCCGGCCACTGTGGCCACCGCGGCCGATGCCCTGCCCACGGGCTGATACCCCGTTGCCCAGCTTCCGCTCCTCACCGTCCCCCCCTTCCGCTCCGCCTGCTCCGCCATGACCCTCGCCTCCGCGAGCGACTTCCAGCCCCAGCCCGAGGGACTGCAGCCGCAGGGCTGGCTGCGCTATTTCAGCTTCAGCCTCGACCACAAGGTGATCGGCCTCCAGTATCTGATCACCGGCTTCCTCTTCTATTTCATCGGCGGCGCCCTAGCAGGCGTGATCCGCACCGAACTGGCCAGCCCGATCAGTGATTTCGTCAGCCGCGAAACCTACAACCAGGTGCTGACGCTGCACGGCACGGTGATGATCTTCCTCTGGATCGTGCCGGTTGTGAACGGAGCCTTCGGAAACTACCTGGTGCCTTTCTACGTTGGCGCGCGCGACATGGCCTTCCCCCGCCTCAACGCGGTGGCGTTCTGGCTAATCCCGCCGGCCGGTATTCTGCTGATCAGCAGTTATTTCATCACCGGGGCCGCCCAGTCGGGCTGGACCGCCTACCCACCGCTTAGCCTCACCACCCCCGCGGCGGGACAGATCGTGTGGATTCTCAGCGTGTTGCTCCTGGGCGGGAGCTCGATCTTCGGTGGCATCAACTTCATCGCCACGATCCTCAAGCTGCGCCGGCCGGGTTTGAAAATGATGATGCTGCCGATGTATTGCTGGGCGATGCTCGGTACCAGCATTCTCGTGGTGCTCTCCACACCCGTCCTGGCCGGAACCCTGATCCTGCTCAGCTTCGACATCATTGCCCACACCGGGTTCTTCAACCCCAGCCTTGGCGGCAACGTGGTGGTTTACCAGCACCTGTTCTGGTTTTACTCCCACCCGGCGGTGTACATCATGGTGCTGCCAGCCTTCGGCTTGGTTAGCGAAATCCTGCCGGTGCATGCGCGCAAGCCGTTGTTCGGCTATCAAACGATGGTCTATTCGATCCTGGCGATCGTGTTCCTGGGGTTGATCGTGTGGGCCCACCACATGTTCACCAGCGGCACCCCGCCCTGGATGCGGTTGTTCTTCACGATTGCCACGTCGTTCATCGCCGTGCCCACCGGCATCAAATTCTTCAACTGGCTGGCGACGCTTTGGGGCGGCCGGATCGACCTGAACAGTGCCATCCTGTTTTCAGGCGGTTTCATCTTCAATTTTGTGTTCGGCGGCATCACGGGCGTAGCCCTCGCCCAGGTTCCGTTTGACATCCACGTGCACGACACCTACTTCGTGGTCGGTCACTTCCACTACATCGTTTATGGCGGAACGGTGTTTGTGATCTTCAGTGCCATCTACCACTGGTATCCAAAGTTCACAGGCCGCCTGCTCAACGAGGACCTCGGCCGCCTGCACTTCCTGCTCACCTTCCTTGGCTTCAACCTCTGCTTCGCTCCCCAGCACTGGCTTGGCCTCAACGGCATGCCCCGCAGGGTGGCCGAGTACGACCCCAGCTTCACCACCCTCAACCAGGTGAGCAGCGTGGGTGCGCTGCTCATGGCGGTCAGCACTCTGCCGTTCCTGGTGAATGTGGTTTGGAGTGCCTTCCGTGGCCCGGTGGCGGGCGATAACCCCTGGAGCGCCCTGACCCCCGAATGGCTCACCAGTTCACCGCCGCCCGTGGAGAACTGGCATGGCGAAGCGCCCCTTGTCACCGAGCCTTACGGCTACGGCACCCCTGTGGGCACTCTCCCGCTGGCCGACGCCACAGGCCAGGAGATCTGGCAATCCGGCAACCGCTGACCCCCCGCACCGATCCGATGACCAGCCTCGCTCCCGGTTCCGGCGACGCCGCCCTGCGCGCCCCCGCCACCGTGCCGGCGGCCCACCAGGAGGCCGGCCATGGGTCGGCCGGCGAGGCGGGCCATGGGGATTTCCGTCTGTTCGGCCTGGCCACCTTTTTGGTGGCCGATGGCATGACCTTCGCCGGCTTCTTCGCCGCTTACCTCACCTTCCGCGCCGTCAACCCGCTGCCAGCAGGTGCCACCTACGAACTGGAGCTGCTGCTGCCCACGATCAACACGGCGCTGCTGCTGGTGAGCAGCTACACCTTCCACCGGGCCGGCGGCCAGCTCAAAGCCGGCAACGGCGCCGGCTGCCGCCGCTGGCTGCTGATCACCGGCCTGCTCGGGGCGGCATTCCTGGCCGGCCAGATGGTGGAGTACTTCCACCTGCCCTTCTCCCTCACCGCCAACCTCTACGCCAGCACCTTCTACGCGCTCACCGGCTTCCACGGCCTGCACGTGTGTCTCGGGGTGATCTGCATCCTGATCGTGCTGGTGCAGGCCCGACCCGGGGGCCGCATCCCGGCCGGCGATCACTTCGGCTTCGAAGCCGCGGAGCTCTACTGGCACTTCGTGGATGGCATCTGGGTGGTGCTGTTTGGAATTCTTTATCTCCTCTGAATCTCTCCGCGCTTGCCGACCTTGCAAGCGCGTCGCCAAACTTCAGGAACGATCAAAAACGCAGCCATGGCGGCCTACCACACCCCGGCTTCCCCTCGCTCCAACAGCAGCGAATCCGCCCTCGGTGCGGGCCGTGAAGGCATGCTCGAGGGCAAGGCCCTACTCGACAAAGCCCGTTCCCTGAGCAATCGGCCGGAAGATCAGATCGCACGCGCCTGCGGCTATGTGGGTCCGAGCGGACGGGTGCTGAAGAAGAGCTTCTACCGCGCCCTGGTGGTCGCCAAGGGCTACACCCTGCCCTCCGCCAGCGGCGGCTCATCCCTGAGCAAGGGGCGCCAGGCCGAATTCCGTACGCGCGTGCACGGCAACGGCAACCTTCTGATCGGCCAGGCCTACACGCGGCGGATGGGGCTGGAGCCGGGCCAGGAATTCCGCATCGAGCTGCACCGCGAAACCGGCTCGATCTGGTTGCTGCCCCTGGAGGGCAAGGGTGGCGACACCGACGACTGAGCTCTGGCTCACGGGTCGGTGTCGCCGTCGGCGGCTGCGTCGATGGTGCCGGGCAGACGGGCGGCGAACAGCAGCAGGTCGAGGCCGCTGAACAGCAGGCTGATCCCCACCAACAGTCCGAGGCCAGCCGCCAGGGCGGCGCGGGGCAGCGCCAGCAGCAGCGCACCCAGGAGCAGGGTCACCACGGCATTGCCCAGGCCCCAGCCCCAGCCGCGCTCGCCGCGGTGCCAAAGGGCTGTGGCCAGGGCCACCAGACCCTCCACCAGAAACACCGCCCCCAGCACCAGGGCCAAGGCCGCAGCCGGGGCGCCTCCGGCCGCCGGCTGGGCCAGCAGCGGGCGGGCCAGGGCCAGGCCTGCGGCCACCAGCAGGCTGGCCACGAGCAACCGACCCAGCAGCAGCGGCCGGTGCAGGCGGGGCGACCGCAGCAGCACCCCGATCCAGCCGGCCAGGCCCGCCACCACCAGCGCCAGGGCGGCGAGCCCGAGCAGCAGCATCCCCTCAGCGAGCGCCAGCCGGCGGGAGGATCTCATCGGCGGAGGGGCATCGCCCCGCGGCAGCGGCCCCAAGCCTGCCACCGCGGCGCCAGGGCTGCTCAGAGCCAGCCGTGCTCCGCCAGCCAGGCGGCATCGAGGCCAGCCGTTTCTGCAGTCGCCGCGGGCAGGGCGCCACGGGCCGCCAGCAGCCGCTCGGCGTATTTGGCCAGCAGATCGGCCTCCAGGTTCACCGGGTCGCCGACGCGGCGCTGGAGCAGGGTGGTGGCGGCCCAGGTGTGGGGGATCACGGCGATCCAGAAGCGGGCGCCATCCGGCGCGCAGCCTGCCACCGTGAGGCTGATGCCATCGACGGCGACGCTGGCCTTCTCGCAGATGTATCGGCCCCAGGCCGGCTCGCCCCAGGCCAGCTCCAGACGCCAGGAGCCCTCCAGCTTCTCGATGCCGGTGACGGTCCCCTGGCCGTCGACGTGGCCGCTGACCAGGTGGCCGCCGAGTCGGTCGGCCAGACGCAGGGCGGGCTCGAGGTTCACCGCGGCCCCGGCATCGGCCCGAGCCGCCAGGGTAGTGCGCTGCAGCGTCTCCTCACTCACGTCGGCGCGGAAGCCATCGCGCTCCAGCTCCGCCACCGTCAGACAGACGCCGTCCACAGCGATGCTGTCCCCGAGGGCCGGCGGCCCGAGCGACGCCAGCCCCCCATGCACCCGCACCCCGCCGCTGCAGCGGCGCAGCTGGCCGATGCTCCGCACCAGACCGGTGAACATCGCCGACAGCGCTCCCTGGGGCTTCCTCTGGCCATAATCAGAGCACGGGCGCCCGCCAGGCCGTCCCGCGTTCGAGCCGTGGCATCGCGTCGCGCGCATCGCATCGCATCGCATCGGGAGGCATCGCATCGATGGTGGAAATGCGCGTCGCCGGCATCGCCCTCGATGCGGCCAGCCGCAGCCCGATCGTGCTGCTGCGCGATCCCTCCGGCCGCCGCCAGGTGCCGATCTGGATCGACCAGGCCCAGGCCCAGAACATCCTCGCCGGCCTCAACGGCGACAAGCCGCCCCGCCCCCTCAGCCACGACCTGATGGTGAGCCTGATGGAGGCCGGTGGGATGCGGCTGGAGCGGGTGATCGTGCATGCGATCGAAGACAACACCTTCCGCGCCGTGCTCAAGCTCGCCCACGCCGATGGCAGCGGCAGCGAGCTCGACGCCCGGCCCAGCGATGCGATCGCCCTGGCCCTGCGCACCGACAGCAGCATCTGGATGCTGGAAGAGGTGGTAGCCGATGCCTCGATCCCCGTCGATGCCGAAGCCGATGAGGAGGAGAAGGAGGATTTCCGCCGCTTCCTCGATCGCACCAGCCCGGCCGAGCTGATCCGCCACCTGAGCCAGGCCCAGCCGGAGACGCAGCGGGAGCAGCCCAGCGGGGCCGGCGAGGAGCCCCCCAGTCCGGAGGGCGGCGATCCCGGTGAGCCGGGCCGCGATGAACCCGGTGCCGGGCCCGCCTGAGGCGGCCGCCTCGGCCGAAGGGGGGGCGATCAGCGGACGCCGCCCGTTCGGCGACGGCCCGCCGGTGTCGCTGTTCACCCTGGGCACAATGCGGGCCCTCGACAGCCCTGAGGCGATGGCGGCGGTGCTGGAGGCGGCCCTGGCGGCAGGCATCAACCACATCGAGACCGCGCCCGCCTACGGCCCGGCCGAACGCTTCCTCGGCCAGGCCCTGGCGGCGCTGGCCGGGCGCGATCCGGCGGCCCACGCCTCCCTGGTGCTCACCTCCAAGCTGCTGCCCGGCGGCGAAGCGGCGTCCGGCCGTAGCGCCCTGCGGGCCTGCCTGGAGCGGCTCGGCGTGGCCCGGCTCGACAACCTGGCGGTGCACGGGCTGAACACCGAGGCGCACCGGGCCTGGGCGCTGGAGGGGGAGGGGGCGGAGCTGCTGGCCTGGGCGCTGGGGGAGGGGTTGGTGGGGCAGGTGGGCTTCTCCAGCCACGGCCCCACGGCCCTGATCGAGGCCGCGCTGGCCAGCGGCCGGTTCCGCTTCTGCAGCCTGCACCTGCATCTGTTCGATCCGGAGCGGCTGCCGCTGGCGCGAGCCGCCCTGGCGGAGGGAATCGGGGTGATGGCGATCTCCCCGGCCGACAAGGGGGGCCGTCTCTACGACCCTCCGGCCGAGCTGGTGGCCGACTGCGCCCCCTACGCGCCGCTGGAGCTCGCCTACCGCTGGCTGCTGGCCCAGGGGATCAGCACCCTCACCCTGGGGGCGGCGAAGCCGGCGGATCTGGGCTGGGCGGTGCGATTGGCGACCGCCGCGGGGCCGTTGCTGGCGGAGGAGAAGGCGGCGCTGGCGCGGCTGGAGGCGGCCGGGCAGGAGCGGCTGGGGCCGAGCCGCTGCGGCCAGTGCCGGGCCTGCCTGCCCTGTCCGTCGGAGGTGCCGATCCCGGCGCTGCTGCGGCTGCGCAACCTGGCGGTGGGCCACGGCCTGCAGGCCTTTGCCAGCGAGCGCTATTCGCTGATCGGGCGGGCAGGGCACTGGTGGGAGGAGCGCAACGCCAGCGCCTGCGCCCGCTGCGGCGCCTGCCTGCCCCGCTGTCCGCACGGTCTGCCGATCCCCGACCTGCTCGCCGACACGCACCGACGGCTGGCGGCGCCGCCGCGGCGGCGGCTGTGGGGCTGAGCGCCTGCCCCAGGCCAGGGTCAGGAGGGCCTCAGGGGCGAGCCGACGGCGGCGCGCTGCGGTCCCAGAGGTCCTGCAGGGCCAGGCGCTCGGCCGCGGCCAGGGGCGGCAGGTCGATGCAGCGCTCGAGCACGCCGGCGGGCGGCGCCAGCAGGGCGCGCAGGGCGGGGGAGAAAGCGGCGCTGGCGCGGGCCAGCTCCCCGTGGGGCAGCGGCGGCACCCAACCGGCCGCCAGGAGGCGGGGCAGCAGCGACGGATCCAGCAGCTTCGCCAGCCAGGCGCTCGGCGGCGTGGGGGCGGCCCCGGCGGGGCGGAGCAGCAGGTTCCAGCTGAGAGGGGAGCCGGCCTGCGGGAGCAGCGCCTGCAGGCGGGGGTCGCGCTGCAGCAGCGGCACCACCCGACGGCGTGGCAGCACCAGCGCCTCCGCCTCGCCGCCGAGGAGCAGGTTGAGGCCGTGGCGGTCGTCGTAGGCCAGCGCCTGGGCCCGCAGGCGCCGCAGGCGGGCGGGATCGCCATTCACCAGGGCAATCGTGACCCGCGGTGAGGCGGGCAGCACCAACCGACCGCGCAGGCTGGGATCCAGCAGCAACTCCCAGCCCTCCGCCGCGCGCCGCAGCAGATCGGGCCGGTTGCGCAGCAGCAGCACCCAGGGGGAGACGGCGAAGGGAAGGGCCAGGCGCGCCGCGCCGTCGGGCCCGAACAGGCGGCTGACGGCATGGGCATAGGGCGCGAGCCGATCCAGCAGGCCGCCATCGTTGAACGGCTGCCAGGTGTCGGTCGCCAGGCTGGTGGCCCAGCCGTCGCTGAGCTGCACCAGGGCTGGCCGCTCCGGCTCCAACGCCGCCAGCACCGCCGCAGGGTCGTCGCGCGTCTCCAGGCGCCAGGGGGCGGGCAGGGCCTGGGCCCAGGGGGCGGGCAGATCGCCGCGGGAGGCCAGCAGCCGCGGACCGGGGCGGCGACAGCCTGCCAGCAGGCCAACCCCCGCCACCGCCCCCGCGGCGAGCAGCTGGCGGCGGCCAAGCCGCAGCGGGGAGGCAGGAGCGGGAGCGGACATCAGCGCGGCAGGGGGGTGGAGCGGGCGTGGAGGCGGTGGCAGGCGTCATCGCACAGGCGGGCCAGCGCGGCCGGTTGGCGGCCGCTGATCTCCCACAACAGCGCCAGGCCGCCGGCACCCACCCCCTCCTTCACATAGCCGCGCTCGTAGTCGGCCAGGGCGGGATGGCTGGCGCCCTCAAAGCGCAGGGAGGCGGCAAAGCCAAGCGGCTCCAGCCCCCAGCGCTCGCCCACCCGACGCAGCAGCAGCGGCAGGTCGCTGTGGGGCTCAGCGGCCACCCAGGCGGTGGTGGCCACCGCTGCGGAGGCCGCCAACCGAGGCCGCAGCGCCGGCGGCGCCAGCGCCAGCGCCAACGCCAGCACTGCCGCCATCTGGCTGCCGCCGGCGAGCAGCACCGGACGCTCCTGCGCCACCGCCCCCAGCAGCAGCGCCGCCGCCAGGGGCTGCATCGGATCCCCGAAGGCGGCCATCACCCGACGGGCCCGGGCCGCGTCGTCGTCGGAATCGGCCGGGCTCCCGGCGGGGGGGCGCAGGAGGTTGGCGGCGGCGAGGCCGCTGGCCACCAGGTCGGCCTTGAGGGCATGGGCGGGGCGGGGCAGGCTGCCGCTGACCAGACCGCCCACATCGAACCCCAACCCCGTCAGCACCGCCTGGGCCGTGGTGGTGCCGCCGGGCACGCACTCCGCGATCAGCAGCGGCGCCCCGGGCCGGTGGCGGCAGCGTGCGCCCCAGGCAGCCCCCTGGGCCAGCAGCGCCTCCACCCGCTCGGGATCCATCGCCTGGCCGCGGCTGAGGCAGCGGGCCGGTCCCACGCCGGCGGGGGCGGGCAGACGCAGGTGCGGCACGGCGGGGGCCACCGGACAGCCCAGGTCCACCACCAGCGGCAGCAGAGCCAACTCCCGCGTGACCACATGGCTGATCAGGGCCGGCGTGACGCCAGCGGGGAGGGGCGGCAGGGCATGGATGGGGGGCGCGTCAGGTCCACGCTCCAGCAGCTCCGCATCGGCGGCGGCGGTGCGCCGGCGGCACTCCGGCGTGGCGCCGGCGGCGGAGATGCCCGGAACGGCGGCGGTGTCGGTGGCGGCGAGCAGCAGCAGCACCTCGGTGGACCCCCAGGCGGCGGCACAGCGCTCGCGCCAGGCAGCGGCAACGGCGGCGGGGCCGCAGAAGCGGCCCTGGTCGGCGGGGCCCCAGGGCCTGGCGGCGGCGGGGTTCACAGCGGATCGAGCGCCACCAGGGCGCGCAGCAGGGGGGGAGGCTCGCGGATCGGTGCCTTCAACCGTGGAAAGATCCAGTAGGCCACCGCATGCAGACACAGGGCCACGATCAGGTTCTGGACCAGCACCAGCACCAGGGCGGCGAGCTGGACCTGCAGCAGATCGAGGCCCGCCCCCAGCCCGAGCAGGCCGGAGAGACGCTCCAGCAGACCCGCCGCAGCGCTGGTGATCAGCACCCAGAGGTTTTCGCCCACCAGAACCGAGAGCACGGCCACCCGCACCAGGAACCCGGCGGCGCCGATCAGCCCTCCGACCGCCAGGGTGAGCCACCAGCTGCAGCGGCGGCGCCAACCCCAGCCGAGCCACAGGGCCAGCAGGCCATAGGGGAAGAGCACCAGAGGACCGCGGATCGGGCCCATCAGGGCCACCAGCAGCAGGGCGCTCACGAGCACCCCCTCCACCGCGCAGCGCCAGCCGTGGCGCAGCTGCAGCAGGGCCAGGGGCAGGGGCAGGGCGAGGCGGAACAACGGGCTGCCGACAGGCAGGTAGTAGAGGGCCACCCAGAGCAGGGCAGTGGCGGCCGCCAGGTAGGCGGTGTCCATCATCTGGCGGGCCTGGCGGGGGCTCAGGCGGCGATCCGGGGCGGGGCGGCTCATCGGGGCGGCGGCGCCGGACGCACCGTGGGCGTGGCCGGGGCGGCGGCGGCGCCGGGCGAGCCGGTGCCGGGGGCTGGGGGCGGCTGGCCAGCGGTGCGCTGGATGGTCTCCACCTCGAAGGGCACACCGGCAGCGCGCAGGGCGCGGGTGACCACCTCAGCGGGGGCAGCGGGGTCGGCCTGGGGCAACAGGATCGTGACGCGGTAGGGCGCAGGGGCGGCGGGCGCAGAGACGGGGGGCGCAGAGACGGGGGGGGCGGCGGGCTTGGCGGCGGTGGGGGTGGCCGTGGTGGGCGTCGCGGGCTTGGCGGGCGTGGCCGGAGTACCGCCCCCGGTGGCGGGGCGCGCCGCAGGGGGGGCGCGACGGGGGTGGGGGCCAGCGCGGATGGGGGGTCGGCCGGGGCTGCGCCGGAGAAACTGCGCGAGAGGGCTTCGCCGAAGGGGGTGCCACTGCAGCCGCTGAGGAGCAGGGGCAAGGCCAGCAGCAGCCTTGGCGCCGAGCGGGCAGCGCTGCGGCGGGCGGGGAGGGAGGAGGGCGGCATCAGCCGGCGGGCCGGGTCACCCGCACGGCACTGGCCCGCAGCCGTCCGGTCTTGGTGGTGGCGCGGGGCTTGGCGGCCGCGGCCTTGGTGGTGGCGGCCTTGGCGGAGGTGGCTTTGCCGGCCCCGGTTCTGCTGGCGGTGGCCCGGCTGGCTCCGCCCTTGGCGGCTCCGGCTTTGGCGGCGGCGCTGCGACCGCCGCGGCCCTTGCCGCTGGCCGCCTTGGCGGCGAGAAGCTCCATCGCCTGCTCCAGGCTGATCGTGTCGGCGGTGGTGCCCTCGGGCAGGGAGGCATTCAGCTTGCCCTGCTTCACGTAGAGGCCGTAGGGACCATCGAACAGCTGAATCGGCTCCTCCGCCCCCTCCGGCAGACCGAGGTCGCGCAGGGCGGTGCGGCCGCCGCGACCACGCTTGGGTTGGGCCAGCAGCTCCAGCGCCCGCGACAGGCCGATGCTGAGCACATCGTCTTCGGCCTTGAGGGAGCGGTAGTCCTTCTCCCCCTTGGCCTTGTCGTGCACCACGTAGGGCCCGAAGCGGCCGAGGCCGGCCTGGATGCGGCCCCCTTCCGGGTGCTCGCCGAGCAGGCGGGGCAGGCGCAGCAGGCCGAGGGCGTCGTCGAGGCTGAGGTCTTCGGGCTTGACGCCCTTGGGCAGGGAGGCGCGCTTGGGTTTGGGGTTCTCCTCGCTCGCCTGGCCGCGTTGCAGGTAGGGGCCGTATTGGCCGAAGAGCAGGTAGATCGAATCGCCGGTCTCCGGATCGGTGCCGAGGGCCTCGGGTCCGTCGGCCTTCTGGCGCAGGATCAACTCAGCCTTGTCGGCATCAAGGTCGGCGGGGGTGATCTCCTGGGGCAGGGTGGCCTTGATCAGCTCCTCGCTGCCGTCCTCGGCGACCCGTTTCTTCTCCAGGTAGGCGCCGAAGCGGCCGATGCGCACCACGCAGGGCAGCCCCTCCAGCTCCACGGTGCGGGAAACGCCGGGGTCGATGTCGCCCTCGCGCTGCTGCACCTGGGTTTCGAGGCCCTTCTCGCCCTTGTAGAACCCCTCGAGATAGGGCAACCAAGAAACACGGCCGGTGGCGATCTCATCAAGGGTGGTCTCCATCCGCGCCGTGAAGCTGGTGTCCACCAGGTCGGGGAAGTTCTCCTCCAGCAGGGCCGTGACCGCGAAGGCGGTGAAGGTGGGCGTGAGGGCGTTGTTCTGCAGCGTGGCGTAGCCCCGGTCGACGATCGTGCCGATGATCGAGGCGTAGGTGGAGGGCCGGCCGATGCCCTCCTTCTCGAGCATCTTCACCAGCGCCGCCTCGCTGTAGCGGGCCGGCGGCTGGGTCTGGTGGCCGAGGGCCTCCACGCCGCGGCAGCCCGGCGCATCGCCCACGGCCAGGGCGGGCAGCAGCACCTCCTGGCCCTCCAGCGCCGCATCGGGGTCGTCGCTGCCCTCCACGTAGGCGCGGAAGAAGCCGGCAAAGTCGATGCGCTTGCCGGTGGCGCGGAACAGGGCCGGGCCGTCTTCGCTGGCGGCGGCGGCCTCCAGGTCGACGGCCAGCATGGTGAGCTTGGCCTCGGCCATCTGGCTGGCCACGGTGCGCTTCCAGATCAGCTCATAGAGGGCCAGGTCGCGGCCGTCGAGGCCGGTATCGGCCGGGGTGCGGAAGCTTTCGCCGGCCGGGCGGATCGCCTCATGGGCCTCCTGGGCGTTGCGGGCCTTGGTGCTGAACTGCCGGGGCGCCGGACTCAGATACTCCTGGCCGTACTTCTCCTTGACGCAGGCGCGGGCGGCCTGGATCGCCTGGTCGGAGAGGTGCACCGAGTCGGTGCGCATGTAGGTGATGAAACCCCGCTCGTACAGCGCCTGGGCGGTGCGCATCGTTTCGCGTGCCGAGAGGCGCAGCTTGCGGTTGGCCTCCTGCTGCAGGGTGCTGGTGGTGAAGGGCGGCACCGGCTTGCGCACCGTGGGCTTGGCCTCCACCTCCACCACCCGCCACGGACCGCTCTCCACCGCGGATTGCAGCCGGCGGGCCTCCGCCTCCCCCAGCAGCTTGGCCTTGCTGCCGGCCTTGAGGGCGCCGGTGTTCTCGTCGAAGTCGGCGCCGCCGGCGACGCGCTCGCCGCGCACGTGGCTGAGCTTGGCCTCGAAGCTGGCGCCGGCGTGCTCGAGCCTGGCCTTCAGATCCCAGTAGGTGCCGCTGCGGAAGGCGCGGCGAGCCCGCTCGCGCTGCACCAGCAGCCGCACCGCCACCGATTGGACGCGGCCAGCGGAGAGCCCCCAGGCCACCTTCTTCCAGAGCAGCGGCGAGAGGGTGTAGCCCACGAGGCGATCGAGGATGCGCCGGGTCTCCTGGGCGTGCACCAGCTCCATGTCGAGCTCGCGGGTGTCGTCGAGGGCACGGCGGATCGCCTCCTTGGTGATCTCGTGAAACACCATGCGCCGCACCGGCACCTTGGGCGCCAGCAACTCGCGCAGGTGCCAGCTGATGCTTTCGCCCTCCCGGTCCTCGTCCGTGGCCAGCAGCAGGCGGTCGGCGCCCTTGAGGGCGTCCTTGAGCTCCTTGACCACCTTCTTTTTATCCTTCGGCACCACGTAGAGCGGTTCGAAGTCGTTGGCGGTGTTGACGCCGAGGTTGGCCCACTTCTCGCCCTTCTGGGCGGCGGGGATCTCGCTGGCGTTGTTGGGCAGGTCGCGCACGTGCCCCATCGACGCCTCCACCCGGTACTCCTTCGGCAGGAAGGCGCGGATGGTGCGGGCCTTGGTGGGGCTCTCGACGATCACCAATGTGTGGGCCACGCGCGCAGCTCAAGTCCGTGTCCTTCTTTATCGCACCGGCGGGCTCTGCGGGCAGGATCCGGCCGGCTTCCAGAGACGGCCGCTACAGTCCCTGCGACCGGATGCCCAAGGGCCGAGGCAGCAGCGATGGGAGACGCGATCCTGACCACCCTCCTGGGAGCCGTCAGCGCCAGTCCCGCCTCGGTGGCGAGCGATGCGATCGCCGCCGGCCAGAGCACCGGCAGCCTCAACCTTCAGCTCAACGCCGCCGCCATCGCCCCGGAGCTGGCGGTGCTGCTGGCCCTGGCGGCCTGCCTGCTGGTGGATCTGGCCGGCGAGCGGGCCGCCAGCCGCTGGGTGCCACCGCTTTGCTACACGGGCCTGGGCAGCGCCCTTGGGTTGCTGGCGCTGCAGTGGAACGGGCCGCTGGAGCCCTCATTCCTGGGCGCCTTCCTGGCCGACAACCTGGCGATCGCCTTCCGGGCGGTGGTGGCCGCCTCCACCCTGGTGACCCTGCTGCTGAGCTGGCGCTACGTGGAGCGCAGCGGCACGCCCCTGGGGGAGTACGCCGCGATCCTGCTGGCGGCCACGCTCGGGGCGATGTTCCTGTGTGGCGCCATCGATCTGGTAAGCATCTTTATTTCGCTGGAAACCCTCTCGGTGGCCAGCTACCTGCTCTCCGGCTACATGAAGCGCGACGCCCGCAGCTCGGAGGCGGCGCTGAAATACCTGCTGGTGGGTTCGGCGGCAGCGGCCGTGTTTCTGTACGGCGCCTCCCTGCTCTACGGCCTGAGCGGCGGCACCGACCTGGCCACGATCGGCGTGGCCCTGCAGAGTGCCGCCTCGCCGATCACCGCCCTGTCGCTGGTGTTCGTGCTCTCCACGGTGGCCTTCAAGATTGCCGCCGTCCCCTTCCACCAGTGGACCCCGGATGTGTATGAGGGCTCGCCCACGCCGGTGGTGGCGTTCCTTTCGGTGGGATCGAAGGCGGCCGGTTTCGCCCTGGCGCTGCGCATCCTGGTGGGCTGCTTCGAGAGCTTCGACAGCCAGTGGAAGTTCCTGTTCACGGTGCTGGCGTTGCTGAGCATGGTGCTCGGCAACGTGGTGGCCCTGGCCCAGACCTCGATGAAGCGGATGCTGGCCTACAGCTCGATCGGCCAGGCGGGCTTCGTGATGATCGGCCTGGTGTGCGGCACCGAAGACGGCTTCGCGGCGATGGTGCTTTACATGGCCGCCTACCTGTTCATGAACCTCGGTGCCTTCGCCTGCATCATTCTCTTCTCGCTGCGCACCGGCAGCGACCGCATTGCCGATTACGCGGGCCTCTATCAGAAGGATCCGCTGATCACATTGGGGCTGAGCCTGTGCCTGCTGTCGCTTGGTGGCATCCCACCGATGCTGGGCTTCTTCGGCAAGATCTATCTGTTCTTCGCCGGCTGGGCCGATCAGCAGTATCTGCTGGTGGTGGTGGGTCTGATCACCTCGGTGGTGTCGATCTATTACTACATCTCGGTGATCAAGATGATGGTGGTGAAGGAACCGCAGGAGGCCTCCGATGTGGTGAAGGCCTATCCGGAGTTGAGCTGGGATCTGGCCGGCATGAAGCCGCTGCGGGCCGCGCTTGTCGCCTGTGTGGTGGTCACGGCCGTGGGCGGCATTCTTTCCAGCCCGCTGTTCGACTGGGCCAGCGGCGCGGTTGCCGGCACGCCGATCCTGCAGCAGGCGATCGCCAGCGCCGGCGCCACGGTCGGTTGACCTAGGGTCGGCCCCATGGCGAGCACCCTCCACGCCCAGCCCCAGGCGAACGGCCATCCCCCCAGCCCCACGGCGGTGCCCGGTTCGGTGGTGGCCGAGATGGAGCACGTCTGCAAGACCTACGGCAGCGGTGACACCGCCGTGCAGGCCCTGAACGACCTGACGATGACGGTGCGGCGGGGTGAATACCTGGCGATGATGGGCTCGTCGGGCTCGGGCAAGAGCACGGCGATGAACATCCTCGGCTGCCTCGACCGTCCCACCGGCGGCACGTACCTGCTCAACGGCACGCCGGTCGAGCAGCTCAGCGACGACGATCTGGCCGACCTGCGCAACCGCGAGCTGGGCTTTGTGTTCCAGCAGTTCCACCTGCTGCCGCAGCTGAGCGCAGTGGACAACGTGATGCTGCCGATGATCTATGCGGGCATTCCCCGGGCCGAGCGCCGCGAGCGGGCGGAGGCGGCGCTGCGCCGGGTGGGCCTGGGCCAGCGCCTCGAGAACCGCCCCAACCAGCTCTCGGGCGGCCAGCAGCAGCGGGTGGCCGTGGCGCGGGCGATCATCAACCAGCCCGCGCTGCTGCTGGCCGACGAACCCACCGGCGCCCTCGATTCGGCCACCACCCGCGAGGTCCTCGATCTGTTCGACGAACTGCACCGCCAGGGCATGACGATCCTGATGGTCACCCACGAAGCGGATGTGGCCGCCCGCGCCGAGCGGGTGCTGCATTTCCAGGATGGGCGGATCGCGGCGGGCTGAGCCGCGGCGGGGCCTGGGGCCGCGGCTGGCTCTGCTTTCCCTATCTCCTGCATCTCCGTCCGGTCCTAATGCCCAACCTCGCTGACCTCGTCAACGATCTGATCCCGCTGATTCCGGAGGACGGCAGCCGGATCACGAACGAGCAGATCCGCGCGGCCCTGGAAGCGGAGGCGGGGGAGCCGCTGACGGATGCTCTGCTCGAGGAGGTGAAGAAGCAGGTGGTGGCGATGGGCGACGCCGAGAAGGCTCGCGGCCCCGGCGGCGGCCTGAAGGCGCCAGGGGTGTCACCCCCACCGCGTGCTGCCGCGGCAGCCCCTGGCGGCCGCGCCCGCCGCAGCGGCAACAGAACCGGCGCTGCGGGTTCAGCCTCAGCCGCCCCCCAGGCGGCCATCGCCCCCGGCAGCACCGCCGCTTCGGTGCTCACCGGCGAGCTGCGCAACCAGATCGACCGGATCTGGGATGCCTTCTGGAGCGGCGGCATTGCCAATCCGCTGGAGGTGCTGGAGCAGCTCACCTACCTGCTGTTCATCCGCCGCTTGGATGAACTGGAAACCCTGGAGGAGCGCCGCAGCCAGCGCTCCGGCCAGCCGATGCGCCGCCGCATCTTCCCCGAGGGCGCTGATGAACAGGGCCGCCCCTGGAGTGAACTCCGCTGGAGCCGCTTCAAGGAACTGGGCGAAACCGCCTCGATGTTCAAAGTGGTGGGTGAGCGGGTGTTCCCCTTCCTGCGGGAGCTGGGCGGGGAGGAATCGGCCTACGCCACCCACATGCGCGACGCGCGCTTCACGATCCCCACGCCGGCCCTGCTCACCAAGGTGGTGGAGCTGCTCGATGCAGTGCCGATGGAGGACCGCGACACCAAGGGCGACATTTATGAGTACATGCTCGGCAAGCTGGCCACCGCCGGCACCAACGGCCAGTTCCGCACGCCGCGCCACATCATCGAGCTGATGGTGGCGATGACCGAGCCCACGCCGCGGGATGTGATGGTGGATCCGGCCTGCGGCACCTGCGGTTTCCCGGTGGCGGTGGGTGAATACCTGCGGGAGCACCACCCCGAGGTGCTCAGCGATCCGGAGCTGCGCGCGCACTTCAACCATGGCCTGTTCCATGGCTTTGATTTCGACACCACGATGCTGCGCATCGGCGCGATGAACATGCTGCTGCACGGGGTGGAGAATCCCGATGTGAGCTACCGGGATTCGCTCTCCGAAGACAGCGCCAGCGAGGAAAACAAATACACCCTGATCCTGGCCAATCCGCCCTTTGCAGGTTCGCTGGACTACGAGAGCACCAGCGCCCGTCTGCAGCGGCTGGTGAAAACGAAGAAAACCGAGCTGCTGTTCATGGCGTTGTTCCTGCAGCTGCTGCGGCCCGGCGGCCGGGCGGCGGTGATCGTGCCCGATGGCGTGCTGTTCGGCTCCAGCAAGGCCCACAAGGAACTGCGCCGCACCCTGGTGGAAGACCATTTCCTGGAAGGCGTGGTGTCGCTGCCGAGTGGTGTGTTCCGCCCCTATGCGGGGGTCAGCACAGCGATCCTGCTGTTCACCAAGACCGGCCGGGGCGGCACCGATCAGGTGTGGTTCTACGACATGACCGCCGACGGCTGGAGCCTCGATGACAAGCGCAACCCGCTGCTGCCGCTGGCGAAGCTAGGCCCTACTCCCAAGGAAGCCCTCGCCGAAGACGAGCACGACAAGAACAACCTCCCCGACTGCCTGGCCCGCTGGAAACAACGCAAGGAGGCAGAAAGGCAACGGGAGCGCACCGCGCAGAGCTTCTGCGTGCCCAAGGACGAGATCGCCGCCCAGGGCTACGACCTCAGCCTCAACCGCTACAAGGAGCTGGTGCATGAGGAGGTGGAGCATCGCCCGCCGCTGGAAATCCTGGCGGAACTGCGGGCGATCGAGCAGGAGATCCTGCAGGGAATCGAGGAGCTGGAGGGGATGTTGCGATGAGGTGCTGCCACCACGGCTCAGCGGGCCAGGCCCAGGAACACCAGCAGCGAGCGGTTGAGCCGCAACAGGTCGTCATCGGCCAGGTGGCCGATCCTTTGGCCGAGACGGCTTTTGGCCACGGTGGTGACTTTGTCGACCATCAGGCGGCTGGGGTTGCGGAGTCCGTTTTCGGGCGTCGGCTCCACCAGAAGGCGAAGGATCGGGGCTTCAACGGATTCACTGGTGAGAGGACACACCGCGATCGAGAGCGTTTCCGAGAAGCCGTCGTCCTGAATGATCAAAGCTGGCCTGGGCTTGCTGGCGTAACCAGGCCCACCGGCCATGGTCCAGATTTCACCGCGCTTCACTGGCTGTACTCGTCATCGGGCCATTCGTACACGGAATCGATGAAGGCCTGGATTTCGGCCTCCTCTGAGCTCTGCGCCACCAGCAGACTCTGCCGCCGGGCCTCGGCGGCAAACTCCGGCGAATGCACATCCGGCACCCAGACCTGGATCGGCCGCATCCCCTGGGCCCGCAGGCGCTCGCGGTGCTCGCGCACCTTGCGGCGGTTGGCAGCCCGGCGGGCGGCCCGGGGATCCACGCCTGGGGCGGCTTCCGCGTCCATGCAGGCTTCGCTTGCGGTTACATGTCATGCTAACCCGCTCTGGCAAGGCCGTTCCGCAGCCCGGGAGCACGACCCCAGCCTCAACCGCACCAGAGAGCTGATGCATGAGGAGATGCTGCGATGAACGCCGCTAGCATTTCGCTAGCAACACGGGAGGGCGATTCCATGAACACCCTGGTGCTTCGGCAAGTGCCCGATGCTCTCTATCGGCGCCTCAAGGCCGTTGCAGCCGCCCACCGCCGTTCGATGAACCAGGAGGCCATCCTGGCTCTGGAGGCTGGGCTACCCGGAGAAGCGCCGCTGGAGCGGCCGACAGCCGAAGACAGCCGACGCTGGCTTGAGGAGTCTGTATGGACCCTGCCAGTGCTGGATGGACGCAGCGCTGACGAGATCCTCGGCTATGGCGATGACGGTCTCTGCAGCTGAGGGCGACCTGGTGATCGACCTGGCCGTCGACACCAGTGCGGTGATGGCGGTGATGTTGCGGGAACCGAGCTGTGATGCCGTGTTGGAACGCCTCTGCGGTGCGTCCCAACCGGCCGTCACGGCCCCCACACGCACGGAGATCCTGCTGGTGGCCTTGGTGAAGCTCGGCGAGGCGGGGCAGAAGCGGGCCCAGGAGTTTCTTGAGCGCCAGATAATCCTCACCGTGGCCTTGGATCAGGAGTTGGCCGATGCCTCCGCCGATGCGTTTCTGCGCTTCGGCAAGGGCCGCCATGCGAGCGGACTGAACTTCGGCGATTGCTTGTCCTACGCGCTGGCCCATCGGCTGAAGGTGCCACTGCTGTTTGTCGGCAACGATTTCAACCAGACCGATCTGGCGGCGGCGCTGTGAGAAGACGGATGCTGATGCATGAGCTGATGGAAGACTGCCCGCCCCTGGAGATGCTGGTGGAACTGCGCCAGACGGAGGGGCGCAGGCAGCGCAGGCCCCTTAAACTGGTCAGATAACCAGTCAGCGGATCTAGAGCGATGAAGGTCTGGCCCGCTCAGGACGCCAAGGCACGGTTCAGCGAGTTGCTCGACACCTGTCAGCGCGAGGGGCCCCAGGTGGTGTCGCGCAGGGGCAGGGAGACGGCCGTGCTGGTGCCGGTGGAGGAATGGCGGCGGCTGCAGGCGGCGGCGCGACCGAGCCTCAAGCAGCTGTTGCTGGCTCCCGAAGCCCGCACCGAAGCTCTTGTGCCAACCCGAGGCCAGGCTCGACGTCGGGGTGTGCTGGAGCTGTAAGGGCTGATGTATCTCCTCGATACCAACGTGGTGTCAGAACTGCGCAGGCCGCGCCCCCATGGCGCTGTGCTGGGCTGGCTTGAAGCTGTCGAGGACGCCCATCTGCACCTGGCGACCGTGACCCTGGGCGAGATTCAGGCAAGCATTGAGCTAACCCGTGAACAGGATCCCGGCAAGGCCAGGGATCTTGAAATCTGGTTGGATCAGCTCAGCCAGAGCTTCAACATCCTGCCGATGGATGGCCCGGCCTTCCGCTGCTGGGCGCGTCTGATGCACCGCCAATCCGACACCCTTTACGAGGACGCCATGATCGCAGCCATTGCCACGGTTCACCAGCTCACGGTGGTGACACGCCACACCAGGGACTTCCTGGGCTTCGGGGTGGAGCTGCTCAATCCGTTCGAGGCCGGATGATGGGCCTGCTCGAGCGATGGGTCCATGACACCCAGGTGATCGTGGAGGAATGCCAGCGGGCCGGCTGCCCGGAGCCGACCTACAGCCTCAAGGGCGGCTGCTTTATGGGGTCTTTCCCGGTGGGGGCAAAGTCAGAGCCAGAGTCGGACCTGGCTCGGGGGGTTCTGCAGGCTCTCCAGCATGGCCCCCTGGGCAAGGCGGACATCGCCAATGCCCTTGGCCATCGCTCCATCTCGGCCAGCCTCAACCGCACGATCCGGCAGCAAACCAGTGCGTGCGGACAACGATAGACTGAACAAACAGGCTGAACCGTGACGATGTACTTGAGCATGACCGACCAAGACTATGAACAAGTCCGCAGAGAAGCCCGGCTGCATACAGCCAAGGAGCTGGGCCTGGGCGATGGTTCAACCTTGAGCGATGCCGAACTGGACTCAGCGATCAACATCAGAGATCATGTGGCCCACGATCTGTTGCAGCGTTTTCTCGACACCTACCAGCTGTGGTGGGAAACCAGCCGTGAACTTGCCGAGTCCCACCCTGCCAGCCCAAGCCAACGCGAGAGGCTGGTGAAGATGATTGATGCTCGCGACGAGATCCGCAAGACCCTCCTGAATTATCTGGGCTATGTGCGTGCGCGGGAATTCGTGAACACATGAGCCTGGTCCGCGCCTACCACGCTGGTTATGCCTCAGAAATCAGGCCTTTTCTTGAGGGTTCGGCTGGCTTGGCTGAAAGCCAGAGTCAGCGCAACTGGCTTGGCAGAGGCGTGTACTTCTGGGAAAGCGACCATCGAAGGGCCGAGAAATGGGCCGCCCGCAATGACAAAGAGATGATTCTAGAATGCACATTGGAAACGGAGTTACTGATCAACTTGCTGATTGACGATGACAGGAGTCAGCTGTTCTTCAAGCTCGCCAGAGACACAGCGCTGGCTATGCAGTCCCCAGCACTCCAGCCCAACAACAGGGCAACTGAATACTTTGGGCTTGATGGCGCACTGATCAACCGGATGCGCCCCGAGCTGGAGAGCCGTTTCGCTGGCATCCGCATCGCCTTTTGCCTTGACGAGCCCATCCTTCTCGATGGCCATCTGTTTCCGCGCCAACAGATCCAGATCTGCCTCTGGAACTGCCAGGTGATTCGGGAGCCGAGAAAGTATATCGGGAGCTCTTTCTTCGGCTTATGATTTATCCTATGATGAATCCATACTCATCCACAATGTCTCGGGCGGAACTGCGCCAGATCGAGCAGGAGATCCTGCAGGGCATCGAGGAGCTGGAGGGGATGCTGCGATGATTAGCATGACAGTTGTGGAGCTGGGTGATATCTGCCGACCCAAGCAGTGGCCAACTCTCTCCAAGAAAGAGTTGACTGACAATGGCTTTCCTGTTTACGGTGCGAACGGCAAAATCGGCTTTTATGGCAGTTATACACATCAGGAGCCGACGCTTCTGATCGGATGCAGGGGGTCATGCGGATCAGTGCACATCACCGAACCCTATAGCTATGCCAACGGCAATGCGATGGCGCTCGACGGCCTAAACCAAGATCGAGCCGACATCAAATATCTCTATCACTTGTTTATTCGCAGGGGTTTCAGGGATGTAATCACTGGAACATCGCAGCCACAGATCATTCAGCAACATATCAGAAGCGTCGAAATCCCCCTCCCCCCACTGGAGGAGCAGCGGCGCATCGCGGCGATTCTGGATAAAGCGAATAATATTCAAGGCCGCCAACAGGAAGCGAACAATATGATTCAGGCTGTCCCAAGAAGCCTCTTCCTGTCACTTTTTGGTGACCCAAGAGCCAATTCTCGATCTTGGCCCGAGCATTCACTCGGCGAATTAGGGCGTGTTGTCACCGGATCAACCCCGCCGAGTTCGGAACAAGGCATGTTTGATGGCCCTGTCCCTTTCATTACCCCTGGGGATCTCGGCTCTGGCAAGGAGCCCAAAAGAAGCCTTACGGAATCTGGCTCGCTTAGATCAAGGTCTGTCAAACGCGGATCCGCTCTCGTTTGCTGTATTGGCGCAACCATCGGCAAGATGGACATAGCGAGGCAAGACTCGGCCTTCAACCAGCAGATCAATGCTGTCGAATGGGGCGATTCAATAATTGGCGAGTATGGCATAGAAGCACTTCGTTTCTTCAGCAGGAACATCGCGACAGCAGGCGCCTCAACGACGTTGCCTATCCTGAAGAAAAGCTCTTTTGAGAAACTGAGGCTTCCCGTGCCACCCATTGAGCTTCAGCGCGAGTATGTCCGTCAGCTTAAAGTCATACATGCACATTCCGGAAGCTTGCATCAAGCCCTGCAATTTGCTGACTCCTTAAAGCAGTCTCTTATGTCTAGGGCTTTTACCGGTGAGCTCTAGCTAGCCATGAAAGCCACCGAGGCCAAGCTCCTTGAGATCCCGAGAAACGTTTCTCAGTTCATCATCCCGATCTACCAGCGCACCTATTCCTGGACGACGAAGGAGTGCGAGCAGCTTTGGGTTGACATCCTTCGTGCCGGCTTCTCTGACGATATGGGGGTGCACTTCATCGGTTCGGTGGTACACATTGACAAGGGGCGGGGACGCCTCATCTGATGTTACTGATACACATCGCGACGATGGCCGATCTGCAGCACAAGGATGACGAGATCATGATCTTCAAAGCAACAGATCACGCGATAATCGCCAACGCGATAGCGCCACAAACCTGCGAGATTGGCTCGCAAGCCACTGCCGCGTTCACGTGGATTAGAAGTCTCCTGCACCAGGCGGTTCAGATAGCGCAAGATCAGTTGGGCGTTGCTGGGATCCAGCTTTTTGAGCTGCCGCTTCGCAGTTTCAGAGAGTCGCAGGGTCCAGGCCAAGCTCGCTCACCACGTCTTCAAGGCTGTAGGTGCGCTCCTGCCCCAAGCGGATGCGCTCGGCGACCGCTGCACCGAGGTAAGCATCCTCAAGATCGTCCAGTCCGGCTTCGATCAGCTGCCGCAGGTAGAAGGCCTTGGTGCGCCCGGTCAGCTGGGCGAGCTGATCCAGCCGCTGTTCGGTCTCCGGCTCGAGTCGCACCGTGGTGGCCATGCAGTCACCTGAATACACCTGTTCATCCTAGGGCAAGCGCGGCGTCTCGGCAGGTCAGGCTGCCAGGGACAATCGACATGGTCACCCCCCTGCTTCTGGAGGCGCTGCTGGAGGAGTACGTGTTCCGCCGGGCTGTCTGTGCGATCCCGTCCAACTCGCAGCAGAAGACCTTCACCACCTTCAGCCGGGCACTGAGGCGCGAGAAAATCCACGACCTGCCCAGCTTCAAGGTTCACCTGCTGGCCCTGCCCTCCTATCGCCGCTTCCCCTCTGACGAGGAGTTCCGCCGCGAGATCCAGATCCGCAACCTCTACAAGTTCAACAAGAGCTGCTCCTACTGGCTGCACCGCCTTGGCAATCTCACCCTCACCGGCTACAACCGCGAACTTGGCGATCGCCCCTTCCATGAGAAGCGCGACGGCAAGGGCGGCTTCGCCAAGAGCCCGCTCCATCTCAATGAGGGCCTGGGCCAGCTGGAGCGCTGGGATGTCGACGCCATGCGTCTGCGAGGTGAACGCCTGGCCGACCGGGCGCTGGCGGTGTGGCCCGCTCCCCAGCTCAGGGAGGAGCAGCGTCTGGCTTATCAACCCAGCCGATCCCATCCGCCGCTCCCCCCTCAACATGCCCTTCGCGGAACTGGACGATCCAAAGGACCGCGCCAAGAATGTGGCCGGAATGGGCCGCTGCAGGACCTTCCCTATGCCCTCGGCCTCATCCGTCAGTCACTGCAGCGGCAGCTGGATGACACTCCCGAGGCTCTCTGATCAGAATGCGCACATGACCACTGGTCTGCCCGCCACGACACCATTTCCGATCGACCCGCGCGTCAGCGCCGTTGCCTCGGGGATTGCTGCGGCCATCCCAGAGGCCCAGGTGCGGCTCTTCGGATCCCGTGCCAGGGGCACTGCCCGGCCCGATTCCGACGTGGATCTGCTGATCACCGTGCCCGATCCCTGGCTTGCGGGCCACGACCGAGTGCGTGTGCTGGGTGATCTCTGGCGCCGCTTCTCCAGCCACCAACTGCCCCTCGACCTGTTGCTCTACTCCGAGAGCGAAGTACTGGAACGGAAGCAATTCCGCAGTGCCGTTACAACCCAGGCCTATCAGAAGGGGATCCTTCTGCATGGCTGATGCTGATGCCATTCGCTATCTACGAATTGCCCAGTCCGACCTCGCTGAAGCAAGGCGCATGCTGGAGCTTTCCGGGTTTCGCAACAGCAGCATTGGCTTTCTGCTGCAGCAGGCCTGTGAGAAAGCCCTTAAAATCTGGGTTCATTCCCGTGGGGGGATAGCTCCCTTCACCCATGACCTCCAGCGCTTCCCAGTACGCCCTCGTCGCTGACCAATGGCCCGAGCTGCTCGAGGAAGCGATGCGCGTCGAGCAGTTCGCCCTCTCTGATCCACGCACCGCCTGCTTCTACGCCCGCCGCACGATCGAGCTGCTGGTGGACTGGATCTACGACAACGACAGCCAGCTGCAGCGGCCGTTTGGCTATGGCTCCCTGGCCGATCTGATCTTCGCCCGGCCGTTCAGCGACCTGGCCGGCGAGCAGATGCGCCGCTTCCGCCTGCTCAAGGATCTCGGCAACAAGGCCGTGCACCGCCAGGAGCCGATCCGCCCTGGCGATGCGGTCACCGCCGCCAAGGAACTCTTTCAGGTGCTGCGCTGGCTGGTGCTCACCTACGGCCGCACCCCCCAGAGCGTGCGCGGCCTTGGCTTCGACGTCGCCCGCCTGCCCAGTCGCGATGCCGCCACCGCCCAGCAGGCCCAGAGCCGTGAACAGCTGGAGGCGCTGGCGGAGCAGCTCGCCGAGCGGGATCAGCAGCTGCGGGATCAGCGCCTCGCCGCCCTGGCCTCCCAGGAGGAGCTCGACCGCCTCCGCCGCGAGATCACGGCCCTGCGCCAGGCCAATGAAGCCGCCGCCCAGCCCGACACCTCTCTCACGGAGATCGACTGCCGCGCCTACATCGACCACTACCTCGAAGAAGCCGGCTGGGAACACGGCAAGAGCTGCACCCATGAGCACGAAGTGCAGGGCATGCCCAACACCACCGGCATCGGCTTCGTCGATTACGTGCTCTGGGGGGATGACGGCAAGCCCCTGGGCCTGGTGGAAGCCAAGCGCACCAGCCGCGACCCGATGGACGGCCAGCGCCAGGCGGAGCTCTACGCCACCTGCCTGGAGCAGCGTTATGGCCAGCGGCCGCTGATCTTCCTCTCCAACGGCTACCGCCACCGCCTCTGGGACGACCTGCGCTACCCGCCGCGCGAGGTGCAGGGCTTCTACAAAAAAGACGAGCTCGAAACCCTGATCCGTCGCCGCGACATTCGCCAGCCCCTCGCTCAGGCCACCCTTTCCCCCTCCATCGCCGGGCGCTACTACCAGCAGCGCGCAATCCGCGCCATCTGCGAATCCCTGGAGCGAGGCCGGCTCAAGGCGTTGCTGGTGCTAGCCACCGGCACCGGCAAAACCCGCACCGCCATCTCCCTCACCGATGTGCTCACCCGCTGCAACTGGGTCAAGCGGGTGCTGTTCCTGGCGGATCGCACCTCCCTGGTGCTCCAGGCCGAGCGCGCCTTCCGCCGCTTCCTCCCCGATTGCGCACCGGTCAACCTGGTCACCAACAAAGGCGGCGAGGGGCGGGTATTCCTCTCCACCTACCCCACGATGATGAATCTCATCGACGCGGAGGACACCCATGGCGTCAAGCGCTTTGGGGTGGGGCATTTCGATCTGGTGATCATCGATGAAGCCCATCGCAGCGTCTATCAGAAGTACGGCGCGATCTTCGCCTACTTCGATTCGCTGCTCACCGGCCTCACCGCCACTCCCCGCGAGGAGATCGATCGCAACACCTATACCCTCTTCGATCTCGAGATCGGTCTACCCACCGATGAGTACGGCCTCGATCAGGCCGTCGCTGACCGCTTTCTCGTGCCCTTCAGGCCCATCTCCGTGCCCCTGCGCTTTCCGCGCGAGGGCATCAGCTACGCCGCCCTCAGCGATGAGGAGAAAGCCCAGTGGGACCTGCTGGAGTGGGATGAACGGCTCTCTGGATCCGACCACGTCGAATCCGGTGCCATCAACGCCTGGCTGTTCAATGCCGACACCGTCGACCAGGGCCTGAAGGTGCTGATGACCCAGGGCTGCCGCGATGCCAGCGGCGACCACATCGGCAAAACGGTGATCTTTGCGCGCAACCACAAGCACGCCGAATTCATCCGCGATCGCTTCGATCACCACTACCCCCACCTCGCCGGCAAGGCCGCCCGCGTGATCGACAATCAGGTGAAGTACGCCCAGTCGCTTATTGATGAGTTCGCCAATCCCGAAAGCCAGCTGCGCATCGCCATCTCCGTCGACATGCTCGATACCGGCATCGACATCCCTGAGATCGTCAATCTCGTGTTCTTCAAGCCGGTGCGCTCCCGCACCAAGTTCTGGCAGATGGTCGGCCGTGGCACCCGCACCTGCCAAAACCTATTCGGCCCCGGCCGCGACAAGGAGTGCTTCTGGATCTTTGACCTCTGCCAGAACCTCGAGTTCTTCCTCGGCCAGGGCGGCGCCGAATCCCCCGCCCCTCCGGAAAGCCTCAGCACCCGCCTGTTCCGCAGTCGCCTGGCCTTGATCGAAACCATCGATCAGACGTTCCTGCCATCGGGGCCCGGCATGGCCATTCCCTTACCCGACGATCCCGTCTTCGCTCTTCGGCGGCATCGCCACACGCTCGCCGATCTTCTGCGCGGCCATGTGGCCGCCTGCCCCGCGGATAACTTCCTGGTGCGGCCCCACCTGCAGCTGGTGGAGCGGTTCCGCCAGGCGGAGGCCTGGAGCCAGCTCAGTGCCGACGACCACCTGGCCCTCGCATCCACCCTCGCGCCCCTGCCCTCCGCCTACGCCGAGCAGCAGGGCGACACCGACATCGACGCGCGGCGCTTCGATCTGCTCCTCTACTCCCTGCAGCTGGCCCTGTTGCGCGCGGAGCCGCGTTTCCGCCGTTTGCAGCAGCAGCTGTGCGAGCTCGCGGCCCAGCTGGAGGCCCGCGCCAACATTCCCCAGGTGGCGGCCGAGCTGGAGCTGATCCGAGATCTGTCGCACCAGGAGTGGTGGCAGAACGTCACCGTGCCGATGCTCGAGGAGGTTCGCTGCCGCCTGCGCGGCCTGATCGGCCTGATCGAAACCAGCGCACGCCCACCGCTGTTCACCCACTTCGCCGATGAGCTCGGCGATCTGCAGGAGCTTGATGCCGCCGCCCTGCTCAGCCGCGACGAATTTCAGCAGTTCCGCCTGCGCGCCCGCACCTTTCTCCGCGCCCACGAGGATCACCTCACCATGCAGCGCTTGCGCCGCAACCAGCCCCTCACCGCCACCGATCTCGACGAGCTGCAGCGCTTCCTGCTCGCCCATGGCATCGGCACGGAGCAGGCGATCCAGCGGGCATCGGAGGAGTGCCACGGCTTCGGCCTGTTCATCCGCTCCCTCGTGGGCCTCGATCGCAACGCCGCCAAGGAGCTGTTCGCCGATTTCCTCACCGACGGCACCCACACCGCCACCCAGATCCGCTTCATCAACGAGATCCTCGATGAGCTCACCAGCCGCGGCGTGATGGATCCCGCCCGCCTCTACGACCCGCCCTTCAGCGACCTGGCGCCCACCGGACCGGAGGGGTTGTTTTCCGATGACGAGGTGGACAACATCTGCCACCTGCTCGACCTGATCAAAGCGAGGGCCAGCGCCGGCCAGGCCGCCTGATCCGCGGCGGCAGCCCCCCTTCGGAAGACCCCCTCCCTACCCCTGCCGCGCCGCGGGCAACGGCGCCGGAGCCGGCACCGCCTGGGTGGGCGGCAGGGGCTGGGCCGAGGGGGTGGGGGCCAGGGGCGAGCGGGGGCGCTCCAGGGTCTGGATCAGCTGGCCCATCAGCATCGCCACGGCGTCGGGCATCGGGCCGTCGCCGGGGGCGCGCAGGCCGCCGAGGCCGGCGATGGCGCTGCCGGCGGGCAGGCCGGTGCCGGGGTCGAGGTCGCCCGGGTCGACGGCCACCCAGCCGCCGTCCTGGGGCACACGCAGTTCGAAGTGCAGGTGCGGGCCGGTGCTCAGGCCGGTGCTGCCCACGCGGCCGATCACCTCGCCCTGGCGCACCTGCTGGCCCTCGCGCACATACAGCTCCGACAGGTGGCCGTAGAGGGTGCGGCGACGGGGGGCGTCGTGCTCCACCTCCACCGCCAGGCCGTAGCCGCCGGCCAGGCCGCTGCTCACCACCCGGCCGCTCAGGGCGGCCACCACCGGCGTGCCCTCCGGCGCCGCCAGATCCTTGCCGGCGTGCATCAACCAGCTGCCGAGCACCGGATGCAGGCGCCAGCCGAAGCCGCTGGTGGGCACCGAGGAGCCGATCAGTGGATAGAGCAAGCGCAGGTTGCCGTTGCCCGCCACCGCCGCCGGCCGCGGCGTGCGGCCGAACACATCGGTGAGGCGGAAGCTGCCGCCGGCGCCGGAGAGCAGGGCTGTGACCGGCACCGAGATCGGGGCCAGCGGCGCCGCATCCGTGCGGAAGCCTCCCTCCGACCCCAATCCGGCCGCTGCGAATCCGGGTGAGCCGCCCAGGCCTGCCTCGCCGAGGGGGCCGCTGAGGCCGTCGCGGCGGTTGCGGCCGATCACGGTGATGCCACCGCCGCATTCGCGGGCGGTAAGGGCACCGTTGCGGCAGGCCGTCTGCACGGCTGGGCTGGGCAGGCCGGGGATCGTGCCGCGCACCCGCACCCGCTCCCGCGGCGAGACCACGCCATCGCGCACCAGGGCGTCGATGTCCGCGTCGAAACGGCGGGGCGACTCGGCGCGGCGGACCTCCGGCGGCGCCAGCAGCGGATCCGACTCGGCGCCGCGCACGGCGGCGGGCGGGCGCTGGGCGGGGGTGGCGACGGTCCGCGGGGCGGAGAGCATCGGCGCGGCCGGCACCGGGGCGGGCGCCACAGCGGCCGGCAACGGCGGCGGCGGCGGGGCAACCAACGGTGCCGGAGCCGGAGCCGGCGACGCCGCCGGCGCGGGCTCCGGCTCCGGGGATCCGCCGCCCAGCTCCTGGGCAAACGCCAAGGGCACCAGCAGCAGCGGCGCCCCCGCCAGGGTGGCGGCGGTGAGGGCAAGGCGGGGCCGGCGGGCCATCGGGCGGAGCGACAAGGAAAAACAGGCGGCGACGCGGGCCGCGGTCTCGGCGGCGTGCATTGTGACGCAGATCGAGCCGCTGCGGTGGTGCGCAGGTTCAGAACTGCCGGTGCCAGGCGATCTCGCGGGCGCCGCAGCGCAGCCGCAGGCTGCCATCCGCCCCGAGGCCCTGCACCGCCCAGCGCTGGCCTTCATGCTCGAGCGGCGGCAGGGGCAACCCCAGTCGCGCCTCGGCGGCGGCCCGCACCGCCACGCGCTCGGGCGCGTGGGCCACGGCCCACTCCAACGCCCGCAGCACCCGCGCCGCCAGGGCCGGGGCCGGCAGGTTCACCGCCGCGGCCCCCGGCGGCAGGCGGTGGCGGCCGTTGAGCCCCACCCCCACCTGCGCCCAGCGCACCCGCGCCCCCCGCAACCGCAGCCGCGGCAGCAGGCCGGCCAGCTTGCGGCCGTCGAGCAGCAGATCGTTGGGCCACTTCAGCCGCACCGCCAGCCCCAGACCCTCCAGCTCCAGCGCCAGCCCCACCGCCACCGCCAGACCCGGCGCCGCCGCCGCCTCCACCGCCTCCGGCCAGGGCAGGGCGGCGCTGATCCAGGCGCCGCCGACGGGCGAAACCCAGCGGCGGCCCCGCTGGCCGCGGCCGTGGCGCTGCCGCCGGGCCAGCACCGCCAGCGGCTCCGTCAGCCGGGGGCAGACTGCCAGCGCCGGCTCCGCCAGCCACCGCTCCAGCTCCAGCTCGCTGCTGGCGCACACCGGCAGGGCCCGCAGCCGCCAGGCCAGCGGCGCCACGTCCGCCCGCGCGGGCAGGGCGCGGCGGGCGGCCAGCAACGCCCCGATCACAGCCCCCGCAACCAGGCGCCGATCCGCTCGGCGCCGCGCTCCAGCTGCTCCACCGGATGCACCAGCGCCAGCCGCTGCCAGCCCTCGCCGCCCGGGCCGAAGCCGTTGCCAGGGGTAAGGCAGACGCCACTTCCCTCCAGCAGGGCGGCGCAGAAATCCTCCGAGCCCAGACCCCGCGCCCGCGCCGCCGGCGGCAGTTCCAGCCAGAGATAGAGCGCCATCGAGGGAAGGCGCACCGGCCAGCCCTGGAGCTCCAGGGCGGCGGCCATGCGGTCGCGCCGCTCGCGGTACACCGCCCGCAGCTGCTCGGGCCAGTGCGGTGCCTGCTCCAGGGCGGCGATGGCGCCCGCCTGCAGGGCCAGCGACTGGTTGAAATCCACCACCCCCTTGAGCTCGCGCAGGGCGGTGATCAACCATTCCGCCCCGATCGCGAAGGCCAGCCGGTAGCCGCCGAGGCACCAGCTCTTGGAGAAGGAGAAGAATTCGATGCCGCACTCGCGCCAGGCCGGGTGGCGCAGCAAGGCCGGCGCCTCCCCCTCGAGGGCCAGGTCCACGTAGGGGTTGTCGTGGGCGATCACCACGTCGTGGCGCAGGGCGCGGGCCACGGCCTCGTCGAGCCAGGCCTGCTCGCCGGTGGTGGCGGTGGGGTTGTGGGGAAAGCCGAGCACCATCAGCTTGAGGGCATCCCAGCGGGCCTCGTCGAGGTGCGCGAAATCAGGCCGCCAGCCGGCGTGGGCATCGAGCGGCAGCAGCACCGGCTCGGCCGAAGCCAGGCGCAGGCCGCCCATGTGCGAGGGGTAGTAGGGATCGAGCAGCAGGGCGGCATCGCCCGGGTTGAGCACCGCCAGTGGCAGGTGGGCGGTGCCCTCCTGGGAGCCCACCAGCAGCAGCACTTCGGTATCGGGGTCGACGCGGGTGCCGAAGCGGCGCCGGGCCCAGGCCGCCACGGCCTCGCGGAACGGCAGCGTGGCGCCATGCAGGCAGTAGGCGGCGCTCTCGGGCTGGGGCAGGGCGGCGGCGATCGCCTCCAGGCACACCGGCGGCGGCATCAGGTCGGTGGAGCCGAGCGAGAGATCGAGCAGGGGATCCCCCTCTCCGCGGCGGCAGTAGGCGATCTTGCGGCGGTCGTTGCGCGCGAAGACGCCGCGGCCCAGATGGGCGACGCGCTCAGAGGTGGGCATCCAGGAATGCCTGCAGCTGGGGCTTGGCCAGAGCCCCTTCGTGGCGGGCCACCTCTTCCCCGTCGCGGTAGAGGACCAGGGTGGGAAGACCTTGAATGTTCAGGGTGGCGCGGGTGGCGGGGTTGGGGTCGACCTCCAGCTTGCCCACCGCCAGAGCGCTGGCGTAGGTGCTGGCGGCCCAGTCCATCAGCGGGGCCATCAGCCGGCAGGGGCCGCACCAGGTGGCCCAGGCATCCACCAGAACAAAGCCAGGACGCTGCAACACCTCTGCGGCGAAGTTGGCATCGCTCAGTGCCAGGACGGGGGCGCTGGTGGAACGGTCGGTGGCCATCACCACGTCGGCGGAGGGGAAGGCCCGATTGTATGGATGGGGCGGAGCGGCCGGCGCCCCTGCCGCGCCCTTCTCAGAGCTTGTCGATCGACTGGCGCAGCTGCTCCAGCTCGGCATCCACCTCCGCCACCTTCACCGGCTCCAGCTGCGGCACCGGGCCGTTCTCGGCGGGCAGGGCGATCGGCGTGGGGCCGCCCTCGAGGCGCTGCTTCAGGGCCGCCAGCTCGTCGTCCACGTCCTTGCCACCCTCCAGGGAGGCGAACTGGCTCTCCAGATCGGCGCCGGCCAGCTCCGCCATCGCCTGGCTGGAGGCCTCCATCGCCTGCACCTTCTCCTCCATCTGCTCAAAAGCAGCCATGGAGGTGTTGGTGCCGAGGTTGCTCACGGCGCTGTGCAGCTGCTCCTGGGCCTTGGCGGCATTCGCCCGGGCCTTGAGCATGTCTTTCTTGGTTTTGGCCTCGGCGATCTTGCCCTCGAGCGCCACCAGGCTCTTCTTCAGGGCATCCACCTGGCCCGCCTGGCTGTTGAGCTGGTTGGTGAGGGCGGTGGCGGTGTCGGTGTAGGTCTTGCGGCGGGAGAGGGCTTCACGGGCGAGATCCTCCTCGCCTTTCTTCAGGGCCAGCTCGGCGCGCTCGTACCAGGTGCGGGCCTGGGCCTCGGCCTGCTCGGCCTGGTTCTGGATGCGCTTCTGGCTGGCGATGGCGCTCGCCACGGCCTGGCGCAGCTTGACCAGGTCGGCCTGCATGTCGGCCACGGACTGGTCAAGGATCTTGGCCGGATCCTCCGCTTTGCTCACCAGGTCGTTGAGGTTGGCGCGCAGCAGGCGGCTGAGCCGATCGAAAAAGCCCATGAATCAAGAGTGGGGCAGGCCAGCACCCTAGCGGCACTGCCTCCGATAGCTTGGACAAATCGCCACCGCAGCCGCACAGGCCAGGAAGCGGACACGAACGGGAGACGGCGGCCAACCCCCTTAGCCTTCCGGGATGGCCCCCTCTCGCCGCCGATCATCCCGCGAGCCCAACCGCGAGCGCGGCCGCGGCCCGGCGCGGGAGCAAGCGCGCCGCATCGGCTCGTTGTCGGTGCTGCTGCCCCCGCCACGCCCACCCGCCAGCGCCGTGGGCCAGTGCCTGGCGGCCCTGGAGCAGCAGTGGCAGCACGAGGGCAGCCTGGCGGCCCTGTGGCAGGCCTGGCCGCGCATCGCCGGGCCCCAGCTGGCGCCCCACTGCCGGCCGCTGCAGCTGCAGGCCGGACTGCTCACGGTGGGGGCGGTGCCAGGACCGTGGCTGCAGGCGCTGCAGTACAACCGCCACCAGCTGTTGGGGGCCCTGCGGGGGGCGGGCTTCACGGTGCGCGATCTGCGCGTGCGCCAGCACTACGCCATCGCGCCGGCGGCGCTGGCCAGCCAGGCCGAGGCGCTGGTGTGGGCGGCCCACCCCAGCCGCCGCGACGTGCACGGCATGGCCGAATGCCCGGCCTGCTGCCGCCCCGCCCCCACCGGCGAGATGGCCCGCTGGGGCCACTGCAGCTTCTGCCGGCGCGAGGTGTTGGCCGCGGCCGCCAACGAGGCGGCCGGCCCCGCCCCGGGCTGAGCGGAGGGTGTCCGTCAGGGGCGGTCGAACAACGCGCGCCAGGCCCGCTCCTGCTCGGCCGCCGCCGCGGTTCCCTCGGCGGGGAAGGCGGCCAGAAAGTCCTTGTCGGCACTGGGCACGTAGGGGCCCTGCTTGAGCTCAAACATCACCGTGTCGCTCTGGAGGGCCACCAGGGTGTGGAACAGGCCCCCCGCCAGCTCGATGCCCCGCAGCGGGCCGGTGGCGTCGAGGCGCTCCCGCTGCAGCACCTGCCCCTGCCCATCGAGCAGCAGCAGACCGATCGCGCCCTGCAGCACCAGGAAGCACTCGAAGCCCGCGGCGGGATCGGGGCGGCGGTGGCGGTGGGGGCGCACGTAGGTGCCGGGCTGGAGCACGTTGAGGAAGCGCTGCACCAGGTCGGCCTCGGCATGCAGGTTGTGGTTTCGGCGCAGGCGCGGGGCCTGGCGGGCCTCAGCGGCCACGGCATCGAAGAGGGACTGGTCGAGACGCTTCAGCATCGGCAGGCGGGCGAAGGGGACAGGACGGCGGTGGGCTCAGGCCAGGCCGGCGCAGCAGGCGGCGAAGGCGGCGGCCGGATCGGCGGCGGCGCTGATCGGCCGGCCGATCACCAGCCGCGACGCGCCGGCGGCGACCGCGGCGGCGGGGGTCATCACCCGGCGCTGGTCGTCGCTGGCGGCGCCGGCCGGGCGGATGCCGGGGGTGACCAGGGCGAAGGGTTCGGGATGGGCGGCCCGCAGCGCCGCCACCTCCTGGGGTGAGCAGACGGCGCCCCCCACGCCGGCGGCGGCGGCCAGGGCCGCCAGGCGTTCCACGTAGCGGGGCACGGGCTCGGAGATGGCCAGCTCGGCGGCGAAGCGCTCCGGCTCCCAGCTGGTGAGCACGGTCACCGCCAGCAGGGTGGGGGGCGCCAAGCCGGCGGCGGCGGCTCCCTCAGCGGCGGCGGCGACGGCGGCGGGCAGGGCCTCGGAGCCGGCGACGGCATGCACCGTGATCAGCTCCGCGCCGAGGCTGGCGGCGCTGCGGCAGGCTCCGGCCATGGTGGCGGGGATGTCGTGGAACTTGAGGTCGAGGAACACGCGCAGGCCGCGCTCTCGCAGACGCAACACCACCTCCGGGCCGGCGGCGCTGAACAGCTCCAGCCCCACCTTCACCCAGCGCAGGGCGGGGATGGCGGCGGCCAGGGCCAGGGCGGAGGTGACGTCGGGGCGGTCGAGGGCGAGGATCACGCGCTCGGCGGCCCCCAGGGGCACGGTGGCGCTGCTGGGGCTGGCGACGGGCATCGGACGCCGAGGGGTGCGGGCCCCAACGCTACGAAGCGGTAGGGTCGGCCCATGGCCGAAACGATCTCCCACGCGGGCGCCCGTTGGACGCTCACCCGCCTGCCCTCGGCACGCGATCCCTCGCGCGCCGCCAACCGCATCCGCCCGTGGCTGAGCCGCGCCGAGGAGGAGGCCCAGCGGCAGGAGCGGGTGGCGCGGGCCCGGCGCGAGAACGGCATCCCCTCCCCCGATGAATGGATGTGGTGAGCCGGCGCCGGACGGCCAGCCGCATCACATCGCGAAAACGGGCAGGTCGGGGCGTTGCCGCACCCGCTCGTACACCGCCTGGGCCACCAGGATGTCCTCAACGGCCATGCCGATCGGATTGACCAGCACCTGACCCTCCAGCTGCCGCTCCCACCCGGTGCCGAACAGCAGCTCCGAGAGCTCCAGCACCGCCGCTGGATCCACCAGGCCAGCCTCCAGCGCCTGGCGGAACACCTTGCGGGCACTGCGGCACTGGGCCAGGTCGTCGACAACGATCGCAGCGGCGGCGCCGTACACCTCCATCCGGCAATCCATCAGGGAGAGGTTCACGATCAGCCGCACATCCCGCACCGCCTCCACCCCGAGGTACGGCTGGTTGGCGGCCGTGACGGTGACCAGCGCCTCGGCCCCCTCCAGGGCCTGCTCCGGGCTGGCGCAGGCGAGCAACGGCCCCTCGGCGAGCAGGTCGCGGTAGTCGGCGCGGCTATAGCAGCGGATCTGCTCGATGGAGGGGTACAGGCGCGGCAGCAGACGGGCGTGCAGCCGCCCGAGCCGCCCCATGCCGAGCAGGGCCAGCCGGCGCGGCTCCCCCAGGAAGCGATCGAGGCAGAGCAGCGTCATCGCGAAGGTGCGCAGGGCGCTGATCAGCGAACCGGACACCACCGCCACCGGCGCGTTGGTGGTGGTGTCGTTGAGCACGATCAGGGCGTTGGCGCGCTCCAGGCCGCGGGCGTGGTTGGCCGGATGGCTGCCGATCCACTTGATGCCGGCGAGCGGCTGGGGCTGGCTCAGATACACCGGCATCGCGATGATGCGGTCGGCGGTGTGGGCCTCAGGGCTGCGCTGCAGATACTGCTTCAGCGGCAGCACCATCGATCCGGCGTGGTGCACGCGCAATGCCTCACGCACCAGATCCTTCACCAGCAGGGGATCCTCGGCGAGCAGCCCCTCGACACAGGCGGCATCGATCAGGGCAACGGACGACATGGGCGCGGTGGGCAGGGGCTCAGCGGTACGGCGAGGAGGGGCTCAGGTGGAATAGCCGAGCAGCGGCAGATAGGAGCCGAGCTGCTGCTCCACCAGGGCCAGCTCCGGCGGCCCCAGCTCCTGCCGCCAGCGGCCGATCGAGCGGTCGCTCAGCGGCAGGGTGGCGTTGCGGTTATTGGGAATGAAGCGCAGGTTGGTGGGCTCGGGGCGCTGGTGGAAGAGCAGCATCTGGGGTTCAAAGGCCACACCGAGAAAGTCGCAGAGGGAGCGCAGCACCGCCTCGCTGTTGTGCACGAGATCCTCGTAGCGCACCTCGCAGTAGGCGGGATGACCGCGCAGACGCAGGCCGTCGTCGATGGATAGGCGCCAGCGGTCGATGCAGTCCTGCCAGGGCTGAATCCAGCCTGTGGGACGGCGCTCGGGATCGCCCTTGCGGATCAGCGGGTGGGTGCGCAGCGAACACACCACATCGCGCGGATCGCGGATCACATGGATCAGCCTGGCCTGGGGAAAGTGGCGCAGAATCGCGGCAAAGCAATGCACATTGCGCGAGGTTTTGTCCACCCAGATCCGACGCTGACGCAAGGCCAGATAGGCGCTCTGGAAGGCATCGATGAAGGCGGCGCGGCTGGCGCTCTGGCGCAGCAGATCATGCACCAACGCCGGATCGAGCCCGAAGCGCGCCGCCAGGTCGTCGGTCTGGATCGGCACCGGCAGGAACAGAAAGGATTCCGGTGCATCGGCCAGCTGCGAATGGCCGCCGAGCATGCGGCGCAGCAATGTGGTGCCGCTGCGGCCGCAGGCGCCGATCGCCGCCAGCCGCGAGGGGGATCGGTAGGAGGAGTGATCTTCTTCGGCGGGCAGGAAATCAAGGGTGCGCCAGCGGCGCAGCTCCGCCTGCTGCTCAGGCGCCAGCGGATCTGGCGGGGCGGTGGGGAGCAAGCGGCAGCGGCGGGGCCCGCACGAATCAGGGCGAAGCTTATGGAGAGACCCCAGAGGCGGCCCAGGGGGCGCCACTGAATGAAACACGGCTTGGTCCGGCTCAGCCGGCGCCGGCTGCCATTCGCGACGGCAGCCAGGTGACCAGGGCCGGGAACAGGATCACCAGCAGCAGGATCAGCAGCTGCACGGCGATGAAGGGCAACGCGCCGCGGTAGATGGCTCCGGTGCTCAGCTCCGGCGGCGCCACGCCGCGCAGATAGAACAGGGCGAAGCCGAAGGGGGGCGTGAGGAAGGAGGTCTGCAGGTTGGTGCCGATCACCACGCCGAACCACAGCAAGGCCTGGGGGCCGAGCAGCTCGCGGGCGGTGGGCAGAAGCAGGGGCAACACGATGAAGGCGATTTCAAAGAAATCGATGAAGAATCCGAGCGCAAAGATCAGGGCCATGCTCACCAGCAGGAAGCCCACCTTGCCGCCGGGCAGGTGCAGCAACAGATCGCTGATCAGGGCGTCGCCACCGAGGCCGCGGAACACCAGGCTGAAGGCGGTGGAGCCGATCAGGATCGCCAGCACCATCGATGTGGTGCGCAGCGTGTCGTCGCACACCTGGGCCAGGCTGGCGCGGCTGAAACCGCCATCGACGGCGGCCAGGGCCATGGCGCCCACCGCGCCGAGGGCGCCGGCTTCGGTGGGGGTGGCGATGCCGAAGAAGATGCTGCCGAGCACCAGCAGGATCAGGACCAGGGGGGGCAGCAGCACCCGCGCCAGGCGGGCCGGGCCCATCACGTCGGCCTCAGCCAGGCGCAACGGTGGCGCCAGCTCCGGCTTCCAGGTGCTCACCCCCACCACGTAGAGGGCGAAGGCGCCGGCCATCAGCAGCCCCGGGATCAGGGCCCCCATGAACAGATCGCCCACCGACACGCCCAGCTGGTCGCCGAGCACCACGAGCACGATCGAGGGGGGGATGATCTGGCCGAGGGTGCCGGAGGCGGCGATGACGCCGCTGGCCAGGGAGCGGTCGTAGCCGGCGCGGAGCATCGCCGGCAGCGAGATCAGGCCCATGGTGGTCACCGTGGCGGCGACGACGCCGGTGGTGGCCGCCAGCAGGGCGCCCACCAGCACCACCGCCAGGGCCAGGCCGCCGCGCACGCGCCCCAGCAGCTGGCCCATCGCCTCCAGCAGCCGCTCGGCGATCCCCGATTTCTCGAGCATCGCGCCCATGAACACGAAGGCCGGAATCGCCAGCAACGTGAAGTTGCTCATGATCCCGAAGATGCGCTGCGGCAGGGCGTTGAGGAACTGGGGGTCGATCACCCCCAGCGCCATGCCCAGCAGGGCGAACAGCACCGACACGCCGCCGAGGCCGAAGGCAACCGGGAAGCCGCTGAGCAGGGCTGCCACCAGCGCCAGGGCCATCAGTGGCCCGAGCAGCTCACCGGGCAGCACGGTGATCACATAACCGAAGGCTTCGATCTCCATGGCACCGCTACGGATTGGAGGTGGGAGGCAGGGGATGGCCGGGCCGCTGGCGCAGCGCCAGGCGGGCGCGGCCGGCGCTGGCGAGGCCCTGCAGGCTGAGCAGCAGAAAGCCGAGCGGGATCAGGCTGCGGGGCCAGGTGCGGGGCAGACCGCCGGGATCGGGCGAGGTTTCCTGGATGCGCCAGGCCTGCAGGGCGGGCTCCAGGGAGAGGGCGAGCACCAGCAGGCTGAAGGGCAGCAGCAACAGCAGGCAGCCCCAGAACTCCACCCGCAGGCGCCGCCGCTCGCTCCAGCCGCTGCTGAGCACATCGATGCGCACGTGGCCGTCGCGCTGGAAGGTGTAGCCGAGGCCGAGCAGGAAGGCGAGCGAGAACAACAACCACTGGCCCTCAATCAGGGCGTTGGAGCTGAGATTGCGGCCGAGAGCCAGGCCCAGGTAACGGCCGACGACGTTCCAGACACCCAAAGCGAGCATCAGCAGCAGCGCCAGCCAGCCGGCGACGCCGGCGAGGCGGTTGAGGGCCTCGATGCGCGCGATCCAGGGCCGGGTGGGGGGTTGGGAGGCGCTCATGGCTGGCGGCCGGGGAAGGCGAAGGAGGCGTAGGAGAGCTCGTTGATGCGGTTCCACTGCTGCACCTGCTCGCGGAAGCCGCGCCACTGCTCGTGGAGGGAGCGGAAGGCGGGATCGCGGCGGCCGAGGTCGGCGAACAGCTGCTCGCTGGCGTCGCGGGCGGCGTTGAGGATCGGATCGCCGTAGTAGGCGAGCTCGGTGGTGCCCTGGCGCAGGCGCTGCAGGGCCTCGGCGTTGCGCTTGTCGTAGAGGCTGAGCATCGAGAGGTTGGCCTCCACGCAGGCGGTGCGGAACATCGCCTGGTATTCCTTCGGCAGGCGTCGCCAGGCGTTGCGGTTCACCAGGGCGGTGAGGGTTGGGCCGGGCTCCCACCAACCGGGGTAGTAGTAGTAACGGGCGGCGCGGGCCAGGCCGAGCTTCTCGTCGTCGTAGGGGCCGGTCCATTCGGCGGCGTCGATGGCGCCGCGGTCGAGGGCGAGATAGATCTCGCCGCCGGGCAACACCTGCACGTTCACACCCAGCTCGGCCATCACCTTGCCGCCGAGGCCGGGGATGCGCATCTTCAGGCCGCGCAGCGAGGCCAGCCCGTCGAGCTGCCGCTTGAACCAGCCGCCCATCTGGGCGCCGGTGTTTCCGGCCGGGAAGCTGATTACACCGAAGTCGGCGTAGAGGCGGTTGATGGCGTCGAGACCGCCGGCCTCGTAGAGCCAGGCGTTCTGCTGCTGGGCGGTGAGACCGAAGGGCACGGCGGTGCCGAAGCCCAGGGCCGGGTTCTTGCCGAGGTAGTAGTAGCTGGCGGTGTGGCCGGCCTCCACCGAACCGTTCTGCACCGCATCGAGCACCTCGAGGGCGGGCACCAGTTCACCGGCCGCGAAGGGCTGGATCTGGAAGCGGCCGCCGCTGAGCTCGGCCACGCGGCGGCTCACCGTTTCGGCGCCGCCATAGATGGTGTCGAGCGAATGGGGCCAGCTGGTGGCCATCCGCCAGCGAACGGTGGGCAGCGAGGAGACGGCGACGCTGTCGGCCCGGCGGATGCGGCAGGCGCTGAGCAGGCCGGCCGCACCGGCGGCGGAGGCGAGGGTGGCCGCGCTGCGGATCAGGGAGCGCCGTTGCATGGATCCGGCGGACTGCGGAGTGGGCCTCACCCTATCGGTGGCGTTTTGGCGGGCTGATTCAGGGGATCGCCCCGGGCGGAGCGGCGGGGAGAGGCGGGCGGGCGAAACGGCTCATCAGCGGCGCCTATGGCAGCCATCGGAGCTCCCTATCGGAGCGAGACCGGCTGCGCCCACACACCCCGCAACATCCCGTTACAGTGAGGGTCGGCGGGATTCCGCCCTTCCATGTTCCGCCCCGGCCCTGGCCGAGGCACACCCTTCCGTTCTCATGACTGCCACTCTCCAACAGCGCTCCGGCGCTTCGGCGTGGAACCAGTTCTGCGAGTGGATCACCTCCACCAAC
>JBKDSQ010000017.1:0-49804 GCA_046340895.1 Synechococcaceae cyanobacterium | reverse complement strand
GCCGCTCAATCCTTTACTTCTGACCAGCTCTCGATGACTGCCATCTGCCGATCTCGCGGCCCGTGATGCTCCACCCGGAGTATGCTTTCAGAGGTGCTCAGATCAGCACCCCGAGCGGACTTCTTTCCTGATAGGCGCCGGGTCTCCTGGCCAGGCCCGCCGAGCAGTTTGGCGATTTCCACGGCGAGCGATTCGCAGGAATCCAGCTTGTCGACCACCGCGTGCAGCATCGGAGCAAAGCTTGCGTCGCAGACAAAACTCTTGGCGTTGGCAGAGAGCACGATCACCTGTGCATCCGGCTTCACCACAGCCAACTCTCTGAGCACGGAGATGCCGTCCTGATCCGGCAAGGCGAGGTCGAGGACCAGCAGGTCTGGGGCCAGAGTGCGGCAGGCGCGGATGCCGTCAGCGGCCGTGGTGGCGGTGGCCACAACCTCTAGGCCGCTCAGGCATCGAAGCAGGCCCACCAGCAGCTCCAGAAACATCAGCTGGTCTTCCACCACCACGCAGCGCAGTGGCATGCTGTTCGTCCGGCGGGCGGTGGCCGTCACGGCCCCACCTCCTGGATCAGCTGCCTGGATGCTGCCGTGGCGATCGCCTGGGTCGGCAGGTGCATGCGCACCCGAGCGCCATTGAGCACTGGGCAACATCGGAAGCTGAGCCGGCCTTGGTGATGCTCCAGCTTGGTGCGCACCACAAAAAGGCCCAGGCCGCTGCCGCCGGGCTTGCTGCTGCTCAGCACGATGTCACCGCTGGGCTCAAGGCCGAAGCCCGGGCCGTTGTCCGCTACCTCCACCACCAGCTCGCCGGGATGGCTCACCAGGCTGAGCACCACCGTCCGCCGTCCAGGGGGCATCTCCGCCGCAGCCTCGATGCCGTTGCGCAGCAGGTTGCTTACCGCCATCTGCAGCTACACCGCATCACCCTGCAGCATCAGTTTGGCAGGAGGCTCCAGGCCGCGCAATTACAGCTCCACCCGGCAGATCCCTTACACCGCAGCGGATCCTTGACTTGCCTGGATCTCTGCGGATCCTGAAAAAACGGAGAGGGTGGGATTCGAACCCACGGAAGGTTGCCCTTCAAACGATTTCGAGTCGTTCGCTTTCGACCACTCAGCCACCTCTCCCTGACCCTTTCGGGTCGCCCACACTGTACGGAGCGGTGGTGCCCCTCAGCCATCCACCAGGGAGCCGCTCTGGCCACTGGCCCGCCAGCCGGGCGGCAGAGGGCTGCGCACGGCTCCGCTCAGCCACACGCGGGCGCGGGCGGCGGCAGAACCGAGCCAGCGGCGCTCCGCCGGCCGGGGCCGGAATCCCAGCCAGAGCCCCTCCGTAGGAGGCCCGGGCCGATCCCGCCAGGCCCAGAGCGCCTGGCGATCGGGCAGCAGCGCCCAGCGGCGCGCGCCGAAGCGAAGCACCAGCGCATGGCTGTCCATCGTCTGCGCCGTGACCGCCAGGCCGGGGCTGGAGAGGCTCTGACCCGCCGCCAGCGGCGCCGTCGCCTCGCCGTAGGCCAGCACCATGCCCGCCTGGCGGCGCCAGCAGGCCGGATCCGCGGGCGCCACCGGATCGAGCAGCAGCGCCCAATCGAAGGCGCCGATGCCCAGCCCGGTGGCCAGGCGCTCGCTCTGGCGACAGCTGAACGGATCGGCCCGCGTGGCCACCAGCGCCGCCCGACCGCCATGGCGGGCAATCAACAGATCGCGGCTGCCGGCCCCGGCGCCCTGGTGCACCAGCAACAACCGGTCGGCGCGCAAGGCACCCAGCTGCAGCGCCGCCACGAGCACCAGCAACACCACCCCGGCCCTGCGCCCATGGCCCCCCAGCCGCGGCACCACAAGGGCCAGCAGCGCCAGCGAGAGCAGGCCCACAAGAAGCGGCTGGGGGCGGCCGATCCGCCACTGGGCCAGGGGCAGGTCGGCGAACAGGCGGGCGATCGCCACCAGCGCGGCGGTGAGGATCTGCAACGGCCAGAGCAGCGGCGTCGCCAGCGGCGGCACCAGCAGAGCCGGGAGGGTGAGGCCCATCGCGCCGAGGGTGAGCGGGGTGAGCAGCGGCGCCGCGGCCACGTTGGCGGGCACCGCGTAGAGCGGCAGCACCCCGAAGTGGGCGAGCTGCAGCGGCAGGGTCCAGAGGGTGGCCGCCAGGGGCACCGCCAACGCCGGGGCGCTCCAGGCCGGCCGCAGCAGCGCCGGCAGCCGCGGCCGCAGCCAGTCCTCCAACGGCTGGGCGCTCACCACCAGGCCGGCGGTGGCCGCCACGCTGAGCTGGAAGCCCACATCGCCCGCCCAGGCGGGCTGCAGGGCCAGCATCCCCAGGCTGGCGAGCAACAGCACGACCAGCGGCCGCGCCCGCCGCCCGGCCTCCAGCGCCAGCCAGGCCACACCACCCATCAGCACCGCCCGCACCACCGAAGGCTGGGGCCCGGCGAGCAGCAGGAACAACAGCATCGCCGCGCCCCCCAGGAGCAGCCGCAATCCCGAGCCCAGCCCCCCCGCGAGGGCCCGCACCGCCCCGAGCAACACCGTCAGGTGGAAGCCCGAGGCCGCCAGGGCATGGGAAAGGCCGGAGGCGCGGAAGGCCTCGCGCAGGTCCGCGGGCAGGGGCACCACGGCGCTGCCGAGCACCAGGGCCGCCAGAATCCCGCCCCGCTCTGGCCCGGCGGCCGCCACGAAGCGGGCGGCGATGGCGCGGCGCAGGTCGGCGATCGGGGTCGCCGGACGGTCGCGCACCTGCAGGCGCTCCACCCGCAGCCGCCGCCGCACGCCGAGCCGCTCCAGCCGCTCCGCCGGACCCGCCAGCAGCGGATGGGCGGCGGTCGGCAGGGGCAGCCAGCGGCCCTGCACCTCCAACCGCCACGACTGGCGCAGTGGCGGGCAGTTCGGGAGGAGAAGCTCCACCGCCCCAGCGCTGGTGGCGGCCAGGGCGCGACAGGGCCCGGCAGCGGCGCCGGGCCCCTCGCTGACCGGCCGCGGGTCCTCCAGAAGCCTGGCGCTGACCAGCGCGGAAGGCACCGAACCGGTGTCCCAGGCCGCTGGCTGGGCCGCAATCGCTGGCGGCAACGCCGCAGCCGGAAGGGGAAGCGCCCCCGCGCACAGGAGCAGCAGGACCAGCGCGAACGACACAAACGGGCACCGGGCACTCCTGCCAGCGTTCCCGGCGACGGACAGAGCCAGCGCGGCGCGCTCAGCCGGCCGGGGCAGCCACGGCCAGCTGCGCTTCCCTCAGCAGCGGGAAGCCGAGGGCGCGCCGCTCCTCCAGCCAGGCCTCCGCCACCTGCCGGGCCAGATGGCGGATGCGGGCGATCGTGGCGGTGCGCTCCGTCACCGAGATCACGCCGCGCGCCTCCAGCAGATTGAAGGTGTGGCTGCACTTGAGCACGAAATCCAAGGCTGGGGCCGGCAGCCCCGCAGCCACCAGATCGGTGGCCTCGGCCTCATACAGCGCGAACAGCTGCTGCAACCGCTCCGGGTTCGAGGCCTCGAAGTTGTAGGTGCACTGACCCTTCTCAAACGGCAGCCAGATGTCGCCGTAGCTGCGCTGCTCGTTCCAGCGCAGATCCCAGATGCTCTCCACGTCCTGGAGGTACATCGCCAGCCGCTCCAGGCCATAGGTGATCTCGATCGACACCGGCCGACAGTCGAGGCCACCACACTGCTGGAAGTAGGTGAACTGGGTGACCTCCATGCCATCGAGCCACACCTCCCAGCCCACGCCCCAGGCGCCGAGGGTGGGGGATTCCCAGTTGTCTTCCACGAAGCGGATGTCGTGGTCGACCTGGCGGATGCCCAGGGCCTCCAGCGAAGCCAGGTAGGTTTCCTGGATGCCGTCCGGCGACGGCTTGATCAGCACCTGGTACTGGAAATAGTGCTGGGCGCGGTTGGGGTTCTCGCCATAGCGGCCATCGGTGGGGCGACGGCAGGGCTCTGGGTAGGCCACGGCCCAGGGCTCCGGACCGATGGCGCGCAACACCGTGTGCGGGCTCATGGTGCCGGCCCCCTTCTCGGTGTCGTAGGGCTGCAGGATCAGACAGCCCTGGTCAGCCCAGAAGCGGTTGAGCGTGCTGAGGATGTCCTGGAAGTGCATGCGACCCCCTGCGCAGCGCACATCGTGCCACGCAGGCGGCGTGGCCCCGCCGGACGGCGGAGCCACGCCCCGGACTCAGCCCTTGGGGATGCGGATCTTCTGACCGGGGAAGATCAGGTCAGGATCCTCGATCACCTCGCGGTTGGCCGCGAAGATCTCGGTGTAGCGGGCGCCGCTGCCGAGCTCGCGTTCGGCGATGCCCCAGAGGGTGTCGCCCTCCTTGATCAACACGAAGCTCGACTCCTCACCGCTGCCGGGACGCGAGACGGCGACAGCCTCCACCTTGCCAACCCCCTCCACGTTGCCGGCCATCAGCACAGCCTTCTCAAACGCAGCCTGGTCGAGGGCGGTGCCAGTGATGGTGGCCACTTCTTCGTCGAGACTCACCTGCAGGTCACTGAGGCCAGGATTGTTTTTCTCGATGTGCTGCTTGAGCTTTTCCGAAGCCTTCGCAGGATCTTCTCCTCGCTGAAAAACTTTCTTGCCAATGTTAGCGGCAAAATCAAACAGGGGAACTCCCATGATGGAGAGAACGTGCGTGGAAACGTTGCTAGAAATAGCAAACACCAGCGCAGACGCAAGCCTCAGGTTGACAATTCCAGAACACCCATCATCCCGGCCGCCAGTGGGCGGTGGCGCGCCGACGCAAATCCCGCCCGTTCGGCCAGACGCACCTGCTCGGCGGCTGTTGGAAAGCGCTCCAGGCTGGCCTCGAGGTAGGCGTAGTGGTCGGCGAGCCCGAAGGCACGGGCCGCCGGCACGACCACCTGCCGCAGGTACAGCCTCTGGAAACCCGCCGGCAGACCGCCCGGCGGCGGGCGGTTGAAATCGAGCACCACGGCGCGGCCACCGGGGCGCAGCAGACGGCGCAGCTCCCGCAGACCCGCCGCCGGATCGGCCAGGTTGCGCAGGCCGTAGGCCATCACCGCCCCGTCCGCCGAGCCATCGGGCAGGCCGGTGGCCAGCGCATCTCCCTGGCGCCACTCGAGCGGCAGCCAGGGCTGGCGGGCGGCCCGGCGGCGCGCTAGCGCCAGCGGCGCCGCCGCCGCATCCAGCCCCAGCACGCAGCCCCCCGGGCGCACCCGCGCCGCCAGGAGCAGGGCCAGGTCGCCGGTGCCGCAGCAAAGGTCGAGCAGCCGCTGGCCTGGCCGGGGTCGCAGCAGCGCCAGCGCCTGGCGTTTCCAGACACGGTGCAGGCCCAGGCTGAGGGCGTCGTTGAGAGCGTCGTAGCGGGGGGCGATCTGCTCGAACAGTCCGCGGACGGCGGCCGGGTCGCGGGGGTTCACCAGGGTCTCAACCGGGAGGGACGCCGGCAGGGCTGCCGGGATCCCAGGGAAGCACCACCACATCGAGGCTGGCGGCCAGCTGGGCATCGGGGCCGGGAGCCAACAAGCCACTGGCCTCCAGGCGCACCGGCGTGGTGAAGGTGATCACCATCACCGTGGCCAGCCCCACAGCCGCCGAGCACACCATGCAGCCGGCGAGCATCAGGGAGAAATCGCGGCGGTCGTTGGCGGCCTGCATCAGCTGCAGGGCCCAGGCCACCAGGGCGATCACGCCCGCCACCATCAGCAGGGCCAGGGCGCTGAGCAGGGGGGGTGACAGAGCAAGGAGCGCGGACAACGCCGAAATTCCCGAAGCAGGGAGGGATCAGGAAACGTTTCTCAATGTAACGAGGCTCTCAGGCAGCGTGCGACACAAGCAGCGGTCGCAGCGGCAGGCCTCGGGCGAGCAGGTCGCGCTTGATCTCCTCCACCGTCAGTACGCCATCGTGCAGAAGCGAGGCGAGCAGGGCGGCCCCCGCCTTGCCCTCCACAAGCGCCGCGGCGATGTGGTCGAGGCAGCCGGCCCCGCCTGAGGCGATCACCGGCACCGGCACGGCTTCGGCCACGGCCCGGGTCAGGGCGAGGTCGTAGCCGGCCTGGGTGCCATCGCCGTCCATGGAGGTGAGCAGGATCTCACCGGCCCCGCGCGCCACCACCTCCCGGGCCCAGGCCACCGCATCGAGGCCGGTGTTCTCCCGCCCCCCCTTCACGAACACCTCCCAGCCCGGGGCGCCATCGCGGCGGCGGGCATCGATCGCCACCACGATGCACTGACAGCCGAAGCGTTCCGCCCCGCGGGCCACCAGGTCGGGATCGCGCACGGCCGCGGAATTGAGACTCACCTTGTCGGCACCGGCGCGGAGCAGCTCGGTGATGCCCTCCACGCTGCTGATTCCCCCGCCGACCGTGAACGGGATCGTCACCGCCTCCGCGGTGCGACGCACCAGATCCACCAACGTCTCGCGGCCCTGGTGGCTGGCGGCGATGTCGAGGAAGACGAGTTCGTCGGCGCCCGACGCGCTGTAGCGGCAGGCCAGCTCCACCGGATCACCGGCATCCCGCAGACCCACGAAGTTCACCCCCTTGACCACCCGCCCGTCCGCGACGTCGAGGCAGGGAATGATGCGCCTGGCGACCATCGGGCCGTTCCGCAGCCAAACAACCAGCCTAGGGGCGCCGTCTGGAGAGCTGGTTGCCTGGGGATGGGTGATAGGTTGGCGCTCGACTTTTTCCTGCGGTCCATGGCTTCCGCCAGCATCACCATTGGCTCGAAAGTGCGGGTGCTGCGCGTGCGCGACCGCATTCCCGCCGAACTGGTGGCCACCCTCAAGGCCAACCCCACCGGCACGGTGCGCGACTTCCGCGTCACCGACGGCAAGGGCGTCGGAGTGGTGGTCGAGCTCGATGGCGGCGGCACCAGCTGGTTCTTCGACGACGAGATCACCCCTGCCTGAACCCCGCGATTCCGTGAGTCAGAGCCCGCCGCCCCCCGAACCCGCCAACGCCGCCGACTCCTCCGCGCCATCGGCCGACCGTGCAGCGGTGAGCCCGCCCCTTCCCCGGGCCAGCAACGCCCCGGCCGCCAACGCTGACGCCCGCCAGCTTCTTGGCATGAAGGGGGCCTCCAGCACGGACAACATCTGGAAGATCCGGCTGCAGCTGATGAAGCCTGTCACCTGGATCCCGCTGATCTGGGGAGTGGTCTGCGGTGCTGCCGCTTCCGGTAATTTCCTCTGGCGCCCCGATCATGTGCTGGTGGCCTTCGCCTGCATGTTGATGAGCGGCCCACTTCTGGCCGGCTACACCCAGACGATCAACGACTACTACGACCGCGAGATCGACGCGATCAACGAGCCCTACCGGCCGATTCCCTCCGGCGCGATTCCCCTCGCCCAGGTGAAGCTGCAGATCTGGGTGCTGCTGCTCGCCGGTCTGGCCGTCGCCTGGGGCCTTGACCGCTGGGCGGGTCACACGACCCCGGTGCTGCTCCTGCTCGCCCTGGGTGGCTCGTTTGTGAGCTTCATCTACTCCGCCCCACCGCTGAAGCTCAAGCAGAACGGCTGGCTGGGCAACTACGCGCTTGGCGCCAGCTACATCGCCCTGCCCTGGTGGGCCGGGCAGGCCCTGTTCGGCCAGCTCACCTGGACCACGGCTCTCCTCACCCTGGCCTACAGCCTCGCGGGCCTGGGCATCGCTGTGGTGAACGATTTCAAGAGCGTCGAAGGCGATCGCGCCCTTGGCCTGCAATCCCTGCCGGTGGTGTTCGGCATCCGCAGGGCCAGCTGGATCAGCGCCGCGATGATCGATCTCTTCCAGCTGGCGATGGTGGCCGTGCTGATCGCCATTGGCCAGCACTTCGCCGCCGTGCTGCTCGTGCTCCTGATCGTGCCCCAGATCACGTTCCAGGACATCTGGCTACTGCGCGATCCGGTGGCTTTTGATGTGAAGTACCAGGCCAGTGCCCAGCCCTTCCTGGTGCTTGGCATGCTGGTCACCGCCCTGGCCATCGGCCACAGCGATCTCAGCCGCCTGCCGGCCCTGCTCCCGTGACCGACACAGGCCTGCAGCAGCAGTTCCGGGCCGCCCGGCCCGTGCTGATTCCAGCCCTGCTCGCCGCCTCCGTGGGCGGCGTCGCGGCGATCAGCCAATCCCTGCTGGTGGCCGCGGTGGACAGCCTGCTGCCCGATGCCACCCGGATCAGCAGTTTCAACCGCCCCGGCACCCTCACCATCCTTGATGCCAACGGCCAGGTGGTGTACAAGCAGGGACCGGCCACCCGCGAGAAGCTGCCCACAGGCCGCATGCCGCTGTTGGTGCAGAAGGCCTTCGTGGCCGCTGAAGACCGCCGCTTCTACCAGCACGACGGTGTAGACGTGGTGGGCATCGCCCGGGCCATGGTTCGCAACCTCAGCCAGGGCTCGGTGGAGGAGGGGGCCAGCACGATCACCCAGCAGCTGGCCCGCACCGTGTTCCTCAGCCAGGACCGCACCCTTTGGCGCAAGCTCAAGGAAGCGGCCCTGGCCGGCAAGATCGAGCGCCAGCTCACCAAGGAGCAGATCCTCGAGCAGTACGTCAACTACGTCTATCTCGGCTCCAGCGCCTACGGGGTCTCCGATGCGGCCTGGGTCTATTTCTCCAAGACCCCCGACAAACTCACCCTGCCCGAGGTGGCCCTGATCGCCGGCCTGCCGCCGGCCCCCTCGGTGTACTCCCCCCTGGTGAATCCGGATCTGGCCCTGCAACGGCGCGCCACCGTGCTGCGGCGCATGCGCGAGGCGGGCTACATCGACGACACCCAACTGGCCCGCGCCACGAATGCGCCGCTGGGCATCAAACCAGCCGAGCCCAAATACTTCCACAATCCCGCCCCCTGGTTCACCAGCTGGCTGGAGCAGGAGCTGCCGCGGGTGCTCACCAAGGAGCAGCTGGAGGTGGGCGGCCTCACGATCCGCTCCAGCCTCAACAAGGGCTGGCAGGAGCAGGCCCAGAAAACGATCAACGGCTACGCCAGCGGCGGTCTGCAGGGCGCCCTGGTGGCGATGGAGCCGGGCACGGGTCTGGTTCGCGCCATGGTGGGCGGCAAGGACTGGGAGAAGAGCCAGTTCAACCGCGCCACCCAGGCGCTGCGCTCGCCCGGCTCCACCTTCAAGTTGTTTGCCTACACGGCCGCCATTCAGGCTGGCCTCCGCCCCGAAGACAGCGTCTCCCTGCGCCAGCGCTGCTACATGGAAGGCTGGCCTCCGAAGCGCTTCTGCATCGAAGGCGGCAAAGGCGGCACCACTTCGATCGCCGATGCCCTGCGCCAGTCCCTCAACACCGCCGCGGTGAGCATTGCGGAGAAGGTGGGCTACCCCCGCGTGATTGGCGTGGCCCGCAAGCTGGGCATCACCGGAGAGATCGGCGAATACCCGGCGATGGTGCTGGGGGCGAATGAGAAAACCGTGCTGGAGATGACGGCCGCCTACGCCGCGATCAACAACCGCGGTCTGTTCATCAAGCCCATGCCGTTCGAGGAGATCTACGGCCCCGACGGCGAGCTTCTCTGGAGCCGCCGCGTCGATGGGCCCAAGCCCCAGCGTGCGGTCAGCAGCGATGTGGCCGATGCGCTCACCTGGATGATGGAGCGCGTGGTGAGCGGCGGCACGGGCCGCAATGCAGCCCTGGCCGACCGTCCGGTCTCCGGCAAGACCGGAACCGCGGAAGGGGCCCGCGACCTCTGGTTCATCGGCTCGATCCCCCAGCTCACCACCGGCATCTGGTTCGGCTACGACGAAAACTGGAAGACCGGAAGCAGCAGCGCCACGGCCGCCTCCGCCTGGGGCACGTTCATGGGCGGCGTCACGAAGGGCCTGCCGGTGCGGGCGTTCCCCCCCAAGCCGGAACTCACCGGCAGTTTCATCCCCTACGTGCCACCGAAACAGAAAGCGAAGCCCAAGCCCGAGCAGGCGACGCCACGCCGCGAGGATTCCTGGCTGCCGCCCGAGATCGAGCGCGACGATGCCGGCAGCCGCTGGGAGCCCCCTCAGCGCGAGGAGAGCCGCGACGAACCGCCGCCCCGCTCCGAGAATCGTTGGCGCCCCCCGGCGGAGGAGGCGCCGCCCCCGCGCCGCTGGGAGCCGCCGAGCGAACCCCGCTGGGAACCCCCACCCCGCCGCCGCGAAGCCGCCACACCGATCCCGAGTCCGGCCCCGGCGCCGGCGCCCGCTGCTCCCGCGGCCGCCCCTGCTCCACCGCCGGCTGCGGCAGCGCCACCAACGATCCCGGCGCCTCCCCCGATCGCCGCCCCTCCACCACCGCCATGATCTGCCGGCCTCCCGGCCCGCGGCAGCGTCAGCTGTTGCTTTCCACGGGCGCGCTCGGAGGTGCGAACACCGCGGCATAAAACCCGTCGCCACCGGCCCCATCCCCGGGCCACCATTGCCGCTGCTCGGTGAGGCGCCAGCCGGGATGGCGGGCGAGAAACGCTTCCGCGCGCTCTCCGTTCTCGGCGGGATGCACGCTGCAAGTGCTGTACACAAGCCGTCCGGAGGGCGCCAGGAGCGGCACCATCGCATCGAGCAGCCGGTCCTGCAGATCGAGGAGGTCAGGCAGGGCGGAGGCCTGCAGCCGCCAGCGGGCATCCGCATGGCGGGCCAGGGTGCCCAGGCCCGAGCAGGGAGCGTCCACCAGGATGCCCTGAAACGCCCCGTGCCAGTGCGGAACACTCTGCGGCAGGGTGGTGGCATCGGCCTCCAGCAACCGGATCTCGCCAAGGCCAAGCCGCTGCGCGTTGGCCTGCAGGCGGGTCAGTCGGCCGGCCACCTTCTCCACGGCCCACACCTCCCCCTGCGGACCAAGAAGCTCAGCCAGGTGGGTGCTCTTGCCTCCCGGCGCAGCGCAGGCATCCAGCAGCCGATCCCCGGGTTGCGGTCGGAGCAGGGGGGCGATCCGCTGGGCGCTGCGATCCTGCACACTCCAGAATCCCTCGCGGTATCCCGGCAGGGCCGCCACATCCCCGGCGCGGCTGCACAGGCAGAGGCCATCGGGGAGGTCGGCCAGCGGTGCCGCGGCAATCCCGGCCCCGGCGAATGCCTCCAGCACGGCCGCGCGGTCGGTGAGCCGACGATTCACGCGCAGATCCAGCGGCGGCGGGGTATTGGCGGCGCGGGCGAAGGCCTCGGCCCGATCCGCGGGGAGCCAATGCAGCAGGTCGGCCGCAATCCAGTCGGGCAGGGAGTGACGCAGGGCGAAGGCGGCCGTGGCGTCGGCAGGCAGGGCCAGCCCGGCGAGAGGATCCGACCCGGACCCCTCCCCACGCGCCCGCAACACCGAGCGCAGCACAGCGTTGGCCACCCCAGCCAAGCGGCCCAAGCCGCCCTGGCGCGCGAGCTCCACCGCCGTGCTCACCGCCGCCGCCGCTGGCACCCGTTCCAGGAACAACAGCTGGTAGAGCGCCACATGCAGCAGCCAGCGAAGGCGCGGGGGCTGGCGCAGGGCCGGCACGCGGCCGTGGGCATCCAGCCAGGCATCCAGCAGACGCTGCTGACGGGTGGCCCCATAGGCGAGGTCGGTGGCCAGGGCCCGGTCGACCGGTGGCAGCGGCTGCCGCGCCAGTTCGCGCTCCAGGGCCGCATCCGCCCAGGCGCCGGCGGCCACGGCCTGCAACACCCGCCAGGCCAGGCGGCGGGGCGCCAGCCCGATCGCGCCGGCCGGGCTGCCAGCTGCCGCGCCGCTGGCGGCTGGGGAGGACGGAGGGGACACGGCCAGGGCAGGGGCAACGGACTCCAGATGTACCGGAGCACGCACCTCAGAGCTCAGGCCGCCAGCGAAACCGCGCCAGTGGCAATCGTCCGGCCCCATCCACAGGGATGCCCTCCGCCCGCAGCAGCTCGGCCTGCATCCAGTCGCTGCCCTCGCGGCCCGGGCTCATGGCGATGCAGCCGCGCGCATTCACCACCCGGTGCCAGGGGATCGGCGAGGGCAGGGGCAGCCGCCGCAGGGTCCAGCCCACCTGGCGAGCACAGCCCCAGGCCCCGATCAGCTCAGCGATCTGGCCATAGGTGGCCAGGCGACCCGCGGGAATGCGCGCCACCATCGCCAGCACCCGCCGGTCGAACCCTTCTCCTGTCTGCCCAGCAGCCATGTCCCCCCGCCGCGGCCCCATCCTGGCGGCCGGGGCACGGCACGGAAGGAGGATGGCGTTTTCCCGCCGCCCATGCCCCTGCTGCCCCGCCGCTTCGCCCGGCTGCGCGCGGTTCTCGACCGCCGCATGGACGACCTGACGGTGCTTCTGGAGCATGTGGAGAAACCGCACAACCTCTCCGCGATCCTGCGCAGCTGCGACGCGGTCGGGGTGATGGAGGCCCACGCGGTCTGCCACCAGGGGCGCCTGCCCACCTTCAACAGCACGGCCCAGGGCAGCCAGAAATGGGTGCCGCTGCACTGCCACGCGGCCGTGGAGGAGGCGCTGGATGGCCTGCGGCAGCGGGGCTTCCGGCTCTACGGCACCCATCTGGGCGTGGCGGCGATCGACTACCGCCTGTGCGACTTCACCGGGCCCACCGCCTTCGTGCTGGGCGCCGAAAAGTGGGGCCTGAGCGCCGCGGCGGCGGGCCTGATGGACCAGGCGATCTTCATCCCGATGCGGGGCATGGTGCAGTCGCTCAATGTGTCGGTGGCCACCGCGACGCTGCTGTTCGAGGCTCTGCGCCAGCGGCAGGCGGCCGGGGTGGCGCCCGAGGGGGGCGAGGGCCTCACCCCCGAGCGCTACGGGCAGCGGCTGTTCGAATGGGCCTATCCGGAGGTGGCGGCCTGGTGCCGCTCCGAGGGGCGCCCTTACCCCAGCCTCGACGAGGAGGGAGCGATCGTCGAATCCCTGCCCCGCCACCTGCGCCTGCGCTGCTGAGGCCGCCCTGGCCGCGGCCGCAACCCGCTCGCGGCGCCCAGGCTCAGCTCGCCCGTTGCTGGGGGGCCGACAGCCACGCTTCGAGCCCCTCCCCGAGGAAGGAGAGCCCGAGCACCAGCACGAACATCGCCAGCCCCGGATAGAGGGCGGTCCACCACACGCCCGTGGGGACAGCGGTCAGAGCCTGCTGTAGATCCCCCCCCCATTCCGGCACCGTTTCGGGCAGTCCGAGCCCGAGGAAGCCAAGACCCCCGAGCACGAGCACCGCATCGGCAGCGTTGAGCGTAAGCAGCACCGGTACCGAGGTGATCACGTTGCGCAGCAGATAGCGGCGCAGGATCCACAGCGGGCCGGCGCCGAGCGAGCGGGCCGCCTCCACGAACAGCTCGGCCTTCACCTGGGCGGTCTGGTTGCGCACCACCCGGAAATACTGGGGCACGTAAACGACGCAGAGGGCCGCGGCCGCATTGGGCAGCCCGCGGCCGAGCAGGAAGGCCAGCACCACGGAGAGCAGCAGCACGGGCAAGGTGTAAAGGGTATCCATCAACAGCACCAGCACCCGATCCACCCCACCGCCGAGGTAACCGCTCACCATTCCCAGGGGCACCCCGATCAGCAGGGCCAAGACCAGGGCGATCACCACCACCTGCAGGGCGACGCCGCTGCCTGCCAGGGTGCGGACGCAGACGTCGCGCCCCAGCCTGTCGGTGCCGCACCAGTGGGCCCAGGAGGGAGGGGCATAGATGGGATTATCGAGACCGGCGTTGGGATCGCTCAGCAGACCGGCCTGCTGCAGCAACGGCGTGAGCAGAGCCACCAGGGCGTAGACGAGAACAATCAACACGCCCCAGAGCGCCATCCGACCGGAGAGGCTGAGGGGCGTGCGCAAAGGAAGCACCGCTGGGACGTTTTTAGGGCCCCCATTCAACTGCAGCTGTTCCCGCCCTGGAGTCCCTGGGCCATGGGCGGACTCGACAGACCCACCCGGACCACTAAGGTCTGGGGGGGGAACGCCCCTGCTGAGGATTCGCCCCGCCCATCTGGCCTCCGCGGCGGGGCGGCCCACCGTTTGCGCAGATCCTTGCGATGACCGCCCCTCGCCTCCTGATCGTCGACGACGACCCCGAGCTTCGCAACTTCCTCAGCACCGAGCTCACAGTGGAGGGCTACAGCTGCGAAGAGGCCGCCACCGGCCAGCAGGCGCTGGGCCAGATCCGATCCCATTCCTGGGATCTGATCCTGCTGGACTGGACCCTGCCCGACTTCAGCGGTGTGGAGGTCTGCCGGCGCATGCGCCAGGGCGGCATTGCCACGCCTGTGCTGATGCTCACGGCCCGCGACGAGGTGCGCGAACGGGTGGAGGCCCTTGATTCCGGCGCCGACGACTACCTCACCAAGCCCTTCTCGATCGAAGAGCTGTTGGCCCGGGTGCGGGCCCGCCTCCGGCGCACCGGCCTCGACGAACCGGAAGACGGCTGGCTGCGGGTCGCCGACCTTGCCGTGAATCCCTCCAGCCGCGAGGTCAGCCGCGGCGAGGAGTCGATCCATCTCACCGCCCGGGAATTCGACCTGCTTCTGCACCTGATGCGCCATCCGAACCAGGTGCAGGAGCGGCGCAGCATCCTCGACGCCCTCTGGGGCGAGAACTGGGTGGGGGACGACAACCTGCTCGACGTCTACGTGCGCTACCTGCGCAAGAAGCTCGAACCGGCCGGCCGGCCGACCCTGATCCAGACGGTGCGCGGCGTGGGTTTCATGCTGAAGGAGGGGCCGCCCCGCTAGGGGGCTCACTCCAGGGCTGCAGGTGCAGGCGGAAGTCGGCACCGCCGCCGGGAGCCGCACGCACCGTCAGCTGTCCTCCCATGGCCTGCATCAGCAGCCGGGCCACCGAGAGGCCGATGCCGCTGCCACGGGTATCCACAGCCGCGCGACCGCGCACGAAGCGCTCGAAGATCGCTTCGCGCTCCACGTCGGCCACGCCAGGCCCGCAGTCGCGCACATGCAGCAACAGCTCCCCCTCGCCCACATTGGCCGAGAGCGTGATCGGGCCCTGGGGTGCATAGCGCAGGGCGTTGTCCACCAGCGCGGCCAGACACTGCTCGAGGCGCCCCGGATCGCCGCAGGCCAGAGGCAGCACCCCATCGGCGGCCGGCGGCTCCAGCCGCAGACGCCCCGCGGTGCCCGGTGCCAGCCGCTCGAAGGATTCGAGCAGCACATCCTCCAGATCGATCCGCTGACGCCGCAGCTCCAGGCGGCCGGCATCCTGGCGGGCCAGATCGAGCATGTCGCTCACCAGGGCGCCCATGCGGCGGGCCTCGGCACTGATCAGCGTCAGCGATGGCCCCAGTGCCGCGGCCGCGGCAGAGCGCTGCAGGCTCTGGGCGTGGCCAGAGATCAGGGTGATCGGCGTGCGCAGCTCGTGGGCGACACCATCCACGAAGGATCGCTGCCGCTCCCAGGAGGTCGTCAGGCGATCCAGCATCGCGTTGAACGCGGCGGCGATGGGCTGCAGCTCGACGGGTTGATCCGCCAGGTTGAGCGGCAGCGGCTGGGAGGGGGGCAGGCGGTAGGAGGAGAGCTGCTCGCTGAGGGCCTGCAGGGGACGCACCAGGCCCCGCTGCATCACGGGCCGCAGCAGCAGAGCCGTGACCAGCGCCGCGAGGGCGGCCGAGGCGGAGAGCAGCTTCAGCGAGATCTCCTGGCGACGGATGGCCTCGGTGACGTCCTGAAGCAGCAGCAGCGAGCGGCGCCCCCCGTCCGCGAAGGTGACCGGTGTGGCGCTCTGGAGAAGAATCCGATCCCCCTGCTCGATCAGGCTCGGCAGACGCTGCGGCCCGGGGTCGGCGAGCTCGAGCTGGAGCCCGGGCATCAGCAGATCGTTGGCGACGGCCGGGAACTGGGCGGGCGAACGGGCCCGGAGCACCACGGCCGTGGAGAGCTCGCGAACCAGGTCCTGGTGCACCTGACGTCGCTCCAGGCGGGCCAGGGTGAGGTTGGCGGCCACCAGCAGGGCATAGCCGGCCAGAACGGCAAGCACGGTGCCGCCCTGAAGCACCTCACGGAGCGAGACCGGGGGGCGTTCACCGCGATGGGAATGAGCGCTCTTTAAGGAAATCTTCATGTGAAGACCGTCTTTGCCCAGGGAACGGTGCTAAAACTTAAGCAGAACCATGCACTTCCATGCAGAATTCCTTTCGCTCCCGCTCCTTCGGCCACTCTGGCGTCGCCTTCCGCAACCGGTTGGTGGTGAGCCTCCTGCAGCGTCGCGCTGCGCTTGACCCCGCCTCCCGCGGCTTCACCCTGGTGGAGCTGATGATCGTGGTGGCGATCGTTGGCATCCTCTCGGCCATCGCCCTGCCGAACTTCCTGCAGGCCCGCAGCGCCGCCCTGATCGGCTCCCGCGTCGGCGAGGCCGTGGGCTTCGCCAAGGAATGCGCCGTGTTCACGGTCACCGGCATCGGCTCCACCCCGGCCCCTCCGGCTGGCACCACCAACGATGGTGGAGTCTCGGTTACCGGCTGCAACGGCCAGGCAGCCACCGGTACCGTCACGGCCTCCTGGGGCGTGGCCAGGGCCCAAGGGGTGCGTTGCCTCGGCGCCACCTCCACCACCGGTAGCACCACCGCCACGATCAACATCAGCTCCACCGGTTCCCTCACCTGCACCTTCAGCTGATTCCCGGCCCCCCACAAGCCACCCTTGCGCGGCCCCGTACCTCGGGGCCGCTTTTTCATGGCACGGGCTTCCTGGCCGGGGGGGAAGGGGCCCTGGATCCACCCCCCAGGGCGGTTGGCCTGCGCTGCCGGAGCACCGTCCGGGCGTCGCGGGCCCCCGGGTTCGGCTCAGGTGGGTTATCCGCAGGCGGACCGTCGTGGTGTAGCAACGGGGACTGCCGCTAGCCTTGACGCACGGAGAAGAAAGAACTACGCCGAGATCCATGAACTCTCGTCTCCTGCTTCAGCTGCTGGCACCCGCGCGCCAACGGACCCGCCTTCAAGACGGATTCGCCCTGGCCCTGTCCCTGTTCGTGGCCTTCACGGTGATCCTCGGCTGGCTTGCCCTGGCCAACCGCAGCACCTCCAGCCGCCTCGGAGCCGCCCTCCAGAACGAAAACCGCGAAGCCCGGGTGGCCGCCGAAACCGGCATCGCCATGGTGATCGACGAGCTCAACCGGCCCGCCAACCGGATGCTTCTCACCCAGGGCAACAACCTGTCCGGGAAGACTCTGCCCGCCGGCGGCAAACTGCCCAGGTGGACAGAGCCCGTCGCCAACAACTCGCCACTGATCAACCCCTGCCCCAATCAATCCACCACCGATACAACCCGGCTGATCAAACCAACCGCCACGGTGGCTTTGTTCGGCAGCGGCAGCTTCGTCAGCCTGCCCGCCATCAATGACCAAACGGGCATCACGCGTCAGTTCCGCCTGGTGGACTATCGACTGAAGAACGCCGATCGAAGGCCGGATCCCAGCCGTTTTCCTGGAGACTCAGCCACTCAACATAATCCTGACCTGGTAAATCTCAAGCCCAGGAATCCCGCCTTTCCGAATGCCAAACAGGGCGTTGGCTATGCTGAAGTGATCGTTGAAGGCCAGCTCGTTCGTGACGGGAAAGTGGTGGCCACCTCCGTGGTCAGCCAGGAGTTCCAAGTGGTGCCCAAGTGCTGCGGCCGCAGCTTCCGTGGCCCGAGCGATCCAAGCGAAGGGTCGGAGCGAGTCTCCTCAGGCGAATTGAGGCCTCGCGGCATCTATGGCGACGACAACCGCTCCTGCAGCGCCGATTTCCCCACGCTTGTGCTCGGAATGGGCAACACGGAACGCCGCAATAATGGAGGCATTCCGATAACCAGAAGCATGCCTGAAATCCGCAACATGGAGGATCCCTCCAACCGCCCCTCGCGGATCATCTGCTACACCACGCAGAGCGCATGCGGCGGCCAGACCGCGCCCGATGGCGTGCCGATTATCCCCACCTCCCGCAAGTCCCCATCGGTTCCGGTGCTAGGGGCAGACGGGAATCCTTGCGATGAAGAGGACATCGAATGCATGCGTCTTGGCATTCAGAAGGCCAGCGCCAAAGGCTTCACCGCACGCTCGATCGAGCTGGTGGACATAGCCGATCCCAAATTGGGCTGCCCGGCTGACACCGCACGCTGCAACAGCGCAACCAATCCCTACGCGAAGGATTACATCCGGGTCAACAGCAAAGGCAACGTCGAAATCTGCAACAAAACCTACGGAGGTGAAAACGCTTCCACCACAACCGATTACGACAGAACACCCACGATCGTGCGGGGCAGCTGCGAGCTGATGATGAACAACCCCGACAACAGCAAAAACGTGTGCTCGAAGCAAGAAATTGGAGGTTACGTTACCTACCATTGTCGCATACGCAATATCTTCGTCAACGATTTTGGCGCCATCAACGAAGCGCAAGCCAAGGCAAACAACACCCTGTTCATTGACACATCGAGGGCGCCCATCTACCTTCATATCAACGAAGACTGGGCAAAAACCAAACTCGAATCCACGCCAGATGACAACAAAGATCCACTCGGCGATCTGATGATCAATAACGGCCTGTTCCCTACCAATTTCAAGCCCATTTACACTGCAGGCGGCTACAATGACGGCCAGATTCAACACGTTTACTGCGGGGATCGCAACGGCTCCGCCCCACCGAGCGATGACAAAGCCTGCGTAGAAACTGTCCCTGCCGACATATCCACGCGCGCCGCGATTGTTTCCGCTTGTCGTCGAGAGTTTGATACGGCAAATCAGCGCGTGATCGACACGTGCACCCGCGATTCACGCCCCAGCGAAGTTGGCGCCGACATTGGCGATGACGGCTTTGTACGCGGACTCTTCATCTTCGCACCCAATTCCACCATCACCCTCTTCGGTGATCCCAACCCCAACGACGACGGCGACGCCGCCCAGGGTAAACCCCAATTGGCTGCCGCCGTGTGGGCTCACCAGCTTCGCTTCGATGGTCGCACAACCCAGATCTATGTGCCTGGCCGCGATCCCGAATTCTTCGGCCTGCAAACCACCTACGATGCACGCTGGACGCCACGCTTCACCTTCGACTATGTGGCGCGTGCGGTGACCGGCGGTTCTCTGTTCGGCAAATAATGAGGCGACCATGAGGCAATTCGCTCGCCGTCGATCGAACGGCGCGAACAGGGCGCCCAGTGCAGGGTTTTCGCTGGTTGAGATCCTTGTTGGCGTGGTGATTCTCGCCGTATCCCTGGGCATGGCCGGAGCGATGAATGGCGTGGCCACCCGCGGGCTGCGCAACAGCACAATCCTGAATGACCGCAGTGCTGCCGTGGAAGCCGATATCGCTCAGATCCGCACCATGGCCGAGCGGTTTACCTGGTGTTCCGGCGGCCCATCGCTTGAGCCCAGCAAAGTGGCCACCTGCCGCAGCCAAGATCCCTCCGATGAGAGTTACTACAGCCCCGCGGTGAGCATCGATGAGGCGATGGCCAATCCCAGCGCCGGCAACACCAGCATGAGACGCTTCCAAGAGGCCTGCGCCTTCGGAACCCTCACCGATGGCCTGATCACAGCCATCAGGGCCCGCCCCCAGCCCGACGGGGTGACGCGAACGGTCACTCCGGTCACGGTCGACGAATTGCGTACCCACCGGATCGATATCACCTACAGCACCTCCGCCAAAGACCCGAATCCTGTCAGCCGCCGGCTGATGATTGTTCCCACCGTGGTGGCCTGGTGCCCATGAAGCCGATCCGTGCCGATCGCCACAACGGCTTCACGCTGCCGGAGGTTCTCATCGCCAGCGTCGTTCTTTGCCTGGTCGCCGGCACCGTGATCCAAGCCACCGGCCAGAGCCTGCGGCGCGAGGAGCTCAACGCCGTCGTGGTTGATCTCTACGGCTGGCTTGAAGCGGTGCAGCGCAAGGCCAGCAACCGCAACGACTCTGCCGCTCCAAGCTGCACCGTGAGCTTCAACACAGGCAACCTCACTCCCGGGGCCGTGTTGGCGAGCACCAACTTTGCCTGCGCGCCGGGCGGCAGCGAGCTTAGTGGCACGGACGTCGCTGTTTTCCGCCTGCCAAACACCAACGCCAATCGGCCATTCACCGTCCAGGTCTTCAACCGCAGCAGCATCACTTTCTCCCCGCGTGGAACCAATGATCTGCGGCAGCCACTCACGATTGAGATCACCCGTGAGGGCAGCACCCTCACCCGCTGTCTGCGCATTGACCCCCTACTCGGCTTCCAGGCCATCGGCAGCGCCAACAACCTCACCCCAAGCTCAGGTCAGGATTGTCCCGAGTCCAGTTTCGATGGTACCTTCTGACCAACGATGAAACCCTTCTCCCGCCAAAGGTTGGGCTGCCGCTCCGCGCAGGGCTTCTCCATCACCGAGCTTCTGCTCTACGTGACGTTGGGAGCCCTCGTGGCGGCGGGTGCGGCGGTGAGCGTGATCACCAACATTCGTACAGCATCCAATCTCGAATTGCGGCAGCGAGCTGTGGATGATTTCAGCCGGCTGAACACTTTTCTGCAATCTGAGATTGCCGAAGCTCAGCAGATCACCTACCCGCCGGCCGATTCCACCGCACTGCCTCCGCAATGCGGACCTGGCACCCTGCTCTTCACCGTCAGACTTGACCTCGACCCCAGCACCAGCGGCTCCGTCAGCGCAGAGCCGATCAGCTTCTACTACACGCGAAATAATGGCAACGATCTCTGGCGATGTGGCGTGGCCTTCACCAACGACACCGGCAAAATGGACCTGCCTACAACTTCAGGAACCCTGCCAACTTACTTCGACACACGGGTCAACAGCAACACACGCCTCACCCTCCTGAACACAACCGACCCCACCGCTTCATGGGCCCTTACTTACACCATGGAGCTGCGCAATAACGCAGGAAAAGTCATCCTGCAACGCGGCACCACAACGGCTCCGTTGGTGGCCAGAACCAGCGTCCGTTCCATCCAGTAAGCCCGGGGGCTAGCGCTTCAGGGAGCCCGTTCGCCGTTGGCGGGGCCAGCGGGGATGGGTGGCCCCGCGGCGGCTTCCTGGGGGCTCGCGACTCTGATCTCAGAGGCGATGCGCTGGAGAGCGCCCCCCGGCAGCGCCAGCCTCTGCTCCAGCCGCAACCGCAGCAGCCCCTCCCCCTCCGGCTCGGCGCGAAATCCAGTGGGAGCAAGGCCATCGAGCAGAACGCGATTCTGGGAGTCCCCTGTGCTCGGCTCTCCGTAGAGGTTGAAGGCGGGGCCGCAACGCAGCAGAACCCAACCGCGCCAGATCGGCGACGGGGCCGGGCCCAGCGCATAGGTCACCGGCGTGGTCTCGGTGCGCAGCTGCAGCACCGGGCGGCGCCCGGACATCGGACAGGCCGAGGGCAGCGCGGCCGCTTCCAGACGCAGCTGGATCGCCCGGCGCACATCCGCCCGGATCAAGGCCAAGGCGCGTTTCTGGCCGAGCCGTTCCCGGCTCAGGCGGGCCAGACGGACGCCCTGATCCCCCTCCACCAACAGCAGGTGCAGCACCACGCCCGAGAACAGCAGCCCCAGACAAAGGGCCACCAGCAATTCCGGCAGGCTGAAACCCCGGGCGCCCCTCGGGCGGCGCGCGCCTGGGGCGCTCAGAGAGCGGGGTCGGGGCGACATTCCTGCTCCTGCCAACGGCCAATCCGCACCACCCCCAGCGGCAGGGCCATCACCACACAGCGCACCAGCTGCGTACCCTCCGCCCCCACCAGCACGGTGCCGCCATCGAGCACCAGGCCGTTGCTCGTGAAGCGCACCACCTCCGGCAGGTTGTGGCGCAGCTGGATCGCGGTCTCGCGCCCTGCTTCGAGCAGGGGCAGCTCAACCCCGGGGCAGGCCGGCAGACCACCCCCCAGCGGTGGTCCCCAGCCATCCTGCTGCAGACGCAACCCGCAGGGCTGACCGCTGCGTTCGGCGGCGGCACGGCCCTGCTCCAGGCCCTGGATCACACGACGGCTGGCGCTCTCCACCTGCTGCAGCGCCAGGGAGGCCGAGGCCCACTGCAGGCAGGGCAGCGTCAACAGAGCGAGCAGCGCCGCCGCCAGCAGCAGCTCGAGGGTGGACAGGCCGGCGGAACGGTCCATCACGGCAGCGAAGAAGGAAGCGGGGCGCTCTGGCAGAGCCCGAAGGCCGCTGCGCTCCAGAGCCGCTGCCGCGGCGGCTCCCCCAGACCATCCGCCACGACTGTGATCTGCACCAGGCCCCCCTCCAGGCTGGCGAGGCGGCGCTGCAGACCCGCCGCCGCCGGCTGGAGCGCCAGGGCCTCCCGCAGGGCCAGACCCTGCGCTGTGCAATCGGAGGAAACCTCCATCCGCCGAGTGTGGACGCGCAGGCGCGCCTCGCTCGCCACCAGCTCCGCCTCCACCTGCTCCCGCCACTCCTGCCGCTTCTCCTCGGCGACCGCCAGAGCCGCCGTCAACCCCCAGACCTGCAGGGAACCGGCAAGGGCGGTGAGGAACAGGCAGGCGGACACGAGCGTCTCACTGATGGTCATGGCTGCACTCCACGCAGACCGAATTCGCGCAACGCCAGCACCCGGGGGGGATCACCCTGAAGATCCAGGGCGAAGGCCGCTCGCCAGGAGGGATGGCGGCCGGCCGGCCGACGGACCAGCTCCAGCTCCAGCCGCCGCGGCTCCACCGGCGATCCGGCCGGCACGGGGCGCCAGTGCAGCAGCCCGTAGTCCAGCGCGGCACCCGATCCCTGGCGCAGGCTCGCCTGCTGCAGGGGATCGGCGCAGCTCCCTTTCTGCGCCCAGTCCTGCAAGGGCAACAACAGCAGACAGCCGTGGCGGCGGACCACCCGATCCACCAGCTGGTGGGCGGCGGAGGCCAGAGCGTCTTCCACCCGTCGTTGCTCGTTGGCGGCCGCGGTGCTCAGGCGCACCTGGTGCAGAGAACTCTGGGCAGCCAGGCAACCAAGCAGCAGCACCATCGCGCCCATCAGGGCAAGGGCCAGCGCAAACCCCGGATCCGCCGGCCGGTGACGGAGCCGCAACCCGCGCCGGGCAGAGCGGGGCATGCCGATCGTGGAGGGGGTGATCAGAGCGACCATGGCGGGCCTGGAAACAGCTGAGTAAGCATTCCCAACCGCGGACAGCCCTTCTCCCGCAAAGGTTCCACAATGGCCGGAGCCCCTTCCTCCAGGATTGATGAGCAGCTCTCCTCGCCGCGACGCTCGGGCCCAGGTTGATGCGATCGTGCAGAGCCACCAGCTGCAGTACTCCCTGGTGCAGCTGCGGGTGGTGGGCATCCTGCTGTTGCTTCTGGTAGCCAGCCGCTGCCTGGAGGCCGCCTTGTCGATCCAGGGCCCGCCGATCCAGAAGCTCTCGGCCATCTCGGCGCTCAGCAACTGGCTGCCGCTGCTGCCTCTGGGCATCAGCCTCTACCTGCTCGGCGGAGGGCGCAGACGGCAGCGATGGGAATTCCTGCCCACCGAGCTGCTGCACCGCTGCGTGCTGCCATTTGCCCTGGTGTGCCTGGTGTTGCTGCCCTGGTTCACCCTGCACGATGTGGTGCGGCTGAACCAGCAGCGCAGGCTGGCCCTGCAGGAGGAACAGGCCCGGATCAGCCGACAGGCCGAATGGCTCGCCATCGCCGAGCGAACCCCAAGTTCGGCCCAGATTCAGACCCTGGCGCTGCGCAACGGTGTGAACGTGCCGATCCAGGCAGGAGAACCGGTGGAGCTGAGCCGCTGGCGGTTCTCCCGCGCCGTGGACGTGGCCCAGCAGCAGGTGCGCAGGTCATCGCCACTTCTGAGCCTTTCCCCCTGGGAGCAGGAGGTGCTCAGCCTGCCGCGAGCGGCCTCCACCGTGGTGCTGCAGGTGATCACCGGCATCGGCCTGTTGGTTCTGCACCGCCAGGGAAGCCGGGAGATCCACCGCCATGGGCTGAACCCATCGCTGTTCTTCCGTACCGATCCCGTGCGCAAGCGCCGATTGAGCTACTGATTGAGGCGAAGCACCGCCATAAACGCCTCCTGTGGCACATCCACCTTGCCCATTGCCTTCATGCGCTTTTTGCCCTTGGCCTGCTTCTGCAGCAGCTTTTTCTTGCGGGAAATATCGCCGCCGTAGCACTTTGCCAGCACATCCTTACGCATTGCGCTGATGCTTTCACTGGCGATCACACGACTACCGATCGCGGCTTGAATCGGGATCTTGAACTGCTGGCGCGGAATCAGCTCCTTGAGTTTTTCGACCAGACCCTTGCCAACGTTATACGCCTTGTCACGGTGGACGATGGTGGTCAGAGGATCGGCGCGCTCAGCATTGATCAATACATCCAAACGCACCAGCTCATTGCGACGGTAACCGATCAAGTGATATTCCATCGAGGCGTATCCCTTGGTTCGACTCTTGAGCTGATCGAAGAAGTCAGTAACCACCTCGGCGAGAGGCATCTCATAATGAAGCGTGACCCTGTCTGTGGTGATGTATTTCATATCAATGAATTCCCCACGCCGCTCCTGGCATAGCTCCATCAAAGCGCCGTTATAGGTGTTGGGCGTAAAGATTTCCAGCTTCACATAGGGCTCTTCGATGGATTCACGCTTCTGCGGATCGGGGAGGGTGGCCGGATTATCGACCATCTCCACGCCGCCGTCGATCATGTTGACCCGGTAAACAACGGAGGGAGCCGTAACGATGAGATCGAGATCATATTCACGCTCCAACCGCTCCTGCACAATTTCCATGTGCAGAAGGCCGAGAAAGCCGCATCGAAAACCAAACCCCATGGCGCTGCTGGTTTCCGGCTCATATTGCAGAGCCGCATCCGAGAGGCGCAGCTTGTCGAGGGCATCGCGCAGATCGGGGTATTGGTCGGCGTCGGTGGGAAACAGGCCACAGAACACCATCGGCTTCGCCTCGGTGTAGCCAGGCAGGGGCTCGGCGGCAGGGGCCGAGGCCAGGGTGATCGTGTCACCGACGCGGGCATCGGCCACGGCCTTGATCGAGGCGGCGAGGTAGCCCACCTCCCCGGCATGCAGGCTCTCCACCTGACGCTGATCCGGGGCCATCACCCCCACCTCGTCAAGTTCGTAGGTTTTGCCACTGGCCATGAGCAGCACCTTGTCGCGGCGGGCAATGGTGCCGCTGATGACCCGGAAATAAACGATTACCCCTCGGTAGGGGTCGTAGTAGGAATCGAAGATCAGGGCCCGCAGCGGTTCGTCCTTGCGATCAGCCGGGGGGGGCACGCGATCCACCACCGCCTGCAGGATGGCAGGAACGCCGAGGCCGGTCTTGGCCGAACAGGGGATGGCGAGGCTGGTATCCAGACCGATGATCGCCTCGATCTCTTCACAGACCCGCTCCGGATCAGCGCCGGGCAGGTCGATCTTGTTGAGAACGGGGATGATCTCCAGATCGTTCTCCAGGGCCAGGTACACATTGGCCAGGGTCTGCGCCTCCACGCCCTGGCTGGCGTCGACCACCAGCAGGGCCCCCTCGCAGGCCTGCAGGGAGCGGCTCACCTCGTAGGAGAAGTCAACGTGGCCGGGGGTGTCGATCAGATTGAGGATGTACCGCTGGCCATCGGCGGCGGTGTACTCCATCCGGGCTGCCTGAAGCTTGATCGTGATGCCGCGCTCACGCTCCAGCTCCATGTTGTCGAGGAACTGCTCCTGCATGTCCCGCGCGGCAACGGTTCCGGTCTCCTGCAGCAGTCGGTCGGCCAGGGTGGACTTGCCGTGGTCGATGTGGGCGATGATGCAGAAGTTGCGGATGCGTGCTGCGGGGACGTCGGTCATCGGCGGGGGTTCGACAAGGCAGGGGGGAGGCGCCGCAGAGGGGCTGGCAAGGGCTTCCGCGGCTGCGCTGGGATGCGACGCAATCCAGAGCAGGAGTCCGGGGTGCGGCCCCGGCCACGCTGATCGAGGAACAGGGACCGAACCCCGCCGATCCTAGGCAGCCGCCTGCGGCCAACAGGGCCCACCGGCGACAGCCAGCCGATTCCTAAACTTGTTGCATCCTCTGTCCCACGCCGCGATGAGCCTGGAAACCCCCACCGACCCTCGCGCGCTCACGGTCGAGAACGTCGAGCGGGTGCTCGATGAGCTTCGCCCCTACCTGATGGCCGATGGCGGCAACGTGGAGATCGTGGAGATCGACGGCCCGGTGGTGAAGGTGCGCCTGCAGGGAGCCTGCGGCTCCTGCCCCAGCAGCACCATGACCCTCAAGATGGGCATCGAGCGCAAGCTGCGCGAGTCGATTCCCGAGGTGAGCGAAGTGGTGCAGGTTCTCTGACGGGCCCGGCTCCGCCCCTGCCCGTAGGCTGCGCCCAATCGCCCCGCCCCCCGTGCTCGACCAGCGCCTGCTGCGCGATGACCCTGAGCGGATCCGCCTTCAGCTGGCCCGCCGCGGCCCGGTTCCTGCCGAGGTGTCTGGCCTGCAAGCCAACGCGCTGCTCCTCCATGACTGCGAGACCAGACGCAGCGACCTCCAGGCTGAGGGCAACCGCATCGGCCGGGAGGTTGGTCAACGCATTCGCAACGGGGCTCGTCCGGATGATCCGGAACTTCTTGCCCTGAGGGAACAGGGAAACAGCATCAAGAAGCAGGTCGCGGAAACCGAACTCGAGGAAAGGGGCCTGGAGAGCCAGCTGCGCGAGGTGCTGCTGAGCCTGCCCAACCTGCCCTCCGCCCACACGCCCGATGGCTTCAGCGAAGCCGACAACGTAGAGGTGAAGCGCTGGGGCTCGCCCCGGCCCGCCGGCGAGGGCCTGCAGGAGCACTGGCAGATCGCCGAACGGCTGGGGCTGATGGAAAGCGAGCGCTCGGTGCGCATCGCCCAGAGCCGCTTCATCACCCTGATCGGGGCTGGGGCGCGCCTGGAGCGCGCTCTGATCGCCTTCATGCTCGACCGCCACGGCGCCCGCGGCTATCGCGAGCTGCAGCCGCCGATCCTGGTGAACACCGCCAGCCTCACCGGCTCGGGCCAGCTGCCCAAGTTTGCCGAGGAAAGCTTCCGCTGCGCCGACGACGATCTCTGGCTCACGCCCACCGCCGAGGTGCCCCTCACCTCCTTCCACCGCGATGAGGTGATCGCCGCCGATGCCCTGCCGCTGCGCTACGTGGCCCACACCCCCTGTTTCCGCCGCGAAGCCGGCTCCTACGGCCGCGACACGCGCGGGCTGATCCGCCTGCACCAGTTCAACAAGGTGGAGCTGTACTGGTTCACCCGCCCCGAGGAGTCGGAGGCGGCCCACGAGCAGCTCACCCGCGACGCCGAGGCGATCCTGGAAGCCCTGGAACTGCCCTACCGCCGCATCGAGCTGTGCGCCGGCGATCTGGGCTTCTCGGCGGCGCGAACCTTCGATCTGGAGGTATGGCTGCCGGGCGCCGGCACCTACCGCGAGATCTCCAGCTGCAGCACCTGCGGCGACTTCCAGGCCCGCCGCGCCAACATCCGCTACCGCCGCGAGAAAGGCACCGGCCTGGTGCACACCCTCAACGGCAGCGGCCTGGCGATCGGCCGCACCATGGCCGCCCTGCTCGAGAACGGCCAACAAGTCGACGGCAGCGTGCGACTGCCCGCCGCCTTGGCGCCTTACTTCGGAGCCGAGGTGCTGGCGGCCAGCTGAAGCGCCCGCTCCACCAACGCAGTGCTCACCCCTGGCAGAGGTGCATCGGCGGGCACGATGCCAAGCCCCTGCTCCACCTGCTGCACGGTCTGCAGGGACGCCTCCACGCTGCCTCCAGGGGCCAGCAGCTCCCGCTGCTGCTCCAGGGGCGTGTAGTGGGTCAGCTCCTGGGCGCGGCGCACGGCGCTGGCGCTTACCTTCTGGATCGAGGCCAGGGCGGCGCTGGCGGGCTCAGGATGGCGCCGCGCCCACCGGTGTGCCCAGTGCCAGGCCAGCAGCAGCCGGGCCAGGGCCTCGGGCTGGGAGGCCAGCAGCTGAGGATCCACCACCAAAAGGTCGCGGATCTGGCCGGGCAGGGCGCGGCTGTCGAAGGCCACCCGGCCGATGCCAAGCCGCAACACCAGATCGCTGAAGGGGGGAGAACTGGCGGCGGCCTCGATGCGTCCGTTGTGGAGAGCGGAGGCCATTGCCGCGGGCTCGATGGGCACCAGGCGCACGTCGGCGATGTCGAGACCGACGCTGGCGAGCGCCTGGCTCACCACATAGGGGCCGAGGCTGGAGAGGGCGACGCCGACGCGGCGGCCGCGCAGGTCGCGCAGATCCTGGATGGAACGGTGCAGGATCAGGGTGTCGGCCCCCTGCGATTCGTCGAGCACCAGCACAATTACCGGGCAGCGGTCCCGGCGACGGCCGCAGATATCCACCACTTCCACACTGCTGAGAGGCGCCAGCGACAGCCGGCCAGCCAGCCAGGCCTGCACGATCTGCTGGGGGTTGTCGTAGGAGACGAAACGGAGCTGGGCGCCTGCCGCCTGGGCCAGGCCCAGCTTCTGGGCCAGTGGCAGGTAGGCATACCCCACCCAAGGGGCCACGGGCACCTCCAGAGCGGCAGGACCCACCGAGGCGCGGCAGGCCCCCAGGGCCAGGCCCGCCACGGCCATCGCGCCTGCCACAAGCAATGCCCACGGCCGCCATCGGGCCGGCATGGCCTTTCCCCCTTCTCCCCCACACGCTAGGGGGGGCCATCACAATGGAGCGACTGTGAAGGTTGGCCCGCATGGGGGTTCTCAGCGCCCTGGCGATCCTGGCCCTGTTGATCGTGGTGCATGAGGCCGGGCATTTCCTGGCGGCCACCTGGCAGGGGATCCGGGTGAGCGGCTTTTCGGTGGGCTTCGGGCCCGCCCTGCTGTCGCGCCAGCGCCGCGGCGTCACCTATGCCCTGCGCGCCATCCCCCTGGGGGGGTACGTTTCGTTCCCCGACGACGACGAAGACAGCGGCGTGGCCGCCGATGATCCGGATCTGCTGCGCAACCGGCCCCTGCCCCAGCGGGCCCTGGTGATCGCCGCCGGTGTGCTGGCCAACCTGCTGCTCGCCTACCTGGTGTTGGTCAGCCAGAGCCTGGTGCTGGGCATCCCCGATGGCATCAGCGCGCGGGCCGGCGTCCTGGTGAGCGGCGTGCAGCCCGGACAGGCGGCGGCGGGGGCCGGCCTTCAGCCGGGCGACCGCATCCTGGCCATCAACGGCGAACGGCTCGGCGGCGGCCAGGCCGCGGTGGGGCTCCTGGTGGACCGGATCCGCAACGCCCCCGGGGAGCCGCTGGCCCTGCAGGCCGAGCGGGCCGGCCGGCCGCTTGAGCTGGCTCTCACCCCAGCCGATCTCGGCGGCGTTGGGCGTGTTGGTGCCCAGTTGCAGCCCGATGGACAGGAAACGTTCCGCGCCCCGCGTGGCCCCCTCGAGCCGATCCTCCAAGCCAACCACGATTTCGTGGCCCTGCTGCGGCGCACGGTCGCAGGCTTCGGCGCGCTGATCACCCACTTCGGCGAGACGGCAGCCCAGGTTTCCGGGCCCGTGAAGATCGTCGAGATGGGGGCGTCGCTGGCCCATCAGGGGGGCAGCGGCCTGTTTCTGTTCACCGCCCTGATCTCGATCAACCTGGCGGTGCTCAACGCGCTGCCTCTGCCGATGCTCGATGGCGGCCAGTTCTGCCTGCTGCTGATCGAAGGCCTGCGGGGCCGGCCGCTGCCGGAGCGGTGGCAGGCGGCCTTCCTGCAGTCGGGGTTCGTGTTCCTGATGGGGCTGAGCCTGATGCTGATCGTCAAGGACACCACCCAGCTGCAGGCGGTGCAGCAGTGGCTGGGTCGCTAAGGGAGGGGGCGTCCAGCAGGTAGAGTTGCAAGCTGTCTTTCTTGCAGCAGCAGCGGCCGCATGGCGAAGAAGTCGATGATCGCGCGCGATGTGAAGCGCCGGAAGACCGTGGAGCGGTTCGCCGCCCGGCGCAACGCCCTCCAGGCCGCGTTCGAGGCCGCCGCCGATCCGATGGAGCGGCTGGAGATCCACCGCAAGATCCAGGCTCTGCCGCGCAACAGCGCCCGGGTGCGCATCCGCAACCGCTGCTGGGCCACCGGCAAGCCCCGCGGCGTGTACCGCGATTTCGGCCTCTGCCGCAACCAGCTGCGCGAGCGCGCCCACAAGGGTGAGCTGCCCGGCGTGGTGAAGTCGAGCTGGTGAGCGCCGGCGGGAGGCTAGATGGTTCCTCCCCGGCCGCCCACCCCGGATCCGCACCGGCCTTCCGCCCACTGGCCCTCGGCCTGGTGGAGGTCTGTTTATGCGCAGGGATGGTTTCCGATGGCCGATCCGGCCAGCGGCAACCTGCAGCTGCATCGCAGCCTGCGCCGTGGCGTCCTGCCGCTTGATGAACGCTTTCGGCTGCCGCCCAGTGTGCTCCGGGCGCGGCGCCAGGCGCCCTGGAGCCACCGCTGGCGGCTGGGCCTCAACCGTTGCTTTGAGGCGGTGCTGACCGACTGCGCCGCCCGCCCGAGCACCTGGATCAGCCCGGAACTGCAGCAGGTCTATCGCCAGCTCCACGCCGACGGCCTGGTGCACAGCGTCGAGCTGCACGATCACGAGGGGCTGGCCGCGGGCATGCTGGCCCTGGGCATCGGCGCTTGCTGGATCGGCGAATCGATGGCGCACCGCCGCCCCGACGCGGGCAACGCGCTGCTGGTGGAGCTGGTGGATGCTCTGCGGCACGGCGGCTTCCGGTTGTTCGATGTGCAGCTCAGCAATCCCCATCTGCAGCGCTTCGGCTGCCTGGAGATCGACGACCGCCTCTACCGCCAGCAGCTGGCCCAGGCCGTCGCCCGCCCCGCATCCCTAAGACTTCAGGAGGGCGCGGTGAGCAGCGAAGCCTGGATGCCAGAATGAGCAAGACACAGAGCGGACATAACTGCCAGTGCAGGAAAAAGCGCAAGGAAAAACGCAGTCGATCTCCTTCGACGGCCGGGAGATCAAACTCACCACCGGTGTCTATGCCCCCCAGGCCGGCGGTTCGGTGCTGGTGGAGTGCGGTGATACCGCCATCCTGGTCACGGCCACCCGGTCGAATCCCCGCGAGGGCATCGACTTCCTCCCCCTGATCTGCGACTACGAGGAGCGCCTCTACGCCGCCGGCCGCATCCCCGGCAGCTTCATGCGGCGCGAATCCCGTCCACCGGAGCGGGCCACCCTGATCGCCCGCCTGATCGATCGGCCGATGCGGCCCCTGTTCCCCGGCTGGCTGCGCGACGACCTCCAGATCGTGGCCACCTGCCTGTCCCTCGATGAGCGGGTTCCGCCCGACGTGCTCGCGGTCACCGGCGCATCGATGGCCACGCTGCTGGCCAAGCTTCCCTTTTATGGGCCGATGGCGGCCGTGCGGGTGGGTCTGCTCGGCGACGACTTCGTGCTCAACCCCAGCTACCGCGAGATCGAGCGCAGCGATCTCGACCTGGTGGTGGCCGGCACCCCAGCCGGCGTGGTGATGGTGGAAGCGGGCGCCAACCAGCTGCCCGAGCAGGACGTGATCGAGGCGATTGATTTCGGCTACGAAGCGGTCAGCGAGCTGATCAAGGCCCAGCTGACGCTGATCGAGGAGCTGGGAATCGCGCCTGTGGCTCCAGAAGAGAAGAGCGAGGATCCCAGCCTGCCCACCTGGCTCGACAAGCAGTGCGCAGCAACCATCGGCGAGGTGCTGGGCCAGTTCAGCCAGAGCAAACCGGAACGCGACGCCCGCCTCGACGCCATCAAGGCGGAGCTGGGCGAGAAGATTGCCGCCCTCAAGGAGGAGGATCCGGTGAAAGTGGCCGTGGGCGCCAACCCCAAAGCGCTGGGCAACGCCTACAAGAGCCTCACCAAGAAGCTGATGCGCCAGCAGATCCTCCGCGACGGCAAGCGTGTGGATGGCCGCAACCTGGATGAGGTGCGTCCGATCAGCGCCGCCGTGGGGGTGCTGCCGAAGCGGGTGCACGGATCGGGCCTGTTCCAGCGGGGGCTCACCCAGGTGCTCTCCACCGCCACGCTCGGCACCCCGAGCGATGCGCAGGAGATGGATGATCTCAATCCAAACAGCGAAAAAACCTACCTGCACCACTACAACTTCCCCCCCTATTCCGTAGGCGAAACCCGGCCGATGCGCTCCCCCGGTCGGCGGGAGATCGGCCATGGCCTGCTGGCGGAAAGGGCAATTGTTCCCGTTCTGCCCAGTAAGGAATCGTTCCCTTATGTGCTGCGGGTGGTGAGCGAGGTGCTCAGCTCCAACGGCTCCACCTCGATGGGATCGGTCTGCGGCAGCACCCTGGCCCTGATGGATGCGGGCGTGCCGATCAAGGCGCCGGTGAGCGGTGCCGCGATGGGGCTGATCAAGGAGGGGGATGACGTGCGCATCCTCACCGACATCCAGGGCATCGAAGACTTCCTGGGCGACATGGACTTCAAGGTGGCCGGCACCGAGAAGGGCATCACCGCCCTGCAGATGGACATGAAGATCACCGGCCTGGCGATGCCGACGGTGGCGGAGGCGATCCACCAGGCCCGCCCGGCGCGCCTGCACATCCTCGAGAAGATGCTCGAGGCGATCGACAAACCCCGCGACACCCTCAGCCCCCATGCGCCGCGGCTGCTCAGCTTCCGCATCGATCCAGAGCTGATCGGCACCGTGATCGGTCCGGGCGGTCGCACGATCAAGGGCATCACCGAGCGCACCAACACCAAGATCGACATCGAAGATGGCGGCATCGTCACGATCGCCAGCCACGATGGTGCCGCCGCGGAGGAAGCCCAGCGCATCATCGAGGGTCTCACCCGCCGCGTCAGCGAAGGGGAAACCTTCAGCGGGGCGGTGACCCGCGTAATCCCGATCGGCGCCTTCGTGGAGATCCTGCCCGGCAAGGAGGGGATGATTCACATCTCCCAGCTCTCCGAGGCGCGGGTGGAGAAGGTAGAGGATGTGGTGAACGTCGGCGACCACGTCACGGTGCGGGTGCGCGAGATCGACAACCGCGGCCGCATCAACCTCACGCTGCGGGGCGTGCCCCAACAGGAGCCCACTCCCGTCTGACCTGGTCTGAACCCGCTCGCTCAGAGTGGGAAGCCGGGATCGATCTGCGCCATGGCCACAGCGGCCCTGGCGCAGATTTCGCTATGGCAGGCACCGTGGCTGGCGATCAGGCAACCGGCCTGACGCACGTCACCGGTGTTGTAGAGCAACGGCTGGCCATCGGCGTGGCTGAAGCGGCCGCCAGCGGCCCGCAGCAGGGCTTCCGGGGCGGCCATATCCCAATCCTTGGGCGCGCTGCGGCCAGAGAGAGAGATGTAGAGATCACTCTCACCCCGCAGGATGGTGGCCACCTTGCCCCCGACGCTGCCCATCGCGAAGGTGTCGGCGAGGGGCAGGGCCGCCAGCAGCTGCTCGAGGCGTTCGTCGCGGTGGCTGCGGCTGGCCACCAGCACCAGCTCCTCGAGCTGATGGCGGGAGCTGAGGGTGGCCGGGAAGCGTTCGCCCTCACGGTTCTCACACCAGGCCTCACCGGCGGCCCCGGCGGCGGCTATCCCAATCCAGAGCTCCTCCTTCTCCGGCAGCAAGACCACGCCAAGCAAGGCCTGCCGGTCATGCACCAGGGCCAGATGCACCGCGTACTCGCCGGTGCCCTGCAGAAAATCGCGGGTGCCATCGAGCGGATCGAGGATCCAGAGCCACTCCGCGGCAAGGGGCTCCCCCGGCGTGAGCTGCTCGCGGGCCGTCTCCTCGCTCAGCAGGGTCCAGCCGGCCTGGGGGAAAGCCTGGGCCAGGCCATCCAGCAACCAGCGGTTCACCGCCAGATCGGCGGCCGATACCGGCCCCTCGCCGCCATGGTCAACGCTCAGAGCCGCGGGAAAGCCATAGGGCGGCGCCTGGCCACGGGCGTAGGCCTGCAGGATGTCGGCGGCCCCCCAGCAGAGCCGCCGCAACTGCACCAGCAACGCATCAAGGCTGACGCCGGCGGGGAGCTCGAAGGGGGCCGCCATCATGGATTGAGGAAAGGAGCATTGTGCAGGAAGCGCCCCCCCCCCAGCCCCCGTCCGGCGATCGGCCGCAGACCGGTGCCGCGCCAGCGACTGGAGAGCCGACGCCCGGCAGCCTGTACCTGGTGGGCACGCCAATCGGCAATCTCGACGACCTCTCGCCGCGGGCGCGACGCGTGCTGGCGGGGGTGGACCGGATCGCCTGCGAGGACACGCGCCACAGCGGTCTGTTGCTGCAGCGGCTCGGCCTGCGGGGCCGCTGCCTGAGCTACCACGAGCACAACCAGAGCCAGCGGATCCCGGAGCTGGTGGCGGCGCTGGAGCGGGGCGAGTCGCTGGCCCTGATCAGCGACGCCGGCCTGCCGGGCATCAGCGATCCGGGCGAGCCGCTGGTGGCAGCGGTGCGGCAAGCGGGGCGGCCGGTGATCTGTGTGCCCGGTCCCTGCGCGGTGACCACGGCGCTGGTGAGCAGCGGGCTGCCGAGCGGGCGGTTCTGCTTCGAGGGGTTCCTGCCGCCGAAGCCGGCCCAGCGCCGCCGGCGGCTCCTGGAGCTGGCCGATGAGGAGCGCACGCTGGTGCTGTTCGAGGCGCCGCACCGGCTGGTGGCGTTGCTGGAGGATCTGGAGGCGGTGCTGGGCGACCGGCCGGTGCGGGTGGCGCGCGAGCTCACCAAGCGGCACGAGGAACAGGTGGGGCCAACGGTGCGGGCGGCCCTGGCCCATTTCCGGGCGCGGCCGCCGCAGGGGGAGTGCACCGTGGTGCTGGGGGGGCGGCCGGAGCGGCAGGAGCTGCCCTGGCAGGAGGCCGAACTGCGGGAGCAGCTGCAGGAGCTGCTGCGCCAGGGTTTCCGGGCGCGGGAAGCCGCCCGCGAGCTGGCGAGCCGCAGTGGCCACAGCCGCCGGGCCCTGTATGCGCTGCTCCACGATCCGGAATCTGGGGGGAGCGCGGCAGACTGAGGCGGCGTTCACGGAACCCGCGATGCTGCTGCGCCTGCGCCTGCTGATCGGCAGCCTGGGGGGCGGGGCGCTTCTGGTGCTGGCTCTGTGCCTGGGCGCCCAGAACCTCGGCGAGCGCCAGACGCTGCAGCTGGGGGTGGGGCGGAGCGCACCACTTCCCACCGGGTTCGTGGTGGGAGTGGCGCTGGCCCTGGGGGTGGCGAGCGGTGGTGTGGCGGCGACGCTGCTGCTGCCGGGGCGGGATCAGCTGCCGGACAGGGAATAGAGCGAGCCTTCGATCACCAGCCGGCTGATGCCCTGGGAGAGCAGGAAACGGGAGGTGCGCTCGAGCACGGCGAGGTCGGGAATCTTGATCACCCGCTGGCTGCGTCCGCACTGGCGCTTGGCCTGGCGCGGATTGAGGTACACCACGAGGGCCTGGCGCTCGAGTTCGTCGGGATCGAGCAGGCCGAGTTCAGGGAAGTCGCTGAGGGGGCGGGCCTGCAACTCCACGGTCTTGTCGACGAGCAGGTAGGCGCTTTCGGGCAGGAGGGCCTCGGCCAGCGGCTGCACCGGCACCGGTTCGGCCTGGGCGGCGGCACCGAGGCCGAGGGAGGCGGCGAGGGCAGAGCGGGCAGAACCAGCCGCGCTTCCGCTCCGGAGAGGGCTGTCGTGTTCGTCGTCCTCCTCGTCGTCGTCCTGGTCGTCGTCCTGGTCTTCGTCCAGGTCCTCGTCGCCGAAGTCGTCGGCGTCGTCGATGGCGAGGGTGGCAGGCGTCTCGTCGGCTTGCTCTCCGTCGGCCTCGGCGCCGGTGGCCGCCATCGGCTCGGCGGCGGCAGCGGCCATCGGCTCGGCGGCGGCCGGGTGTTCGGCGTCAGCCGCGTGCTCCAGGGGCTCCAAGGGCTCCATGGGCTCCAGGAGCTTGCCCTGCAGCACGTCCGCCCCCTCTGCCGTGCCCGAGGGGGCGCGGTCAGCGGCCGCCGCCCGCCGGCCAGCGGGCAGCTTCAGCCGCTCGTACTCCTGCGGATCGAGGGCCGCCCGCACGGTGCGGCTGACGGTGGCGGCACTGCAGCCATAGGCCCTGGCCAGCCCCTGCGCGCTCTCACCGGCGCGGAAACGGGCCACCAGCTCACTTTTCTGACTGTCGCTGAGCCGGGGGGCGGCCATGGGAGCGCTTGGTCGCACAGCCAACCACCTTAAGGCGCAGACCCAGCAACTCCCCCACTCCCCCGTCGCTGGCACAATGCGAGCGGGCTCCCTTAGCTCAGCCGGATAGAGCAGCTGCCTTCTAAGCAGCCGGTCGCTGGTTCGAATCCAGCAGGGGGCGTTTCAATCAGGGCCTGAGTTTTCAGCCCTAAAGCCTTGCTGTAACAGGCTTTAGGGCTGACCGCCTCTGCCGGTCTCTGCTCGCCCGTGCCAGGCTGTGAGAAGGGCCTTCTCACATACCTTCTCACATGCCAGCGGTCCCGGAATGGGATGTTCTGCTCCGTGGCGGCGTGCTTCGGGCCCTCAGCCAAAGGGGGTGTAGGGGCGGCTGAACGGTCTCGAATTTCAGGGGACGGGCTCGCCTCCACATCACGGCCCGTGCCGCTGGTGGCCATCACAGGCAGCTCCTGCTGCCCTACCCGTGGGAGTCGGACCAGCTGGAAGCCATCCGTGATGGCGTCGAGAAGCTCTACGGGGACTTCCAGGAGGGCGTCCCACTGGAACAAGCCATTGCCGGGCTCAGTGCAGCGGCACCTCAGACCCGCACACCAGTGCCCCGGTCCGCTGCAGCAGCACAGGCTGTGCAGCGGCGAAATCAAGGAATCGACCTGCGAGCGTCCGTACAAGCCGCAGATGGCCCTGCTCCTCAAAACAGCGAAAGGGCCTTCGAGTCCGCGGGGCATTGGCCGGCTACAAGTCCACCTCTCCGGCAGAAGACAGCAAGGCAGATCAGGAACGGCTGATCAGCTCAGTCCAAGATGGTGCCGGGCAGCGATTGCCTGGTGCCTGGCGACCTAAACCCTGGGCAGCGCCTTACCGGCAGCTGAGGAGCCCATCTGTTCGCTCAATGCCACGGGTCTCGGGCAGTTGCTGGGCATGAAGGCCAAGGACACGAACCAGCACCTCGCAGCGTGCGGGCTGCAGATCCGCAATCCGCGGGGGGAATGGGATCTCACCAATGCCGGACTGCAGTGGGCAGAGGCCCTGCCCTACTGCCGCGGCGGCCATAGCGGCTACCAGATCCTCTGGAACCCGGCCGTTGTCGACGTGGTGAGGGAGCTGGACTGATGGAGAACCAGACGACGCCACTCCCGTCTGGTCGTCACCGGATCTGGGTGACGACCGCCGGGGGCCTGCGCTGCCCTGGGCATGAGCCGCGAAACCCTCCGCCAGCTGCGGCTGCGGGGGGTTCTCACCCCCGGCAAGCACTACCGCCGCTGGGGCTGCACCCAAGGCCGGGGGCCCCTGCAGTGGCACTTCGAGGACGTGGAGGCCACGATCACGGGAGGGAGCCGCAGGCATCTGCGAATCTAATCTCTAAACGCCTGGCCCCAAACTCCGAGGAACCCTGAAGTAAACAGATGATCGGCACTGTCAGGTGCCGGACACCAAGCTTCATGAGTGACTTGCGCCAACTTCTTCGTTTGGCCATGCTCGTGGTGTAGAGTAGAACATCCACCGGCAACAAATGACATTCCCATGAGGATAATGACCATGAAGCCCAGGAATCCAAAAGGCAGTTGGACGCTTCTGGTTCACTTCCGAAGCGTGCATCCTGTGTCTTCGCCATTTCGGCAAATCGCAGCTCAGCCATGATCAATTTCGAAGATGAACTGGCCTGGCTAAACCATCGACTAGATGAGCCGCTAAAAATATGGAGGAAAAAGCATCAACTCCACGGAAGAATAATTTATTTGCTGGTCAACTCTTCCTTGGTTTTTCTATGTTTGTATATTGGAAGTGGGCTTCGCAATAACATCAATGGCGCGGTTTGGCTATCTATATTTATCGCAACCCTTTCCATTCTGATTTTCTCGGTGCTTGCGCGACAACTGTATGCAAGACTCTTAACAGATGGCCACTCCCTAAAAGCAGAGATCTACAAGGCTCGCGCAAGTGGCAAAAAAGAAGCAGACTACCAAAAGCTCTGCAAATTTCAAGATAACCTTAAGAAACTATTTGCAATTGAGCTCGATTTTCCCATAAAACAGAGTGCATCTTGCATTGATTCATCTGCGATTCATCCTGCTATGCAGAACGGAAATGAGGATTCCTAGATTCAGAACGCCAAGCAAAGCGGCAACGTAGCTAATTCCCCTTGTCCATGGAGATTTTCGATCTTTATCGATCGGTTCACCGGAGATAATAGACTTAAACGCATCATAGAAATTGTCATCTGGTCCATCCAGGACTGCATCCGACGTTAGTGGGTGTTCGGCAGAAGAAACAAGCAAAACGATGGAGTGAGCCTCCATTATCTGTCTTGATTTCTCGTCAGGCTTCAGCTCAATCACAAGGCGCCTTGGGGGGATGACATCCTTATTCCTTCCCATGGCTGCAGGCGCCGAGGCGGCATCCATAGATTCAGGACTGCTCAGATTGCCTTGCATGGTAGCCGCACTTGACTTCGCAAGACTTTCATAGCGCGTATCCAGATAATGAGCGCTCCAGAACGCGAGGACTAGAACGAGAATGGAGAGAAGAAAGTTAATCGTCGATCTCAGAACATATTCGATATACCAACGAACCGGAAGGATGAACGGAGCCAGCAGTGGTCTGGTTTTAAAGTCGTAGCGCACCGAGATTTGACGATGAAGCTTACGCAGCTCGCACTGACAAAGCTCCGCCTCTTCGTATTCACCATATTCCTCCAGGATCGATGCGAGCCTGGTCAGTATCTGAGCTTCGGCATTAAGCATAAAGTCCTTGCGGCGCTTCTGATTAAGCCATATACTCAGGGAATCAATATTCGATCGGATATCCGCCAGTCTCTCTCTCAAGTTTAAGTGATATTCCACACCTGGAAATTGGCATTCAGCGATCACCTCAAATGCATGCTTCAACAACAAAGCTTCAACAGACACGGTGGGGGTTTTGCCGCCGAGCAACTCAAGGGCTTGGGTGGATAGCACCGCGCCCCTGAGCGCTTCGGTGGCTGTGTTGACCTCCTTGATGGAAGCATTGGCGCGCTCTAACAGATGCTCCGCTATGTGCAGCAGCCGTCCGGGGGAGCTGTGGCCTTCATCCACCTCCTGCGGCCGATCAACATCACGAGCCTCCGGTGGCCAAAAATACCCTGGAGCCAGCCCATGATGCTTCTGGCGCATCCGTTCATTCCAGGCATGCCGGCCAGTTGTGTTCCAATCGCGATCTAGCCCAAGCTCCTTCCAGAGGGTGTAGAGACCGGAGGCGGGCTTGAAGGAAACTTGCTGGTCCCGTCGCAACGACTGGCCAGTGGCGCCAAATTCCCGCTCGCGAACTTCGGCCAACAGGCTCTCGCGATTATCCACTAGCACACCGGATTGATGTTCGTGCCCCACGGTGAAAAACCGCCGCAGCGGAGGAGCTTGCAGGCGCAGTGCGGGAAGGACATGGGAGCGTCGGCGCAGATCGCTCATCGCGGGCACATTTTGGTCGGGATAGCTGAGAAACCAATCCTCCAGCGAGAGCATGAAGCCGTCATCCTGTCTGCGGCCTGGCTCGTCTTCGCGGGTGGATCGGGCTAGACGGCCCTCAGGCCCCAGCAGGGCAGTGGCTTCCCGCCAGAAGGCGACGGCGCAAACCCGGAAGCCATGGCGGTAGGCCATGTAGGCCAACAACCAGCGGTAACCCTCCTCCTCATCCAACACCGTGGCCAAGGCATCACGGCCAGGCACGCTGCCCGTGATGCGATAGTTCTTGCGATTGGTGATTCTATCTTGATCTTCCTCATGGAAGATGCATTCGAGCACATGCTGCCGCAGACCGTATCCATCGAACAACGGTGTGCCGCGTGGCTCAAACAGAGCGCCGATGCCATGCCATTGCTGAAAAGTCTGCCAACGCACCAGATCTTGTTCTCGATGGTGCTCCTCTTTGGGGCGTCCCGAGAGCACCAACACATGCCAGCGCACCTCAGGAAAGGCCAACACCAGCATCGCCACCAAAGTGGGCCAGCCATTGGCCCTCAGCGGATTCATCAGCAATGGGTTGAGCTCATCCACCAGCACAGTGAGGATGCGGCCACCATCCAGTGCTTTCAGGATGAAGGCCGCAGCGCGATCAAACTGCTCATCAGCCATCGAACCATGACCATGGCTGATCCACTGCTGCATGTCTCCATCTCCAACCTCATCCCAAAGATTTTTGTTCCGAAGCTGCTGCTTGACTGGCTCAAATAGCGATTTGCTGATATGGGCCTGTCGCAAAATGGCGTAGCGCGGCATGGCTGGCGAGCGGGATCAGGTAGTAGGCGCCCAACTCAAGGATGCTGCAGCAGCGCCTTGGTTGTGGTGTCGGCCTCAGCATCGGCGGCGCTGATCAAGCGTCGCAACGCTTGCCGAAGGAGATCGGAGTGTGCGGCCCGGATCAGGGGCATGTCTTCGCGGTCCGAGAGACTGTGAAGGTAAACCACAGTAAAGCCAAGACGGCGATAGGCCTGTCGCATTGTGTCGCTGAACTGTTCCTTGCGCTGGGCCATGGCCAACAGCCCGGACTCTCGACAAAGGGCGAGGCTTTTGACCAGGGTTGCTTTGCGTGTTTGAGGATCCAATCCCGCATGGGCGGGAAGCGCATCGAGGATGTAGCGAGCGGCGAGAACAGCCGGCAGAGCCTCTCTGCTTTGCTCAAGGAGTGACTGGGTGCTCTGATTGCCGGTGGCTAATTCCCAGGCGCGCTTCAATAGATCAAGGCATCGATTGAACTGATCAGATCTCCCACCCGTGACAGAAGGCGAATGCCTTACAATATCTTTGAATTCATTCATACAATCGGACCAAGGCTGCGGCATGCCTCTGCTGAAGGGCAGCGGTGGCTGAAGTCCCCCTCGGCTTAATCCGGCCTTGTCCTGCTCCGACAGGCGCTCGTAGATTTGCCAGCGCTGGGGGCAATCAGCCAGGCTGATGTCGCGCCCGTAATGGCACCACACATTCCAGCGCCAGGTGAAGCGATTGGTGTAGGCATCGGGCAACGCTAGCCCATCGTACCGTTCGGGTAAGAACAAGATACAGACTTCACGCTCCGAGGGGCTGCCGGTAGGGGATCCTGTTTTGGTCTGAACGCCACTTTCATTGAAGATCAAATGCCCGCAGTTGTCCTTGCACCAGTCGCCGCGATCAGACGCCTGCTCTAGAAGCAACCAACGATCAGGATAAGCTTCCATGGGAGGTGATCATGACAAGATAGGGCTAGCCATGAGTGCGCTTGCTGCCAACCGATCCCAGCAAACCTCGCACCAGCGCAAACTTGTTGCGGGCCGTCAGCAACGATGAGCTCACCTGGCCAAACTCAATGAAGGGCAGGTGCTCCCCCAGCAGCTTGCTCTTGCGGCCTCGGCCTGAGGTGCGGATGATGATCGGGGCGAGTTGGTAGAGAGCTTGGAGTTGTCTGCTGTGCTCGCCCTCGTCAACGCCAACCCAATTCACGCCCATATGGTTCTTAAGGATGTCCATGGCTCCCTCGTGGATCAAGATGACGTCGATACCGAGCGAATCTTCTGACTTTGTTCGCGAGGAAGAGCTCTCTTTTTTGCTGGCTTCGAATTGAACCTTAGTATCAGCCTCTGCTCCATTAAATAGCTTTGCAGTGAGAATATGCAATGAACTATTGGCTGGATTGTCAGCATCAAAAATGATCCCTTCTTGGTGCAGGGGGTTTTCAGGCCCTCCTAGCTTAGAAACAGCTCCGATGCAGTCTTGAAGACGGTACATATGTTTTTCATTATAAAACCCTGTCCGATCACTGCACTGATTATGTTGCCGGAAGCGAAAGATGGGGTATATTCCAGCTTTTTGATGTTCCAGCAGGTCTTGGGCAAAATTGTGATTCGATTCACTAATGCCATAGCCCTCAACCAAGCTCCAGGCCAAGCGTTCATCAACGACAACTACATTGGTGAGACACGCTTCAACGAGGGAGTAGATGAAGAAGCAGAAGCTGAACTTATCTTGTGGGGGCCGGCTGAGCATGCGAAACAGATCAGGCGACACAGAACCCGAAAGCTTCTGGTAGAAGCGAGTTGATGCGCTAAGGGAAACTGCTTTTTCGGATTTATAGGCTTCTGGGAAGCAGTTGCCGTGATTGTCAAAGACCAAGGTGTTCCTTTGGGATATATTAATATTATCTTGATCCAACTCGGTTTCCCAATAATCGTTTATTGAATCTTTCGGGGTTTTACTGGCACGCTCTGGACCCTCATGTTTTTTATCACCCTTCTTGTTTTTAGCGGCAGACTCATAAATTTGGCGGATGCTGTCGGTTTCAAAAGGTTTATTTTGACCTGATGAATATGACTTGACCATTAGCTCAATAAGTGGATCATCGCCAAACTTAAACCACTCATTAGCTTGCTTCCCCCATGCTTCCTGGACCTGTTGCGCCTGACGCTCTAAACCAACCCATAGATGCCATTTCTTTTGATCATCGGGTCCGGGTCGATCGGGTGGCTTCTTCCATTGCTGAAGCCAAGCTCTATAGGTAGAGAGGAATAGATTCTTTTCAATCTCTTTCTCGTTCTCATTAGCGTTTTTTTTGAATACACTTGAATATAGATCCTCATTTGTGCAAGCCCTGACACGCCTTTTGTCAATTTGAATTTCGGCGGTCGGAGATAGCACCAGCGTACGATTAGGAAGATTTTCTTTTGAAAGTAGCTCCTTTTGCTTATCAACGTTAAGCTTTTGGTACCAATCGCCATCAATCACCATCAGAAATGGAGCCCGTTCAAGCAATATTTGCTCTTCATCAGTATAGAAAGATATTGAAGTAGACTTATCGAGTTGATCTTTTTTACCCGTTAAACATCCCAATAAGACTGGTATCTCGACACTCAATGAATACGTCAAGCATGCAGGCTTGAGGCCATTGGTTTTTGGCGGCAATACTGTAAGATTATATTCTGTAAGAGTGTATGGTGGTTCGCCATCAGGATTATCATTGGACTTTATGTACATACCATCGCTATTCGAGCGGCAAAGAAGTTTGGAACAAGCCTGCATTTCCATCATGCCGAGATCATCGGTCTCTGGTTGCCCGTCTGACTTGACGAATGTTTTTTTTAGTTTCTCTAGCAAAACAGACCATGTCTGTTTATTGGGCTGAATATCAACTTCAGGAGTACCGTCACTTTTTATCTTTACAGCAGAACTGTAGTTATCCCAAATCAGCAGCTGATAATAGCTATCATTAGTCTTTGGTATTAGTTTCGGTTTTAGCTCGATTGAAATTCTATACTTGCCATCCTCTCCATCTTTCGTATGGTTTTTTAGCGCACCATACTTTGCACTGTTACGGATAATGTTCTCAAGCAATGAATAAAAGGCATGTCCTGCTACCAAGCCACCAGGCAAAGCGATCATCTCATCACATTCATAGATGCTCTTTTTCAATCGATTGCTTATAGCACTTTCCCACTTGAAATCAACGAGGAGATCTGGGCTTTGACGATCAAATCTCCCCTCACTAGCTGCTTGCGGTTGGACAAGCTGAGCGCAAAACGCCTGATCTTGTATGATTACATTGAATTCCATATTATCAAGGCGCAATCCAACATCTGCCACAAGATTATCTAGATAGGCTGTCTGACGCAGAAATCCTTCGACAAGATCCCTCACGAACCAAACCGGTTCGGGCGGATCTTGTGTGTCATCAATAGCTCTGGCAATAAAATCAAAACGACCTTGAAGATATTCGTGGAAGCGACGGGTATTTTCCTGAAATACATCACCAGTACCAAGCTTGTCCCGAGCATCTGCCAAAGCTTTTGTTCCCTGTGTCCATAAGTCTTTCGCACGAGATGGAGCTTGAGTGATATATTCAAACAACTCATTCTCAGCTCGAAGGAAATTAGAATAAGTCTCGTCAAGGCGCCTTCGTAGGCCATGAACATAGTGGTATCCAGCCAGAGAGTTCCTGAATTCGGGATTGCTAATCACATGGCTTCCAGTGATATGGGAAAAGTTTCGAGCGAAGACGGCTGCACGAGCAGCTAGCATAGAAGAGTTCAATGCATTTGCAGTCGAAAGCATATTTGACGCCGCTAGATTGGCAAGTCGACCAAATGCGACAAGATAGTCCAAGATTCGAATATGATTATTTGATGCAAGCAAGTAAAAGACGGAGCAATTCGATCCAATTCCATTATAACGGAAAAACTTGCTATACGACAGACGCTTCATACCTTCAAGAGGAACAGGATGAGCAAAGTGAAGAGCAAGGTTTGCAAGTACACGTTTAATGCTTGCACGGTTTTCCTCTTTAGTGATTTGTGAATCTATCAAATCAAGATCTGGAAGACCTTCTTTATTGACTAAATCTATTGCCTTACGCTTAAATCCTATTCGATAACGTATTTGATTTTTCAGCACTCCATTCTCGTTCTTTTCCAGTGCCTTGTTAATATCAAAATAGCCGTAGCCACGTCGTATATCAAAGTCTGTAACATCTAGGCTTTCGATATTCGACTTAAGCAGTTCTAGTGTCGCTAGAGAGGCATATTCTGAGTGTATGCCGTGTTCAATCTCATGAGCTAGTTTAACAATTTCATCCTCGTAACGGTGCCTACGCCTAATTGCAGCATCACTATTATTTCTTCTATATTGATCTCCCCATGCCCAAGAAACTCTATACTCAATGTTATCTTTAGATAGCCATGATGGCAATGAAAATCCAGAGACAAGAAACGAGTCAGAGTCTATAAATAACGAAAGCTGATCAGACATGATATGATATATCTTGAAAAGTCTAAGAACTAGCTCGTCATAAAGTGCCCTAGTAATAGGTCTTTTTGTGCAGTATGTTTCCGCAAGTTCAGATGCAGCATAAAGAAAACCGTCGGCAAGCTCTTTAATGTTTGTTATTGAAGGACTAATTTTTGTAACCACAATATTCATCCAAAGAAAAACACTCTTGCGTGGAATATCGATATACGTCTCGCTTGCGACATACTCTGAGCTAAACTCTTTTATGCTCAAAAAAGTTGCCGAAAGCTCATTGTCTCTGATCAACGAGAATAAGTCGATAATAGAATCCCCGTCGTAGAACTCATCCCCAGTTTGTCTATTAACTGCAGGTGAGATATTTGACTCAAAACAGCAGTCTGAGAAGGTAAATACTCCTACGCCATCATCTTTTAAGAACTCACTAAGCCCTGTTATAAATAACTGATTTGCCGTAAGATCGTGATCAAGAATTCCTGTTCTTATGCCGACAGGTATTAGAGAAGAGTCGGTATTCAGGAGGTTTAGGTGAGGTCCATTAAACACAATGTAATCAAACTTACTGTGGTTAAACGTACGAGGAAAAACGCTATCCGTATGTTCAATCACAATTTCTATGCTTGTATTCGGACATACTCCGACCCAAGCTCTCTCCTTAAACTCCCATTTGATGTCTTTGTTGTATTTGCAAAGGTTGATTCTAGCGCATTCAACTGCATTCACGTTTGTATCAGTTAAATAAATCTTATCGATCTCATCACGGAAGAGGACGAGCCACATAACTGGGATAATTCCGCTTCCTGTGCCTGCATCAAGCAGAACTAATCGTTTGCCTTCTTTACGTCGCCGATATCTAAGCTCATCAATAAAAATATTGCTCCAAAGCTCTTCGGAACGGGCGGTGTAAGTAGGTGGGAAAACGTCACCTGATTGCGGAATTTCAAATTCGTAACCATATAAGCTTACATGATTCAAAATCTTCATTACCATTTATCGTCACCAATAAAAACTATATTATTGCCTGATATCGTGGCCCAAAAGATATTGGGTGTTATTCCACCATCCTTATTAATCGTGTAGCGAGCAGCAGATCCTTGGAATTCATCCTTTGAGATGATTGACTCGATTACAGCATTAACATTTCTGTAGCCAAACTTTCGGATCTCAGGCACAAGTATTGCGGCTATATCATAAGAGTATAATGCGTCAAAACTGGGCGATACACCATAAAGCTGTTTGTATTCCTTAACAACAGTATTATGGGGGTCAATTAAGAACTTAGGCGTTGTGAATCTAAATCGTTTTTTTATAGAGAAAGGGATTTTTCCGTAATCAATTAACATAGTTTCAACTCCGCTGACAATTGGAACGTTTTCATAAAGCTTAAGTTCTGAGATCTGATTGAGAATTGGCATTAACTTATCTCCAAAATCTAAAATTCTTATAAGATCGGGGCTTTCTTGAGAGTGCGATAATAAGACGTTCCTTAAATCGTTATCTTCAGAAGAATATGGGGCTGTTATTAGAGTAACACTTGAAGGCAGAACTTTCCTGAGGTATACTTCAACTGCATTCTTCATCGTGTCAACGTTGTTGTAATATACAAGCACTTTTCTAAAGCCCTTCTTTCGCACAATTTCATTTAGTTTGTCCATTTCTTGGTCGAAGCTGGAATAAAGTCGCAAACTATAAAACGATTTTCTTTCCCCTTTGGTGTCCATGCTGAGTGCAAAGTTGGCTATTTTAGCGTTGTCAAATACAGGCTGAATGGCGTTAACAATGTACGACAGGCTGGTGATAGAATACAGTATATCTTGATCGGCAATGGTAGTTGCAGCAGAGAGCGCAGGACCTGCCAATCCCTTGGAGTCAAAGAATCGAAAACTAATATCTGGATTATTTTTTTGATACATTGCCAAAGCGTTTCTATTGCCAACTCCAAGAAAGGAAAGATTTCCGGTCATTGGGAGTATGGCTGCTATGAGGATCTTTGGCTTATTGCTATTCTCGATATTTCTTATGCCAATTGCCAATGCAGAGGCCAGGCCTAGGCAGATTAGGGTTAAAGCCGTCTTTCTTTTCATTTGGAAGCAGGGTTTAATAGTCTATTTTTGCTTGTGCGTGAGGCTAGAGTAGGGGGATGGTGCTCGATACCATCCTCCTCCTCGACGACGATCCCAGCTTCCGCGCCGCCGTGCGCGAGAGCGTGGAGGGATTGTATGAGCTGGTGGAAGCGGCCTCGATCCGGGAGTTCCGAACCGTGTGGGAGCCGCGTCGCTTCGCGTTGCTCCTGCTGGACATGCGCTTGAGGAGCGATCGGGAGGGAATCGATGTGTTGCGGCAGGTGTTTGCGCAGGATGCCTCTCAGCCAGTGATCATGCTTTCCGCCTATGGGGACAGCGAATCCGCCATTGAGGCGGTGGGAGCCGGCGCGATGATGTTTCTGCATAAGCAAGAGTTCAGCCCGTCGCATTTGATCCGGATGATGGAAGCCGTGATCGCACAGGGCCGCCTCAGGCGTCAGCTGCGGGCTTGGCGCCGGCATGCCTGGGATCAGCTGGCCGATGCCCTTGTGGGCCAAAGCGCCGCGATGCGAGAGGTGGTGAACAACCTCAGGAGGCTGGCGCCAGAGGCGAACAGCTGCCCCGTGCTGCTGGCAGAGCCCGGATGCGGGGCTTCGTTGGTGGCCAGGGTGCTTCATCGGGCCGGCTTGGGGGCGGAGGAGCCGTTTCTGGAGGTGGGGGCTAGATCGATCACGGCGGCTGGTGAGCGCTTCTTCACATCGGTGGGCGCCGGCTGGATGGAAGCCGAGCAGGGCACGTTGGCGATCTCGAGGGCAGAATACTGGATCGGGACAAGAGGGGACCACGCAGCGTGGTGTTTCTGCTACGTGAAGAGGCGTTATTGCCACATTCGTGCCGTGTCGAGGCGCCCGCCGCGGCCCTGCCGCGCTGGCTGGCGGCGGTCAATGCCTGGCCCTTGCGCCTGCCCCCGTTGCGGGAGCGTCGGGACGACATCCCCCTGCTGGCGGCCCATTTCCTGCAGCGCCAACGCTCGCTGGGCCGCAGCAGCGCCCGTGTGTTCAGCGGGGCCGTGATGGCGCGGCTGGAGGCCCACAGCTGGCCTGGCAATGTGCGCGAGCTGCGCCAGGTGGTCGATTACGCCGCCCTGCAGGCCAGTCTGGCCGGCCAGGAGGAGCTGGCCATCGCCCATCTCCCCAGCCTGTTGCTCGCCGATCCATCCAGCCCCAGCCCCCACGCCGGCCGCGACGCTGCCCGCACTGGGAACTACAAGCTGTGCCTGGCCCGGGCCGAGCTCGCCCTCGCCGAGCAAGCGATGCGGGAGCAGGGCCTGCGCCACAAAAGCGCCCTGGCGGCAGCCCTCGGCTATGCCGACCGCTTCACCTTCGGCCGCCGGCTGGAGAAAGCCCTGCGCGACTTCCCCAGCTTGGCGGCGGAGTTCCCCTCCATCGCCGGCTTGTTCGCCAAGCCCGCCGCCCCATGAGCCTGCTGGCCCAACTGCTGGCCAATGGCCTGGTCACCGGCAGCCTCTATGCCGTCCTTGCCGCCGGCTTCGGCTTGGTGTACCGCAGCACGGGCGTGTTTCACATCGCCTATGGCGGCGCCTACGTGCTCGCGGCCTTTTTGTTTTACTCCCTCGTCACCATGCTGGGCCTGCCCTGGTCCGTCGCCGGGGCCACGGCCGTAGCCCTCAGTGCCCTCGCCGGCTGGGCCATGGAAACCGGTTTCTACGGCCCCTTCCACCGCCGCGGCACCGCCCCAGGCGCCGTAATGGTGGCCTCCCTCGGCCTGGCGATCGTGATCGAAAACAGCTTGGCGCTGCTCTACGGCAATGAAATCCACGCCATTCCGAGAGACATCGCCGCCTTGCTCTCCTTCGGTCCGGTGCGGCTCACCACGCTTCAACTGGCTCAGCTTGGCCTCTGCTCCACGCTTCTTCTCGGCCTGGCCCGGGCGCGGCGGTTGCCCTTCTTTCGCCTGGTGCGTGCCATGGGTGAAAACCCCGAGCTTCTGTTGGTGCTGGGCGGCCGGCTCAGTCGCCTGCGCGCGGCTGTCTTTGCCCTCAGCGGCGCATTGGTTGCGGTGCCCGCCTGCCTCACCATGACAGATGTGGGCCTCGACGTGCACGCCGGCATGAGTCAGCTGTTGATCGCCGCCGTGGCGGTGTTAGCCGGGGGCGTGGCCCGGGTGGAGGGCTGGCTGCTCGGCGGCTTCCTGCTCGCCCTGCTGCAGAGCTTCATCATCTGGCAGTTCTCCACCAAGTGGCTCGTCCTGGTGGCCTTTTCCCTCCTGTTGGCCGTGCTCTTCTTTCGTCGCGCGGGGCTGCTGGGCGTGCGCAAACGGGCCGAGGAACCATGAGTCCGCCACCACTCCCCACACCGGTTCCTCCCTCTCCGCCCCAGAGCGGACCCGGCTCCGTCTGGGACGAGCCGACACCGGCCTGGATGGTTTGGGGATTGGCGGGCCTGTTCCTGGCCCTGCTGTTCACCTGGAGCCCCGCTTACATCGGCCACCTGCTGGTGATGTTCGGGATCTACACGCTGCTGGCCTATTCCCTCAACCTCGTCACCGGCTTCGGCGGCCTGATCGTGTTCTGCCAGGCGATCTTCTACGGCATCGGCGCCTACACCTATGCCCTCACGCGCCTGCGGGCCGGCTCGCCTGGCGATCAGGCGGCCCAGCTGCTCTGGAGCGGCGCCTGGGGCTTCCTGCCCGCCCTCTTCGCCGCCGCTCTCGTGGCGGCAATGATCGCCGCCGCCATCGGCTGGTTTTGCCTGCGCTTTCGCCGCGATCACTTCATCTTCGCCACCATCGGCTTTCAGATGATCGTGTTCGTCATCCTTTACAACTGGGTTGGCCTCAGCCGCGGCCCCTTCGGTCTCTACGGCATCCCCAGGCCCTCCCTGCTCGGCTTCAGCCTGCGCGAGCCCTGGCATTACGCCCTGCTCACCGCCGCCCTGCTCGCCCTGGTTCTGCCGTTGTTGTTCCGCCTGTATCGCAGTCCCTTCGGCCTCGCCCTGCAAACCATGCGTGAGGATGAACGCGCCGCCAGAGCCATGGGGGTGAACACTACCACCCTTGCCCTGCAGGCCTTCACCGTGGCTGGTGCCACGGCCGGCCTCGCCGGGGCCCTCTACGCCGGCTATGTCACCTACATCGATCCCACCTCCTTCTCGCTGCGGGAGAGCATCTTTCTCGTCACCCTGCTGATGCTCGGTGGC